>NZ_JBALDK010000067.1:0-31593 GCF_036917455.1 Nostoc sp. | reverse complement strand
AACCAACGTTATGGATATAAATATAGAATATTAGTGGTAAATTATTTATTTTCGATACTATATTATCGAGTAATTAACTTCTAACAAAAGGAGTTTTTTCAATAAGTAAAAATCTACCTGGAGATAAATTACTAAAATTTGCAAACTAGCTTAGTCTGTATGAAGCCTTTGCAATAAGTATTGGTTATTTTAAAACATTTTCATGCCTCATATTAATTCTTCTCACATACTACGTTATAGTGTCACCGTATTAATTGTCGCAATTGCATTAGTACTAATGCTGATACTAGACCCCTGGTTAAGCATGAGTAGAACTCCTTTCCTGCTGTTTTTTAGCGCAGTAATGGTGAGTGCTTGGTATGGCGGTTTGAAATCAGGGCTATTGGCAACCTCCTTATCTGCACTAGTCAGCAATTACTTTTTTCTCCCGCCAGCTTATGAGCTGAGTTTTGACCTATCTAATTCTGTGCGAATTGGGTTATTTGCATTACAAGGATTGCTCTCTAGTATCGGATGTGAGGCATTAAAGACTGCTAAAAGACGGGCTGATAGAAATCTACAACAGCTAAGAGTTAGTGAGGAGCGATTTCGATTAGGGTTAAGCAGTTCGGATATCATAGTCTTTCAACAGGATCGAGATTTGCGATATCAGTGGATTCATAATCCTCAAGGTCTAAATACTGCTGAGGAAATGTTAAGTAAGTCTGATGATGAATTGTTTTCAGCCGTAGTAGCAGAGCAATTGAAAGCAATTAAGCTGAAGGTAATAGAGACTGGTGTTTCGACCCGGAAAGAGGTTTATGTAACAACTTGTGGAGAAGATCGTTACTATGATTTGCTGGTTGAACCACTGAAAGATCCAGACAATAGTATTCATGGTATTACTTGTGCGGCTGTGAATATTACAAAGCGCAAGCAGACAGAACTAGAAAAAGCCAGGTTGCATCAAGAACTTCAGCAAGCCGTTCAGCAAAAAGATGAATCTCTGGCATTACTCAATGCTTGCATTACCAGTTCACCAGTGGCACTGGCTTTTCTCAATACAGAACTTCGCTATATCTATGCTAATGAAGCACTAGCCGCAATCAACGGTATACCCCAAACTCAACATATTGGCCGCACCTTTCGGGAAGTATTACCGGAATGGGCAGCACAAATTGAGCCTGTTTTTGAGCAAGTGATGCAAACCAGGCAGCCCTTACTTAATCAGGAAGTCAGTGGTGATTATCCGCCTGGGGTGTATCGTTATGCTCTTGTTAGCTATTATCCAGTGTGTTTACCGGATGGTCAGTTGTTAGGAGTGGGCACTAGTTTAATTGATATTACTCAACTCAAACAAACTGAGAAAGCGTTGCGGGAAAGCGAAGCAAAGTTTCGCAGCGTAGTTGAGTCAAATATGATTGGTATTGGCTTTTGGGATAGAGACGGTAGGATTACAGAAGCAAACGATGCCCTGCTCAATATGCTGGGTTATACCCGTGTAGAATTACTTGCTGGAACACTTAGCTGGCAAGGTTTAACTCCTACAGAGTATGTGTCACTTGATAAGGAAGCACTAACTCAATTTCAAGATAGTTTCTTTTGCACACCATATCAAAAAGAATATATCCGTAAAGACGGCTCACGGTTGCCAATTTTGGCAGGTGGTAGCCATTTTGAAGGGACTGTAGATAGAGGAGCTTTTTTTGTTCTCGATATTACAGAGCGCAAGCACGCTGAAGAAAGACTGCGCTATATCGCCCAAATTAGTAGTGTCCTCTCTACTTCGCTAGATTATGAAGAAACCTTAGAACAAATTGCCAAAATATCAGTTCCTAAGCTAGCTGATTGGTGTAGCGTTGACATTTTAAATGAAGATGGTTCCATTCGCCGCCTACCCATTGCCCATACAGACCCATCCAAAGCAGAGTTGGCAGCTAAACTTCAAGAGTATGTGCCAGATTACAATAGTACAAGTGCGATTACTACAGTTCTGCAAACCAGGCAAAGCGAATTAATTTCAGAAGTATCTGACTCGCTATTGGTAGCCACTAGCCAGAATCACGAACACTTAGAACTTCTTCGCCAATTGGGGATGAAGTCTGTGATGATTGTGCCGTTAATAGCGCACCAACAAGTACTTGGCACTATTACCTTTATCACCGCCGAATCAAATCGTCGCTACGATCGCACTGACTTAACTTTAGCAACAGATATTAGCCATCGTGCAGCCTTAGCAGTGGAAAATGCCCGACTTTATCGAGACAGCCACGAGACTTTAATCCATTATGCCGAATCTCTATCTCTTCTAGATTCGCTGCTAGAAGCCGCTCCCGTTGCCGTATGCTTTTTGGATCGAGAATTGCGATATATCCGAATTAATCAGGTTTTTGCCGACATTAACGGTTTGACTATAGAAGAACATCTCGGACACAAATTTGGGGAAGTGTTGCCAGAAATGGCGGCTGAGTTGGAGCCACAGTTACAGCACGTTTTGGATACAGGAAAACCCCTGCTGAATGTAGAAATCAGTGGTGAGACACGGGAACAACCCGCACGTTATGCCTACTGGCTGGGCAACTATTACCCAGTCAATAACCTAATGGGCGAAACGGTAGGAATTGGGATTATTTTGGCAGATGTGACAGCCGCAAAGCAAACAGAAGTGGCATTGCGAGAAAGCGAAGAAAGGTTCCGGGCAATGTTCAACCAGGCAACTGTGGGTATTACTCTGGTAGCGTTGGATGGACAATTTATTCAGGTTAATCCTGCCCTATGCGAAATTACTGGGTATAGCCATGAAGAGTTAATGCAAATGAACTTCCGGGAAATTACCCACCCTGACGACTTAGCAGCTGATGGGGAAAATGCTCGGCGAGTTTTGGTGCAAGAAATTAGTGGTTATTCCCTAGAGAAGCGCTACATCCACAAAGATGGTTCCATTGTTTGGGTAAACTTAACTTCATCAGCAGTTTGGGATGCTAAAGGACAACCAAAGTATGCACTAGGGATTATTGAAGATATTAGCGAACGCAAACTAGTTGAAACGACACAACAGTTTTTAGTTGAAGCCAGCACCTTAATAGCCGCCTCATTGGATTATGAAATCGCCTTGGAAAGTGTGGCTAATCTCGCAGTTCCTACCTTGGCTGATTGGTGTATTGTCGATGTCTTCCAGGAAGATTGGTCAAGTAGACAAATTGCGATCGCAATTGCCGATCTTACCAAACTAAATACTTTAGACGAAATTCAACGGCGCTATCGACCCAAAGCTAGAGCCAAACTGCTTGTGCAACAGCTAAGGCGAGGAGTATCTGCCTTTTACCCCGAATTATCTGACTCTAATCTGGTAGAGATGGCTGAAGATAACGAACATCTGCAATTGCTGCAAAGCCTGGGTATTCGTTCTCTAATGGTGATTCCAGTTCGTTCCCGTGGGCAATTATTTGGAGCAATCTCTTTTTTCACAGCCGAGTCAGGTCGGTATTACAAAGAAACAGACTTGGCCTTAGCAGAAGATATTGCTCGTCGGGCGGCCACAGCCATCGATAACGCCAGACTCTACCAAGAAACTCAACAGGCAAAACAGGCAGCAGAAAGGTCTGTCAATCGCATCATCCTTTTACAAAAAATAACTGCTGCCTTCTCAGAAGCATTAACTCCCCAACAGGTAGCTGATGTAGTGGTGAACCAAGGCATTGCTGCATTGGAAGCAACCGGTGGTTCTGTTGTCTTACTTACAGAGAGGGATACTACCCTAAAAGTTGTGCAAGCAATTGGCTATCCGCAAACGCTCATAAATACTTGGGCAACTTTTCCCATCACAGCACCTAACCAAATAGCAGAAACAGTCAGAACTGGGCAGCCGATTTTTTTAGAAAATTTAGCAGCGATGATTGCTAGATATCCAGAATTAGCAAATATTGTGACTGTTATAGGGAATAATGCCTGGGCTTCCATTCCCTTGATAGCAGAAGGTAAAGTAATTGGGGCTTTGGGGTTAAGCTTTACTAGTGGACAAATATTTAACGAAGAAGACCGGGGATTTATGTTTACACTGGGACAGCAGTGTGCACAAGCGATCGCTCGCGCTCAACTTTACGAAGCTGAAAAGACTGCTAGGGCACAAGCTGAGACAGCCAACCGCATTAAAGATGAATTTCTCGCTGTCCTTTCCCATGAACTGCGAACTCCTTTGAATCCGATTTTAGGGTGGGCAAAATTACTCAGAACCCGCAACTTCGACGAACCCACTAAAATCCGCGCATTGGAAACAATCGAGCGGAATGCCAAGTTACAAACTCAATTAATTGGAGATTTACTTGATGTTTCGCGGATTTTACAAGGGAAGGTGAGGTTAAATCTTTATGCAGTGGATTTAAAAATAGCGATCGCATCTGCACTAGAAACAGTGCGTTTAGCAGCAGAAGCCAAATCAATTGAAATTAAAACGGTATTAAGTAATGATATCGGCAAAGTTCTCGGAGATAGCGATCGCTTGCAACAAGTAATGTGGAATCTCCTTTCCAATGCCGTTAAATTCACACCCACAGATGGAGTTGTACAAATCCGTCTAGAGCAAGTCGGGTTAGATGCTCAAATCCAGGTGATTGATACTGGTAAAGGAATCATCCCGGAATTTTTGCCCTACGTTTTTGACTACTTCCGCCAAGCGGATGCTAAAACAACCAGAGTATTTGGTGGACTGGGATTAGGACTAGCAATTGTGCGCCATTTAGTAGAACTTCACGGTGGTACAGTTCAGGCAGAGAGTTTGGGAGAAGGGCAAGGGGCTACTTTTATAGTTAGACTACCTTTGTTGAAAAATTCTGAGTTGCGAGTCAGTAGTGATGAGGCTGCTCAAGCAGAACTCAGTACTGACGACACATTACTTTTGGGAGTGCAAATCCTACTTGTAGACGATCAAGCTGATGTGCGAGAATTTTTTAGCTTTGCACTAGAACAATATGGCGCGACTGTAACCGCAGTTGAATCAGCAGCCGAAGCCCTGGAAACATTAGTGCAATCAAAGCCAGATATCCTATTAAGCGACATTGGAATGCCCTTAATGGATGGCTATATGCTGCTGCGCGAGGTGAGAAAATTATCGCCAGAGCAAGGCGGGCAAATTCCCGCGATCGCACTGACAGCTTATGCTGGAGAAATCAACTACAACCAAGCAATGGCAGCAGGATTTCAGAAACACCTACCTAAACCTGTAGATCCAGGTGAATTGGCTACAGCGATCGATACACTAATTCGTAATTCGTAATTACGAATTATCCGATGGGGCGATTACCAGGATTGACTGCATGAATATATTCACTACCCGATACCGGTCTTCCTCGTTTGTAGTAAGCTTCTTCTGGTTTACCCCATCCTAGCTGCAAAATCATTTCCAAAAAGCTAGAATTTTCCCACTTACATAAACTTGCCCATTCTGTTCTCTGAACAATTCTTTCTACATCAGACGTGAGAATTTGTTGGTATTGTTTACTATTATTAAAACTCAAATATAAATCCATCTCCATCGAGACTTCATACCAAAATTCTACAATGGAATTTTTAGCAGATTTTAATATCTCTAAATCATTAGGGAGGGCTATTAAATCGGTATTTACTTCGGGATAGTTCAACTTTTTACCTTTAACTGTCACCTCCCGCCAGATAATACCTGAAACTTGATTTTCTTTTTGATAATCGTGAATCGCGGCTTTGAAATCTTGATAAGCTGTGAATTGTTGCAGCCCATCAGTTCTAATAAACTGGTCAATTACAGGATTGCCAGAGGCTGTTATCTCTAACTTTAGGCGTTTTCCATTGAGGCAAGCTTGGCGTTCGGCTGCCAAAACTTGAATTAGCTCCTGAGTGGTGTAAACCTTTGACATCAGAATACACTCTAGTTAGTCATTGGTCATTGGTCATTGGTCATTAGTCATTAGTCAAGGACTATAGACTATCGATTAACTTTCTAATCTGTCAACACAGATATTTCAATATTATGCTTTGGCATCGCCAGAAATGTAGTAACAGATAGCACGAAAAATTAGGGCAGACCAATTTGGTCTACCCCATAAGTTATCTAGCTAACTCACTACTGAACTCATTAAAGGCTCGTCGCTTTAACTGTGCTGTTTCGGTGCGTGGTAATAAATCAAAGATTTTGCGAAATTGGTCGTCTATTTCTTCAAAAGGTACTTGACCTTTTTTATTCAAAACTACCTCACCTGCTTTATTAAACACCACAACTTGAGGAACAGCCCCGGAATAGTAATATCCTGGTTCTGTAGGGTTGTAGGTTTTTTTAGACGGGATAGTATCTACATTGATAGGCATAATCTCTGCCACCTGACCGTAGAATTCCTGTACCCGTGAGATAGAAATGGCATATCTTTTAGAATCGCTACTGTCATCCAAATAAAAAGCCAAAAATACGGGTTTATGTTCCGCTAAAGTCTGTGCTAGTGTCTGTCTTGGAGGAACTAATGAACCATTACCAGCATAAACAACGAAAATGTTGCCATCATACAAATCATTATTAAGACCAGCATAAGCAGGTTGCGTACTTATAATGAAAAGACTTGCAAGCAACAACAGACATTTAAACAACCACCTTTGCCAGTCAGTAATTTGTTTATGTAAAAAAAGAAACTTTGTGCTATTCATCAAAAGGAACCTTGCAAGCTACTACTTGTCGTGAGTTTGTGCTGAATTCGGCAAACTGGGCTGGATATGTAATTACGCCCACGCACTATCTTTTAAAATAACGCCTACTGAGATTATCTCTTGTAAGTGGATGATGGAGTTGAACGGAGTTCTGATGTGAATTAACGGAGTTCCGAGGTGAATTAACGGAGTTCCGAGGTGAATTAACAATAGATTTTACTCTCCCTTGCCTCCCCTGCCTCCCTTGCCTCCCCTGCCTCCCCTGCCTCCCTGCCTCCCCTGCCCCCTGCTTCAAAATTAAGAGGCTGGCTTTTTCAGCTAGGATTCGCTAAACTCACGCATATTAAATTTGCAATTAAATACTTTCAATTAGCAACGCCAGAAGACTAGGGTACAGATGTGGGAAAAATTCAATTCATAGATAGGCTGCGATTGGGTTTCGCGGTGTCAGTGGCAAAAAGTGTGACGTTTATAGTGCGATCGCTCCGTCTGGGTGCTGCTAGTGTATTACCAGGCTCGATTGCTCGTCGCATTGAACCTCGAATTTTAGAATTATTGAGTCAGCAAGTTAAAAACGGAGTGATTTTAATTGCTGGTACTAACGGCAAAACCACTACAGCGCTGCTTTTATGTACAATCCTAGAACGCAAGGGCTATCGCGTAACTTATAATTCTACAGGTGCAAATCTAGAAAATGGCTTGATGACGGCGCTGTTAGAAAGCACCAACTTACTAGGTACGCTAAATACTGATTACGCAATTTTAGAAGTTGATGAAAATATTGTCCCCAGAGTATTAAAGCCACTCCAGCCGCGAATTATTCTCTGTTTAAACTTGTTCCGCGACCAACTCGATCGGTACGGCGAAGTAGATACAATTAGTAAACGTTGGACAAAAGTTATTTCTACCCTACCAACAGAAACGGTGGTAATTCCCAATGCTGACGATCCAACATTATCTAACCTTGGTCAGCAGTTACCGCAACGGGTGTTATTCTTTGGCTTAAATGAACCAGCAAATTATCTCGAAGCTATTCCTCACGCTGTCGATTCTATCTATTGCCCCAAATGCGGACATTCTCTAGATTACAAGGGTGTCTATTTGTCTCATTTAGGAGATTTTACTTGTCCAAAGTGTGGTTTTGCTAAAAGTAAACCGACTTTAGAAAGTAGTGAATGGTCGCAAATTCTTGTTGGTTTGTATAACAAATACAATACTTTAGCTGCTGCTACTGCGGCTATTGAGTTAGGAGTTGATGAAGCCACAATCAGAGATACTATTAACAACTTCCAAGCCGCTTTTGGTCGAGCGGAAGATTTAGTAATTGACGGTAAACGAGTACGGATATTGTTATCAAAAAATCCTGTAGGAACGAATGAAACTATTCGCGTAGTGACTCAAAGCACAGATAAAACCACACTCCTGGTATTAAACGATCGCACGCCTGATGGCACTGATGTATCCTGGATTTGGGATGTGGATACTGAGAAATTAGTCGAACGCGGCGGGACTTTAGTAGTGAGTGGCGATCGCGTCTATGATATGGCACTACGTCTACGCTACAGCCAAAAGTCTCCTGAGAGTAGCATAAATTTAATTGTGGAAGAAGATTTGCGACAAGCGATCGCAACTGCATTAGAGCATACACCAGAGAATGAAACTCTGCATATTCTACCTACCTACTCAGCCATGCTAGAAGTTCGAGAAGTTCTAACTGGTCGGAAAATTCTTTAGATTTGTCATTTGTCATTGGATAAAAGTTTTTTCCATCCCAATTCCTAATTCCCCATTCTCAATTCCCAAAATTTATGAGTTCTCAACAATTGGAATTAACAATAGGTTGGCTTTATCCGACGCTGATGAGTACTTATGGCGATCGCGGTAATGTAATTACTATAGAACGTCGTGCCCAGTGGCGGGGATACGACGTTAAAATCTTACCCCTAGATCAAAATAGTACAGCCGCAGATATTAAAACTGTAGATGTCATAGTTGGTGGTGGCGCACAAGATCGTCAGCAAGAAATTGTCATGCGTGATTTGCAAGGCGCGAAAGCTGATGCAATGCGCGAAAAAATCGAAAATGGAACACCAGGCGTTTTTACCTGTGGTTCGCCCCAACTACTGGGACATTATTACGAACCAGGCTTAGGACAACGGATTGATGGTTTAGGAATACTCGATTTAGTTTCCGTCCATCCTGGTGAAAATACTAAGCGCTGTATTGGTAACTTGGTAATTGAAGTCACAGCTTCACGTCTGGCGCAAGATTTAAAAGAGATGACTGGTAGCACACCATATTTGGTAGGCTTTGAAAATCACGGTGGACGTACCAAGCTGGGGAAAGTGGAAGCTTTGGGGCGCGTGGTGTATGGTTTGGGAAATAATGGTGAAGATGGGACAGAAGGGGCATTTTATCAGAATGCGATCGCTACTTATTCCCACGGCCCTTTATTACCAAAAAATCCTTTCGTCGCCGATTGGTTAATTCAAACAGCACTGCGGCTAAAGTATGGGGAAGCGATCGCGCTGTCATCTTTAGATGATAATCTGGCTCTACAAGCACGAGAAGCGATGTTTAAGCGGTTGAAAGTCAGTTTACCAAATGTTGCTGCGGCGAAAGCTTAACCTTGAAGGAAGCAGGAGGTAGGACACCAAATCAGAGATTTGGAGTGGGTTTTAAACCCAAGACACCTCTGGTCGCGCTAGGACACAAAGGGCAGTTTTCCTCCTGCCTTTCTTGGTAAAACACCAAAATATAGAAAAAAAATTAAGAATATGATTAAATATCATAGCAATCATTTTGGTGTGGCATCTCTAGCTCACAATAAAAAGAAAGCGATTCAGGGATTGAGCGAGCGAGAAGTGCTATTGGACTTTAGCCAAAAAAAAACCCCCAGAGGATGTTAGTCTACCAGGGGAGTTAGTTATCAGGGTGCATCTACCAATTAACTGTTCTCAGGTTGAACACCTCATTCCGGATAAATTTGGACAAAGGCTAATTATTTTTTAAAATAAAAAACCCCCAGAGGATGTTAGTCTACCAGGGGAGTTAGTTATCAGGGTGCATCTACCAATTAACTGTTCTCAGGTTGAACACCTCATTCCGGATAAATTTGGACAAAGGCTAATTATTTTTTAAAATAAAAAACCCCCAGATGATGTTAATCTACTAGGGGAGTGAGTTATCAGGGTGCATCTACCAATTATCTTTTCTAGGGGCAGCCAGTATCTTCCGGCAAAACGATTAAAATCAGGGTCGATGGCGATGTCTACGAAGGGTTACGCCTACACAACTAGAAAAAACCCCCAGAGAATGTTAGTCTACCAGGGGAGTGAGTTATCAGGGTGCATCTACCAATCATCTTTTCTAAACTAAATGGGTAGCTACCGGATAAATTAACAGAGGTTGAAGTTATTGCTGTTTTATCACCAAAAAAAACCTCGGATGTTAGCCAAGCAGAGGGGTTAGTTATCAGGCATTGGTGTAAACTTAAGCTCAAATCCTTAAGAATCTCGTTTCCAAGTTCTATCTCTAAACGATCTTCATTGGGCTACTAGTGCCGATTCTGAAGGTGGTAGCCCCCATGAAGATCAAAAGCTAGAGACTTTTAAAGAGTAATCTACCGGATAAATTAGCGTTGACCAGAGAAAAGTCCCAACAGGTGTTAGCCAACTAGGGGAGCTAGTTATCAGGGTGTATGTACCAATTAAACAATCCAGTGCGCTGCCTTAAAAATTTGATGCCTCAGAAATAATTGCTGCTTACTTCTTTCATAAAAAAACCCCCAGTGGGTGTTAGCCAACCAGGGGAGCTAGTTATCAGGGTGCATCTACCAATTAAATGTTCTAGGTTTAACTACCATGCTCCGGATAAATTTACTAGAAAAATCTGCCAAAAAAACTCTAGTAGATATTAACTGAATTAGGGGAGTTAAAAATCAAGGTACATCCATCTATTAATCAAGTATTCTAGGATTAAGGACTATTTTCTGGTAGAGAATATCTGCATCAAAAGTTGCTGTTGTTGGCCAAAAAAAAACCCCCAGTGGGTGTTAGCCAACTAGGGGAGTTGAAGATCAAGGTGCATCTACCAATTAAGTGTTCTAGATCCAAGTAATCCGATCCGGATAAAGTTGTAAAGGCAGAAAAAGCAAAACAACACCGAATCAGAAACATTCAGGGGTGGGATGCATCTAAGTTATCAGAGGGAGCAAATCGACTTGAAACTTTCGCGTTTCAAACCAGATTTAGGAGGCGGACAGGAGAAGTTGTGACCCAGGAATTTCACATTTCCGTAACCCCAGTAGGGCAAAATGACTACTTGGTGCGGACGGAACAAGTCGCGCCTGGGGTACCATTGGCAGAAGAATTGGTGACTTGGCCTGTAGCTGATTGGTTAATAGCTGCTGGGCATTTGATGAATGACCCATTGAAATCAGTATTGCAGGGAGATCCATTTACTTCTAGTGGAAACGAAAGCAATATCGCCAGAAACTCTGTTAACTTGGTGGCCTTGGGTCAACAATTTTATAACGCCCTATTTCAAGGCACTCTCAGAGATAGTTGGATTACTGCTCAAGGTATTGCCCAAAACCACCAGCAAGTACTACGCTTGCGTTTAGGGCTAAAAGACACTAGATTAGCTCGTCTGCCTTGGGAAGTGATGCACGCAGGCGATCGCCCTCTGGCTACTGGCCCTTATGTGGCTTTTTCTCGCTTCCAAAGTGGCATTTTGGGGGGTTCTCCGTTGCGATCGCGAAATACTTTCACATCACGAGAACAAGGTGGTGTAAAAGTATTGATGGTAATAGCTTCTCCCTCAGATCAAGTGCGTCTTGACTTACAAAAACAGGAAGCGATTAAACTGCAAGCAGAACTTCACCGTCAAACATCACGACTAGCTGAAGGTAACAATCGGTTCCCAGAAATTGAACTCACTGTATTAGACCAACCAGGACGAGAAGAACTGACGCAAGCCCTAGAACAAGGCAGATACCACGTTCTCCACTATTCTGGTCATAGTAACTTAGGCGGCAATGGTGGAGAAATTTATCTTGTTAGTCGCAGAACTGGCTTAACAGAAGTTCTGAGTGGAGACGATCTGGCAGGTTTGCTCGTCAACAATAATATCCAAATGGCAGTGTTTAATTCCTGCTTGGGGGCGTACACAGCCGCATCCGATCCCTCTGGCGATACTGGGGAACGAAACCTAGCAGAAAGTCTGGTAAAGCGCGGGATTAGAAGCGTTTTGGCTATGTCAGAACGGATTCCTGATGAAGTCGCACTGACACTTACACAATTGTTTTATCGCAACTTGAGCCAGGGATATCCAGTAGATTTGTGCGTTAGTCGGGTGCGCCAAGGATTAATTTCTGCTTATGGTTCTCACCAGATGTACTGGGCATTACCGATTTTATATCTCCAGCCAGAATTTGACGGTTTTCTGAGCGAGGAAACTGAGTTATCCGAAAGTGCAGAATCACGTAATCAGTATAGTTCGCCTTTAGGAATCACTTCCACGATGTACTCCGCTATGGCAGATGATAGCGATATGCCCTTAGGAATGGAAGAAATGATTCCTGCTGGTTTGACGCGGGACTCTTCTGGGTTGGACTGGCTGGGTGAGGATACTTGGGGCGATCTCGTTGATGAAATTGAGTATGATGACTCAAGTTATGAAGAAGATTCAGCGATAGTTTCAGATTTGTTTCGTCAGCTAGATAACCAAAAAGCTCCGACTGAACTAGATCGACAAATTCCAGAAAATAATTTTCAGCAAAGACAGGTTTCACAAGAAATAACTTCTCTAGAAGGCGAAGGAGATTTGTGGGGAGAAGTCCCAGCACCGCCACCTCCAAATACTGGAAACTTGGAAGGAAATTTAGAAAAATCTGATTTCTCGCCTAGGCATAGCCCAACCCAGACATCGCAACCACTCCCACCAAGACCTCGTAACCAACGCCGCAAGCTGTGGCCAATTGTGAGTATTGTGGGAATCAGTGCGATCGTCGCTGCGATCGCTTTATGGTGGTGGCAAAATCGCTCCCAGCAAGTAACTTTGCCTAACATCCCAGCAATTTCCAGTGAGTCTTTACCGATTCAAAAGCAGCAACTCGACTTGCAGACAGCGCCAAATGGAATTGTCACCGCCACCGCTACAGAAAAATTGAGCCAGGGTGACTTACAAAGTGGGTTATTGGCTGTAGAAGAACTACTCAATCGTGGCGCACTGGCTGCGGCGGAAACTGCTCTGAAACTGGTTCCAAGTAAGCAAATTGACGATCCATCTGTCAACTTTTATAAGGGAAGATTAGCTTGGCAGTCCATCCAAACTGGAGATAATAACTATAGCGTCGATGATGCCCGCCGTTATTGGGAAACTGCCGCAAAAGCTAAACCAGAATCGCTTTTGTATAATAACGCTTTAGGATTTGCCTACTACGCAGAAGGCAATCTGAATCGAGCCAATGACTCTTGGTTCAAGGCTTTGAATTTAGCTCTCAAACAGCAGAATCCAGATTCTAAGACAGCAGTTCCTCAAGATGCTTTAACCTCTTATGCTGGTTTAGCGCTTGGATTGTATAAATCTGCACTTAATGAATCTAGTGGTAAGCAGATACAGTATCTTAATGAAGCGATCAAGTTGCGGCAAATGGTTCTGAAGTCCGATCCAGTCAATTTCCAAGTAGATAAATTAGCCAAAAATTGGCTGTGGACAGAAAAGGCGATTGAAGATTGGCGATCGCTCCTTCAGAAAAAAGGAGACCAACAGTAATATTCGTAGGTTATGATTGGAGCGATCGCTCCTGCCTCTTCATAACAAAATAAGCGATCGCTAGACTAACATTTTTGAGTGCCATATCTGGCGACAAGCCCGGAGTTTCGGAATCTCCGGCTTTGTGCTTTGCGTCTACGCCCGATCATGAAGCCTAGTGGTGGAATAAATAATTAGATTAACAAGCATGACCGCAGTGCTATATTCTGTGTATGAAGATACTTATGGTTTAACTTTGGGTATCATTTTTAGAGTACTTAAACTTTGTTTTCATGCCCTGTATTCAAGTCGGTGTTAGAATTCCACCTCATCTTCACAAAAAGCTAGCTATTGACGCTGCTAAGGCTGAGGCATCTAAATATAAGGTAATTATTAACGCTTTTGCTCATTACCTAGAGTGTACAGAGGATAGGCCAAATCCTAACTGGAATCCTCCCATCGAAGTTAAGAGAGGCAGAACAAGCCATTATCTCTGGCATCAAACGAGCCAAAATATTTATATACATAGCACAAGCCTTAGTGGTTAGGACATCAACAGATGATGAAACTTAGACACAAGAAGACTTTTAACCCAGTCCCCAGTCCCTTGCTATATTTCTACGCTACAACGGTAATCGCCAGTTTGAGGAAGAGTTTGATCCAGAACTGGTGACAGTTGTCAATACTTTTCTACTTTACCTAAATTTGTAGGTAAACAAACCTGGCT
The DNA here is from genome assembly GCF_036917455.1 of Nostoc sp. Taxonomy (GTDB): domain Bacteria; phylum Cyanobacteriota; class Cyanobacteriia; order Cyanobacteriales; family Nostocaceae; genus Nostoc. The sequence goes on along the minus strand of NZ_JBALDK010000067.1, from coordinate 17,465 downwards.
GCGATTGGTTTATTATTCTCAGCTTAATTTAGTTCTAATCATGATCAAAAACACTATTCTAGAGCCTCTAGTTACAGATGTTCGGTGTGAAGAAATTTGTCAGATTTTGGGAGAGACTTACAACCAAGAACGCTGGAACGATTGGCGCTGGCAAATGCGGCATCGGTTGACTAAGCTGGAACACTTTCAGAAGTTATTAAGGCTTAGTCCTACCGAAGAACAGGGACTTTTAATCGCACCAGAGAAGTTTGCTGTAGCTGTAACACCATATTTTGCATCACTCCTCGATCCAGAAGATCCGCTTTGCCCACTACGGTTACAAGTCATCCCACGGCAAGAAGAATTAATAGTTAGTACAGCAGACATGGTAGATCCATGTGGTGAAGATAACGACACTCCAGTGCCAGGACTCGTACACCGCTACCCCGATCGCGTATTACTGCTTGCTTTAGACACATGCGCTGCTTATTGTCGTTACTGCACCCGTTCTCGTTTGGTGAGCCAAGGTGAGATGTACCCAGTAACGCGGCGGTTGGATGCGATCGTCGCTTACCTGCAAGAACACACCGAGATCCGTGATGTACTAATTTCTGGTGGCGATCCTTTATTGATGGCTGATGAACCTTTAGATAATTTGCTTGGGCGTTTACGTGCCATTAAGCATATTGAATTTATTCGGATTGGTTCGCGCGTGCCGAGTTTCTTACCCCAGCGAATTACACCGCAACTGGTTGCCTTACTTCGTAAACATCGCGTGTGGCTGTCTTTGCACTTTTGTCATCTGCGGGAACTTACCCCAGATGTGGCACAAGCTTGCGATCGCCTAGCGGATGGTGGTATTCCTCTAGGTAGTCAAACTGTGCTATTAAAAGGTGTGAATGACTCTGAAAAAGCGCTGAAGAATCTGTTTCACGGTCTTCTGAAGTTGCGCGTGCGACCCTATTACCTTTACCAATGCGATCCGGTTGTTGGCACCGCACATCTGCGAACGAGCGTTCAAACTGGGATCGATCTAATTTCTAAATTGCGTGGTCATACTACCGGCTACGCTGTACCAACTTATGTAATTGATGCCCCTGGGGGTGGTGGAAAAGTCCCAATTCAAGCCGAGACTCTAGTTAGTTATGAAAAGGGCACAGCTACAGTGCGAAATTGGGCGGGTAATACATACACCTATGTAGATCCAGTGGAATAAGTCTAACACCATATATTTAAGTCGATCGCCATCATCTAAAAGAGCCTGTTGGGATGGTTCTATTGGATAATGCCAACATAAAACTAAGTAATTGTAGGAGAGTACATGGAATGTTGATTGTTAGTAATACAAACCTAAAAGGTCGAGGTATCTTCGCACAAAAGCACTTTTTGAAAGGAGAGATCGTTGAGAGATCGCCAGTTGTGGTTATACCCGCAGAGCAGGTTGAATTTCTAGATAAAACAATTTTAGGTAACTATTACTACGATTGGGAAGATAAAGCTGCGGCGCTCGCTCTGGGTTTTGCGTCACTATTTAACCATTCTTACGAACCTAATACTTACTATGTGAAAAAATTCGCCGAAGGGGAGGTGGAATTAATTGCTTACCGAGATATAGAAGCAGGAGAAGAAATTACTGCCAACTATAACGGTTCTCCTAACGATAAATCTCCTATCTGGTTCGATGTTGTCAATGAGATATCTTCATTGAGGAATTAATAAAGACACCTGATTTTATATTGAAGCTAACAGCAAAAGCTTTTTCACCAGGAATTATCGGGCTATGGGTTTATTAATTGGTCTGTGTTATGACCTGAAATCAGACTACCTTCAGGCTGGTTTTAGTGCCTCTGAGGTAATGGAGTTCGATGATGAAGAAACTATCATTGGGCTAGAAGATGCACTATTTCAGTTAGATCATCAGGTTGAACGTGTCGGCAATGGTAGAGAACTCGCTTCGCGCTTGGTAAAAGGCGATCGCTGGGATCTGGTTTTCAATATTGCTGAGGGTTTGAAGGGTCGCTCTCGTGAAGCCCAAGTCCCGGCAGTTTGTGAATTATTCGCTCAACCCTATACATTTTCCGATCCGCTCACCTGTGCCTTAACCTTAGACAAGGCGCTTGCTAAAAGGGTGGTGCGCGATCGCGGTCTGCCCACAGCCCCCTTTGAAGTGGTGAGTACTACCGGAGAAGCAACAGCCCTATCGCTGCCAATGCCAGTTTTCCTCAAGCCTGTAGCGGAGGGCAGTTCTAAAGGAGTAACTGGGCGTTCTCTTGTTAAAGAACGTGAGGAGCTAGTAAATACTTATCAATTGTTACGCGAACTATTTCAGCAGTCCGTACTCGTAGAAACCTTTCTCCCCGGCCGAGAAGTAACAGTAGGCATTATTGGCAACGGCAGCAACTCACGGGTAGTAGGTGTGATGGAAGTAATTTTGACAGGACAAACGGAAGCTTTCGCCTATACCACCCTTAACAAAGATGAGTATCTGGAACGAGTATCTTATCGTTTGCTCATAGATCCTGAACCACTGGCAGCACAGGCAAGACAGCTAGCCCTAAATGTTTACCATACTCTTGGTTGCCGTGACGCTGCCCGCGTGGATCTGCGTTGCGATGCTAGCGGCGTGTTGCAGTTTATGGAGGTTAACCCACTACCAGGGCTACATTATATCCGCTCAGACCTGGTAATTATGGGACGTTTGGGTGATGTGACATATACAGAAATCATTGCTCAAATAGTTGAGTCTGCATGGCAAAGGTACAAATGTTGATTTAGTCATGAGTGGCGGTTTTTTGCCGTTGCCGATTGCGGCATAAAACTAATTGTGCATGACGATGAAAACCTTTGTAGAGACGTAAAACTGTGCATCCCTAATTTAGCTCAAAGCCACGGCGAGAATTGCTTTGCTCGCTCGGACATTGGCTCCAAACGCACGTCTATAGTTATTTCTTCATTAGGTTGAATATCTATCAAAGCAAATACTTGGCGTTTTTCAAGGTCAACCATAGCATTGGGATTTCGAGAATGATTGACTGCCGCGAACTTAGTTGAACCCTCAGCCGTTAAACAAATTTCCTCATTAATTCCAATAAATTTACCCTCCCTCAAAAATTCATCGGTTTGATCGGCATATCTAACTTCTTGGTAAAAATTAGGAAAGCTAAAGTCGATTATTTGATCTGCTTCTAATATCAACTCCTTAGCAAAAAGCCCGTAACCATCAATTCCACTCTGACAAACTTCACATTTCGGTGCATTGTTAATAAACTTTTCTATGTCTTCAGGAGTCAGCATAATTAAAAGTCTCTATGTCTTCAATTGTTTAGTTTTTATAATTTCAAGTTATTTTAGATATACTAATTTGCCTTGTTGGATCGCGATATTAATCTGGATGTAGAAACGTAAAAGTTTACGTCTCTGAGCAGGACTTTGATGCTATATCGGAAGTCAAAAGATAAAAACGCCAAGTTAAAAGCACTGCACCCATAAGTAACCCTAGTGCTAAACCCAACCATAAACCTATAGCACCCCAGCCAAGAGTGAATGTCATCAGATAGCCACCACCTAGACCTACACCCCAGTAAGCGAACATAGTTATTAACACTGGTATTTTAGTATCCTTCAACCCGATCAATGCACCAGCAGCAATAGTCTGAATACTATAAAATATTTGGACTAATGCCCCCACAGCTAGGAAAGAAGTTGCCGTTTTAACTATTTCGACATTATCCAAATTACTGGTGTCCAAATACATTGCCACAATATAGTTGGGAAATAGCAAAAAAATTAATCCCACAATGCTCACAATAGGAGTAACAAGCGCTATGCAGACAAATCCAGCTATGCTTGCACCTTTGAGATCGTTTTGTCCCCTCAACTGCCCTACTCTCATCGTGATGGCATAGGAAATACCTATAGACACCGTTTCGACGAAACTTTCTGTCTCAACGGTAATTTCATGGGCAGCTAACGTCTGTGTCCCAAACCACCCCATCATTAAAGCAGTGGCGGTGAATACTCCAATTTCTGCTCCATACTGCAACCCCAAGAACCATCCAGTTTGGAAGATATCTACAAACATATCTTTATCGAACTGATGCAGAGCGCGATGAAGTTGGTATTCTTTAAAGTAGTCGTCGAAGCAAACCCAAGTGAGGGCGACGAGAAAATTCAGCCAAAAAATGAGTGTGCTTCCCCAACCAATACCCGCTAAACCAAGGGCTGGAAAACCAAATTTGCCAAACATTAACACGTAATTAGCAACCGCATTCAGTAATAGTCCAGATACCGTAATTACTGCTAGAAATTGGGGGCGATTGAGGGCAGAACTAATTTCTTTTAAGATACAAAAACCAAGCGCAGCAGGAAAACTCCAAACAATAGACCGCAAATAGGTCTGAGCTAATAACACATTGCTTTCCTCTTGACCAGTCAGCAGCAGGATATAGTCAAAGTGCCAAATGATAAACATCACAGGTAAGCACATCGTCACAGCTAACCAAATTCCTTGACCGGTAGCACGGCTAACTTGGTCTATTTTTCCTCCACCAAAAGCATTTGCAACATTCACACCTACGGCTGAAAGAATAGAACGACAAACGGAAGCTAGGGTGGAAAAGGTAACAGCACCTAAAGCACCCGCAGCTAAGGCTTGGCTGTTAAGTAAGCCCATCATTACCCCATCCAATAAAGGAATGCCCGCTTCTAATATTTGAGTAATTACCAGAGGAACTGCCAATTGCAGGCAGGCTTGGACTTCTAATATCAGTTCTGACTTAAATTCTTTTGAAGCTAACTCCATTGGGCACAAAAATTAAGGATGGTGCGAAAAAAGTAATTTTAATATTATTTAAGATATATTAATACTTTAACAGCACTCAACTCAAGCTGTTGGCTGTGAAATAGGCGATCGCTCCACTTAACTACACGTGATTTCCACAAATTAGATGGTATCTAAATAATTAGTCGAATGAAAATACCTTTCCCTGGTTTTGTATCGTAAAACCAGTCCCTCTGCGACTCGGAGAGGGACTGAATTGAAGAAAAGTTCAAGACAGGGAGAGTTTCATCGAACTCATGTAAAAAATTGTATATGTGCTTTACCTACTTGCTACTTGCTTATGTAATTAAGTAAAATCACTGCGCTGGTAATTTGGGATGTGTAGTCGAGTACTTTGCTACGACTCCAGAAATTTCAGGGTTGTAAAGCCTCAGATAATTCCAGTAGTTACCAAATACTTGCCGCACATAATTTTTCGTTTCATCAAAGGGAATTTGTTCAACAAACTCATCTGGGTCTTGTGTAGTTAGAGTTTGCAGCCATTTGGAGACATTACCGGGGCCAGCATTGTAACTGGCGATCGCTAATAGCGAGTTATTGTTATATTGGTCATGGGTATGACCCAAATACCAAGTACCCAGCATAATATTATCGTTGGGATTTTCCAGGTTTATTGTTTTGAAATCCACCTTAATTTGTGGGGCGATCCATTTAGCTGTACTGGGCAACAACTGCATTAAGCCAGTAGCATCAGCAACGGATTTGATTTTTGGCTCAAACCGTGACTCTTGACGCATCAGAGCAGTCACTAGCAAAGGATTGAGTTTACGCTCAATAGACCATTTTTCAGTCTCTCGGAGATAGGGAAATGGGTAACGGGCTTGCCAGTAGGCGATCTGTTTGCTCAGAGTTTGATATTGGGCAAGTTCTGCTGGTATTTCCCGATCTTCTAATTTAGAAATTTTGTCAATTCCGATGAGATTTTCACCCTTCGCCTGTCGCATCAACCCTTCAGTAAATTGCTCTGCTACCGTTGGCTGAATTTTATTCTGAAATTCCGTTTCCCATTGTAACCAGGCATCGCGGTCTTGACCCAGCAGATATAATTCTTTGAAAGTCTCAGAACCAGCCGGTGGTAATGAACGCTGGGGTGCAATTACTTCGGGGTTCATGACGCGCACGTTGTCGAAGTTGCCGACATTTAGCCCCTGCATATTGGCTGCTCGCCATGCATAGTAAGAGTAGGGAAACTGACTAATTACATAGTTATAAGCAGTTTGAGATTCCTGCTGTTTGCCTAATGAAGCTGCCCATTTACCGACCCAAAAGCCGGCTCTGGGAGCTAAAATGCTGTTGGGATTATTGGTGACAATTGGCTCTGCCCATTGCCAAGCACCGACGTAATCTTTAGCTTTGGCTTTATCTTGGGCGATTTTCCAACGATATTCTGCGGCTTCATCAGAATTGCCGTACTTGGCTATGAGTAATTGCCACGCCGCGCTAGCTGACTTTTGATCCTTGAGGGTTTCGAGAGTTTTGGCTTTTTGTACCAGTGCAGTCCCAGCTTGTTTAGGAAACTTACTAACTACTCGATCGAGATAAGGCAAGCCGTCTTTACCTGTTTTTGCAGTTTCTGCTAATCGCAGTAGTGCAGTCCCAGTTTCCTCGGTATTGGGAAATTGCTGCACCAATTGTTTATAGGTAGCGATCGCTGTTTCTTTATCTTTGCCTCCTACTTGTAACCCTCGTGCAGTCCGGTAGAGGTTGCGCGATGTTTTGGGTGCTTTGGCATAAGCATTTGCCGCTTTCAGAAATTGACTATTTTCCCAATAGCCTGTACCAATTAGTTCCCAGTCTTCGGGTTTGAGGGTAGGCTGTTTTACTAGCTGATCCAAAACGCCCACGATGCCTGGTTGATCGTAAGCATAAGTAGCCAAAATCAATTGTAATTGTGGCTGATTGGGATTTTCTTGCAAGCGTTTGCGAATAATTTCCCAAGTTAGAGGATTGGAAGGAAATTGAGCGATCGCTATTTCTTGTTGCTTCGGTTGGGCAATTAGATATAGTGCTTTTACCGAAGCTGCTTCTTTAGGATACTGTTTCAGCACACTTTGCCTGAGATCCGAGGCTTTGCCGTCTGCGCCCAGGATATCCTGTGCCTGGGCCTGTTTCAGCAAAATGTAGGGCGCGAGGATAGGATAGTCTTTCTCCAATCCTTGGAGTAAAACTAGCGCTTTTTGCCCTTGGGTTCTTTCAATGTAATCACTCGCCAAAAGATAACGAGCGCGATTTCGGTCTGGCGAAGGCGACTGTCCTGCGATCGCTGCTAGTTTTGCCGCCCGTTCTGGCAGAGATTGTGATATCAGTGGAAAGACGGCTGATTGGGCAATGCTAGCATCAGATGTTTGCTGTGTCTGATTCTTACCCACTTTGAGCCATTGCCCAACGGTTTTACCAATCTGAGGTGCTGATACCATCGCCCCAGCTAAAAAGGCAAATAGTGCCGCACCTGCAATGATCGAAATTTGCTTTTTCTGTAGTTTCTTCAGCATGAATACCCGCTGAAAAGCCCCGATGAATTTCCTGAAACTTTAACACTCCTAGCCATCAGTATTACCAATTTTTAATTTTAGATTTTTAATTTTATGTAGAAATATCTTAATTTTCAATCCCACAGTTAGCAATATTGAGTGACCAGCACATATTAAATATTATTACATCTATCTTTGGTATATAATTAATAGTCTTTTAGAAGATAAGTCTTTAGGCGCTGGTACGGCTACTCTAGCAGAGGCTATGCCAACGAAACGTAACACGAAGGAAATTTTTATCCACACTCTCAAGTGTGCTAGAAAAGCTTTACGCAGTGCGATCGCCCGATCTTGTAGGATGCGTTAGCGAAGCGTAACGCATCACCCAAAACCCTCAACTCACCAATCCCAAACCTCTAATAAGGGCATCAATTCCTCCTTCATTCCCCAATCAACCGAATAAATACCCTGTGCTACATATCGATGAAAACTTGAAAACTTCCAATCCATTACTCGCTGACACAACCCATGTTGTACTGGATTGTAATGGATATAATCACAATGCCGTGTAAAATCAGCATCATCTCGAATCCAATGTTCCCAAAATCGTCGCTGCCAAAGATTGCTCTCTCTGCGTTTGTGCCGTGATTCACTCCGGTTTGCCAGCAACTGTAGCTTAGACGCTCCTTGCTTGGTGACATCGCTTTTAATTAATCGCCAACGAGTTGCATAATCACTATCATTGGGTGGTAAAGTCCAGATGCAGTGGATGTGGTCAGGTAACAACACAATGGCATCGATCGCAAACGGATATTTTTTACGAACCTTGAGAAATGCCGAGCGCAGCAAAAGACGTGCAACATCGGTGCAAAGCCACGGTTGTCTTTGATGTGTTACCTGGGTAAAGAAGTAAGTGCCGCCCTCAATCCTTATTCTGCGGTAGTTGGTCATTGAATGATGCTATTCGGATTTGTTGATTAGTTTGCCCAAATCCAGCTGATAATCCATAATTCAGCACGTTGATTACATGGGGGGATGCGTTACGCTAGCGCTAACGCATCCTACGAGATCGAGCGATCGCTCTATAAAGTCGAAGATATTTCTGTAAGACGATTTTCTAATTGTTTCTGAAATGCTTTTAGTCCACCTTGCTTATCCCAGTACTGGTGAAATTGGTGCATCTTATTCTCTTCGGCTAAATTATGGGCAGCACCATCACCTACAACATAATCGAAGCCAAAGAAATCTTTCTGGTGTGGCAATTTCTCCCAGTCAACATTTTCAGGTGGCATCCACAAAGCTTTTACAACCCTGTATATACCCCACTCACTAGAATTATTTCCGTACACTTTATTATCAACAAATTCGACCAAATGAGTGACTTTGGCTTTTTGAAGTAGAAGCATTAAGTCATCTTTAAGAGGCTTTTCAGCATTAGTCTTGTCTTTGGGATCGCGCCAGTTGAGACAAAATATCCTGGCTTCTGGAATCTGCATAACCGACCTTTCATAAGCCCAGGGTTTATCACTATCTTTATGTTTAACATTCTTGATCCAACTCAGCTTCGACAAATCCATAACTACATAGCTTCCTAAGTCAAGCAAACTTGTTGCTGGTAGTGTGCCCTCATGGAAGCATAATAATTGCATTGCCATCGGCTAAAGTGCGATCGCCCAATCTTGTAGGATGCGTTAGCGCCAGCGTAACGCATCACCCAAAACTTGCTACAGCAATTTCTCCATTCTTTGGGCAGCCAATTCGTGAACTTTTATTTTCAGCTACAGCGATCGCACCGTAAAAGCTTAGGCTAATTTGCAAGCAATGCGATCGCTGAATTAGAGATAATATTTCTATGATTCAGTAATTCTCTATCATCTATGACTCAAGCCATACCCAAGCTAGTAACCTTTGAGGAATTCGTCGATTGGCTACCCGAAAATCGACGAGTACGCTACGAACTACATAAAGGACAAATTGTTGAAATGGCACAACCAGTAGGAGAACACGAAGAAGTAAAAGGTTTTTTAGCAAGAAAAGTAACAGTTGAATTTGACCGATTAGACCTCCCCTACTTCATGCCAAACCAAGTTATAATTAGACCTCCTGAAAAAGATTCTGGTTACTTTCCTGATGTGTTGGTGCTAAACCGTGCAAATCTGGAAAATGAAAAATTATGGAAAAAACAATCAATCGTTAGTTTGGGTGCATCGATCCCTTTGGCAATTGAGGTTGTATCAACCAACTGGCGGGACGATTACTACTTAAAATACGCTGATTATGAAGAGATGGGTATCCCGGAATACTGGATTGTCGATTATGCCGCCTTGGGTGGACGTAATTTTATCGGTAATCCCAAACAACCGACAATCACCGTTTGTAACTTGGTTGATGGCGAATATCAGATAAGTAAGTTTCGAGATAGCGATCGCATTATCTCCCAAACTTTTCCTGAATTGAATCTTACCCCAAACCAGATTTTTCAAGCTGCTATAATCTAGCATTTATCGTTTTGCTAATTCTGGAGTTCGCCCCTTCAAGCCGATCATCAACTTTAGCATAAACACTTTTAATACAGGGACTCGCTGCAAAAACCATAAACCCAAGCGACGAACCACCACCACAGGTAAGAAGTTATTAGAAAACATCCGATCTAATAAATCGGTGAAACCTAAAATTGTCAGGTTCTCTAGCTTGCGCCAGCGTTCATAACCTTTAAGAATTTGAATATCGCCGATATCTTTACCCTCTTGGTGCGCTTTTTGTAGAACTTGCGCCAAAGCTGCTGCATCCCGAATCCCCAGATTTAAACCTTGTCCACCCACAGGATGGCAATTGTGCGCCGCATCACCAATTAAGGCCAATCGGGGGAGAACATAGCGATCGCTTTGCATGAGTTGTACCTGGAATACAAAGCGATCGCCTAGTAATTCCAATTTCCCCATCTGATTGCCATAGCGACGGGTGAGTTCTCTTAAAAATTGCTCATCATTTAAGGCACATAAAGCTTTTGCTTCTTCGTGGGGCGCTGTCCAGACAATGCGGCAACGGTTCCCTGGTAAAGGTAAAATCGCAAAGGGCCCGCTAGACCAAAATCTTTCGTAAGCGGTGTTATTGTGCGGTTTTTCTGGTTTGACAAATGCCACGATGCAAGACTGCCAATATTTCCAGCCAGAGGTTTTGATTCCAGCAGCTTGACGAATTGGCGATCGCGCCCCATCTGCTGCTATCAGTAATTTGCTGCGAACTGTGTATAATCGATCGGCAACTTTAATATCTATCGCTACTATATCTTGCTGGTACTGCGTATTCACCACTTCCGCCGGACACAGATAAGTCACATTTGGACAATTTTGGACAAACTCTTGCAAAGGCTGCAACAGCGCTTGGTGTTCCGCCACATAACCCAACTCTGCTGTATCTATATCATCTGTGGTAAATTCCACCACATTGGGATAATCGGCATCAGAAAGACGAACTCGGCAATATTTGGCGATTTGAGGCAATATTTTGTCCCAAACTCCAATTCCTTGATAAATTAGTGCTGAAAGCTGATGAACTGCATAAGCTTGTCCCTTCGCTACCGCCGCTGATGCCACTTTCGCTTCAATCAGTAAGATACTCAAGCCAGAATCTTTTAAAGCAGAGGCTAGAGTTAACCCAATAATCCCACCGCCGACAATTACCAAATCATATTCATATCCCCGCAAGTCTGGCGGTGTTGGTTGAGGGGAAAGAGATTGTTCAAGCTGCGTGGCCATTGTTAAGTTAAGTTACAGCATCTTTTACTCTTATTTTGACGCGATCGCGCCTCTTTGAGCAAGTTAGAAAAGCAAACATTAAAAAATCTCGCTACCGACTTCAAAGAAAGGTTATGAAAAACCTGTGAACATCCCCTTTTTCAAAACTCTGAATTAGACAATAAAGCAAAGTGCCCGCATCACCTCGAACCAATCCTTTGTCTCGAAGATAACTGATTGTTCACCTTGTAGTTTTGCACCAGGATAAAAAGAATTTTCGTAAGCATCAGGTGGATGTTTATATTCCACCTCAAGCTGAAAATGCTTAGGTAAGGGTTTCACATGAAATAGCTCTCGGTGCTGCAATGCTCGTTTTACACCCGCTTGAATTTGCTTGACAACTTCTATAGGATGAATTCCCCATACAGATTCACCGATTCCCTTGTTTGTAGTAACTGTTTCTATATCTGCGTCATAAGCTTTTACAGCTTGACACAGACCAGAATCTCCAGATACAAATACAATAGGTACTCCTTCATAGGCGGCTGTCATAGCGACTAAATGGAACTCGGCTATCGGTTGACCATTGAGCAAAATCCAGTTCAGATCCTCACTCAGAGTGTGCGCTAGAGGGTTATTGCCAGATCCCGCTCTTGAGTGATAGCCAATCAAAACTAATGCACTAAAGCTACTATTTAGCTCTTGAACCATGCTGTAAGGATGTCCGCTCCATCCTCGAATAAGTTGTGCTGGATAAGGTAATTCATAGGGATCAAGATTTCTGCCCGTGTCATGAGCATCCTTAACGATAATCTCAGTTGCACCAGATGCTATTGCTCCCTCACAAGCTGCAATGACTTCACGGGTCATTTGCTCTTGGAAGATATCGTATTGTTGTTTACCTAAAGTCGCTTCATCCCAGTGACTGATTCCAGTAATTCCTTCAATATCGGCACTAATATAAATTTTCATAACATATCAGATATGTTCTTGTACAATAGGGCATTATTACTAACTCAACAATATCACTAATTTAACAATTCAAAATAACCACTCATAAATAAATTCTCTTGATTCAAGCAAGGAATAAATTGTTTTATCTGGAAGTTCAAATATACATAAATATTAAATTAAGATGAAGCGATTTCTGGTGGGAAAAAGTCATAATTTTGTCATATTTCTGTTATGTTTTTGTCATATTGGTATGTGATATTGGCGCTGAAGTAGAAAGATACTTGATTAAAAAGTAATAATTATTATTTTTTATATAGTAATTAGAAAATAATAATCAAGCTAATTATAGTGTTTCTCGACCTCGTGAGGTACGTTTTGAAAACTACTAACCTTGGTAAAAAAATTAAGTGTACCTCAGTGGTTTAGGAAATGCTATATCTAACTAAAAATTCTTAGTTAAGCTTTTATTTTATATTTTCTCTGGTGAAAGCTCAATTTTATCATTTATGAATAAATGTGTTGGTATTGTCAGTACATCGTCCAACTATTACTTGACAAAGTATGGCTGTCTTCATAATTTATTTGAAGCACAAGCCGATATTTTTCCAGACAAAATTGCTCTGATCTGTGCAGGACAATATCTGACTTATCAGGAACTGGAACAACAATCGAACCAGCTTGCTTTATTTTTACGTTCTCAGGGAATTGTCCAAGGCTCACGGGTGGGGATGCTATTGGAACGCTCTTTAAAAGTTCCTCTATGTGTGCTGGCAATTCTGAAGGCAGGAGCTACTTATATACCTTTAGACCCTGAATATCCAACTGAACGTATCCATTATATTTTGGAGGATGCAGGTGTTCAAGCACTAGTGACGACAACATCTTTCGTAAGCAAATATTCATCTTTAAGTTGTGACATTCTATGTCTTGATAAGAGCTGCTTGGAAATTACACAACAGTCTGGATCTCGCCTGCAATCAGACCAAACTGGCGTAAATGAAAGGGATTTGTGCTACATAATATATACATCTGGCTCAACAGGTAAACCAAAAGGGGTAGAGATTGAACATCGTAGTGCCTGCAACTTTGTGAAATCAGCCAGCACAATCTACGGTGTCACCTCTGAAGATAGAGTTTATCAAGGATTTTCCATTGCTTTCGATGCTTCGGTTGAAGAGGTGTGGATTGCTTTTGCAGCAGGTGCAACATTGGTAATTGGCACTGCGGAAATGGTGCGTTCTGGCCCAGCCTTGCCCAAGTTGTTAACTGATCTGAGAGTTACAGTCCTCTCATGTGTACCGACATTACTGTCGATGATGGATGAAGATATTCCTACAGTTCGCCTGTTGATTTTAGGTGGAGAGCAGTGCCCTGAAGAATTAATATCTCGCTGGAGTAAACCTGATCGCAGAATTCTCAATACCTATGGGCCAACAGAAGCTTCAGTAGTCAGCACTTGGGCAGAATGCAGTAGAGGCAAGCCGATCACCATTGGAAAACCTTTGCCCAATTACGAAGTATACATTTTAAATGACAACAAACAGCTAGTTCCAATTGGTACTACAGGTGAGATTTACATCGGTGGTATTAGTTTGGCACGGGGCTATGTGAACCGACCCGAACTCACTCAAGCAAGGTTTGTGCCTAATCCATTTACAGATGGTAGCGAAGCAACTGCACGTCTTTACGCTACGGGTGATCTAGGTTGTTGGACGGCAGATGGTGAAATTCAGTTTATGGGTAGGGTAGATGAGCAGGTGAAACTGCGCGGATTTCGGGTAGAACTGTCAGAGATTGAGTCAGTATTGCTAGAATGCCCAGGAATTCAGAGTGCTGTTGTATCGCTGTTTGAACCTTTGCCTGGAATTCAGCAGCTTGTGGGCTACATCGTGCTTCAGCATCCTGATTTGTTTGAGTGCGAAGAAACTAAGACTATTTTGCGCTCCCGCCTGCCGCACTACATGGTTCCCGCGTACTTGGAAGTCCTTGATGAGTTGCCTACATTGCCGAGTGGTAAGGTAAATCGCAAACTTTTGCCACAACCAAGCCAGATGCAAGCTGCTGGCAATATGGAACCCATTTTGCTCTCAGATAATGCTACGGAACAGATAATTGCCAATATTTGGCAGAAACTCTTTCCCCAAGTCCAGATTTCTCTAAATAGTAACTTCTTCCTAGACTTAGGAGGGCATTCCCTATTAGCTGCTAGCCTAGTATCGGAACTGCGGCAGCAGCCTGAGTTTGCTCATGTCTCCATGCTTGATGTTTACCAATGCCCTACCATTGCTGGATTAGCAGCCCGACTAACCCAACAGACCGCCTCTCCAAATATGCCAACGGCTGCGCTGCCTCTGCGTCGTGTTAGTCGCCAGCGCTACTTGATTAGCGCTACAATTCAGGCTCTAGCATTGGTAGTGATTCTCTTCTGCTTTGCTCTAGAGTGGTTGCTACCTTACCTGACCTTCACTTGGATGCAGGAGAGCAACGCTAGCGATTTCGAGTCGTTCGTTTTAGCGATCGCTACTTTGACAGGGATTATTCCCTTGATGCTTGGGTTATCGATTATTACAAAGTGGCTGCTATTGGGGCGGGTAAAGCCAGGATTGTATCCAATTTGGGGCAGTTTTTATTTGCGCTGGTGGTTTGTCAAGAATTTGCAGTCCATTACACCAATAGACTTCTTGAGCGGTACTCCCTTACTAAATCTTTACTACCGACTGCTGGGAGCCAAGATTGGAGCCAATGTTTACCTAAGCACCATCGATATCAATATTCCCGACCTGGTTAGCATTGGTGCAGATAGCAGCATCGGTTATGCAACAAGTTTGGAGAACGCCACGGTAGAGAAGGGCTATCTAAAAATTGGTCGAATTGAGATTGGCTCACGTTGTTTTGTCGGTGCTAGCGCTGTACTGAGTGAAAACACTGTCATGGAAGAGGATGCCAGTCTTGAAGATTTATCCATGCTGCCACAGCAGCAGCAAATTCAGGCAGGGGAAGTTTGGGCTGGTTCTCCTGCTACCAAAGTGAGAACAAATAAGCGCCAAAACATCTCCCGTCCCTCATGGCTGCGACGAATTTATTTTGGTAGTCTGCAAGCAATTCTGCTGATGACCTTGCCGATTCTAGAATTAATACCAATTATTCCTGGAGTAGAGCAAATGTACTCCAAGAGTGACGAAGCACATTGGCTGCTGTTTTCACCCTTGATTGCCTTGTCGTTTGTCATCTTCATGACACTACAAATTGCTGTACTTAAGTGGTTAATTGTGGGACGTGTCAAACCCGGTTCTTGTCGGCTAGACAGTCATCGTTATCTACGTTTGTGGTTTGTGGATAAACTGATGGAGTTGAGTCTCAATATTATTCGTCCGTTTTATGCCACGATGTATCTGCTGCCTTGGTATCGCTTGTTGGGGGCAAAGCTAGGATGGCGGGCAGAAATTGCTACGCCGTCGGCTTTAATTCCTGATTTGGTAACTATCGGCAGTGAGAGCTTTATTGCGGATGGTGTGATTATGGGTGTGCCTAGAGTTGAGCGAGGACGGATGTATTTGCTCCCAACCCATGTTGGTAAGCGCTCGTTTATTGGCAACAGCGCTCTAGTACCCGCTGGTGTGACAATCGGAGATGAAACCCTCATTGGTTGTATGTCAACTCTTCCATCTGATCTCAATCAAGCTGCTCAAAGAGATACCGCCTGGTTCGGTTCCCCTGGGATTCTCCTCCCACAACGCCAAATTGTCCAAGGGTTTTCAGTGGAATCAACTTACAAGCCACCCTTGAGTCTAGTGCTGCAACGTATGGGTTTTGATGCCGTTCGAGTTCTTTTGCCACTGACTTGCATCGTCGTCTTGAGTTCTCTGCTGATCAATGAAATGCTATTGCTGAACGTATATTATGATGAATGGACATTGATGCTATTTTTGCCGTTCCTTTATCTCGGCTTTGGACTAGCGGCCGTGCTGATTACCATCGTTGTCAAATGGCTGATTGTTGGGCGGTATCAACCTACAGAGCGCCCTCTATGGTCTAGCTTTGTATTTAAATCAGAATTAGTAACCTGTCTACATGAGACCCTGGCAGTACCATTTTTGGTAGATATGTTACGGGGTACACCATTTATTAACTGGTACTTCCGCTTGATGGGCTGCAAGATTGGGAGACGGGTTTACACCGATACCACTGATATTACGGAATTTGACACAATTCGCATTGGCAATGATGTCACACTGAATGCTGATTGTGGCTTGCAAACTCACCTTTTTGAAGACCGGGTGATGAAGATATCAACTGTGAAGATTGGCGATCGCTGTTCAGTAGGCAGTGGTACTATTGTTCTCTATGATACTGTCATGGAACCCGATTCTTGTTTAGGCAATCTGTCCATGCTGATGAAAGGCGAATCCCTTCCCGCTGCCTCCTCTTGGGTAGGTTCTCCGGCTCGGACTGCTAAGTAGAGGATTTAATACAACTATAGTTGGTTGTGTTGCAAAAACCCTTTGTCTTTTCAATGGCGAGTGTGAAGCGACGGGCACTTAATGACCATTTGCTCGATATGTTTATTTCAAAGTTAGGTCTGTCGCTGACTCTAATTAAATCCCATCCTAACTTCCAAAGTCTACGATTCTACATATCTATGTGAATTTTGATTAAGAAATGCTCAGAGCCATCAATTCTTCTGCTACATCAAAGTTAGCTGTGACATTTTGCACGTCATCCAAGCCTTCTAGAGTATCAATTAACTTGAAAAGCGATCGCGCCTGATCTGGATCGGTAACTTCTACACTATTACTAGGAATCCAGCGAAAT
The DNA here is from genome assembly GCF_036917455.1 of Nostoc sp. GTDB lineage: Bacteria > Cyanobacteriota > Cyanobacteriia > Cyanobacteriales > Nostocaceae > Nostoc. Next base: position 672 of record NZ_JBALDK010000067.1, on the reverse strand, counting down.
TCGGCATCAGTCACCTTAAAGCCTTGATTTTTGAGTGTCTGACTAAGGTTTTCTAAATTGCCAATGTCAGTAAAAACCTCAGCCATCTCATCTTCAGTCATCTCATAAGATTCAGCACCGCCTTCGAGGGATGCTTCTAAAAGCTGTTCTTCGTCGATCGCACCCTGCACGACACAAACGCCTTTTTGATCGAACATCCAGCTAACGCAACCTGTTTCACCAAGATTGCCACCATTTTTACTAAAAGCTACGCGCAAGTCAGCAGCAGTACGATTGCGATTATCTGTGAGGGCTTCGATTAAAATCGCTACACCACCGGGGCCGTAACCTTCGTAGCGAATTGCCTCAAAGATAGCGTTATCTCCGCCAAAAGTACCTGCACCTTTAGCGATCGCTCGTTCAATATTATCATTGGGGATACTCGCTGCCTTTGCCTTGTCAATTGCCGTGCGAAGTTGAAAATTCAGCGCCGGATCTGGTACGCCGCTTCTAGCCGCAACGATAATCGCCCGCGATAACTGAGTAAAGGTGTTTCCCTTTTTTGCATCTACTACCGCTTTTTGGCGCTTAATATTTGCCCATTTACTATGTCCTGCCATAATCCGAAATTATCAAAACTCTATTCCAGATTAAGATATAAATGCTTGCAAAAACCATAACTATAGCCGAACC
>NZ_JBALDK010000066.1:0-15870 GCF_036917455.1 Nostoc sp. | reverse complement strand
ACTTCATCAAACCACAAAATGAGCGATCGCTCTTGAGCAGATGGAGATAAAGTACTTTTAGATACTGTAGTCATAATTACCTTTTAAATTTATAATTTGTAAGTGTGTAACCGTTTGCATATCTTTCCCATATTCAATTTTAGATTTTTAATTCTGTCGTCTAACTTTAAATTTGGCGATTAAATACAACGCTATAGTCAATAAAAATTAACAATTATTCAAGTTAATAGTTGTATCAAAATACTGGATGCAATATAAAATGGCACAACTAGAACGACTGCTAAAAATGGCAGAAGATGAGTTAACTGAGTACAGCACTGATGACCGTAAAATGGAAAAACTACGGCGAAAAATAGGTTTATCAATCTCGGCAGCCGAACAGCGACAAGTAAAAGAAGCATTATTATCTAATAAACAATCTAATATAATTACTCAAATTGTGGAAGAACAAAGATAAACCGTAGCCTTACCATTTTGGGGAATTGCTGGATTGGGTTTGTTATTCGGAATTTCTTTAAATCAACCCTTCTTTTTATTAGCAGCGATAGTTGGTACTGTATCAGCTTACAGAATTCAGAAATGGGGTTGGCAATTACAGGCAAGGAGTCTATTGTTACAAACATTAGAAGATATTGAAGCACGTATTGCCCAACCTAAATAGATACACTTTATAGATAAGTTATCTCAGGGTGGTTGTGTCTGAATATACAAGCTAATTCAATAGTCACTCCATTGGCACTTCCTAAGTACTTAACAATTCCTTTGGAATCGCTGGAGCAAAAAAAATTAGATATTGGATTTGATTCAGATGTTTACGCTCCTGGGTTAAGTGCAATAAATGCTACATTATCCTTCCGCGTCTTGTAGAGAAGTAAAAACCAACAGCTGCGGTAAATTCATTAATGGAACTCACCTTAGTGGACACAATATTATTGCCTCTTCACAGCAATTGTGTAACTAGGTAGATGTGAGGAATCTGTTTGAGTTTTCACAAGTCGCCAGTCATTATCTATATATAAATTCTCAAAAATTTGAGAAGTTGCTAAGGATGTTTTTTTAAATTCACTAGCATGATTTATCTCTATGTTGTCTAAATTTAGAACTTTAGGCAAATCATATTTTGGCGAGTTCAGGTTGACTTTAGTGTTAACTATATTAGTAAACCAGTTGTAGACTGATTCTAAAGTTAGAGGAATTTCTCGATTTTGAAAAGCCTGAAATCTATCAATATTTTGAAGATACCATTTACCATTTTTAACTCCATATTTTTGGATTACCATGAAATCATAAGCTGGTAAACTTGATTGATAATTATGGGATAAAGAAGCCTCTTTTCCCATGAGGTAGCGAGCTACACTGGCACAGTAACCGTCATGCTGGAAAATTTGAAAGGACTGCTCTTGTATTCTTTTTGGTAAACTTTCATGAAACGATATGGTAGACCAGATTGGTGTCCAAACACCCACTAAAAGCCGTAGTTGCTCTGTAACGCTGAAAATAGGATTGTGTTGGCTCAACTTTATAAAATAGGGGAGTAATTCAGTTTTGTAAAAATTTATCTCGGCATTTAAATCTTCTGAATTTCGACCTTGAACTCGTGCCAAAATTTCTTTTTTAAACTTTAGTTTTTTTGGAGCGCTTAATTGATTTTTCAGCAAGAGTTCAAACATCACCATTTACCTTTTTCTCATTTTTTTAGATGACTCGGTGAGAATTAAAAACTGGTGAGTTTAATACTCATAAAGATATGATCTATTCTTTTATCTTGTAAAAAATAGAGTTTTTAGCTCCTTATTTTGACAGTTCTTAAATGTTTATGTGCTTGATACTATCTATTTTTACTGACAAAATGGTGTGATCCAGATCACTCTAAACTAAAATATATATGGTTCTTCAGTACCTGTTATGCCAAATTATTAGTTAAACATCAAAATTAGACTTTAAAATCAAGTTTAGAACGCTTAAGTCCCAAGAATTGCCTAAAATGTTAAAACCAATGCCTGCTTTTGTTGTGCAGCAATGTTTTCAGCTTTTTAGCAAATTAATTTAGCATACTAAGTACTGAAGAGCCATATATATTTATCGAAGAAGCATTTAAAAATCATGTATTGGATATATAGATATGTAGCGGCTACTCTTCGAGTTCTCCAACGGAGTACCAAGAAGCGTTATTAATTCACAAAAAATAAAGTGCGAAGGACAAAAATTTTGTTCCTTCGCACTTCATTGTTTATCTGAATAAAATTTCTATGATTCTCTTCCCGATGCCCAGGTATCACGCCATTTAACAGTACCTTCTTTGGCAATCACCCAGCGGCGATTTACCAAATTTTCCCGCAGAGGCGATCGCCCTTCCCGCCACATGGCATATTTATAAGCAATCAGCTTACCAGCACTTTCGTCAAAGGGAATTTCGGCAGACCAGGTATTTGAGTTGATGTACTCTAAAGGATATGCTTTGCTGATATCCCAGTTACCCAACTCTGGACAATCTCCTGTCACCACAATAATTTCACCGGGTTTGGTATCCACGCCATTGAGTTGGACGCGCACAATTGTTTGTGCTTTGATGCGTTCCCCAACGTGGCTGAAAACAATCACTCCCCGTTCTTGCAGTACTAGGTCATAAATCTTGCCGTCTTTGACTTCATACTTATTGCGAGTCACCACACAAGTATGTTCGCCATCAGGTAGTTCTGTGTCTACTTCTGGTAAGGTAACTTCTCCTCCCCGGTTTAAAGCTACAAAACACAGAGAATCACGAGAACGGCGCACATAACAGTAAACGTCGGGGGTCAAGTATTTTTGCCAGTGGCTACCCATTGACACGGCTGGATTCAGTCGCCGTAGACCAGACAGCAATCTGATACAACGATAAACCTCGCTATCAGTATCCCAATTTTCCATCATTGGGCGGTTATATGGGTCATTACCGCCATCAGTATCGTTATATAAATACTGTTCTGTGCCGTAATATATACAGGGAATACCGCGAGATGTCATAATTAAGGCGATCGCAACCTTCAGCATCGCTGGATCGGGGTTCAGCGATTGGAAGCGGGACATATCATGGTTATCGATGAAGGTAACTAACTCTGCTGCCCCGTTATAACGATAATCCTGGTCAAAAATGTATTGAATCGTTTCAAATCCCATTTCTGAACCTTGTCCCAGTGCGGCTCGAATTGCTACACATAGCCCAAAGTCTAGAAGTGTCATGCCTGAGTGGTTAACAAATTCTACCGAGCGCTCGTCACTAGGATTACTGTAAATCCATTCACCAAAAATAAATACATCTGGTTTGTGATTGCTCATCTCGCCGGTGAATTCTTGCCAAAACCAGATAGGCATGTGCTTGACAGTATCAACCCGCAGTGCATCCACACCCCGATCTAGCCATTGTTTAATTGCTGACTTGATATACTGCCGATATTCTGTATTGTTTTCATTGAAGGTTGCTAAACCAGATAATTCACAATTCTGTACTTGCCAGTCGTCTTCCCAGTTTTGCACTTCACCATAGTGGTGATACCAATTATTGGCATCATCATTGAAGTCAGCAATTTTAACACCATCATCATACAATTCACCTTTGCTGCCACTGGTATCAGGGCTGCTATGGTTGCAAACAATATCCAGCACCAGCTTCATATTGCGCTTGTGCAGTTCTGTAATTAACCGATCGAAGGTCGTATTTTTTTCTTCTTGGGTAGCATTTAAAGAAGGATTCTCGCCATCAGCAATGTAGCGAGGATTGAGCCGTTTAAAGTCTTTTGTCCAATAGCCATGTAGCGCTGCATTACCAACAAATAATTCTTCAACCTGCTCGAAGAGCGGAGTTAGCCAAAGGGCTGTAACTCCCATATTTTTCAGATAATCTAATTTATCGATAACACCTTGCAAATCACCACCCCAGTACTTACCCCAATCTTGTCTATTCGGATCGTACAATTCTGAGTTTGCACCTTCGCTATTATCTAGATCGCCATCGTAAAAGCGATCGACCACTAGAAAGTAAATGGTTTCTTGACGAAATTCAATATCTCTGGTGTAAAGAAACTCTAGGTCAATCTCAGTCTCTGATGGTGGCGTTTGTATAATAGCGTCTACTTTTTCTTGTGCAGAATCAACTTTGTATTGATCTGGGGAAAACTGAGATGGAGGGGTTTTTACCATAAAAAGACTCAAAATTTATGTAATTCACAGTTGTAGAACTAACAGTACAAAGATTTCGAGTATTGTGTGTTACTACAAACATCGGTATTGTGACATCCTGCTCGCGGTGTAGGTATCTATCGTTAGCTAGTTTATAATTCTATCGATAGATATAATTCATCTGCTAGAGGATAAAAACAAAGGAATATAGCAGTTATTAACGACAATAGCTTCATCACAAAAATTTACAATATTTTGGCTCTTGTGAAGCGGTTCCAGCCCTGATTACAAACCTTTGATTAATCACACTCATTTATTTATATTAAAATTTTTACAAAAATATCGCCGATTGCTTCGGAATATGTTTCAAATCATGATGTTGGCTAGTCAGTATTTGTAAAATCAGATTAATTAGCACTGGAGATTAGCTGTCAAGAAGGTTTCGTTATCTTTGTAATTTAACTAGGTATTCGCTAACTTTTTCTCTAGAAGATTCGCTCCATTGGTAAACTGACCATTGTCGCTTTAAATCTGTTATTACTATCAAGGATTAATTTAGGTAGCAATTATGACCAAGTATGACAAGGTTTTTAACTCACCAAAGACATCAGAGGAATCACTAAGTCCAGAGGAGGCGGTGGCGGCGATCGCAACTGTCACTGCGATCGCTGATTCATTGATTGAAGATGTAGATGCAGAAAGTTTAGCGGGTATCCTCTGGGAATTCGAGGTTTTTGAGGAATACTCAGAAGATGAAATCACTGAAATAGTTGATAGACTCATCTCCATTACAGAAGAAGAGGGAATTGGACCTCTGTTTAATGCGGCGAAAGTATCTCTCTCAGATGAATTAGTGCTGGATGGTTTTGCAGCTGGGGTAATAGTGCTTTTAGACGATGAACTCGCGATCGCTAAACCAAAACAAGCCTACCTTAAAAAGCTACAAGCAGCCTTAGAACTGGAAGATGAAGAAGCAGAGGAAATTATTAAGGAAGTAATTGCAGCCTTTAAAGAAGCAGAAGATGAAGAATATGCAGACGATGACGAAGATGAGACAGTAGTCATAGAAGATTTTAGCGAACAGACATATCAATCCCCCTTAAGTAATTTTACTGTGCCAATTCCGGTCGATCCGCAGCAGGGCGGTAGAATTCAAAGCCAAGAAGGAGTAGTTGGCTTTTCTGATGACATCGGTACTTTATTGAGGATCGATTATTATCCTTTCCCTCTAGAACAGTTAGAAGAACTACAATCTGTTGGACAAGAAGAATATTTACAAACAATTTTAGTAGACAAGTATGTACCCCAAGCGATTTTTGCTAATGTACCCGATGCTTCTGTGGAGTATACCGAATATCTGAAAGATACTTTGCGAGGTGCTTACTATGTGTTAATCGATATGCCCAAAGGTTCCACAATTTCTAAGCAAGAAAATAATGGAACTGCGATCAGATTAGATGCGTACCGAGGGCTGCTCACCTTTATCAGTGGTGAATTTTTGTATATAGTTAGTAGTCAGCACAGCTTTCTTGACGGCGAAACTCCCGATTCTCTGGAAGAAGAAGCTGAAGATATTAAGGAAAGTATTTTAGAGTTTGTTGAAACTATAGAGTTTGCTTAAAACATCTCCGTGGGTTTCAAACCCTTAACTTTTTCTGAGCAAAATCGGCGGTTAAAAACCACGTCTACACAGCCAACAACTACGAAGTGGGTTTAAATCCTTAGTCCACAGAGGTAAAATTTGGTTGTGTAGACGCAAATGACCTTCGCCCTGGCTTTACTCATGTGATGTACATTTGGAAAGGGCGATGTCTGACGACAAGCCCAGAGGCGGAGTGTCTCCGATGTCTATGCTTGTGATTTTTCATGACTTTAACCCTGCTAAACAATCGCTATCAAGTTATCCAGGTAATCGGCGCTGGTGGTTTTGGCGAAACCTTTCTGGCAGAAGATGTTCACATGCCTTCTCGCCGTCGTTGTGTTATCAAGCAACTTAAACCGATAACCAATAATGACCCGCAAAATTACCAACTTATCCAACAACGGTTTGAACGGGAAGCCGCAACCTTGGAGTATTTAGGTGAAAGTAGTAACCAAATTCCTAAACTCTACGCCTACTTTTCTGAGAACGGGCAATTTTATCTTGTCCAAGAATGGATTCACGGCCAAACTTTGACAAAAATTGTCGAAGCCAAAGGATTTGAGAGTGAAGCTGCTGTTCGGCAAATTCTCTTGAGTCTGCTATCAGTTTTAGATTATGTCCACAGTAAGGGCATTATTCACCGGGATATCAAGCCAGAGAACATCATTCTCCGTTCGATTGATAACAAGCCAGTTTTGATTGATTTTGGCGCAGTCAAAGAAACAATCCGTTCCGTAGTCAATCCTCCAGGATACCCCACGCGATCGCTCGTTATTGGTACGCCTGGGTATATGCCTAGCGAACAAGCTGTTGGCCGGCCAGTTTACAGCACTGATATCTACAGTTTAGGTTTAACGGCGATTTATCTGCTGACTGGCAAACACCCGCAAGAATTACTAACCGATCTCAAAACTGGGGAAATACTTTGGCAGCAGCACGTCCCTAACCTCTCTTCTCAATTAGTGGCGGTACTTAATCAGGCAATTAAGCCTCATGCTGGCGATCGCTACAGCACTGCTAGTAAAATGTTACACGCTTTGCAATCTGCCAGTAATATCCCTCCTGAGTTAGGTGCAAATACTCCCACAGCTAATTTTTATCCCACTGTGGCATCAACTCGACAAACCCAGCCATTATATTCGCCGCAAAAAAATTCTGTGATTCCAGGGTATTCCACTCCTGGAAACTGGCAAAAACCAACATTGATTGTTGGTACTTTGCTGGTAGGCGGCTTGATTGGTGCAGTAGTAATTCCTAACATCATTCGTCAGCAAAAACCAGAAACAACCATTGCCACAAGTTCTACCCCATCGCCAGAATCTTTACCCACTCCCGCATCCACCAAATCGCCCGTTTCTTCCCAAACTTCTCCGGTTCCGGTTGTACCCATCTCACGACCACGACAGCGAGTAATTCCCGCCCCTTTGCCAACCTTTAATCCCCCAGTTATATCCGTACCACAGCCAGAAAAAGAACCTGTAACTTCAGATACTCCAGCGCCAGAAGTGCGTTCTACACCACAGTCAGAACCAGAAAATGTTGCTGTTCCCACACCAGAAGTCCCTTCAGTACCACAGAATAACGATCGTCCGCCTAGCAAAGTAGCTGTTACTAACAATAGACAAAGTGTTCCCGCATTTCCTACAGGTACATCAAGAAGTGCCGTAGAAGCTACCCTTGGCAAACCAAATCAAGATTTAAGAGGCGCATGGGGTAAGACGCGTGCTGTTGTTTACAAACTAGTGCCAAACAAAATTGACCTTGGCTACTTATTCGATCGAAATTCTAAAGTGCTGCGTCAAACTGAGGTATCTTTTGCCCAATCGGTAGACCCACAGGTAATGGAGACTACCTTGAATGGAATGTTAGATGGTCAAGCTACTGAAGAAATTAAGCAGGGGCTTAAGCAGATACAACAGCGTCAGTCTGATAATTTTAGTTTTAAAAATGGCTCAGTCAAGGGTCAAATTATCCGCCAGCAATGCGATTTTATTTACATCAGCGTTTGGGATGCAAATTTACATGATTTTGTCAGTCCCTCGACGGCCAGACAGTGTTAAGTTCCTGTAACCCATTGTTCTCAAAAGTGAGATTTTTGTATCTTAGAAGACAGATTCATTATTGAATATAGTCTTGAAAAAACTGTCTTGACTGAACTACAATCAACATAATTTCGGTCTTCAGAAACACAAAAACCCAGTTTTTAGAATTGAGCGTATTTGCCTTTTAAGTTTTGCAACTAAACTGATGAAAATCTGTTTTCCCAATCCCCAATCCCTATCTTCCAACTGAGTTTCAAATTCTTAATCTTCATAAAGTTATAAATCCCATTATTAAGTTTTTAATAATACTTGTCTCAGCTTCTACATTAATGTCCTAAAGTGCGATCGAAATTGTGTAATCTGAAAGCAGCAAAGCTAAATTATTCAATTGAGGTCTGATGACTCCTACAATTATGCGTCAGCTTTGGTCAGTGGTTGAAACCGCTCAAGCCAAGCTCCTCTTGCAACTGGATGATGCTAGCTTGGTGCAGTGGTTAGTAAAACAAACCGAAACACAAGTGTTGTTAGATTCTAACGAAACTGATTTTCTGTGCCACTACATTGAATCTCGGCTAGCTCTTATCCGCGATCTTGCCCATGAACGTCAGTGTTCATGATAACAAAATCACGATTAATTGATTGATAGTCAAGTATTATTACTATTGACTATGGCTTTTTGAGGAAAATAACCTTCTACTAAGCAATCAGAGCCGACTACACGCCAACGAACACGTTCTAGAGACAACGCCTCAGTCATGGTAGTAAAACCCAAATCGCCCACAGGTGTGGGAGCAATGCTACCACCAATGATTTTTGGGGCAATAAATGCCAAAACTTTTTGCACTGCTCCTTGAGCGATCGCACTTGCAGCTAAAGTACCGCCACATTCCCACAATACGCTACAAAAACCCCGTTCATATAAGTACGCCATTGCCTTATCTGGTGTAAGCGATGTTAATTCCACGACTTCCACCCCAAGTTTTCGCAACAATTCTTGGAAATCGGGGTTAGCACCCTTCTCTGTCAACACCAAAGTTGGAGCATCGGCAGTTTGCCACAGATGGGCACTTTCCGGTAAGTTGAGATGGCGACTCATCACCACCCGCAGGGGATTATGTGCCTCTGCATGATGGCTGGTTAAATAAGGATTATCTTGTCTGACTGTATTACCGCCGACAATTATTGCATCGCAAGCCGCCCGCAATTGATGTACTTCATTACGGGAATCTTGGCTTGTTACCCAGGCGCTATGACCAGAAGTGGTAGCAATTTTGCCATCTAAAGTCATAGCATATTTTAAAATTCCTAAAGGTCGCTTGTAGAGAATGCGATGCACAAAAGCTTCATTTAGTTGATAACAAGCTGATTCTTCTACTCCTACCAACACTTCGATTCCCGCCGCCCGTAAACGGGCAATACCACCTCCCGCTACCAATGGATTGGGATCGACCATACCTACTACTACTTTTGCCACTCCAGCTTGGATTAATCCTTCCGAACAAGGGGGAGTCCGTCCGTAGTGATTGCAAGGTTCAAGTGACACATAGATTGTTGCACCACGAGCGCGATTTTCCTGGGGAGAGGCTGCGCCAACGCCTGCTGCTTGCAAAGCAAACACTTCTGCATGAGGCTCACCGGCCCGAGGATGAAACCCCTCGCCAACAATCTCACCATCCTTGACAATCACCGCTCCCACTAACGGATTTGGCGAAGTTCGTCCTAAAGCGCGGCGAGCAAGTTCTAAACACCGCAGCATCATGCGAGAGTCAAAATCAGTTCCGATTTTTTCTTTTATAACTGCTGACTCCACTAAATGTATATTTTCCTGAGTGTAATTTGGTAAGGATGCATCTGCTTGAGCGACCACTGGGGAATTATCCATAATTTTAGGCAACACTGTAAATATTCTGCACGCGATCGCACAGCCTTTCCACAGAAGAATCGCGCTTTGCTTCTGATAATTAAAAAGAGCGGGAAAGGGAAAAGCCCAACGGGAGCAACGCGAAAAAGTGAGATCCTCGTGAAATAGGCAGGGGAGGCAGGGGGAGCAGGGGGAGCAAAGAGGCATTTCTAGTATTTTTTACTACCGAAACAGACTGCTTCTACATTTATTTCTTTCTCTTCCCCTGCCTCCCCTGCCTCCCCTGCCTCCCCTGCTTACCCATCTCACTGTTAGAGCATTGCTCCCAGCCCAACTCTGGGAGGTACACTCCCATTCGGGTGGCAAAACGGCCTTCCCCTTTCCCTTCTTATAACTCCCACCCATTTACAGCGTCGCGACAAGTTCCTGTAAGCGATCGCGTCCATCACGAAAAACGGGCCAACCATCCCCCACCAGCACTGCTTCTACTTGACTCAGTTCTGCCAATCTGCAAACAGAAGCAACAGCCTCCTCTCGATTCAGCAGTTTGTCATCCGGCAGTATAGTTAAACTACCAGCTTTCCGTGCCCTGACTAAATCTCCTGTAATCAAAGTCGTCTCCTCCAGTAACAGAGCTAATTCACCGGGAGTTTTCGAGCCTTGGAGTTCAATTACTTTTAACCCAGGTACAAACTCTTCACCATCAGATAACCAGCGATCGCAATGTATAGGAAAAGTGTCTTTTTCTGCCACAGGGCCAGCTATCTTAGCATAAGTTTGATCGGCAATATCTTTACTTGCCCTAACATGCTCGGAATTCGTCAGCACAATCCAAACTACACCACCGAGGGATTTGAGATGATTCCAATCATGATTTGAGAGGGCTACTGGGTCAATCAAGATGTTTCCATCTGGGCGAATCCAGGCAATCCCATTGAAATCAATATTTCTTGCCGGATTGAAATTAGACCAGCTATAGAGATCGGGACGGTGCAAAGATTTCATGATGATTCTGGATCGTTACTTCACTAATTGACTATTAATATCAATAATTAAGTATATAGATTATGACGTTGCATTCCCTCTGAATCTGGAATTTGAGTATACTACGATAAATGTATCTGTATTATGGATTTTATAGAGATTCCCGCCTAAAGGCAATGGAAATCAACGGAGGTATCGGGTTGAGCAAGATTGAGCGTAAAAAAATATCAGCAAAGGCAGACCAATTTACAGAGTCGGTGATTCGGGAAATGACGCGGGTAGCACTGCAACATGATGCCGTGAATTTGGCTCAGGGGTTCCCCGATTTTCCCTGTCCTTTGGAGTTAAAGCAGGCAGCAAATGATGCAATAGAGGCAGATTTCAACCAGTATGCCATTACTTGGGGCGATCGCCCATTTCGTCAGGCGATCGCCAACAAAGTTCGTTGGTATCTTGGCTTAGATATCGATCCCGAAACTCAAATCACCGTCACTTGTGGTTCCACAGAAGCAATGGCATCCGTAATGCTAGCCACAGTCGATCCTGGGGATGAAGTAATTGTATTTGAGCCATATTACGAAAACTATGGCCCCGATGCGATTTTAGCTGGTGCTACACCCCGCTACGTGACACTGCATCCTCCCCATTGGACTTTTGATGAAGCACAGTTGCGTCAAGCTTTCAATGTCAATACCAAAGCCATTATTATCAACACACCCCACAACCCCACCGGCAAAGTCTTCACCCATGAAGAACTCACTCTAATTGCTGAACTTTGTCAAAAGTGGGATGTCTTAGCCTTTACAGATGAAATTTACGAACATATTCTCTATGATGGCACTCAACATATTGCCTTAGCGACCCTTCCCGGTATGGAAGAACGCACCGTTACCATCAATGGTCTATCCAAAACTTACAGCGTCACTGGATGGCGAGTCGGCTACATTTTGGCAAACCCCAAATTAACGGGAGCCATTCGCAAAGTCCATGATTTCCTCACAGTTGGCGCACCTGCACCATTACAACGAGCCGGAGTTGCCGCCATGCAACTACCACCATCCTATTATGAAGAACTAGCCAAACTTTATCACCATAAGCGAGACAGTATCTTACAGATTCTCGATCGAGTCGGCATTCCCTACTTCCTTCCCAAAGGAGCCTATTATGTTCTTGCAGATATTTCCAAATTTGGCTACAAAACAGATGTTGAATTCACTTACCATCTAATTAAAAATATTGGTGTCGCCGTAGTTCCTGGTTCCAGCTTTTTCAGCCAACCAGAAAAAGGCCACTCATTAATCAGATTTTGCTTTAGCAAAACACCTGAGACATTACAAACAGCGAGCGATCGCTTACTCAAACTTCAAGCCAGGCTAGAACCCACAGCGTAACATTCATTTCTTCTCTCTGCGCTCTCTGCGCCTCTGCGGTTCATTTCTCTTCAACATCCCAACTAGATTTTATCGCGATCGCCACCACCAGATAGCAAAGGAGTTCATAATCATGTTAGGGGAAGTTAAGTTATAGAACTTGCTGTTTAGCAGAAAAAGCTTTTGTCCTACCACAATTTTATTGAGGAAGTCATCAAAAATGTTACTGCATTTAAGTACTTGGCAAGAAGTGGAAGCTTATTTAGAGCAGTCACGGGGTATTATTTTCCCTATTGGTTCCACAGAACAACACGGGCCAACGGGGTTGATTGGTACTGATGCCATTTGTGCAGAAGCGATCGCTCGTGGTGTGGGTGATGCGACTCAAGCGATCGTTGGCCCTACAATCAATGTGGGGATGGCACTGCATCATACTGCTTTTCCTGGTACAATCAGTTTCCGCCCCAGCACTTTAATTCAAGTAGTGCGAGATTATGTAACTTGTTTAGCCAAAGCTGGTTTTACCAAGTTCTACTTTATCAATGGACACGGTGGTAACATCGCTACCCTCAAAGCTGCATTTTCAGAAACTTACGCGCATTTAGAAGATTTGCAGATTCCCAATGCCCAGCAAGTGCAATGTCAAGTCGCAAACTGGTTTATGTGCGGTTCTGTATATAAGCTCGCTAAAGAATTATATGGGAATCAAGAAGGTTCTCACGCAACTCCAAGTGAAGTAGCTCTCACCCAGTACGTTTATCCAGAGGCCATTAAGCAAGCATTCCTTTCACCAGAAGTTGCAAGCGGACACACAATTTATAGTGCAACTGACTTTCGAGTGCGTTATCCCGATGGACGGATGGGTTCAAATCCGGCTTTAGCAACGCCAGAACACGGTAAACAATTTTATGATTTGGCGGTGAAAGAACTTAGTAATGGGTATTTGGAATTTATGAACGCAGAATAAGGAGTCTTGAGTAACCTATACAACTGCATCAGGTTTCTTCTGCTTCCGAACTTCTAAATATATCCGTCCAAAAATATAATTGCTTTATATTGTAATTATTGATACAAAAACATTGGTAAAACATCTTTCATAAATTCTGCCAAATTGCCAAATAAGTTACCCTCACCTGAATTATTGCCTCATTTTTAGATAATATAAAATTAGCACAGTTAGACACAAATCTTGTTTTTAGTATCTATTCCAAATTAAGTCTAATTAGCTTTAGCACTAATAATTTTTACTTCAGATAAAATTTCCCCTTACTGAATAAACATCTTCTTTGGTAAGGGCTATTATTAAGGAATTTATATATTATGATTGCTACGTTGATTGTAGCTTGGATTGTCTTCATAATATTGTGGAAGTTGTTGAAAGCAACCCTGAAGAGTGCTTTCATTATTGCCGCAATTATTATTTTATTAAATATTAGTTTTGGCATCACTCCACAAGATATTTGGCTTCGCATAATGCATTTTACTCAAACTCTATCAAACATCCAAAGCGGCAAGTAAAAAAAATAAAACTTTCCGGAAATAGTGCTGAGTAAAAAAGTAAAGTTAATTGAATTCAACACAAATATAGGACTAGTATTTGATTTTTGAAATATGCGTAGGGTGCGTTAGCGTAGCGTACCACCCCAAGTTTATGGCGCGTTACGACGTTCCATCTAATATAACGTCAGTGACGCTCACTCAAGTCGAGAAACCCGCCCACACGACTGCCTCCCCTACAAATACTGGTATTTTTTCAAAAATCAAATATGATTCCTATATAAAGTTTTTAGCAAGCAATTCGTCGCTTTGAGCAACGTTTGTAGTAAGAACTTAAATCCTTACCACAAACTTTAATTTATTTACGCCTAGCTAATTGTAACCTTTGTTGGTCAATCATTATTTAATGCTGAAATCTTAGCTAATGCATCCTTAAAACTTGGTGGCAGCTGACGCATAATCTTGCCTCTTTCGCGATCTATAGCGACTAAAGTCACCTTGGCAGTAACATACAATTGTTGTCCATCAATTGAGACTATGGCATAATCCCAATTGATTCGGACACCAGTTACCTCAGCCATGCGGGTTTTTACCACCACTGTCATACCTAATTGAATTGAACGGTGATAGCGCAATGACATTTCTACAACTGGTAAATCGCAACCTATAGCGACTAAATCAGCAAATTCAATCCCTATAGATCGCAAGCATTCAATCCGCGCTTCTTCCATCCAAGCTATATAGGAACCGTGCCAAACAACACTAGAATAGTCAGTGTGGTGGGGTTGCACTCTCACAGGATATTCAAACCAATTCCCAAATTCATGACTTGATGGATTGTCAAGGGCGCTAGTAGGTGGTAATTCTGGTTGGCTAGGTTTTTCTTGTGACATTTTCACTTTTTTAAACACCTATAAATTTTCCAAATATTTAATAGCGTAAAAATTAATTGCGTTGTAAGACTTCTTGATTTAATATTTATACTTCCGAGTATGGGGAGTATTTTGTTATGCAGCCTAATCTCCGATATGTTAGTGTTATTACTTTAACCCTACTTAGTTTACTCGGTTTTGCGATGGCCTACCCAGACAATAACCAGGTAAGCACAAATGCAAGCTTGAGATACAACTCTGGAGAAAAAGCTCAATCTTTACTAAAGAATAATCAGCTTTCAGAAATTGAAAGGCTCAATGAAGAAGCTATCAAAGAATCTCGGCAAGGTCAATGGAAAGAAGCATTGCAGAGATTACAGCAAGCATTAGCTATCACTAGAGAACATGGAGAGCGCTCTTGGGAAGCAGTAACATTCAATAACATCGGCAGAATCTACCAAGGTGAAAGAAAGTATCCTGAAGCACTTCAATCTTATCAGCAAGCCTTATTAATTAATAGAGAACTTGGGGATCTAGTTCGGCTTGGCAAAACCTACAGTAACATAGGTTACTTATTTGACATCCAAAATCAACCAGAGCTAGCAATTTTTTTCTACAAGCATTGCTTAATTAATCGTGAGAAAGCTCGCTTAAATCCCTCAGCAATTAGTGCGTCACAACCAGATGCTTACAGCATAACTGTTAGCCAAACATATCGGATTTTGAGCGAACGATTACTCAAACAAAAACGTGTTGCGGAAGCACAAAGGATAATGGATTTACTCAAAGTTGAAGAGTTAGAAGAATATCTCCAGAATGTGCCAGGTAATCAACGGACTGTTAAAGGTATTAATATAGCAGCAACAGAAAAACCAATTAAACAAAAGTTGGATCAAACTCGTACCCCAAATGGATGATTATACAATTGTCCATTTAGCGACTCATGCAGCTTTTGTGGTCGGTAAACCAGAAGATTCGTTTATTTTATTTGGGAATGGCGATCGCGTTAACTTTAGAAATGTCGCTACTTGGTCACTCCCCCATGTAGATTTGGTAGTCTTGAGCGCCTGTGAAACCGGCTTGGGAGGGAAGTTAGGTAATGGTGAGGAAATTTTGGGCTTTGGCTATCAGATGCAACAAACTGGCGCAAGAGCCGCGATCGCCTCGCTGTGGTCTGTGGATGATGGTGGTACACAGGCACTCATGAGCGCTTTTTATAGTATACTTTCCACCGATAAGTTGACTAAAAGTGAAGCTTTACGGCAAGCCCAAGTCTCATTAATTACCGGAGACTGGAAGGTAAGAAGTCACAATTTACCCGTGGCGGCGGTTAATAATTTTAGTCACCCGTACTATTAGACATATCCTTAAAACAAAACTTGTGAGAAAATGATATATGAATAAATAAATTAGTGCAACAACGATGACGAGTCCTTTAATAAGAATT
>NZ_JBALDK010000065.1:0-11292 GCF_036917455.1 Nostoc sp. | reverse complement strand
AGTTGGCTTTGGCTTTCGTATCCATGATCAAATTAGCTGCCCAATGGGGATAAGTAAAATTTACCATTTTTCCCTATTCACGCAACAACGCCATTGCGATCTGCATTTTGATTGCCCGATGGATCGCTAAACCGATTGTCAGCGTCAGTCAATCGGCAAAAGCGCTAGCAGACGGTGCATGGGATCAGACGGTAGAAATTGAGCGATCGGGCGATTTGGGCGAACTGGCTCGATCGTTCAACCAGATGGCACAGCAGCTTCAAATCGCATTTGCCAAAATGCAGTCTTTAAACCAGACCCTTGCCCAAAGTGAAACCCGCCTCCAGAAAATTTTAGAGTCGGTTCCGGTAGGAATTGTGGTTATGGACGCAACAGGTGGCCCTTATTATGCGAATCAGAAGGCAATCCAACTTTTGGGCAAGGGCGTGCTGCCGTCTGTCACCCCAGAGCAAATTGCCGAGGTCTATCAACTCTATGTGGCAGGAACCGATCGCCCCTACCCAACCGAACAACTGATGATTAGGCGAGCGCTAAACGGCGAACAGGGCAGTGTGGATGATATCGAAATTCACCAGGGGAATCGCATCATTCCGATCGAAAGTTGGGGAACTCCAATTTTTGATGAGTCTGGCAATATTCTGTATGCGATCGCAGCCTTTCAAGATATCACCGAACGCAAACAAGCAGAGAAGCTTTTAGCAGAATACAATCGCACCCTAGAGCAACAAGTTGCAGAACGAACGACAGCATTGCAGGCAAACGAAGCAGAGCTACGCGGTGTCTACGACGAGCTTCGCTTACAGGAGCAGGAATTACGACTGATTACCGACGCTCTACCCGTTCTGATTAGCTACGTCGATGCCAATCGCTGCTTTCAATTTATCAACCGTACTTATGAGGTTTGGTTCAACCGTAGCCGCGATGAAATTTTGGGCAACCCTGTTCGTCAACTGCTGGGTGAGGCGGTTTATGAACGGGTTGAGCCGTATATTAATCAGGTGTTTGCAGGGCAAACTGTCCCTCTAGAAGCAGAAATCCCTTTTTTGGATGATAAGCGGTGCATCAGCGCGACCTTTATTCCTGATTTCGATGACAATGCTCAGGTAAGAGGTTTCTATAGTCTCATGACAGATATTAGCGATCGCAAACGAGCTGAACACACTTCTATCTTAGAAGAACGCAACCGGATGGCGCGAGAAATTCATGATACACTAGCTCAATCTTTCACAGGTATTCTGCTTCAAGTTGGAGCAGTAACACAAGTGCTGGTGGATGACCCGGAAGCAACCCAAGCACATCTAGAAATGATTGAGGAACTAGCACGCGCTGGACTAGCAGGCGCACGGCGATCCGTATCAGCACTCCGTCCGCGATTACTAGAAGAAGGTAATTTAGAGAGTGCCTTGCATCGTATTGTGGCTCAAATGCGCTCGACGACCGACACGGCTCTGATTTGCGAAATTCAAGGTACAGCCTATTCCTTACCAACCGAAGTGGAGAATAACTTACTTAGAATTGGGCAGGAAGCATTAACCAATGCGATTAAATACGCTGATGCTGGCGAAATTCGGGTTGAGTTAGTGTACAACGAGACACAGTGTATCTTACGGGTTAAAGACAATGGCAGGGGCTTTGGAGTAGGTAGCACTCCTTTGAGCGGTGGGTTTGGCTTATTAGGAATGAGCGAACGAGCAGAGCGCATTGGCGCACAACTATTGATTCAAAGCCAACCAGGTCAAGGAACAGAAATTATTGTTACCATCAATCGAGAGTGAGAATTACTATGAGCCAATCCACTAAGATTAAACTGCTAATTGTTGACGACCATGCCATAGTCAGAAAGGGTCTAGCAACCATCATTAACCGCGATCCAGAAATGACAGTGATTGCTCAAGCTGAAGATGGGCAACAGGCGATCGCCGCGTTTCGAGAATACCAACCTGATGTCACACTAATGGATTTACGAATGCCCAAAATGGGAGGTGTTGAAGCCATTATGGGCATTCGTGCTGAATTTAAGCAGGCTCGGATCGCGCTACTTACAACCTACGATGGCGATGAAGATATCTATCGTGGTTTACAGGCGGGCGCTCAAGGCTATCTGCTTAAGGATTCTAAACTTGGTGAGCTATTGAATGCGATTCGCGCCATTCATAATGGTCAGAAATACATTCCGCCAGAAGTGGGCGCAAAATTATTGCAGCGAATGACCAATCCAGAACTGAGTGAACGAGAGTTGGAAGTGCTGCGTTTGATGGCACAAGGAATGGGTAATCAGGAAATTGCGACTGTTTTGAGTATTGGTGAAAGTACCGTCAAATCCCATGTTAATCGGATTTTAAGCAAACTGGGAGTGAGCGATCGCACACAAGCCGTAATTACTGCTGTTAAGCGTGGAATTGTCAGTTTGTAAGTGGGGGAAAGGGAAGGGAATCTTTACTTTTTCCCCAATAGAATTGGCTTTAGACTCAAACTTTAGTTGGAGACAACCTTGCACTACGAGATGAACAGGTTCATCCATCGCTAGATTGTATAAAAATGTCAACTCAGAGTGGACGACAAGAGAGGGTCAATTGTCTATATTAAATCCATAGCAATGTAAGCGCAGTTGGGTTGTAAGGCAAAAGTATTGCTTAATACAAACCGAAACATGACTTACAACCGTGATAATCGTTCTTTATTCGTTCTGCCTTCAACCCAGGATCATATTCAAGGTGTACTGAATGCTGCTGTAGTACTCGTCATGTATGGAGATTATGAATGTTTTCAAAGTGCCAATGTCTATCGATTGATTAAAGTTGCCGGGCAGCAATTGAAGGTTTCGTTTGGAGAAAACAATGTAAGTTTTATCTTCCGTCACTTTCCTCAAGTACAGATTCATCCACATCCTCAACGGGCAGCAGAAGCAGCAGTTGCCGCAGCAGTTCAAGGGCAGTTTTGGCAAATGCATGAGATGCTGTTTATCCATCAACAGGAATTGGGAAATGGCTATCTAGTCGAGTATGCCAATCGTTTAGGACTTGATATTTCTCGATTTTTGCAGGATTTATCCAAGGGAGCGTATGTCAATCGGATCAATGCAGACATCGAAGGTGGATTGCGAAGTGGAGTGGAGGCTGCACCCGCTTTGTTTATTAATGGAATTCGCTATTTTGGTCGCTGGACTGTTGAGCAGATAATGGCAGCCGTTGTTGCTGCAAATGATTAAGGTTTTTGATGCTTATCCCAACAAGTATTTCATAACTTCTATACGGACGACAAGAACCAGATATTTCAGCAATTTAGCAAGAATATAAAGGCGATCGCAATGATGGTTTTTACACGGAAAAAAGTTCAAAAATTGTTGCTATGGTTATTTGGATTAAGTGTTGTCGTTGGAATATCAATGCATCCAACATCAGCCACCTCCAAGGAATTATCTCAAGCGTCCAACTCTAAACCTGCGATCGTTCTCGTTCATGGGGCTTTTGCTGACGGTACATCATGGCAACACGTTATTCCATTGTTGGAGCAGGATGGCTACAGAGTGACTGCTGTGCAGATTCCGCTCACCTCGCTTGCTGATGATGTAGCAACGACGAAGCGGGTGATTGACAATCAGAAAGGTTCCGTTGTTTTGGTCGGACATTCCTATGGTGGAAATGTGATCACGGGTGCGGCGGCTGGCAATTCACAGGTGAAAGCTCTAGTTTATGTTAATGCTTTTGCACCAGATGTTGGTGAAAAGACGAGTGATTTGAATAAAAAGTACGCAGCAGCTCCGATTAGCACAGCGATCGCACCTGATGCTGCAAACTTTCTCTATATTGATCGCGGGAAGTTTCACGAATTTTTTGCCCAGGACGTATCGAAGGCTGAAGCGCGAGTGATGGCAGCAACCCAAAAGCCGATCGCCAGCGCCGCGTTTGAGCAATCATTGAATGAAATCGCTTGGAAAAAGATTCCTTCTTGGTTTCTCGTGACTCAAAGCGATCGCGCCATCAACCCTGAACTTCAACGATTTATGGCTAAACGGATTGGTGCTAAGACAACCGAAGTTAACTCCAGTCATGTTCCTTTTATCTCTCATCCAAAAGAAGTTGCCAAAGTGATTGAAGCAGCAAGTACTGCTGTAAAGTAATCCCAATTTTAAGAGAAGCAGTTTCTCGGTACATACACAGGACTTACGCAAAATAATGAAAAAACGAACCACAAAGGACACGAAGGAATGAAATTTCAGAGAGTTATTGCGTAAGTCCTAATACAAATAGAACAGACCTAATTATTGACTCTAGGAGATTTGATCGTGCCGACTCAAAATACAGATATCACTGAAGTCGATCGCAGTCAACCCATACTGCATCAACATGGATATGAAATTCAGCAGTATGGTAGCCTTCGTGATTTGCCAATTGTTCTCAACCTCAGCGCCCGCAGCGAAAGCTGTGTTTTAGTCAATCAAATTTTGGCAGATACGATCATTATTTATCACCTTTACAAGAAACATCACTGGTTGATGCGCGGACATACATTTTATCAACTGCATCTATTGCTTGACAAACACGCCAGCGAACAAATTGAGTTAATTGATGCACTAGGTGAATGGGTACAAACACTGGGAGGTGTGGCGATCGCTGACCCGCGTCATGTGGCAGAAGTCACTAAGATTAAACGTCCGCCCAACGGCGTTGAGGAAATACCCGTGATGTTGTCGCGGTTACTGGAAGCCCATGAATTGATTATTGGGGAATTGAGAGTAGCGATCAATAAAACAGCAGCAAATCAAGATAGTGGCACTAACGATTTGTTAGTGAGCCAAGTCCTGCGTACCAATGAGACGCAAGTTTGGTTTTTGGCAGAACATTTGGTGGATACACCATTGGTACGCAGTTAAATTCAGCAGATCGGGTGTTGTAAATGAATCAGGACTTACGCAAACAATAGCCGAAACCCTTATTTTCATGTAGGGGCAATTCATGTAGACGCAGAGCGGCTTCCCGCAGGGTATTGCCCCTACAGCGTGTACTTTTGCGTAAGTCCTATGAATAACTAACAGTACTTCAGCGATCGCTCTAGGAAAACTCAAAACTATGAATTTACAAGCAGATCAAACCACCACTACTGCTGACGAGTCGGCAATCCGTGCTTTCCATCGCCAGATGATTGATGCTTGGAATCGAGATAGCGGCGAAGGCTTCGCTGCCCCGTTCAGCGAAACTGCCGATTTCATCACGTTCGAGGGTACGCATCTCAAGGGTCGAAAAGAAATTGCTGCATTTCATCAACAAGCGTTCGACACAGTTGTCAAAGGAACACGTCTGGAGGGTTAGGTGAATTTTGTCCGCTTCGTTAACTCGCAACTCGCGCTCATGCTCGTAGTTATCAGGGTAATACTGCCCGGACAAACCGAAACTTCACCGTCACGAGATTCGCTACCGCTATACGTCGTAACGAAACGCGACGAAGGTTGGCAGATCGAAGGGTTGCTCAATACCCGGAAGTTAACGCTAGAACGTCAATTCTTCTTAGACGACTTTGACTCACTGAGCGCAGAGGCTCAACGTCAAGTGACTGACCTCGTTTCAAGTCTCAAGCAGCCTCATCAAGCAGATCAATTAAAGGAGACGTAAGGAATGGCACGCTTGTTAAGATACAGTCCTTGCCCCAACTGGTTCCAACAATGATTGAAGGGTTAAATCTGCTATTCTCAAAATTGTGATGCAACAGAACCGATAACACTTCAATGGTTCACACAAATCCAGAATCCCCATCAGATTAACATAATGAAAAAACTAGAAGGAAAAATCGCCCTTGTCACGGGTGGCAATAGTGGTATCGGTCTTGCCACAGCTAAACAGTTTGTTGCTGAAGGTGCATACGTCTACATCACGGGTCGTCGCCAAGTCGAACTGGATGCTGCTGTAGAAGCCATTGGTAAAAATGTTACGGCTGTACAGAGTGATGTTTCTAATCTGGCAGACCTCGATCGTCTGTTTACCACCATCAAGCAAGAACAAGGACACCTCGATATCATCTTCGCTAATGCTGGCGGTGGACAAATTGCCCCACTTGGAGCAATCACTGAGGAACACTTTGACACAACATTTAACGTAAATGTTAAAGGTTTACTGTTCACTGTACAAAAGGCACTGCCACTGTTGCCAGAGGGCGCTTCTATTATCCTGAATGCTTCGATTACTTCTATAAAAGGTACGCCAGCTTTCAGTGTTTACAGCGCCACCAAAGCCGCCGTGAGATCGTTTGCTCGGAATTGGATACTCGACCTCAGAGAACGCAAGATCCGAGTGAATGCCATTAGCCCTGGTGTGGTTCCGACTCCTGGTTACGATCATTTGGGATTGAATGACCAGCAGTTGCAAGAATTCGTGGACAGCCAAGCCAGCACCATCCCACTGGGACGAGTCGGCACACCCGATGAGATTGCCAAAGCCGTTGTCTTTCTGGCTTCAGATGATAGCAGCTTTGTGAACGGCATTGAGTTGTTTGTCGATGGCGGTATGGCACAGATTTGAAGTCCAAAAGATGCTATTCCGATTCTTCCATCCATCGCAACGAGATATGAGGAGATCAACATGACAACGAGCAATTCCGATTTTGCTGCCCGCGAGGCACTACGCCTGCTCGGTCCCGATCCTGAAAACTGGGTACCCGATCGCCCTGGCATCGATCACAATGTCACTATAATAGGTGGCAGTGGTAGCGGTAGTACCTTTGTATTTGCGCTACGGCGTGCTGGGATCGGTCGCGTGACGGAGATCGATGCAGCCGATGACGAGGCTCATGCAGGCGTGTGGTTGACGCGAGCGCGGATGAGAACGCTCCGCACACCGAAACATCTGCCTGGTCCAGAACTAGGCATCCCAGAATTGTCCTTTCAAGCCTGGTACGAAGCGCGGCACGGTGCGGCAGCATACGCGGCGATCGATCGCATTGGGCGAGTGACTTGGGCTGAGTACCTCAGTTGGTATCGGCATTTCCTGGGTATCCAAGTTCGTTACCGGACGAAGTTGGTGCGGATTGAACCAGTCGCAGGTTTCTTCCGCCTACACCTTGAGGTAAACGGTGTCCCGCTCTTAGAGACTACGCGCAAAATTATCTTCGCCAATGGCGTGGCTGGCACGGGTGGTCCGAACATACCTCCAATACTGGCTGACTTACCCCGCACGTTGTACGCACATACCGCCGATGCCATCGATTTTGAAGCACTGCGCGGTAAGACTGTGGCGGTGCTGGGTGCGGCGGCTTCAGCTTTCGATGCAGCAGGAGTGGCGCTGGAATCGGGGGCTAAGGCAGTACATCTATTTGTACGGCGATCGGCGATCGCATCTCTGTCAGTCCTTCGGGTACGGGATTACCCTGGTGCTTACGACAACTATCCCCAACTACCCGATGCAGCCCGCTGGTTCCAGGCTTGGCGCTTTCATCAAGCAGGCATCGCGCCACCACCGAACTCGATTGAGCGAGCGATCGCTTTCCCTAACTTTCACATCCATCTATCTGCACCTTGGAAATCGGCACGGAAACTGGGCGAACGCATTGCCATCCAGGTGAACGATGATGTTTTCGAGTTTGATTTTACGATCGCTGGCACTGGTTACTTCGTTGACCCAACAAAGCGTCCCGAACTAGCCGACTTCCAAGAGCATATTGCCCTGTGGCGCGATCGCTACGAGCCACCCGAAGACCTGCGCGACGACGCTTACCTGAAAGACATTCACGTATTTAATCCTGCTGGTTTAGTCAGCTTCGGATTGCCAGTTGGTGACATCCATAGCATCCGCCGCGACGTACCTGCAATAGTATCGCGCATCAGTCACGACTTGTTCTTTAAGGACTGGGCGCATCATGAGGCACGTATCACAGGCGATATTGCCCCCGATTTTGAGAACTCGCTCTATGCTGCTGCGGTGTGGAAACAACCGATCGAGGCAGCGACCCGCTAGGTGGACAATTTTTTTCACCAGTAACAAAGAATTCCGGCTCTTAAACGATGTCAGTAGAAAGCGATCGCCATTTCACGATCGCTGCCGATCGAGCATCACTGTTAAATCAATTCACTTAACAGTGTCATTTCAACAGATTGTTTACTATTTATCAAAGGAGAATGTCATGGTTGCTCAAACAAATTCGCCAGCAGCAAAAATTTTGGAAGTTGCAGACGATCCACGTCTTTCCAGTGGGGTGAAGGCATTTTTGAAACTGCTGAACTCAGGAGGTGTGCCTCTAGAGACATTACCTCCACTCGAAGCGCGTCAAGTTCTCGTGGATGCACAAGCTTCCGTTCCAGTAGACCTTTCAGGCATTGAAGAGTCTGAGAAGACAATTACTGCTGACGGTTATTCGATTACGCTTAACATCGTGCGACCGGAAGGGGTCAAAGGCACATTGCCTGTTTTCATCTTTATTCATGGTGGTGGTTGGGTGTTGGGTGATTATCCAACACATAAGCGCATGGTTCGCGATCTGGTTGTGCTTTCAGGGTTTGCAGGGGTCTTTGTCAACTACACGCGCACGCCAGATGCTCAATACCCACAGGCGATCAATGAGATTTATGCTGCGACTAAATGGGTTGCCGAGCATGGTGAGGAGATTGGGGTGGATGGCAAAAATCTGGGTGTGGTCGGCAACAGTGTGGGCGGAAATATGACAGCAGTCACTGCTTTGAAGGCGAAAGAAAACGGAGGGCCACACATCAAGCTACAAATCATGATGTGGCCGATCGTAGACGCTAGTTTTGAAACAGAGTCGTATCACCAATTTGGTGAGAAGCGTTTTCTGACTACACCGTTGATGAAGTGGATGTATGACATGTACATAGCTAATCCAGAAAAACGCCAAGATATCTATGCCTCGCCCTTACAAGCTACGGTTGAGCAATTGCAAGGCTTGCCTCCAGCGCTCATTCAGGTTGCAGAAAGCGATATTCTGCGAGATGGAGGCGAAGCGTATGGGCGCAAGCTGGATGAAGCTGGGGTAAAAGTAACCACCGTGCGTTACAACGGCATGATTCATGACTTTGGACTGCTCAATGGTTTAGCCGAGGTTCCGGCAGTCCGCTCTCTGTTTGTTCAAGCTGCTGCTGAATTGAAGAAACATCTGCAATAGGATGCGATCGATGTTTTTGGGGAAGGGAAAAGACGCTCTTCCATCGCTTTGCTGCTTACCGAGTTAGCGTAGCGGAAAAGGGTAAAGCGGAATGGTACTAAGTTAAGACACAGCCCTTGCTGTGGTTCCCAGCCTGTAGGCTAGGAACTAATTCTGAGAGCCTCCGCCTCCAAAGGCTCGATGGAGGCAGAGGCTCTCGAAATACATTCCTAGCCTACAGGCTGGGAACGAGGTGAAACAAGACTTTCGGCTTATCTTAGTGCCATTTTGATCGTAATACAAACTACTCTCAGGTAATTACCTGCTATGAACAGCCACACACAGAGCGCTAGGGACATTATCGGATCATCACCGTTGATTGCGATTGAAAACGAAGCACCACCCAAGCTGATTGTCGATCCACCGCTTCCCGAACCGCTAGCACAGGGTCGCGTCTTTATCCAGTACCGGACGGAGAATTTGCGCGTGTTGCCGGTGTTTGGCAAAGGTGCCCTCGAAGTATCGCCGCGCATCGGTCATATCCACATCACCGTTGACGATGCGCCGTGGCACTTTGTAGATTCCAGTGGGGAAACGATCATCCTGGTCGGACTAGAACCTGGCGTACACAAGGTGCTGATCGAACTAGCTGACCCCACGCACAAAGTAATCACTAGCGAAACTGTGGAGTTCACGCTGCCCGATCCTAAGAAATCATCATGAAAAAACTAGAGGGAAAAATCGCAGTTGTGAGGGGGGCATCTGGGGAAACGCTGCACATCGCGGGTTGTAGTCATTGATCTGTATTAAACTGCTTTTGAGTTTGAGGTAGTTAGGTCGGCACACATTTACAGCAGAATTCAGAATGAACAACCCTGAAAATTCTCGACTACCCCTGCCGCCTTTTGATCATGAATCCGCTATCCAAAAAGTCCGAATTGCAGAGGATGCTTGGAACACACGTAACCCTGAACTAGTATCACTCGCTTACACATTGGATAGCGTTTGGCGCAACCGTTCAGAATTTCTATCTGGCCGTGAGGCGATCGCACAATTCTTGACACGTAAGTGGCTTAAAGAATTGGACTACCGTCTGATCAAAGAGCTTTGGGCTTTTCAAGACAACCGCATTGCTGTCCGATTTGCTTACGAATGGCATGATGATGCTGGCAACTGGTTCCGTTCCTATGGCAATGAAAATTGGGAGTTTGACGAACACGGATTCATGCGATGGCGTATTGCCAGCATCAACGACCTGCCAATTCACCAAACCGAACGCAAATTCCACTGGATACTAGGTCGTCGTCCTGACGAGCATTCAGGATTGTCAGACCTCAATCTTTGAAAAGCCCAACGACTATATCACCTAGTTTTATCCTACAAGAAGTTTACTGCTATGAATGCAAACAACGGCATCATTAGCCAGCTTAGTCAATATTCAGTGCCTGTAACTATTGATCGATTAGAAGCCGTCCTTGAAGTAAAAGGCATCACCATTTTTGCCCGTATCGATCAACAGGCTGAAGCCGAAAAAGTCGGACTAAGCCTGTGTCCTACACAGTTGTTGCTGTTTGGCAACCCGAAAGCCGGAACTTCCCTCATGGTGGCAGAACCAACGATTGCCCTAGATTTACCCCTGAAAGTACTGGCATGGGAAGCGACTGACGGCAAGGTGTGGGTGAGTTACAACGATCCTAATTACTTAAAAGAGCGATTTTCTCTCTGTGATGAGTTGGTGAAAAATATCGCTATCATTGCACCTTTAATCCATCAAGCACTTAGTTCCGCCGATCGCCAATAAGTTGCAGAATTAGCACGCGATGGCGCAAAGCGCCCGGCCAAAGGGCGATCGCACATTGGCGTTTTAGAAACAGCATTTAGGCAGTGGTGTCAAAGTCTGAAATGGGGTGACTACTGCCAGATAATTGCCCACCGCGATCGCCCTGACAACCAAGATCCGGGTGGTTTTTAAGAAAGAGAATGGTGAAAATCAACAAGCAACGAGAAAAACCATGAACATCAACAAGAATGACACCGCAGTAGTCGTCATCGATCCGCAAAACGATGTCTTGAGCGAAAAAGGGGTTTCCTGGGATTTGGTGGGTGAGAGTGTTAACCCGGATTTCTCACAAGTGAGAAAAAATCATTAGCTTGAGCAAAATTTTAGAGGATTTAATTGATACATCCTAAAGTAAGATTCAAAAGCAG
>NZ_JBALDK010000064.1:0-12008 GCF_036917455.1 Nostoc sp. | reverse complement strand
AATACTGTTATCATTCATAATACTTGATAAGTTTCCTCTTATGTAATCTACTAGACAAATTCGTATCAACTATAAATGCAATAAATATTTGGTACCCACTATACAAATAAAAGCATGTCGGCACTTGCTGCAACAGTTGCTCTATCTACTAAATAGGGAGTAGCCTTTTTCCGCCTATCGATAGATATTCAACCCTTTCTGTATATGAGATGCTTTTATACAAGTAAGATAGTCCCAAATTAGGCTGCCATTATTGTAATTTGTATCATCTGGGTTACTTGAAATTGGTAATTCATAATCACATCATCAAATTTTGAGTTTATCTAGTGACTTCCAATACATAAACATAAAAGTATTTATTTATAAAAATATATGAAAGTTTAAGAAATTTGGATAGTTAGCTGAAAAATTTATGTTTGTTTAAGTTGAGAAAGTTTGAGGGGGTTTGACATATTTGATAATTAGGAAAAAAATGAAGAATATAATCTGTTGGAAGCCTGAGAAGAAAGTTTTGTTAGGTGCTAAGGTTAGTTTCTTTATAGGTTGTATCTAACTGTAACCCGTAGGTTGTAGGTAGATACATATTTTTATTCCTGAATAGAAATTAGCAGAAGCTTCTATTTGCCATATAAACAGGTGCATTCGTCCATTAGGGAAAACTACCAAGCCTCAAAGGAGTAGCTGAAACTAAATTATGTACCAAACAAAACAACAATCCCTGAAGGAAACTATGAATATTGTTGAATTGGGAAAAATGGAAATACTGGAGAATGTTGCTGATATTGAAGAACCATCACTCGATAGTTTAGATGCAGTAGCAGATGAAGAGACTCCAATTGTAGTAGAAAATCTGGAATCAGATGAACGCGACGGAGATGATATGGCCGCGGCCCGTCCTTCGGGATACAATAAAACCGAGCATGATGATGCTGTCGGCGCGTTTTTTAAAGAGATGGCGCGTTATCCGCTTCTAAAAGCTGATGAAGAGGTGGAGTTAGCGCGGCGGGTTAGATTTCTAGAGGAAATTAGGGAATTACAAGCTGCTTTAAACTTAAAACTGGGACACGAACCGAGCAAACTAGAAGTAGCTTCCGAGCTAGAAATGACGGAAAAGCAACTCGAAAGTCGCTTGTATCAAGGTAGGGTAGCGAAACGCAAAATGATTCGCTCTAACTTGAGATTAGTAGTTTCTATTGCCAAGCGATATCTAAATCGGGGAGTGCCTTTTCTGGATTTAATTCAGGAAGGAGCAATGGGTTTAAATCGCGCTACAGAAAAGTTCGATCCAGACAAAGGATACAAGTTTTCTACTTACGCCTATTGGTGGATTAGACAAGCGATTACTAGGGCTATAGCTAACGATGCGCGGACAATTCGGCTACCTATTCATATTGTTGAAAAGCTTAACAAGCTGAAAAAAGCTCAACGAGAACTCAAACAAAAACTCTGTCGTAATCCTACCGAAGGGGAAATGGCAGAATCTTTGGAAATTAGCGTCCAACAACTACGCCAGCTACAACAATTACGCCGTCAAGCACTGTCTCTTAACCACCGCGTTGGTAAAGAAGAAGACACGGAATTGATGGATTTGCTAGAAGATGAAGATAATCTGTCTCCAGAAGCAAAAATGAATGAAAACATGATGCGTCAGGAGATTTGGGAAGTATTGGGTGACGTGTTAACTCCACGAGAGAAAGATGTAATTTCTCTGCGCTATGGTTTGACAACCAGCGAACCCTGTACCTTAGAAGAAGTTGGCAATATGTTCAATCTTTCTCGGGAGCGAGTGCGTCAAATTCAAAGCAAAGCCATGCGGAAATTGCGCCGTCCCCATATAGCCAAACGCTTAAAAGGTTGGTTAGTTTAGTTACATTCATGAAGATAGAGATGCAATACTTAACCTAACTAATTTCACTAACGAATATGGATCAAATAAAGTGCGAAATTTGCTTTTTATTAAATCCACATTCCTAACTAATTTAGAGAGATTGTATCTGTATATTCCTTGAGCTTCACCTATCAACATCTAGAAAAACGGGCATTATCTACCTTTTTTCAGCTTAATGACTCAAAAAATTGCACAGTTGCCTATAAACTATAGACTGTAAACTATGGACTATAGACTAATGGTTTCGTGTAGCAATTTGATTGTGCGTCTTGCTGAACCAACTGATTGCAGCGCACTGTTTAAATTAATTCAAGGGCTTGCTGAGTATGAGAAATTATCTCATGCTGTCACTGGTGATGCTTTGGCACTGAAGGAGCATTTATTTGGTTCACACAAATATATAGAAGCGATATTAGCAGAATCTGACGATCAAGCTGTGGGTTTTGCCCTATTCTTTCATAATTATTCAACATTTTTGACCAAGCCAGGAATTTATCTGGAAGACTTATTTGTTTTACCAGAATATCGCAGGCAAGGTATTGGTAAGGCTCTCATTAGTAAAGTAGCTCAGATAGCTGTAGAACGTAATTGTGGGCGTTTAGAGTGGAGTGTGTTGGATTGGAATGAACCAGCTAAAGAATTCTACCGTAGTATGGGAGCATCTATATTAGATGATTGGCGAATTTGTCGTGTTACAGAAGATGCACTTATTCAGTTAGGAACTGTTAAGTAAAAAACAAAGGATGAAGTATAAAAGATGAATATTTTTAATATTTCATCCTTAAATGCCTATCATTTTTTGGTTAGACAATATTAAATATTTATATAAATTTGTATTCCATTATCAGTGTAAATGAAAAGCAGTTTGTCGCTAGATATGACTCTGTATCTAAAAACCAAAAAATTCAAAAATTTTGAAGTGAAGTTTGACAGCT
The DNA here is from genome assembly GCF_036917455.1 of Nostoc sp. Classification (GTDB taxonomy): domain Bacteria; phylum Cyanobacteriota; class Cyanobacteriia; order Cyanobacteriales; family Nostocaceae; genus Nostoc. The sequence continues at coordinate 9,185 of NZ_JBALDK010000064.1, read as the reverse complement.
TGTCGTTTGACTATAGGAGCAGCTCAACTGACAATTATGGAGGATATTGCACTCAATAAGCCGTTATTGCAGAGAGAACACGAAATGAAAAAATTGATTACAGTCATGCTGTTAGGCATAGCAATCTTCACCTTTGCCTTCAGCAGTCCAGCTTTGGCAGGGGATGCTGTTGGTGGAGCTAAAGTATTTAGTGCTAATTGTGCTTCTTGTCACGCTGGAGGTAAGAATCTGGTTCAAGCTGCCAAAAGTCTGAAGAAAGACGCTTTGGAAAAGTATGATATGTACTCAGCAGAGGCAATTATTGCCCAGGTTACAAAAGGCAAAAATGCCATGCCTGCCTTCGGCAAACGTTTGAAAGCTGACCAAATTGAAAATGTAGCCGCTTATGTGCTTTCACAAGCAGATAAGGACTGGAAGTAGACTAACATCTAACTTCAAAAATTAACAATTTGCGGGGCTTTTGTCCCGCGAATTTTAGGGTTGCCGAAATTTTCAAATTAGGATGCTTATATAGCAAGGGACTGGGGACTGGGGACTGGGTGAAAAGTCCTTTTGTGTCTAAGTTTCATCATTTGTTGATGTCCTAACCACCAAGGCTTGTGCTATACCAATTTTGGATTAAGAGTCTTGATAAAAAGACTGTTCCAAGAACATCAAATAATACTATCTATCCTAAGTTGGTACTATGGATAATTTCTGGCGATTATTTATCAGTGTAATTATTGCTTTTTCTCTCACTTTTTTGACTTTATCCGCACATTCAGCACTCGTTTTAATTACCCAAATTACAGCGAGTGATTTCTTGCAGTTGGGTGTAGAGAAGATGCGGCGAAGTAATTACCAGGAAGCAATAGAGAATTTTAATCAGGCAATTGAACTTGAGAAAGATTTGGCTTTTGCTTATAGCGATCGCTGTCTTGCTTATCTCCAATTACAAGATTACCATCAAGCGATCGCAGATTGTACCCAAGCCATAAATTTTGCACCTGATGACTCTGAGGCTTATCTGAACCGGGGAGTAGCACACTACAGACAAGGAGATTATCCTGCTGCCATTGTCGATCATAATCGAGCGATCGCACTTAAACCCTACGATTTTCGAGCTTACTACAACCGAGCATTAGCCCGTGCTGGGGATGGTAAAGACTCGGAGGCAATTCTTGACTTTAATTTAGCCCTAACTCAAATTCCCCAAATCACTAGCTTACTGCTTGCAGATATCTACAATGACCGAGGTTTGGCGCATTTTATCTTGCAAGATACCCAAGCAGCTATGCTCGACTTTAATCTAGCAATTCGTCTCAACGCTAACGATTATCGAGCTTATTTTAACCGGGGTTGCGCTTGCGGACGAAATAAAGATGACTTTGGTGCAGTGCGTGATTTTTCTCAAGTCATCAAACTCAACCCAAGTAATGCCCAGGCTTACATTAATCGGGGAGTAGCTCGGTATCACTTAGGATATCATTTAGATGCAATGTCTGATTTACAAAAAGCATCTGAGTACTTTGACAATCAAGGAAAGAGAGTCGCCTACGAAAAAACTCTCGATTTGCTGAAGAATTTGCGACAAAAAATTTCTTCTGTAACTGAAATCGCTTTTTTATAAGACTGTAAAAGCTATACAGGGTATCCACCAGCTTGAAAAACTTGTTCTGCGGTTAAATTCAATTCGGGCAAAGTAGGTGAGATAATGCGTTGTTTACCGCCGCAGGCATCGCTACCTTGAAACTGGGTGACTTGGTATTCTCCCGCAATTAAAGTGTAGAGAGAGACAGTTGCTTGTTTAGGGTTGCCAATAAATCGCCTACCGCCTAAAGCAGCATAATCTACAATCCAGTATTCTGGAATGCCTACAGCCTCATAATCAGCAGCTTTTTTGAAATAATCATCACGCCAATTGCTACTCACTACCTCAACTACTAAGGGTATTGATTCCGCTTGGCTTACAGTCGATTCTTTTTCCACAGAGGTTCATCTACCAAATTAGGGAGATTTAATATCAATACATCTGGTGAGTAAGTTGATTCACTTTCAAATCTAACTATGTAACGAAATGTAAAATTATCAGAGCCCTTGCTATTGCTTCATTTCGCTTTGCTCCGTACCCTACGGGAACGCCAAAGGCGAACGCAATGACATAGTTCTAAATTTTTCCAGCCATATACTTAGCAGTAGAACCGAGATCGCACTTAAATGAATTTATCTTGGCTAAACTAAATATCTGTACTCAAATATAACAAATACTCACATAGGAGCTTAAATTATGGCAATGAGGAGAGGCGATCGCAGAGATTCTAATTATGATAATGCTGTTAATAATCCTCGCTCAGGGCAAAAAGAACCAGCTTCTTATCACGATCTTAAACTTTCATTGATGACTGTTCGCGCCAATCTTGAGGAGGTACAAAAACTTGTAAAAGAAAATGAAGAAGCTGCATCTCAACGCGATGAATGGCAACAACGTGCAAAAGAAAATGAGGAAGCTGCATTTCAACTAGTTCATGTTCAGCAAAAGATTCAAACTTACCAAATTGAGGCTAATGACCTAAAAGAGCGTGTCACTCAAAATTATCGCTTCTATATTGATGATCAAGAAAATCATCAAAAGACACTCTACCTCTACAACGAAGAAAAAGCGAAAATATCACAGCTAGTTCATGTTCATCACCGAGAGATTCAAACTTGCCAACTCGAAGCTAATGAGTTAAAAGAGCGAGTCACTCAAAATTACCAGTTCTTTGTTGATGAACAGCAAAGTCATCAACAAACGCTTTGTCTCTACAACGAAGAAAAAGCGATAGCGACTGAATTACTTACCAAATATCAGTCAGTAAACTCTGAACGAGAAATGTATTTGACTTTATACAATGAGGCTAAAGCAGAACTCAAGCATGAGCGACGTTCCAAAGCTAGTATTAAGGGATGGGAAACTCGCCGTAAAGCTGAGAATGAACGATTAAAACGGGAAATCGCCCAGATGGTTGTGCTACTACGTGAATCTTTGGAAAGTAAGGATGAAGCAGTAAATAGTCTTTACCTTGTAGCAGAACGTATGGATCGGATTCAATCCCTAGTTGATTCGGTAGAAGAAGAAACAACTAACAATCCTATGGGTTTAGTACAAAAGTTTAAACGCATCTGGCTAGCTATTAAAGATATACTTTCTGAATAAATAAACATACTCATGAGTAAAAAATCACTCCCAACTACGCAAGAACAAGGTAAAGCAAGGTTGGGAGATCAAATTCGTACTATTGCCGATCGCCTTAAACAAGAAACTGATGTACAAATAAAAGCAACTTCTAAGATTTTAGGGGCTGCTGCTCAGATTGCCGAAAATCATGACCGACTTATTAGTGAAGTAGTTGATATGGTTGAGTCAGACCTTAATCTAGAAAACCAAGTAACTCAAAAACATATTTATACTATTGATATTCTAAAGCAACAGTTTAAGACATTACGCGATGCAAAAGCTCACTTTAACTTGAAAGTTAATAGTTGGGAATCACTAGTTAATAAATTAAATACTCTATCTTCCCAAACAAGCATAATACAAAATAAAACTCAATCGAATCATTTCACAGACTCTAAGGTAATAAATAGTGAAGACAATCACAATAATCTTGAAAAGTTGACAATTTTTTTAGAACCTGATGTTGCAGAAATGTTTCCTAATTCTGAAGCAGTAAATGAAGGTCTACGTTTTCTAATTAGAGTTACAAGTAAAAATCGTTTTTTAAACTGCGATCCTATTTAATTTATTGGTTTAGCTGGAAAATGTTGGACTGATAAAACTAGCTGCATCTATAAAGATGCAGCTAAAAATTTAATATCTTGTACTGCTAACCGATCAGGCGTAACACCATCAAAGAGCGATCTGTGACTGGTACACTTTGAGAACCTGAAACTAATTTTCCTCTATCTAAAAAGCGAGGTTCATTAGTGTCAATTACTATCTCCCATACATTGTCTTTAAAGTCATCGGATAAAGCAAACTCAAGTGACTCATAGTGAGCGTTAAAAAATATTAGAAAACTTTCATCAATAATTCGCTCACCACGATCCCCTGGAGTAAGAATTCCCTGCCCATTCAAGAAAATCTCCATTACTTTGGCATAACTAATTAGCCATTGCTTCTCAGTCATTTTACTACCATCAGCATTAAACCAAGCAATATCATTAATCCCTAAACCGTGGATGGGGCGACCTTGAAACCACTTACGTCGGCGAAATACTGGATGCTGATGGCGAAAATTAATTAGTTCGCGTGTGAAGTCAAGTAAATCCGAGTTGGCTTTATGCAAATCCCAATGCCGCCAGGAAATCTCATTATCTTGGCAGTAGACATTATTATTACCTTTTTGACTACAGCCAATTTCATCTCCCTCTAATAGCATTGGTACACCTTGAGATAGCATTAGAGTTGCTAAAAAGTTTCGTCGTTGCCGTTCGCGCAAACGCATCACTTCTGCATCATCAGTTTCGCCTTCAGCACCACAATTCCAGGATCTATTATGGCTTTCACCATCTCTATTATCTTCCCCGTTTGCGTGGTTACGCTTTTCGTTGTAACTGACTAAATCATTTAACGTGAAACCATCATGAGCAGTTATGAAATTAATACTTGCATTTGGGTTACGCCCGTTTGTTTGATACAGGTCAGGGCTACCCGTAAAACAGTAAGCAAATTGTCCTAAACTATCATCTACACCACGCCAAAAATCTCTTACTGTATCCCTATATCTCCCATTCCACTCAGACCAACGCAGTGGAAAGTTCCCCACTTGATAGCCTCCTTCTCCTAAGTCCCAAGGTTCAGCAATTAGCTTCACATCTGCTAGGATTGGGTCTTGATGAATAATGTCAAAGAAAGCTGATAGATTATCTACTTCATATAATTCTCGTGCTAGTGCCGAGGCTAAATCAAATCGGAAGCCATCTACATGCATTTCTATTACCCAATAGCGCAGGCTATCCATAATTAACTTCAGAACTTGAGCATGACGCACATTCAGAGAGTTACCACAGCCTGTAAAATCCATGTAGTAGCGAGGATCGTCTTTTACCAAGCGATAATATACAGAATTATCAATACCTCGCAAAGATAGCGTTGGCCCGAAATGATTTCCTTCGCCTGTGTGGTTGTAGACTACATCTAAAATCACTTCAATTCCGGCAAAATGTAGTGCCTTGACCATTTGCTTGAATTCGGTGACTTGTTGACCCGCAGTCCCACTAGCACTGTAACTAGAATAGGGGGCAAAATAGTTGATGGAATCGTAGCCCCAGTAATTGTTTAATCCTTTATCTTCTAAATGTCCCGGATGGGATAGAAAGTGATGCACTGGCATCAACTCAACTGCTGTAATTCCTAATTGCAGTAAATGTTGAATTGCAGCTGGGTGTGCCAACCCTGCATAAGTACCACGCAACTCTTCTGGAATAACTGGATGTAGCTTTGTAAAACCTTTGACATGAGTTTCATAAATAACAGTTGTATGCCAAGGTGTACCAAGTAGTTTATCATCTTCCCAATCGAAAGATTGATCGACGACAACACACTTAGGCATTATTTTGGCATCATCTAGTTCAGAAAAAACTAAGTCTTTTTCCTCAGCATCTAGAGAATAGGCAAAGGTAGATGGATGGTTACTAAACTTACCATCAATTGCTTTAGCGTAGGGGTCAATTAATAGTTTATTTGCATTAAATCGATGACCTGCTTCTGGTGCCCACATTCCATGCACTCTAAACCCATATTTTTGACCTGGCCCGACTCCTGGTAAGTAACCATGCCAAACAAAATTGTTTTTTTCTGTCAAAGGCACGCGGATCTCTTCGTCATCGTTATCAAATAAACAAAGCTCTACCCCAGTTGCATTTTCTGAAAATAAAGCGAAGTTCGTCCCTTTACCATCCCAAGTTGCACCTAAAGGATATACATTCCCTGGCCATACTGCTACATACATAAGTTAATTTTCAATAATTACTTTTTTGGCAATTAATCAACTTCGATTATTTTGAATAATTAGTTGAATTTTGTAGTTTCTAATAACTCTATTAAATGTACTAATATTTCAACTTAACTTGTTATATCATATTTATTACTCTATCATTAGTAAGAAAAATATCTATTCCTTAAGTAGTAAAAATTTAAGCACACGGCAACAAATAGCTGGAGGGAGCAAGGGGTTAAATATCCCCCCTGTATAGCTCTTTACATGGCTCCTAGCTTATTTAAATGTGGCTGCTTTGGAGTTAAATCCATAGTTAGTGAATTGACTAACAGTCTCATCTGAAGTGGGGAAATATGACGGCATGTCTTTTGACACAATTTTACTATTACAGCAACAATACTAGGTAGTTACTGTTTTAGTTGGTGTGAAAGAGAACGTGAAAAAGGATTTTTTATTGCTAACAGTGACTTTACCAAGTTTGCTGATAGCGTTTCCTGGCTTGGCTGCTGAGAGTGAGATTAAGGAAATAAATACTGATAAATCAACCGAAGTCATTTCAGATATTCCAAGTTTGAGTGAAATTAGTCTACCTGTCATAAATGCCGAATTATTAACTCAACAATCTGTACCGAGTGAAGTTAATTCAGAAACAGAGCAAACTCCAAGCGATGATGCAGATATTTATATAGAAACGATCGCAGAACCAGACAACCTACCTCAATCTACACCAACTTACGTAATTGATAAAGAAGAAATTCAAAAGCAGGGCGCTACAAGTTTAGCTGATATTTTGAAAAGAATGCCTGGTTTTGCCATCAATGATGTCGGTCATGGTGCAGATACTCACACAGGTACATACTATCGGGGAGCCTCAATTAATCAATCTGTATTTTTGATTAATGGCAGACCCATTAACAATAATGTTAACACTTATCATGGTGGAACTGATTTAAATAGTATTCCTGTAGAAGCTATTGAGCGAGTTGAATTATATAGCGGTACAGCTTCTGCTTTGTATGGTTCCTCAGCTTTTGGGGGAGTTGTGAATATTATCACCAAGGAGGGTTATGGTAAACCTAAATTGAGTGCTAGTGCAGAATTTGGCTCATTGAGTTTAAATAATCAACAAGTAACCTACGGTGGTTCATCTAATAATGTCAAATATAACTTTAGCTTTGAAAGATTTTTTACAGATAACCGTTATCGCGTTCCTGTAGGTGCAGCAAATCGTGATAGTCAGGGATTTTTATCAAATGCAGATACAGCTACAAGTACCTACTTTGGTAGCATTGGACTAGATTTAGATAAAAAAAATTCTTTGAGTCTAGATGTTACTAAACTCAGCAGTCGTCGCGGCTTAATTTATTTTGGCTTCCCTCTCCAAAGAGATAGATTAGACCACGATGGTTTAAATGTTGGCTTATCCTGGAAAACTCGACTAGGCAATGGCGAAAGCTCTAATCTGACAACCTCAATTGGTTATAACCAAGATTATTTCAGTACTTATGGCCCTACAGGAGCATTTTACCGTACAGGAACTTTAGATACCCAACAACTTACAGCCAGAGTAGATCATGAGTGGAAAGTTACTTCCAATAATAAATTGCGCTGGGGATTAGATTTGAAAAACACCGATTTAATCGGTGATGTTTTGAGTACAAATCCTAGTAGTATTGCCAAAAACGAAACTGAAGATAGGAGTTTGTTCAATACAGCTTTATTTGCTGTCAATACTTGGAATATTAGCGATGATTTTCTGATAGATTTAGGGTTAAGGCAAAGCTTTGACAGCCAGTTTGGCAATTATCTCAACCCTAGTTTTGGGTTACGTTATGCCGTTACACCAATAGTAGCAGTGCGTGCAAGTTGGGCAGGGGCACAACGCAATCCTGGGTTAGATCAGTTGTATGTTTATGATACAGTTCATGGTTGGGAACCAAATCCTGATTTAAGACCAGAAACTGGCTCGACTTGGAGTGCGGGAGTAGATGTCAATTTTTCAGAGAATCTGATTGGACAGTTTACTTACTTTGGTAGTAGTATAGGCGATCGCTTGGGAGTCATCGCCGGAAGATGGGAAAACATTGGACTGGTAGATACCAATGGTTTAGAAGCAGCGTTGCAATTAAGAATTGCGGGTAGCTGGTCAACTTTCGTCAACTATACTTATACAGATGCTCAAATAAAAACCGGAGCAGAGAGAGGTTTACAGTTAGGTTTGATTCCCTACTCTGTGCTTCAAAGTGGTATAGGTTATGATAATGCGGGATGGCAGGCTAACTTGTATGTTACCTACAATAGTGGCGCTCGTAGATCCATCTTTGCTAACCCTGGTGACAAGGCTACAGATTTTGCACCGTCTTTCGTGAATTTAGATTTGAGCGGACGTGTACCTTTAACTAGCAATTTAGGATTGACAGTTTACTTAGAAAATCTCCTCGGCGAGCAATATGAGCGAGTTAATCGCATTTACAGCCCTGGATTTACTTTTCGTTTGGGTTTAAGTGCCAATTTTTAGGTGTTAAATGTAGAGATTTTGCAATAACAAAATCTCTACATTATTGGGATAAATAGTACCCATACGCCTTATTTCGGGCAAAGTCTTTGACCCTTGTAATCCAACTCACCTTATCACAATATTGCTATAAAAACATAATCAGATTGCCTAACGCACGGTTATACAATATGGTGCGTTAGGCTAAACCCGTAACCCACTACTTAAAATTTACTTTTAATCTAAAATCTAAAATCCGAAATTTCGATGAGAGCCAAAATTGAAAATCAAATACTTTTTATCCATCACGAAGATTTACCAGAGTTTAAGAAGGGTGGTTCGGTGGTGAGAAACTCTTATTTCTGGGCGTTACGTTCAATTGCTGGTAAAGCTTCGCGTTATCGTGATTGGGAATACGAACCGGAAGTTTGGCTAGCACTTTCACGAATGCTTTTGTCTTTTGCTGAATCTGGGTATTTAGGTCTTAGAGAAACCTTGCTGGAGTTTCCTTTCTCTCAAGGGGAAATTCCTAGTTTGCTCCGAGATGTGTCTACTTTTGAGTAAGTCAAATGAGCTTTTGTTTACGGAAAACATCAAAATGAGTAAGTCAAATCAGCTTTTGCTTGCGGAAAACACCAAAATGAGTAAGTCAAATCAGCTTTTGCTTGCGGAAAACACCAAAATGAGTAAGTCAAATCAGCTTTTGCTTGCGGAAAACACCAAAATGAGTA
>NZ_JBALDK010000063.1:0-15426 GCF_036917455.1 Nostoc sp. | reverse complement strand
TTTTTTCGTACAGACTAGCTAATTTAGAATGATTGCGTTTAGGGGCTATAGTCTAGCCCCATAAAGGCTTTGAACGTTTTCGGAGATGTCTATTGGATTACATTGGAAGCAGATACTAGCTTTAATCCCTGCTTCACCTATGTTATTATTAAATATTATTTCTGATTATGCGTCACAACGAGATTTAGTTCATCATTACTCATTACCCATTTTCCCTTTCATTATTGTATGACTAATATATTCTCTGAAAGAATATCAGCAAGAAAATAAGAGGCGTTGGTTGAAACCTAAAATATTAATAATCTCTGCTATTGTTTCTTTTTTAGTTTTAGCTAAATATGATTTTTTCGTAACCCGTTATTTATCAAATTTACCTAATCTTCCTTCTCTATATACTGCTGTAAGCTTAGTTAAAACTAAGGAAAGTGTTTTAACTACAGCAAATATCGCTCCCCATTTAGCTAAACGTCAAACTATTAAGTTAATTAATCAAGAATGGAAGTTGGAAAAAGATAATGAAATCTTTAAATACATAGTTTTATATTTAATAAATAATAAACCTGAGTTTAATCCTGATTTAATATACCAACTGAGAAACAGTTCTAGTTTTAAACTTGTGTACGAAGCTAGTGACGTTTATTTGTTTGTAAAGGTATGATACAGAAATTTTCCTTTGCATAAAGTATGTTTAATGTTGCAGATATCGCTCCTCCATGCCAACGTTACCCTGTAAGCCGCCTGTGTGTACCAGCAGCAAGCGATCGCCTTTACAAAAAAATCCCTGTTTTAGTAAATCCATCACTCCGTAAAACATTTTGGCAGTATACACGTAATCAAGGGGTATGCCATGTTCCTGTGTGAACTGCTGGCTGAACAGTAGCAGCTTATCATTCACCTTTGCATAGCCGCCAAAGTGGTAATCACATACCAATTCCCAGGAAGCGGGAGAACTATATGGTGTGGATAAACCAGAGGCGAGGTAATTTGTCAATAAACTTTCGATTTCTTGTGCAAGAAATGCCCCATTTTTTAATACAGGAAAAGCGATCGCTCTTTGTCCTTCATACAACGAAAGCGTAATCCCCGCTAGTGTGGTAGCTGTACCGCAGGCTACGCATACACGATTAAATGCGTAGGCGTAGCCACCCGTAGGCATCGCATCGCCAATTATCTCTGTACAGCCGCGCACACCATTTAAATTACTCCCGCCTTCGGGAATGATAAACACCTCACCGAGGCGTTGTTGCAGATATTCCTGTAGCGCTGCTGTGTTGCGCTGTCGATACATTTCGCGGTTAAGGTATACAAGCTGCATACCCTGTTGGACAGCAAAACTCAGCGTCGGGTTTAGTGGTAGCGTCTCTTCTCCACGAATTACACCAATGGTACGAAAACCGAAAAGATTACCAGCCGCCGCAGTTGCATAGATGTGATTGGAATAAGCACCGCCAAAGGTTAGCAGTGTCGTGAAATGTTTCTCCTTGGCCTCTAAAAGATTGTATTTCAGCTTGAACCATTTGTTGCCGTTAACCAACGGGTGCATCAAATCCAGGCGCAGCACATACAGATCGACACCAGCGTGACGGGCGATTTCGCTGTTGATTTTTTGTATGGGAGGAGGAAAAAATATTAACGACATCCGTAAAGATTCTAACTGATTATTTACATTTTCTCACATTCATTATTGATGGTAAACATTGAGTAATTCAATGGTAAATCAATCTAAATGATGAATAAAAGTTTCTGATGATTAGCTTTAGAAATTAGCATTTTACTAATTGAGTATTTCAGGTAAATATAAGAAACATCAAGCTCGCTTCATATAACAATCTTTTTGGAGAAAACAAATGGTCGCACTCATACAGCCCACTCAAGTTACTCCCAACCCAGGACGTTTGACAGTTGAAACTGTTGAAATTGCTCCTCAAACGACTGCTATTCGTTGTCTAGACTGGGATAGAGAACGTTTTGATGTCGAGTTTGGTCTACGGAATGGTACGACTTATAATTCTTTCTTAATTCAGGGAGAAAAGGTTGCCTTAGTTGACACATCTCACCGTAAGTTCGAGCAATTATATCTTGAGATAGTGGTGGGATTAATCGATCCAACTAAAATAGATTACTTAATTCTTAGCCACACAGAACCAGACCACAGTGGCTTAGTAAAAAATATTCTGCAATTAGCTCCTTCCATTACTATTGTCGGTGCTAAGGTAGCTATTCAATTTTTAGAAAATATGGTTCACCAGCCTTTTAAATCAATGCAGGTGAAAAGTGGAGAACGATTAGATTTAGGTAACGGGCACGAATTAGAATTTATCTCTGCACCTAACTTACACTGGCCTGACACAATCTTTACTTACGATCGCAAAACTAGTACTCTCTACACCTGTGATGTGTTTGGGATGCACTACTGTGATGACCACACCTATGATGAAAATCTCACCTTACTTGAGGAAGACTTTCAATATTATTATGATTGTCTGATGGGTCCCAATGCTCGGTCTGTCTTGGCAGCTTTAAAACGGATTGAAAAATTAGAAATAACAACAGTTGCTACAGGACATGGCCCTTTATTACAACATTATATCCCCGAATGGCTTGGGCGGTATCAAAACTGGAGTTTAGAGCAAGCAAAAACAGAGACATTAATAGCTCTATTTTATGTTGAAGATTATGGTTATAGCGAGCAGTTAGTCCGTACCATAGCTCATGGATGCGCGAAAACAGGTGCGGCGGTAGAATTAGTTCCTCTTAATAGTTCTGAGCCTCAAGAAGTTCGAGAGTTAGTGGCACAATCTTCTGGTTTAGTAATTGCGATGCCACCCCAATCTTCGGTGATGGTTCAAGCGGCTTTAAGCACTATTTTAGCTGCTGTTCACAAGAAACAGGCAATTGGTTTATTAGAGTCTGGAGGTGGAGAAGATGAACCAATTTATCCTTTACGTAATAAGTTTCAAGAACTGGGATTAACTGAAGCTTTTCCTCCTATCTTAGTTAAGGAAATTCCTACTCAAGCGACGGAACAGCTTTGTGATGAAGCAGGGACAGATTTAGGTCAATGGTTGAATCGCGATCGCACCATTAAACAGATCAAATCTATCAATACCGAGTTAGAGAAAGCTTTAGGGCGGATTACCACAGGATTATACATCATCACCGCCAAAAAAGGGGAAATTCAGAGTGCGATGTTGGCTTCTTGGGTGACACAAGCCAGTCTTGAGCCTTTAGGAGTTGCGATCGCAGTATCCAAAGACCGGGCAATTGAATCCTTGATGCACGTTGGCGATCGCTTTGTTCTAAATGTTTTAGAAGAGGGCAAATATCAAGGATTAATGAAACATTTCCTCAAGCGTTTCGCTCCTGGTGCAGATAGATTTGCTGGGGTGAAAACATATCCAGCTAAAAATGAATCGCCGGTTTTAGCTGAAGCTCTAGCTTACATGGAATGTGAAATTACTAGCCGTATGGATTGTGGAGATCATTGGGTAATTTATAGCACAGTCCAAACTGGAAGAGTCGCCAAACTAAATGCACTTACTGCCGCCCATCACCGCAAAATTGGCAATCATTACTAATTAGTCATTGTTCATTGGTCATTAGTTATTGGTTATTTTGCTTGTCTTCCTCCTTTTCACAACTCCTCAATTCTAACTCTTCACTCCCAGAAAACTATGTATAAATCTGTTGAAGATACCTCAATTAGTATGTACGAAATTAATCGAGGGCGCGTTGTGCGAAGCTTGGAATTTATCCAAGATTTAATTGTAATTTCTCTGTGCATCGGTTTATTTAGCTTCATGGTACTTCAGGTGAGAGATATGTTTCTCTCCTTACTTCCACCTCTAGATTTTCATGCTGTGACTGCCGATATTCTCTTTTTACTTATCTTAGTCGAGCTATTCCGATTGCTGATTATTTACCTACAAGAACATCGCGTATCAATTGGGGTAGCTGTTGAAGTTTCTATTGTTTCCGCTTTGCGAGAAGTAATTGTTAAAGGTATTCTAGAAACTAATTGGAGTCAAATTTTAGCAACTTGTGCCTTTTTATTAGTCCTGGGAATACTACAGTTCCTCCGAGTTTGGCTACCCCCTACCTTTGAAGGTATCGACCCAGAACAAGAAATATCTAAACGCTATAGAAGCCGACCTAAGTCTGAATTAACACAAACCAATGGTCATTAATAGGAAGCAGGGGGGCAGGGGAGCAGGGGAGAGAATAGACCTCTTGCAACAATCCTTGAATCACCCCTCCCCTTGTGAAGGCTACGGTATACACACATCTCTGTACAAATCCAAAATCGTTGGAGATCCCCCTAAATCCCCCGATAAATTGGGGGACTTTAAGAAACTTTTGCCCCCCAATTTATCGGGGGGTTGGGGGGATCAAAAGCTTATGAGGCAACTCTAGAAGACTTGTGTGTACACCGTAGCCTTGTGAAGAGGAGGGCGCAAAATTTCAAGTTTCCCCCCAATATATCGGGGGATTAAGGGGGTCTATTCTACTTATGCAAAAGGTCTAATAAAAAATTACCTCTTTCCCCTCTGCTCCCGGTTACTGAGCGAAGCCGTTCGCGCAGCGTCTCGTAGAGAAGTACTGCCTCTTGTGCGCCATGCCCAATTCCCAATTTCCAATTCCCAATTAAAAGAGATTATTATGTCTGTTGCAACATTAACGCCCAACCATAGCAGAGATGTACAAGTTGCTGAAATTGGTAAAAATACTCTGATTTTACGATCGCGGACTTGGGACAGACTAAAATTTGAGGTGGAGTATTCCCGCCAACGGGGAACTACAGCGAATTCTTATCTGATTCAAGCTGATAAAAAGGCTTTAATTGACCCTCCCGGCGAATCGTTTACCGAAATTTACCTTGAGCAACTTGCACAACGTCTAGATTTCATTACCCTAGATTACATTGTTCTCAGTCATGTCAACCCCAACCGCAGAGCAACCTTACAAGTATTGCTCTCTCTGGTTCCTCAAGCTACTCTAATTTGTTCTCGCCCCGCCGCCAATGCTCTCAAAAGCGCTTTTCCCGAATTTGAATCACCTATTCAAGCGATGCGATCGCAGGATACTCTAGATTTAGGACAAGGACATCTTCTATCATTTGTCACCGTACCAACTCCCCGGTGGGCGGATGGACTTTGTACTTATGATTCTGCAACAAAAATTCTCTACACAGATAAACTTTTCGGCGCTCATATTTGCGAAGATCCTTTATTTGATGAAGATTGGAAGGGATTAGATGCGGAACGTCGTTATTATTTTGAATGTCTCCATGCGCCCCAAGCCAAACAAGTTGAAGTAGCTTTAGATAAAATCTCGGTTTTGGGAGCCAGATGTTATGCCCCAGCACACGGGCCAGTTGTCCGTTACAGCCTCAGCCGTTTTACTTATGATTACCGTCAATGGTGTCAAGGACAAAAATCTCAAGAATTGAGTGTCGCTTTGCTTTATGCTTCTGCTTATGGAAATACAGCAATTATGGCAAATGCGATCGCACAAGGTTTAATCCAAAATGGCGTAAATGTACAATCAATCAACTGTGAATTAGCCGATTCTGCTGAGATTAACCGCATTGTCGAAACTTGCGACGGCTTGATTATCGGTTCACCCACATTAGGCGGCCATGCACCGACTCAAATTCAAACAGCTTTAGGAATAGTTCTCTCTGTGGCGGCTAAAACTAAGTTAGCAGGGGTGTTTGGTTCTTATGGTTGGAGTGGAGAGGCAATAGATTTAATCGAAAGCAAGCTCAAAGATGCTAATTATCAACTAGGGTTTGAAACAATTCGCGTGCGTTTCAGCCCTACTCCTGAGATTCTTCAGCAGTGTCAAGAAGCAGGGGCTTTCTTTGCCCAAAACTTGAAGAAAACTAAAAAGCTGCGTAGTTCTCGCCAGGTTGTGACAGAAACTCATGTAGATCGTACCGAACAAGCGGTAGGGCGGATTGTTGGTTCTCTGTGTGTTGTGACAACTCGTGATGAAGAAACTCACAAAGGGGTTTTAACTTCTTGGGTATCTCAGGCAACTTTTAACCCACCAGGAATTATGATTGCGATCGCTAACGAGCAGAATGCAGAGTTAATGCATCATCCTGGTGATAAATTTGTGCTGAATATCCTCAAAGAAGGAAGAAATGTGCGCCGCTATTTTTCTCGTCATAGCACTTTAGGCGATAATCCCTTTGCAAATCTTGCTACAAAAACTGCTGATAATGGTTGTTTGATTTTGAATGAGGCATTAGCCTATTTAGAATGTACAGTGCAAAATCAGCTTGAATGTGGCGATAGATGGTTAATTTATGCCGTCATCAATCACGGTGAAGTGTTGGAAAATAATGGTGTTACTGCTTTGGAGCATCGGAAATCTGGCAGCTATTATTAACTAATTTGTAATTCGTCTTGGGTTTAATTTTTCCACGCACTCTTGGAAACGAAAGCGAGTACGTCGATTCTTCTGTAAGGCTAGGGTGTACACACAAGTCTTTTAAAGAATCTTATTGTTTTGACTAACAATGCCATTGTTCCGGCTGACAATGGCATTGTTTTGCGTAACAATATGATTGTTTCAGATGACATGCTATTGTTCCGGCTGACAATACGATTGTTTTGGCTGATAATGCCATTGTTCCGGCTGACAATACGATTGTTTCGGCTAACAATGCCATTGTTCCGGCTAACAATGCAATTGTTTTGACGTTTTTTAGGAACTTTACCCGTTGTCAGCTAATCTTTGTGCCAATCCCCTATACCCAATATTGCGATCTAAGATTGTTGGGTATCTTATAAATTGCGATCGCCACTATACCGATGATCGAAGTTGAACATCTAAGTAAAATATACGGCTCCACCCCAGCGATTACTGATGTTACTTTTAGCGTCGAACCTGGGGAAATTTTAGGGCTTCTTGGCCCCAATGGCGCTGGAAAAACCACAACCATGCGGATTCTGGCTGGTTATTTACCGGCAACAAATGGAAATGCCCGAATTGCTGGTTATGATGTCCATGAAAATTCCCTGGCTGTGCGCCAACGAATTGGTTACTTACCCGAAACACCGCCGTTATATCCAGATATGACGGTTGAGGGATTTTTGCATTTTGTCGCCCAAATTAAGGGAGTTCCAGCAGGCGATCGCGCTAACAAGGTATTAGCCGCCATCAAACGCTGCAACTTAGAAGATAAGCAGCGGGTAATTATTCGCAAACTCTCTAAAGGATACCGCCAACGTGTCGGAATTGCTCAAGCGATCGTCCACGATCCACCAGCGATTATTCTCGATGAACCCACCGTTGGACTCGATCCTCGACAAATAATTGAGGTGCGGAATTTAATTAAAAGCCTCGCTGGTACTCACACAATTATCCTTTCCACGCACATTCTGCCAGAAGTGAGCATGACTTGTAGCCGCGTCGCCATCATCAATCGCGGTAAAGTTGTGGCAACGAATACACCAGAAAACTTGATGACTCAGTTGACAGGTGGCTCAGGGTATGAATTAGAAATAGAAGGAGAAGCCGCCCTAGCGAAACAGGTATTGCAAAATGTTCCAGGTGTGAGTTTGATAGAATCGATTCCCACAGCCGGAGGACATCAACCGCAGACAAATCGCGCTTACCTACGCGTGATATCGCAACCGGGAAAAGAACCAGGAAAAGATATTGTTGCCACATTAGTGCGTGCAGGATTTGGTTTACATGAACTGCGGCGAGTCAACGCTACCTTAGAAGATGTATTCTTGCAACTAACCACAGAAGAAAAAAATTTCGATCCTGAGGTAGACTTAGCAGCAGACAAAGAAGGAGAAGCAGCGTAAATGGGTATAGTGCTGAGTAATATTATTGCCATTTATCGCCGAGAGTTACAGAGTTATTTTGTATCGCCTTTAGCTTATGCGATCGCAGGCATATTTTGGTTCATCGCCGGATTATTCTTCGTGATGATTTTGCTAGGGCCAGACGGCATTTTGGTAGGAGTTGCGGCAATAGATGCACAAGGGCAACAACTCGGAGTGCCAACACCGCCGATTGATGTCCCCTACGAATTTGTCCGAGCATTTTTGGATCGTATGGGGTGGCTATTGTTATTTATCTTGCCGATTCTCTCAATGGGACTTTATGCCGAAGAACGGAAGCGCGGCACTTTAGAACTATTAGCCACGTCACCAATCACCAATTGGGCAGTAGCAGTAGGTAAGTTATTAGGCGTGCTAACATTTTTTACCACGATGGTTGTACCCATGCTAGTGTTGGAGGCGATCGCAATCAGTGGATCGAATCCACCAATGGCATTCTCAATTCCCTTGCTGGGTCATTTTGGATTAATCTTACTAGCAGCAGCAATTTTATCTGTAGGAATGTTTATTTCCTCCTTAACAGACAGTACAATTCTGTCTGCTGTCTTCACATTTGCAGTAATTTTATTATTGTTATTAATTGATTTAATCGCCAGAATTGTCCCTGGCCCAGTAGGTGAAGCTTTAGGTTATCTGTCGTTGCTGAAAAATTACAACACCTTAATTCAAGGAATTTTTGATACCAGCGCCTTAATTTTATTCGCCAGTTACATTTTTTTGGGCATCTTTCTCACCGCCCAATCAATTGATGCACTGCGCTTTCAAAGGCAATAGTCATTTGACAAATTATGAAGATAGTTGCAAAAAAGAAACTGTGGAAATATTTGTTTTGGTTTGGCCCGTTCCTAATTGCCGTTGGCTTAACAGTTGGGTTAGTCTCTGAACAGTGGGGATTAATTCCATTAGCATTTATGATTGCGGGAATTGCCATTAGTGGGTTTGGAATAATATGGCAAAGCTATGAGACTAACTGGTGGAAACGTCGTTCTACCCAAGCCGGAACTAATGCCTTAGTAGCAACTTTAGCAGTGTTGGCAATTTTGGGATTGATTAACTTTTTAGGTACTCGCTACCACTTGCGGGCAGACTTAACAGAAAGTCAATTATTTACCCTTGCGCCTCAGTCACGAGAATTAGTGAGTGTTTTACCACAACCAGTTAAAGTGTGGGTATTTGATATTAACCAAAATCCCCAAGACCGAGAATTACTAGAAAATTATCAACGGCAAAGCTCAAAATTTAAATATGAATACATCGACCCACAAGCTAGACCAGGACTTGCAGAAAAGTTTGGTGTCAAAGATTATGGGGAAGTTTATTTAGAATCTGGAGATAAACGGCAATTAGTACAAACAGTAAATCAAAATGAGCGTTTGTCAGAAATTAGATTAACTAGTCGGCTGCAACAACTAACAAATTCAACCACAGCCAAAGTTTACTTACTGCAAGGTCATGGCGAACGCCAACTTTCGCCTGGTAAAGATGCAATATCACAAGCAGTTCAGGGATTAGGTGACAAAAATTTCACAACATCACCCTTGAATTTAGGAGAAACTTCTAAAGTTCCTCAAGATGCGGCTGTAGTAATAGTAGCTGGCCCCAAGCGAGGACTATTTGAAGGCGAAGTCAAAGCTTTGCAAGAATATCTTAATCGCGGCGGTAACTTACTGCTGATGATCGATCCGAATACCGATCCCAAACTTAACAGCTTGCTACAAGAGTGGGGTGTTCGTCTGGATAATCGTTTAGCAGTCGATGTCTCTGGCGAAAGCGTCGTAGGACTTGGCCCTGCTGCACCCTTAGTCACAGCATACGGTCAACATCCAATTACCAAAGATTTCGGTAACGGTAATTCTTTTTATCCGATTTCCCGACCACTGGAAATTACCTCTGTACCTGGTGTTCAGGCTACTCCACTGCTACGAACTAAACCCTATCCCAGCAGTTGGGCAGAAAGCGACCTCCAAAGCGAAAAATTAGAGTTTAATGAAGGTAAAGACCTAAAAGGGCCTTTAACCTTGGGTGTTGCTTTAACAAGAAAACAAGCAGCTAAATCTGCTTCCATTCCCCAAGCTGCACCGACACCTTCACCCCTACCATCACCAACCACTCAAAACAAAACTAGCCCCACTCCTTCCGCCTCCCGCAGTACTTTGCAAGCTTCACCCCTGCCATCACCAACTACTAAAGGCAAAGCTAGCCCCACTCCTTCCACCTCCCGCAGCACTCCGCAAGCTTCACCTTTGCCATCACCAACCACCCAAGGTAAAGCTACCCCCACTCCCACATCTGCGGCTACTACTTCTCCAACTCCTTCATCTCAAACAGCTACCGAATCACGCTTAGTAGTTTTAGGAAATTCCAATTTCGCCACCGATGGCTTGTTTCAACAGCAATTAAATGGGGATGTATTCCTCAACTCAGTTACTTGGCTTAGTCAACAGGATCAGCAACCCCTTTCCATTCGCCCCAAAGAACCGAAAAACCGTCGGATAAGCCTGACAACCACACAAGGTAATTTTTTAATATTGTCATCTCTGTTAATTTTGCCTTTAATTGGGTTTGCGATCGCAGTTATTATCTGGTGGAAACGACGGTAAAAAGTGAGTTAGGAGTTAGGAGTTATAAATACTAACTCTTCACCAATAACAAATGACAAATGACTAAAAAATGAAATTGCCGAGAACGACTTTAATTTTGATACTGCTAATGCTGGGTTTAGGCGCTTTTGTTTACTTCCATGAAATTCGGGGTGCGACTGTGCGAGAAGAAGTCAAGGAACAAAAGCAGAAAATTTTCTCTTTTGCCGCAGATGATGTGCAATCTCTAACAGTCAAGACAAAAAAACTCACCCTGAATTTAGAACGTAACCCTGAACCTAGTAACCCCAAGTGGGTAATCAAATCTCCCATATCGGGCCCAGCCAATGATGCCATTGTTTCTTATTTAATGGATTTGTTGGTCAAAGGTAATAGCGATCGCACCTTATCAACTCCAACAAAAGAACTTGGACAATTTGCCCTAGATAAACCCCCAGCAACCATCAATATCACCCTAAAAAACAGACAAAGCCATCAGTTGATTTTGGGTAAATCTAACTTTAACGGTCGTTTCTTGTATGCTCAAGCTGATGCGCCTGCTAAACCCGATGGAAATATAAATGTGCTGTTGGTATCTACAGATTTTGCAAATGCCGTGAATCGGGATTTATCAGAGTGGCAGCAACCGGTAGATAATAGTCAGAAACTACCTCCGCTCACCATTCCTAAACCAAGTCCGATAAATAGCAAATAATTAATTACAAAATCTGGCGATATTATGACAAATCCGACAGCAACATTGCTGATTTCCTGCCCAGATCAACGGGGACTGGTGGCAAAATTTGCCAATTTCATCTATTCTAACGGTGGTAATATTATTCATGCAGATCAGCATACAGATTTTGCTGCTGGGTTATTTATCACCCGCATTGAATGGCAGCTAGAGGGGTTTAATTTACCGCGAGAATTTATTGCTCCGGCTTTTAATTCCATTGCTCAACCTCTTAGTGCAAAGTGGGAAATACGTTTTTCTGATACAGTACCACGCATTGCTATTTGGGTAAGTCGGCAAGACCATTGTCTATTTGATTTAATTTGGAGACAACACGCTAAAGAATTTGTGGCTGAAATTCCTTTAATTATAAGTAACCATTCTAATTTAAAGGTAGTTGTAGAACAATTTAATATCGACTTTCAGCACGTTAATATTACTAAAGACAATAAATCAGAACAAGAAGCCCAACAACTAGAATTACTCCACCAGTACAAAATAGATTTAGTTGTATTGGCGAAATATATGCAAATTGTTAGTGCAGATTTTATTAATCAATTTCCACAAATTATTAATATACATCATTCATTTTTACCAGCTTTTATCGGTGCAAATCCCTATCACCGAGCTTTTGAACGTGGGGTAAAAATTATTGGTGCGACGGCGTATTATGCCACTGCTGATTTAGATGCAGGGCCAATTATTGAACAGGATGTAGTGCGAGTTAGTCACCGTGATGAAGTAGATGATTTGGTGAGAAAAGGCAAAGATTTGGAGAGAGTTGTATTAGCAAGAGCAGTGCGATCGCACTTACAAAATCGTGTATTAGTCTATGGAAATAGGACAGTGGTATTTGAGTGATTTTTAAAATTTAATTTTGTGTTACTCTGCACATGCAGATTTTTTTGTGTAGCCGCGAATTCTATTTGATAGAACTTATGCTGACACTAACATCAATGACATCTGTGTTAACCCACGCTAAGGTTTGATTAGCTGAAGATTTCTGTATGTTCTTAGGAAACTTTTTTTAGCTTCTTCTCAGTGAATTTGGATAGCTTATTCCGTTTGAGTGCTGAACCAGCGCAGAGAGTACCGAGAGCGAGTAAGCTAAGAATTGAGGTGGGTTCAGGAACAGTGATTATGGTTGCAGAAAAACTAATGGGTAACTCACTATCTTCCGTCCCAAAATTTTCCGACCCTAGTGTAATTGGCGGTGCAGAAAAAACCTCTAAATAACCCGGTGTTGGCAAAAAGTTAGCGAAAAACGGACTAGAATAGTTTCCCCCCGATGTAGAATACCCAAAACCATCAATTGTTAACTGCTGAGTATTAAGACTAATTAAATTGTCAACATTAAAAGGTTCGTTCCCTGGTATTGGAGTTCCGGCAGGTTGTAGACCAGTAATTGTTTCACCATTTCGTGTACCAGTAATTCCAGAAATCAGGTAAAAACCTAAATTGTTAGGGGTATTGTTTGTTGTGAAAGTACCGTTTGCTGCTATGCCAGTACCAGAATAATTCCAGTTCCAACTTAAAGCAGAGGCAGCTTGCATTGTGCCGAAAACTAATCCAGATGTTGCGCCGAAGGCTGTGACAGATAGTAGAGCTAGAGTTTTCATGGAACTTTTCAGTGCAATTGTTTTCAGCATAGTCAGGAAGAATCGGCTCCTGTCAATTGAGTTAAGCTACAGTGCAATCCAAAACAAATGGTAGTATAACACCAAATATACCTATTTATATAGATAAATAAGATTTTGTTACTGAATGATAAAACTTATGCATTTGTATTGTTTGCTAAAAAGAAACAAAAATATCTCCAAAATCTATGATTTTTTTTTGAGATATTTAATCAAGTCAAACTGAATTAAATTATACGCTAATCTTATTGGTAACAAGCCTTGGTTTCAGATAATTGTAATTTCTTAAATGACTCTTATTGTTTAACTCAATTTACCGATATGCATTAATTTAATGGGATGCTTATCGGCTAGTTAACAGGCTGTTTCAGGAGATTGATAAAGGTCGTTGATACAGAAGTTATGCTGTATCTCCGCCTGTCGTAGACATCGCTTTATAATGAAATATTAAGCTGCACTCAAAAAACTCTCAATGAGCCAGACTACTTTAAATTTAGTTGCAATATCTATCTTTCTCATGACCCTATCGGTACTGCTGGGGCCATTCTTAAATTTATCGCCAGCAGTGCCGGCACTTGCTACTTTCACCATCTTAGGCATAGCGACGTTAGATAGTTTTAGCTTGCAAGGCAAGGGTGGTACTATCTTTTTAGATTGGATTGCTGGTTTTTCAAGCGAACACCGCGATCGCATCGTCCACCACGAAGCAGGGCATTTTTTGGTTGCTTACCTGCTGGGGATTCCCGTTACCGGCTACACACTCAGCGCTTGGGAAGCCTGGAAACAGGGGCAACCTGGGCAAGGTGGTGTTAGCTTTGACGATCGCGAATTAGCATCTCAATTAGAAGTGGGTAAAATCACCGCCCAAATGCTAGACCGCTACTCCACTGTTTGGATGGCGGGTATTGCTGCTGAAACCCTAGTTTTTAATAATGCTGAGGGTGGTGCTGATGATAAAAGCAAGCTGATAGGAGTCTTGACAATTTTGGGCTTTTCTGAATCAGTTTATCAACATAAACTGCGGTTTCATGCCCTCCAAGCAAAAACCCTACTGCAAGAAAATTGGTCTAGTTATGAAGCTTTAGTTAATGCCATGCGACAACGCGCTTCGGTAGAAGATTGTCATGCTGAGTTAGGAATGGGGAATGACAAATGACAAATCCCTACTTTTATGAAGAAACAGCTTTTAAATGTGAGACATGAGATAAGTACTTCGAGTGAATAACTCGATTACGCCCAGCATTTTTAGCCTGTAACAGATACTGATCGGCGCGATTCAGTAGACTCTCTCCTTGTTCATCATCATCAGCTTGCAGACTAGCTGTACCTAGACTGATAGTGATATTAATTGTCAGTTTATTACTGAGTGCAAATGGTTCCTCGCTGACTACGCGATTAAGACGACGGGCTACTAATAGTGCTTCCTCATCAGTAGTGTTAGCCAAAAGAATCACAAACTCTTCGCCACCATAGCGAAATGCTGTATCTTGACAACGCAGATTGTGGCGCAGACGCTGACATAATACTTGTAAAATGCGATCGCCTACTAAATGTCCGTGAGTATCATTAACTTTTTTGAAATGATCTACATCTAGAATAATCAAACTCAGAGAAGTTTTTTGAATTCTAGCTCTTTCAATTTGCCTCGGTAAGTCCCATTCTAAAGCACGACGATTATTTAATTCTGTCAACGAATCAGCTAAGGCGATCGCTGATAACATATCATTTGTCCGAATCAAATCTCGATATTTTTGTGCTTTTCGCAAGCCAACAGTCAATTGAGCAAGTATTAATCCATGATTAGCAGTCAACTCTGCCAAATTATGATCTGTTTTTTGATCGATAAGATGCCAAATATAAGCATCAGCTCCTTGCTTTAGGGCCGCAGCGCTCATCTCTAATTCTCTGTGCCAACCCTTATTTCTATCAGTAAGTTGTTGGGAACGATCCTCGAAAAGAATGCAGTATATCCAAGATAGTTTTGTCTGGTCTTTCAACCAACTGCACAGTTCCATACTGCCATCAAGACTAGCCTGCACAAGTATTATATCGGGGGGCGTTGTTTTAATCCACGACACTGCTTGATTCAGATTGTCCATATCTTCTACATGAAAAGCAGTCGCATAACGGATCTGATCTGGAAGTGTGGCGATAAAATTATTTTTTCCAAAGACCAGAATAGAAATATTCATTGCTTTATTTTTTATCCTATTTAAATTTTAAAGAAATTAATTTGAGTAACATGCTGCTATTGTTGCCTAATGCTAAATATGATTTTTTAGGCTGAGTTGTATTTCTTGATATATTATTTTTTGAACACTGAACTACATTATTTTTCCAAATTTAATCTCCTTTTAAGATATTATCTTTACTCATACAGTTTCTAAAATATCTACTTCTGACAACTAATGTCTTCCTTACAGAATATTTTTCAAACAGTAAAAATACTGAACATTATTTAGATGTATAAAAACTATTGCTGTAGTTTCTTAAGTGTTATTTACCTGATAAAATTACCAAAACAAATAGTTTGTAATAACTGTCACATTAGGTAACTAAATTTCTTTTTAGGTAGAAAATTAAGAAGATATAAAGTTTTTTAATTCAATGAT
>NZ_JBALDK010000062.1:0-101991 GCF_036917455.1 Nostoc sp. | reverse complement strand
CCCGATCTTCAACGAGGGTCTGACCAGTTTTTTTTCCACAATTCTCTGAAAGCCTCTTGACAAAAGATTTACTGCCTTAACTTGTCACCAATGACCAAACCCACAGAACCGTTTTGCATTCGGGAGAAGTTTTGTGGCGGCGCTTCTTTGGTGCGGTAGAGTTTAGCGAGGCGATTCCAGTCATGACGGAATAGAAAAACCATGACTATCGTGGAAAAGGTCAAAAAAACGATGTATATCCGCTGAGTGGTATGTGGCATTGGTTTTTAAGTGATTGATGATTGACGCTTCAACTGTAAACGATGTCTAACAACAAGTTTCTTTGCGTCTACGTACTCACCAATCAACCACATTCCCTTAAACTTTTCCAAATTATGGAAGCATCGGGGTTAAAAATTGCTTCATAAAAATCCTATTCATTCAAAAAACTGGCCTCAATTAAAGCCAGTTTTTTGATTTTATTGAAAACTTCTATCAGACTTTGGAGCCGAGCATTAACGGAACACACTTGAGAAGATATTATTAAACTTTCTCATTAAAATGTCAAGATTTTATGAATTATTCCCCCAAATTTTGCTATTAAATATTACCACTTCTCTTAAATTCTCTGGCTGTGCTTCTAAACTCTTGTCACCAAAATGCTTATCCATCAATGCCGGAACTTGTGTAGCTTGAATTCGGCTATGGCGTGTTTTATCTGGCATAACTAGGTTTGGTCCAGCTTTACAGTTCTTCATACAACCAGTGCCCTTGATTGTAACTTGATCTTCTAAACCGCGATCGCTTAAAGCCGCCTCCAACGCCTGACAAACTGCTTTACCACCGCGTTTCATACAATCAGACTTTTGACAGACCAAAATCGTGGCTTTAGCCTTAGCTGGCTTGACCTTGACATTATCGCTCAATGGGGGTTCTTGGACTGGTGCGATCGTTTCAACTCTCCCCATCTCAGAACGCGCCGCCATCACCCGTTCAGCTTTCAGTGTGACAGTGCCATCTTTCAAATCATGTTTTTTATAACCAACAACTTGCAGCCAAGTCCCTGGTGGTAAGCGCAAGTCAAAAGCAGCCCGTAAATGTTTAGCTAATTTAATGTAAGACTCACCCTCATGAGTCCCCAGTATTAAGCCTTTAAGCTTATAGCCATCTTTAATAACAAAATTTATAAATCTGCCTTCAAGACAAAATTCCGATCCTTCCATACTGTGAGACGCACCCATTTTTTTTGACCTCTTTTTAACTAAGTACAAGCTATCAAGCAAGATTTTCTCAGCAGCTAAAAATTAGAACTCTTGTTAGCGATTTTTCCAACAGCACTCAAGAGTCCAAATCTGGTCTTGACGGGAGGCTGTTAATCGCCGGATCACACTCCACAGTTGAACAGCTGTCATCGGAGAGCCAATTTCAACTTTCAATGGCTGGTTAGTTGTACAACTACAGGGAATGTCTAACTCCTTTAGGCGTTGATAGACTTGCCAGCGATCTGCCCAATTTACCTCTACAAGGTGGTTGCTTTCTATTTCTGAACTAAACGATTTCAAGAGAATTGCCCTCAAAGTGCAACAAACTTGCAGTAACTACCGCGATTTAACTTTCTGGTTATTGAAAGTTTCAGGAGTGTAACCTCTTAAAACCAGCATACATTAAGTGCAAACAATTCTCATTAATTTTATGAAAAAAATAAAATGTGGATGGGGAATGGGGCATTGACTATGGGAAAAGATCCTCTGCTTTCGGTTGCCCTATTTCTTCCCCACTCAGCTTTCAGGCTATATCCATAGTTAAATCTTTATATCAACGTTTCTGGGTACGTAGATAGAACTTGATGAGCGTACCACCATCCAGCAAACAATAAACTTGAGAATTTTAGTAAGCAAGAATACAAAATATTGTGATGGCGGATTGGCTTGATATTATTATTAAAATGTTAATATGTTGAGAATAAGCAGTTAAAATCCATAACTGTTAAAAAGAGAGGAACACAATGTCAGAAACGCAAACTTTGTTACGGAATTTTGGTCATGTATATGACAATCCTGTTTTGCTGGATCACAGCGTAACTGCTCCAGTTACAGAAGGATTCAACGTCATATTAGCTAGTTTCCAAGCACTGTACTTGCAGTACCAAAAACATCATTTTGTAGTTGAAGGCTCAGAATTTTACTCTCTGCATGAGTTTTTTAATGAAAGCTACAACCAAGTACAAGACCACGTTCATGAAATTGGAGAACGTCTGGATGGACTGGGTGGTGTGCCAGTAGCTACCTTTAGCAAGCTAGCAGAATTAACCTGTTTTGAGCAAGAATCTGAAGGCGTGTATTCCTCTCGCCAAATGGTGGAAAATGACCTAGCTGCCGAACAAGCAATCATTGGCGTAATTCGTCGTCAAGCTGCTCAGGCAGAGAGTTTAGGCGATCGGGGTACACGCTATCTGTACGAAAAGATTTTGTTAAAAACTGAAGAACGCGCTTATCATTTGTCTCACTTCCTCGCTAAAGACAGCTTAACTTTAGGGTTTGTCCAAGCTGCTCAAAGCTAAAACTCTCCTAATCTAGATTTGTCTACTAGACTAAAAGCAAAAGTTGGCCGCACGAAGTCTTAAAATATTATAAAAAATGGCAGAGAATGGTATCCTTAGTTCTCTGCCATTTTTAATTTAAGTAAACATATTCTCATCATATTTAACGTTGATAATATTTAGCAATTAGCTAGTTAATAAATATTTTTATCTAAGAAATTTATTTATTCTGAATAAGCAGACAAATATATTCCACAAAAAATGACAAGTTGTTGCAAAGTTTCATCAAATTAAATAATAAAGATTCGCAAAAGCTTTAAAAATTTGAGCATCACAATTAAATAAAATTGGAAATACAAAATATTTATAGGGAATTAGGTATTGGGAATTGGGGAAATACTTACTTAAAGACTCTCCCACAGTCCCCACCCGGATTTCTCACCACATCTCGATTAAGCCTACGCTTGAGTAGGGGAGTAGGGGAGTAGGGGAGCAATGCGATTTTGTGAGCAGGGGATGCAGGGGATGCAGGGGAGGCAGAGGAAGAGAAAGAAATAAGTGTATTTATAGCTATAAAAGTCGTAAAAAATACTAAAGTTTTCTCTTCACTCCCCCTGCTCCCCCTGCCTCAAGAGCTCTTTTCACGAGGATCTCACTTTTTCGCGTTGCTCCCGGGAGCAGAGGAGCAGGGAAGCAGGGGAGAGTTCAAATACCAAGTTCTTTCCCCTCTGCCCCCCTGCCCATCTTTCCCTTCAAGCTTGTGAAAAATGCGGGCCCAGTACCTAATCCCCTTTCTGTCATCAAACCTAGAAAACTTAATAATAAAAAGCACGACAGGGTGTAAAGACCCTTAAAATAATCAGGATTTGTATTCTCATACTCCAAGGCAACGACTATGCCCCGCCGTGATGACCTCCGGAAGATTCTACTGTTAGGCTCTGGCCCAATTGTGATTGGACAAGCCTGTGAGTTTGACTACTCTGGCACTCAAGCCTGTAAAGCGCTGCGAGAAGAAGGCTATGAAGTGGTTTTGGTCAACTCCAATCCTGCAACGATTATGACTGACCCGGAAACGGCCGATCGCACTTACATTGAGCCGTTAACTCCAGAATTGGTCGAAAAAGTCATTGAGAAAGAACGCCCTGATGCTTTACTACCAACGATGGGAGGACAAACCGCCCTCAACCTCGCCGTTGCTTTAGCCAAAAATGGCGTGTTGGAAAAGTATGGCGTTGAGTTAATCGGCGCTAAACTACCAGCGATCGAAAAAGCCGAAGATCGAAAACTTTTTGGTGAAGCAATGGCCAGGATTGGGGTAGCTGTGTGTCCCAGCGACACAGCCGAATCTTTGGAAGAAGCTAAAGCTGTTGCTCGTCAAATTGGTACTTATCCCCTAATTATTCGTCCAGCTTTCACAATGGGTGGAAGTGGCGGCGGTATTGCTTACAACCAAGAAGAATTTGAAGAAATGGCACAGGTAGGTATAGATGCCAGCCCTGTTTCGCAAATTCTTATTGACCAGTCCTTACTCGGCTGGAAAGAATATGAACTCGAAGTGATGCGTGACCTAGCAGATAACGTGGTGATTATCTGTTCCATCGAAAACCTTGACCCGATGGGCATTCACACCGGGGATTCTATAACCGTTGCTCCTGCGCAAACCCTAACTGATAAAGAATATCAAAGGCTGCGGGATATGGCAATTAAAATCATCCGCGAGATAGGTGTGGAAACTGGGGGTTCTAATATTCAATTTGCTGTTAATCCGGTTAATGGCGATGTCGTCGTAATTGAGATGAATCCCCGCGTTTCCCGCAGTTCGGCTTTGTCTTCCAAAGCTACAGGTTTTCCCATCGCTAAAATGGCAGCAAAGCTGGCTGTGGGCTACACCTTGGATGAAATTAAAAATGACATCACCAAGAAAACTCCCGCCTCCTTTGAGCCGACAATTGACTATGTGGTGACAAAAATTCCCCGCTTCGCCTTTGAAAAGTTCCCTGGTTCCGACCCAGTGCTGACAACTCAAATGAAGTCTGTCGGGGAAGCAATGGCAATTGGACGGACTTTCAACGAATCTTTCCAAAAGGCACTGCGATCGCTCGAAACCGGACGCGCTGGTTGGGGTTGCGACCAAGCTGAGAAATTACCCAGTGGCGAACAAATCCGCGCCCAACTGCGGACACCTAACCCCGATCGCATTTTCTCTGTGCGTCATGCCTTACAACTAGGGATTAGTGCTGAGGAAATCTACGAACTAACTGGTATCGATCCGTGGTTTTTAGATAAATTTCAGCAACTCCTAGATGTCGAGAAATTCCTGAAGCGGACACCATTACAGCAATTGACAAAAGAGCAACTTTATGAAGTGAAACGGGATGGATATAGCGATCGCCAAATTGCTTATGCGACCAAAACCACCGAAGACGAAGTTCGCGCTTACCGCAAGTCACTAGAAATTATCCCAGTTTACAAAACTGTGGATACCTGCGCTGCTGAGTTTGAAGCCTTTACCCCCTACTATTACTCTACCTACGAAGAAGAAACAGAGGTAATGCCCGCAACCAAGCCCAAAGTATTGATTTTGGGTGGTGGCCCTAACCGCATTGGTCAGGGAATTGAGTTTGATTATTGTTGTTGTCACGCCGCCTATGCCTTAAAAGACGCGGGGTATGAGACGATTATGGTCAACTCAAACCCAGAGACAGTTTCGACAGACTACGATACCAGCGATCGCCTTTACTTTGAGCCTTTAACAAAAGAAGATGTCCTTAACATCATCGAAACTGAAAATCCAGTGGGGATAATAATCCAATTTGGCGGACAAACACCGCTAAAGCTGGCTATCCCATTACAAGAGTTTCTTAACAATGACACTTCAGGACTGCTGACTAAAATTTGGGGGACATCACCAGATTCCATCGACATGGCGGAAAACCGGGAACGGTTTGAAAAGATTCTCCAACAGTTGAATATTGCCCAACCGCCGAATGGAATTGCGCGGAGTTACGAAGATGCGTTGATTGTCGCCAAACGCATCGGCTATCCAGTGGTGGTGCGCCCTAGCTATGTATTAGGGGGGCGGGCGATGGAAATCGTCTATTCTGATACTGAGTTGGAACGCTACATGAGTTTTGCAGTACTCATAGAACCAGAACATCCGATTTTGATTGATAAGTTTTTGGAAAATGCCATCGAAGTCGATGTCGATGCGATCGCCGATCGTACAGGGCGGGTAGTGATTGGTGGCATTATGGAACACATTGAGCAAGCGGGGATTCACTCAGGTGATTCTGCTTGTTCCTTACCCTCCATCTCCCTATCACCAGCAGTTCTCAATCAAATTCGTACTTGGACGGTACAGCTAGCACAAGCGCTGTCAGTCGTGGGATTGATGAATATTCAATTTGCCGTTGTCGGTGCAAGCACCTATTCTCCCCAAGTTTACATTTTGGAAGCAAACCCCCGTGCTTCCCGTACAGTGCCTTTTGTATCTAAAGCAACAGGCATACAGTTAGCGAAATTAGCATCCTTAATTATGTCGGGTAAAACCTTAGAGGAGCTACATTTCACCGAGGAAGTTATTCCCACACATATTGCAGTAAAAGAAGCAGTATTACCCTTTAATAAATTCCCAGGAACTGATACAATATTGGGCCCAGAAATGAGATCGACTGGTGAAGTGATGGGGATTGACACCGACTTTGGCCGAGCCTTTGCCAAAGCGGAACTGGGAGCCGGGGAGCGTTTACCACTGACTGGAACTGTATTTGTATCAATGAGCGATCGCGATAAAGCTGCCGCTGGTGCTGTGGTGAAGGAATTTATCGATTTGGGCTTTACAGTGATGGCTACCCTTGGTACACGCCAAGTTCTTCTCGAACAGGGGTTAAATATTGAATTAGTGCTTAAACTTCATGAAGGCCGTCCCCACGTCCTAGATGCAATCAAAAACAAAAAAATCCAACTTATTATCAACACGCCTTCCGGAGAAGAAGCCCAGACTGATGCTAGGTTAATCCGCCGCACAGCCTTAGCTTACAAAATCCCCATTATAACCACCATTGCTGGCGCAAAAGCTACCGTCGCCGCTATCCGTTCTTTACAAAATACAACTTTGGACGTAAAAACCATTCAAGAGTACTGCCCGATTATGAGGGAGTAGGGAGTAGGGAGCAGGGGGAGCAGGGGGAGCAGGGGAGCAGGGGAGAAAACCAATCCCCAATCCCCAGTCCCCAGTCCCCAGTCCCCAGTCCCCAGTCCCCAGTCCCCAATCCCCAATCCCCAAGAAAATTAAGCAATTGTTATAAGAGAATGACTATAGTTCTCATTAGAGATATCTTAACAAATATGAGGAAGCTTATGTTAATCAGATAATTTCAGAAATTGACTTCTAGTCAGCCTTAAGAAAGAGGGCGATATTGCACGAACTGGAACAACCAGGAAATTTAATGTCGCTATATAGCCAAAACATTCTCATAAATGTTACAATTGTTAATAAGACTTCAAGAAAAAAATGTTTAATAAGCTACCTTTTATCTAACTGTAGATACTTGTGGAAAGTAGGAAATAACTGTAACTTTTAGCAGTTAAGAAGCCTAAATTTGATTATTATGAGCAGCCGAGTTTCTCGGGCGCGTAAATTGCAAACCATATATAGGTTCCCAGTCTGACTGGGTAGCACCCTACCAAAGCATCTATCCCTTAATGACCCTACCGCCAAACCCATCATTACAAAAGAGTAGCGCCATGAAGACCGCTCAGACAGCCACAGACCTCGTGCGGACTTACCTGCGTGAGATTGGCCGTGTGCCACTCTTAACCCACGAGGAAGAGATTTTTTATGGTAAACAGGTGCAACGTTCTTGTACTTTGCACGAATCAAGAGAATCTCTTGCCACCCAGTTAGATCGTCAACCGACTTTAGAAGAGTGGGCGAAAGTGACGAAGTTAGAACCAGCAGAATTGAATGAAGCGATCGCTGATGGTGAAATTGCCAAGCGTAAGATGGTAGAGGCCAATTTGCGGCTGGTAGTCTCCGTTGCCAAAAAGTACATCAAGCGCAACGTCGATTTACTGGATTTGATCCAAGAAGGTAGTATTGGTATGCAACGGGGCGTAGAAAAGTTTGATCCTACCAAAGGGTACAGATTTTCTACCTATGCCTATTGGTGGATTCGGCAAGCAATAACTCGTGCCATAGCCGAAAAAGCTCGTACCATTCGGTTGCCAATCCATATCACTGAAAAATTAAATAAAATTAAAAAGGCACAGCGCCAATTGTCTCAAAAATTGGGACGCGCTCCAACAGCTGGCGAACTAGCTCAAGAATTAGAATTAACCCCCAAACAAGTACGAGAATATTTAGAAAAGGCGCGGTTGCCTCTTTCCTTGGATTTACGGTTGGGTGATAATTATGACACCGAACTGGGAGAAATGCTGGAAGATCCAGGAGCATCTCCAGAAGAGTTTGTCATGCAATCTTCCCTATCTTATGACTTAGATCGCCTGATGGGCGATCTCACTCCACAACAGAGAGAAGTAATCACGCTACGTTTTGGTTTAACTGATGGGCAAGCGCTAACTCTGGCTAAAATTGGTGAAATACTGAATATCAGCCGCGAACGAGTCCGGCAAATTGAGCGCGAAGCTTTAACCAAACTTCGCAAGTCTAAAGCCAATATGGGTGAATATTTGGCAAGTTAGGGGAAGGTTAGGAGTTAAGAATGGGGAGTTAGAAATGAGGAGTGAGGAGTTAGGAATTAACTTCTCACTCCTTACTTTATTTGTTAGGGTGAGAAAATACGCTGACTTTGGTACGGTTACACCTACTTCCACCAGATAGCTAGACTGTTACATTAGTTGACAGGAAGACAAAATAGCTAGCTAAGTCAAATCCAAAATAGGCATTTCATATTTAAATCACAAGCACCGCAGCCAGTAGTGGTAGTTAAGGAGCTAAAAAATGAGTAACCCATCCAATCGTGTCTCAGAATTTTTCAATAGCGAATCAGAAACTAACGATTTACTATGGCAATACGTTAAATCTTTGAGTCCAGAGACAGTTACGCAGCTATCTAAACCTACATCCGCTGAAGTATTTCAGGTGATGGAACGGAATATTACAGGACTATTGGGTAATCTACCTTCAGAACACTTTGGCATCACCGTAAGCACCAGTCGGGAAAGTCTAGGTCGGCTTCTGGCTTCTGCTATGATTAGTGGATATTTCTTGCGTAATGCTGAACAGAGAATGAATTTTGAACTCGCCCTGGAAGGGACTGAAACTAACAATAGCGAAGTTGACTAGAAATGTAAAATTTAGAAAATTTTATATTGTTGTTGGGCTGATAGCTTAGTCACAGTCACGATGATAGAAATTGAAAATAAGCCTCTGCGAAATCCTTGCTGCTAATTCCCAATCATTATCAGCTAAACTTTTTTAAAATATCCCAAACTGTGATGCATTAAGGTTGAAATTTAAAAAATCAAAACTCGGCAGAGTTAAAACTAGTCTGCCGAGTTTTGTTATTAATCATCTCTCCCTCTTGTCAATCAATTATGAGTGAAACCAGTTCTTTCCCACCCCATAAAATCATTGGTGTTGCAGTAATTTGGAACAGCCAAGAGCAAATTTTAATCGATCGCCGTCGTCCAGAAGGAGCAATGGGTGGTTTATGGGAATTTCCTGGTGGTAAAATTGAGCCTGGTGAAACTATCCAAGAGTGTATTAAACGGGAAATTTCCGAAGAACTGGGAATAGTAATTGAAGTAGGAGAACATCTGATTACTATTGACCACAGCTATACAGACTTGCGCGTTACTCTCACAGTACATCACTGCCGCCATATTACAGGTGTTCCCCAAGCTTTGGAATCCGATGAAATTCGCTGGGTAACTTTGGAAGAACTGGAGCAGTTTACTTTTCCGAAAGCAAATACTCAAATTATTGCTGCTTTGAAAAGGGATCGGGGACTGGTGACTGGGGACTGGTAACTGGGGGCTGGGAACGGGAGCAACGCGAAAAAGTGAGATCATCATCTAATGAGCAGGGGGAGCAGGGGAGGCAGGGGGAGCAGGGGGAGTAAAGAAAAAACTTTAGTATTTTTTACTACTAAAAAACTAAAAAATATACTTGAATTATTTCTCTCCCCTTGCCTCCCCTGCCTCCCCTGCCTCCCCTGCTTACTCACCTCACAAAATCGTATTGCTCCCCTGGGAACTGGGGACTGGTGACTGGGGACTGGGGACTGGTGACTAGGAAAGAGTTTTTTAATACTCAAATACCTAATACCGTAACAATCTATTAATTGCATCAGGTTGAGTCCCGCAATTTTCTACAATAGGCGCAGAGACTTTGATTAAAGGTATCAGGAAATAAATGCCTAAAACCGTTGCCGATGTGATGAGCCGCGATCCTATTGTCGTCTACGCGGAAACTCCACTGAAGGAAGCTATCCAAATTCTCGCAGAACGCCACATCAGTGGACTACCTGTTGTGGATGATGTCGGGAAATTGGTGGGCATTATCTCAGAAACCGATTTGATGTGGCAAGAAACTGGTGTTACTCCACCTGCGTACATTATGTTTCTTGATAGCGTTATCTATTTAAAAAATCCTGCTACGTATGAACGTGACTTGCATAAGGCACTAGGGCAAACCGTTGGGGAGGTAATGAGTAAAAACCCGATCGCTATTTCCCCTGATAAAACTTTAAAACAAGCAGCTACAATCATGCACGATCGCAGCGTTCACCGCTTGCCAGTAATTGAGGGCGCAGATCGAGTAATTGGTATCCTCACTCGTGGTGATATTATTCGAGCAATGGCAGCAAGTCAAGATTAATTAAAAGTAGAGACGCGATTAATCGTGTCTGTCTTTTTTACACCTTTGAAAATCAAGGATAACTAAATGAGTATTACTTCGGAGTCTGTTAAGCAATTGCTCAGTTCTGAGGATTTAGGCGATCGCTTACGTGCAGTTAATCAAATTCGTCAACTGGAACCTGCGGTTGGCTTTGAATTGATTCAAACTGCCATTAGCGATCGCAATTCCCGTGTCCGTTACTCAGCAGTGAGTCAAATGGATACACTCGGAACACAAGATTTACAATTATCCTTGGATATCTTGCGCGATCGCTTGCTTAATGACTCTGAAGTAGATGTACAAGCAGCAGCAGCAGACTGCTTAGGCGCTCTCAAGTTAAGTGAAGCTTTTGAAGATTTGCAGCGACTTTATCATACAACCGGTGAATGGCTAATACAATTCAGCATAATTGCTACATTAGGAGAGTTGGGCGATCCACGAGCCTTTGAATTGCTCAAAGAAGCGCTTTCATCAGAAAACGAATTAGTGCAAACTGCTGCTATTAGTTCTTTGGGTGACTTAGGAGATTTACAAGCAGTTCCCCTGTTGGCACCCTATGCTACCAATGCAGATTGGCAAATTCGTTACAGACTTGTACAAGCCTTGGCTCGTTTGGGTAGTGCAGAGGCTAAATCTATATTAAAAACTCTGGCTGATGATGAAGTAGAAGCGATCGCAACTGAAGCCAAAAATTCTTTGCAATCAGCTTAAGTCTATCTTAGGTTAAGAAAATTCATCCTTAAATAGATTTGTCTGACAGAATAAAAAAATCGACCTGGTTGAGAAAATTGTGCATTCCAGCCAGATCGAATTGATAAATTAGAGTTACTTTTAGTTTTTAAAAGTAACTTTTTTATATTTGGGATAGGTCTATTGAGCGAAACTTTTGCGACGGCGAGACGTAGCCATTACAGCACCTACAGCACCTAAGCCTAGTAATGCAGCAGGTTCAGGAACTGTAGTTACTGCAAGACCTGTGAAACTTCCAGAAATTGTTCCACCATTATCGTAAGTTGTTTTTGCGGCAGTATTTTGAGTAATAAAAACGAAATGTCCTGTTGCTTTACTTCCGTCTTCAAACAGTCCCTCGAAATTCAAGGTTATATCTATTCCTGCATTTCCTGATGCAAATATTGCTGGAGCAAGACTGGTCAAACTAAGCAGCTTTATTCCGTCTAAAGCACCAACATCAATAAACTCGGAAGGTGAAATAAATGGATTTGTTTGAAAGCTTTTGATAAAACCTCTAGAATTAGATACAAAATCTCCTGTCCGGTCTGTAAGTAAAATTGCTCCGGGATTAGGAACAAAGTTTACAGAGTTTTTGCTAAGAGTAGACAGAGTTGGTTCATCAGAAGGGTTTCTATCGGAAGTGCTGTAGTTAAAACTACCAGTGTATGCTTGAGCAGATCCAGCAGAGGTAAACAATCCCGCAGTAGCTAAGGGGAGTGCAGCAGCAACAGCTAAAGTTGCATTTAGTAATGTAGATTTAAAATTAATCATTGTTGTTTGAGGCTCCTAGTAATAACCTTAAATCAGGCAATTGCTTTACTTTTAATCTGAGTAATTTATGGAAAAACACTGTCAGTGAAAGTGAAACTTGCGTGATGTATTTCTTATCTCCATAAAATCACATATATCCCAGGTACGCAATATTTACTTAGTTGTCCTCATCACATCTTTAATTAATGTGTCCTCTTCATAAAATTTTAATTGCTTGTATAACTAGTCTTCGTATCTTTTTCATCCCATAGAGTTGAAAAGGGGCTGTGTGTGAAGGCAGAACCTTGAAACAAAGCAGATTTTCCCTGAAGTTTGCATTAATGTAGCGATCGCACTTATACTTATGTATAGGAATCTGATTTGATTTTGAACTAATTATGTACACTTAAGGCAAGATGTAATTAATTTTTCCGTCTTACCTTAATCATGTTAAGAACCAAACACCTGCGGCCAAGTTGTCACAACAAAAACTACAACCGCAGCGATCGCTAACAATCCTTGAATCAAATTTCCTACCAAAGATCCGACTACAATTCCTATACCTGCTTTAACTGCCAACCTAAATTCACGTCGGTAAATATACTCGCCAATAATTGCTCCCAAAAGCGGGCCTAGTAAAATTCCTAACAGTGGCCCTCCAAACGGCAAAGTTGGCAATAGTCCCAAAAATCCCACCACTAAACCGACAATTGCGCCAATTTGCCCCCACTTGCTAGCTCCAGCTTGTCTTGCTCCTACATAGCTAGCTAAAAAATCTACTCCTACACTAAGGAGCAAAACAATAATTGTCACAATTAGGGGAATTTTGATAGCTGTGAAGGAACTACTAACGATTCCCCAGACGATAATTGCAATTAGAATTAAGCTGCTACCAGGAATGGCTGGAACTACTGCACCGATGATACCCACAAGCATTACGGCAATTAACAGCCAATAAATAATTTGCATAGATAAATTTCTAAATTTCTAAGCGCCCCTAGTTTATATTCTATCTGGGCAAGATAGCGATCAATGCTTAGATTTCACTGGAAGCAAATATGGGCATTGCATAAATGGGGAATGAATCAGTTAAATACAGGTATTTATCTATACTTTAAATAACGAAGTAATAATAATTAAACTAATTACTTAAATATTTATACTAATTTAAAATAGCGTTTTGGGGCGATCGCAGTTCTATCGTCAGGTTAGAAGATGTAGAGGGGGATAAGGTAGATGAGGAAAATTTTGCTCTCTTATCTTCCCCTACTTCTTCATTTCCCCCTTCGCCAAATCTTGATAGTATCATCATCGCTACCGCTAACTAGGGTTTGTCCATCAGGACTGAAGGCGACACATCGAACATAGCTGGAATGTCCTGTAAGTGTGCTGATTTCTCTACCACTGTGTAAATGCCACAGTTTGATAGTGTTGTCCCAACTGCCACTAGCGATAAATTGCCTATCCTGGCTAAAGGCAATTGACCAAACTGAATCAGAATGACCAATGAGAGTGCGAATTTCTCTGCCTGTATTTACATGCCACAATTTAATTGTGTTATCACCACTGCCACTAGCGAGCGTTTCTCCATCGTGGCTGAAGGCGATACAGTTAATGAAGAAGGAATGACCTGTAAGTGTGTAGATATTTCTGCCCGTGTATACTTGCCACAGCTTGATGGTGTAGTCATTACTGCCACTAGCCACAAGCTGTCTATCCTGGTTGTTCGACGTTGTAGCTGTTCTCGGAGAATAAGCGATTGACGAAACTGAGTCGGAATGACCTGTGAGAGTTTGGATTTCTATCCCAGTGTTGACTTGCCATAGTTTAATTGTGCAGTCAGCACTACCACTAGCTAGAAGTTTGCCATCTGGACTAAAGGCAACGGAATTTACCCAGTTGGTATGACCAAGGAGAGTGCGAATTTCTTTGCCTGTATTTACATCCCAAAATTTGATCGTATTATCCCAACTACCACTAGCCAAGATTCCCCAGTTATGGTCTGTGGTTCTCGCAGCTTTGCCTGATTCCCCTTGATAAGAAAGCTTTGGTGAGATTGGGCTAAAGGCGACGGAATGAACCATACTAGAATGACCAGAAGACCAACGACCCATTTGACGCACTAGCTTGCCAGTACCCAGTTGCCAAAGTTTAATTGTATGGTCATTACTACCACTAGCAATCAATTGTCCGTCTGAGCTAATGGCGATCGCATGAACCATACTAGAATGACCTTTGAGGGTCTGTACGCATTGCCAGTTCTGCCGATCTAATACAACAGGTGGAGGTAATTTTACTCTAGGCGTTATCACTAGAGTAGATGTTTCTGGTGTTACAATTGTCCCAGGATCGGGGCCTAATAAATCCAACCACTCCTGTACAGACTGGGGACGATAGGTTGACTCCAAATCCATACCGCACATAATAGCTTGATTTACTCTATTGCTAATATTGGGATTAAAATATTGCGGTGGTTCTAAATTAATATTGTGTCGTCTATCATCTGCGCTCGTTGGTATCACTGCGGTAAGCAAATTATACAAAGTAGCGGCTAAGGCGTAGATATCAATATATTCTCCTCGTGGTGCTTCCGATTCATACTGCTCAGGTGGGGCAAAACCAGGAGTGCGATACACTGTGTGTCTTTGGATTGCATTGGGAATAAATTCTCTAGCAATACCAAAGTCTATCAGCACTGCTTCTGATTTATCAATGCGGATCATAATGTTGCGTGGTTTGAGATCCCGATGCAGCAGTCCTTTAGAATGGATTAGTGTCAAAGCATCGCCAATTTGTCGGATGTAGAGCAGCGCTTCTGCTTCTGACAGCACCCCAAGCCGTCTTAGGTACTGTCCTAAGTCTTCGCCTTCGATGTACTCCATCACCATACAAGGCAGATTTCCATCATCGAAGATGGTTTCTATCTGTACTATATGAGGATGATGACACACAGCCAGCCTAACTGCTTCATCACGGAAGTCTTGCCGTAATTTGTTTCGGTGGAGTATCCAAGCGGGGTGGTTTAGGATTTCTTCTTTGAGAGTTTTAATCACTCGCAGTTGATTCCGTTGATTTATGGCAAGGTAAGTAATGCCAATTCCGCCTTCACCTAGTTGGCTTTCAATAATGTAGCGTCCCCCGAATAAAGACTTTCCTGCATTCCACACCATTAGTAATATTTGACAATTGCTGGTATTTATTTTGGCATAGGATCAAAACAGCCAATTGGAACTTTTGGGAATTCCATTTGAATTGCTGTTGTAGCTTTTTGGAACTTAGTTACTTAGAGAACATTTTCATTAACCTCAATAATTACTAATAGTATAAAGTTGGGTATACCCTAATAGTTTTAGCTAAACTATGCCTTTACAACCAAATATGAGAGTTGATTGTTCATGATAAAGTAAACGATGACTTTCACGATATTTGTTCATAATAATTTGACTTGTAGGTAATCTGTAATTATGCTAAAGAATCTGAAGCTGAAACAAAAGTTTACAATTCTGCTGCTGGTAATTCTGACATTCGGTTTGAGCTTGAGTGGATTTGCTCTTTCTTCTCTGCTCAGGGAGAATGCTAAACAAGATATTAGCTCAACAGCTCTTATGCTTATGCAAACTATGAGTTCTGTTCGTAAATACACCAGTACTCAAGTAAATCCAGAGCTAGCCGATAAATTAGCTACTGAGTTTTTGCCACAAAGCGTACCTGCATACTCAGCACGGGAGGTCTTTGAGATTTTACGGAAAACAGCAGATTACCGTGATTTCTTTTATAAAGAAGCAACTCTCAATCCTACAAATCTTCGGGATAAAGCTGACGGTTTTGAGACGGAAGTTGTAGAAAGGTTCAGAAGCAAATCAGACCTTAAAGAAGTGAGTGGATTTCGCTCACTTCCTGGTGGGGATATCTTTTATATTGCTCGTCCGTTACCAATTTCTGAAGAAAGCTGTCTGAAGTGTCATAGTGTACCTGAAGCAGCACCTCAAAGTATGATTACTCTTTATGGCACAGCTAATGGATTTGGGTGGAAGCTGAATGAAATTGTCGGCGCTCAAATTATATCAGTACCAGCGAATAATGTCATTAGCAAAGCCAATCAGTCTTCCTTAGTAATTATTTTAATTGTATCAGCTATATTTATCGCAACTATCCTATTAGTCAATTTGTTCTTGAATCGACAAGTTGTGATACCTCTCAAACGCATGACTCGCATAGCTGAAGAAGTTAGTACCGGACACATGGAAGTTGAATTTGAGCAGATGTCTAATGATGAAATCGGTAATTTAGCTAAAGCCTTTAAACGGATGCAGTTAAGTTTAGAAATGGCAATGAAAAGAATCAAACGTACTCAGGGAGGTACAGGGGATTCAAATAATTTGTAATTCGTAATTCGTAATGACGCTCTCTACGAGACGCTAAAAGCGAACGAAGACTTGCTCTAAGCGAAGCCATGCCGATAAGGCTTTACGCTACGTTAACGTCATTCGTAATTAAGTTTTATAACGGAGATTTAGCCCAACCGACAAAACTGGCTGTGTTGAGTTTCTCTTTACTTAAAATTGCCATACCATAATTTAGTTAAATAATCAAAATTATCTCTAAATTAACAATGGTATAAATATCTATGAAAATAAGCTTTTTTTGAATTCAAAAGCTGCTTGAAAGTTAGGAATTTCTCTGGCTATGAGTTCAACAAATTGGTCAGGTAAAATATAAGGATTTTCTTCTAATATTTCTTCTATAATCAGATTTGCGATTGGCCCGATGTGGTAAGCTAACCCTTGCTGACAATGTTTGATAAATGCTGGTTGTAAAGAAGGTTGTTGTTGTTCAATCTGCCCAATTTGTGGATTAGAAGGTAAATTAGGTGAACTAAAAATTATTTCTCCAGGTTGGTTGTATGATTGCGATATTGCTGACATAGCCTGGAATTCAGGATTAAATACTGTAGCAGGCAAATCATCAAGGATGATTGGAGGAGACATTGGCACTTCTGGTTCTCCAATCCGCTCTAAATCGTTAATAACTTCTCTAGCTGTTTGATATCGCTTGTTAGGTCTGTCTGCCAACATGCAATCAAGTACTTGAGCAAACCCATCACTAACGTAAGTATAATAACGCCAGTTCCATTCAAGTGAGTATTGATCCATTAGTAAAGATGGATCTCTACCTGTGAGCAGTACAACAGCTGTTACCCCCAAAGCATAAAGGTCACTAGAGGGCGAACATAAACCCAAGCTAATCTGTTCGCGAGGAGCATATCCCACTTTGCCTACAAGAGACATTTTGCCAACAAACGTTACCTGATGGTTAGAACTTCTCCCTTCATTCATATCAGTCATTTGCTTGCCGACACCGAAATCAATCAGCACTGGTAAATCCTTGCCATCAGGTAA
Source organism: Nostoc sp. (assembly GCF_036917455.1). Classification (GTDB taxonomy): domain Bacteria; phylum Cyanobacteriota; class Cyanobacteriia; order Cyanobacteriales; family Nostocaceae; genus Nostoc. Next base: position 84,728 of record NZ_JBALDK010000062.1, on the reverse strand, counting down.
CATGATGTTGTCAGGAGAAATATCTCGATGGATGATGTTGTGCTGGTGGACATATTCCAAAACAGGTAGCAGATTCTTTAGCCACTGTATAACTTCGTCTTCAGAAAAATTTCTTCCTTCACGTTGAAGTTCTCCCAACAGCCTAGAATATGTTTTACCGTCAACATACTCTTGTACCAGAAATAACCGACCATCTCCTTCAAAGCAAGCTAAAAACTTGGGAATTTGAGGATGTTGCAATTGATGAAGAATTTTGGCCTCTCTTTTAAATAAGTTGCGATATTGTTCCAGTCCGCTTTCCCCTGTGCCAATGGGTGCAAACTCCTTGAGAACACAAGCTTCATTAAATCGCCGAGTGTCAAACGCCAAGTAAGTTCGCCCCAATCCTCCTTGTCCCAGAAGTTTTTGGATAATATAACGGTTATCGATTAGAGTTCCAGATGCTATTTCTGGTCTTGTGGTATGGGACTGTGACATCTCATCGCACTCCTAGCGATTTATATTGTTGATAGATTATCTAGTTTGCTGAAAGTTGGAAACTCTAGCAGATAAAGGCTGATAACATCCCTAAAATTGAGGTTAGCACCACTATCAACACAAGGAAATACACTTTTCTACAATCTATTGAGGGCGTTGTGTGACCAAATAGACAATTTCTATCTGGGTAGTCCGATCGGACTACTCATACTTACGTATTTTAGCAGCCAGAACATAACCACTGTTTGCGGTAACATCTGCAAGTGTTTAGAGCATCACCTTTTGGATTCGCAGCTGAACCACATTTTACCCCTAGTAACCTAACTGGCACTGATTTTGGGAACAGTAAGGATATAGCCTGACATCATGGTTTTTCAGAAAACTGAGGTTGCTATAGAGTTGCCGAAGGATATATTATATGTATTTAAAGTGCTGAATGGGCGATCGCTCTAAAAAATTAATCTTTCTGAGAGTCAATATCGTTATGAAATATAGGAATTATATTTTATTTTTGAAAAAATATAAGTATTTGTAGGGTGTGTTAGGGAGTTCCAAATAAAAAAATACTCAAAAAACTGACGGATAAAACTTTCTCCTCCTCATTCCTCTGTATTCTCTGTGTCTCTGTGGTTCGTTTCATTTGGGTAATTTATTTCTTGGAAGTCCCTTAGAGGATGTTTGAAAAGTGGTTGGCTGTGATTTTAGGCACTAACTGATCCCCCCTAACCCCCCTTAAAAAAGGGGGGAACCGGAATTCAAGTCCCCCTTTTTAAGGGGGATTTAGGGGGATCTAGAACGTTTTGCTACCCAGAAGAGGACTTTTCAAACATCCTCTTAGACGGAACGTCGTAACGCACCATCCGTAAGATTTCAAAAATCAAATACTAGTCTTATAGTTGCTTCGCCATTGGCTATCAAAGTTTTCAGTACACTGATTCTTAGCGTTGCATAAATGCGGGATGAATTAGCGACTGAAACTATTAATAATTCGTTCAGCATCAGGCGAAATCATCCCATGATTCAGCAACGCCAAACTACCTTACTGGCTAACGTTTAACGCCACTAATTTTTAAAACATCATTCATAGTTGCACAGTAATTTTGCAAGCCGAAACTATCGGGATTAATGAATTTTTTATATGTGAAATGTCGATAGTTCATGCAAAACCTATCCCAAGCCGCCATTTGAATGCGGAACAGAACAATAATCAAATTAGCCAATACTATGGATATAGGAATGCGAAAGTAAATCTTTTTGCCCAGATAAGCACAAACCTGTTTAACTGCTTGATTAGCAGTTAATGGTGCTTGACCTAAAACAAGTTGACGTGATTGATCGTTTTCGGGAGGACAATCGATTAAATATTGCACGACAGTAGCAATATCTCGTGCGTGGATAAAGTGAAAACTACCATCTGCTTCTAAAAAGCGAATCAAATTAATATATTTGGTAACTTCTGTAATCCCAGATGTGACAGCAGAATAGGGTTTATTTGCATCACCGCCTAATACTATAGTGGGAAATACTGTGGTAATTTTGGGTGCGATCGCTAATTGTTCTTTTTTATGTAAGCACTCATATTTAGAACGGATGTAATCTGTCCCAATTTCCCCGGCTTCTTTTAATGGTTGATTGTTGCGATCCAAAACGCTAGCTGTCGAAAAATAAATCACCTGCTGGCAACGTTCTGGATCTAGCAGTTCGAGCAACTCTATAGTCTTGACAACATTAATATCAAATGTATTATCACCACCCCAAGCTGTGGCTGTGAGTACCGCCGTATCAATTGTGGATAGCAAATCGGCAAACTGGCGAATATTTTGCATATCACCTTGTAAAACGTTGATACCTGAACGTGCCTTAGTATCAACTTGCAGTTTACTTGGGTTCCTAACTAGTAGATACAGTTCGCGATCTGTTTCCTTAATTAAGGCTTCTGTTAAATAATGACCTACACAACCACTTGCACCAGTCACTAAAATCCGTTTCTGGCTCATAGAAAATTTTTTAAAAGTAAGGAGTTAAAAATGAAGAGTTAAAAATCAAGTTAAAAGTTCCGAATCAGAAGTTATGAATTAAGTTAGGAATTATAAGTGAGGAGTTAAAAATAACTCTGCACCTCACAATTGATAACTTAATAACTCATAACTCCTAACTCATAACTCATAACTCATAACTCCTAATTCTTAACTCCTGCAAGATTCAGTTCCTTTGCAGTTTCAAAGAAGAAAGCGACATTTTCTTCGGGAGTTTCTGGTAAGACACCATGACCGAGATTGAGAATGTGACCCCAATTACCAGCTTTGCGAACGGTATCGAGAATGCGATCGCGGATAAACTGTTTAGAGCCGAATAACACGCCTGGGTCAAGATTTCCTTGAACTTTGACTTGCTTACCTAATCTTGCTCGTGCATCTGCCATATCCACAGCCCAATCTACACTGACAATATCAGCGCCAGATTGTGCCATTCTTTCCAACACACCCGCACTACCACTAACTAACAGAATCAAAGGTGTATCGGGGTGGGTTTGCTTGACTTGCTGAAAAACTCGCTGTTGATAGGGGAGAGCAAAGGTGTCATAATCTTGAGGACTCAATTGACCCGCCCAAGAATCGAACATTTGTACAACTTGAGCGCCAGAGTCAATTTGGTAGCGGGCATAGATGGCGATCGCATCTGCTAATTTAGTTAACAATTGATGCAATATCGTCGGATCTGAGAATGCCATATTTTTGATGATGGAATAGGTTTTAGAACCTTTTCCTTCCACCGCATAAGCTGCTAACGTCCACGGCGCACCCACAAAGCCTAACACCGTTGATTTATCGCCCACTTCAGAACGCAACGCCTGCAAAATTGTCTTGATAAATGGTAAAGCTGCTTCTGGTTCTAAGGGATGCAGACGATCGATTTGTTCTTTAGTGCGGAGGGGCGAGTGAATGATTGGCCCTTTACCTTCGGCGATATCCATGTCAATACCCAAACCAGGTAATGGGGTGACAATATCAGAAAATAAAATTACTCCATCTGGTTGGAAGGCTTTCCACGGTTGCAAAGAAACTTCAATTGCTACATCTGGAATTTCCGAGCGATCGCGAAACGAAGGATACTTCTCTCTTAAGTCTCGATATGCTTTCATATATCGTCCCGCTTGTCGCATCATCCATACAGGGGGACGATCTACTACTTCACCACGAGCAGCCCGTAAGAGATGAGGAGTCGTTGAATAAACACCCATTTATTACTTCATCCTATTTATGCCACTGTTTAGCTTATCATTCTGGGATTACGCTTTTCCAGCAAGTTCTCAGGAAAAGGTGAGTAACAGCGCATAGTAGTAATATTTTATAATATTTAAAATATTTTGGATATAAGCGCTCGGTTGGCTTTCCTACAGTATTAATGCCAAGTAGAAATGTCTCTACGCTAGGCGTAGAGACATTTGCTCAAGGGTTTTCAACAGGTATCCCGATCAATTTATACTTTCACTGTCACTTTCCGTTGTGAGCGTCTAAATAGTGAAGTCATACCACAAGCACCTATTGCTAACACACCTAACACCGCATTAGACTCGGGAACGCTCGCTAGTCTATAGGCGTGGTTATCTGTTTCAAAAGCAATTCCATCTGAGCGCATCACAACTCGGTCAAATGTTTCTCCTGTATCAGCTACAAGATTGACAAACATATTAGCTTGAGAGCTAGTCCAACTACCATCAGCTATTGCAGTTGGCACATCTGCACCACTAAAAGTCTTTAACAACTGATTACCTTTGTAAATGTCAACATAGTTGTAACTATCTAATGAACCTGCATAAAAACCGAAGTAATTAACAGCTTCTTTGAAGTTAATATTGACAAAACCACTGTCGCCTGCGACATTACTACCTGATGGAGAAATTGTCAGAAATTTGGTATTATCCCCATAAGGTGAGGCGTATTGACCAGATACACTACCTTGAACAATGTTACTAGTAATATTAGAGTAAGTAACAAATCCATTAGGATCGTTTGCTGTGCCATCGTCAAAGGTGACAGTTTTGGCATCAGAGTAGCTAGAAAACGGGCCACTGTTGACTTGCATAGTCACAGCACTAGCTGGATTTGCATTTATAACTACAACAGTTGTTGCTACTAAAGCCAAGGATAATTTTTGCTGCATTCTAGTAATAAATTTTGAAGAACACAAAGACAATTAAGACTGAACTTTTCTTGAAACCTAGCTATTAAAAAGTGGTTTCATGACTCCAACAACGTAGAAGAAAATCACAAAGATTATTATTTGTTTCTATATGACTGTTGTTGGTTACAACAAGCTTGGAGATGGAAGTTTATCTGGATGCTTTGTTGATACTATTTTGATTTTTCTAAGTCCGAAAAGATACGGTATATATACTAAAATATCTTTAAAGATTAAGTGAAGGTTATTATGCAATTGTAGGGAACAAGATAAAGGTATCTAAATTAGTCTCGATCGCAACCAAGGTTAAGAAGTAACAAAAAAACCACCATTTATCATTTGGTTTAGTTTCCAAGACTCAAAGCGATGCCTACGAAGGGCGACCCTTAAACCTTTAGCAATACAGCGCTTCCTGCTGGTATGAAGTACAGTTTCTCCCCTCCCCGCTACCTCCTCTAGCCTTTTCTAGTTTTTCAGGACTAAGAACGTACCTCACAATAGCGAGAACTGCTGTAAGCATAGGTTACTGAGATTAGTTAAGACTCTACTGAGAATGCACTGCCATTATTGGCATAATATGCCCACTTTGAGGACTGGGAAATTGCAAGTGGAAAATAATAATAGAAAATAGGGACTGGCGAGTGAGAAATAGGATAAAACAAGAATCAATATTGAATTGGGAATTGGGAATTGGGCATTGATTATTTCTCCCCCATTTTCCTCACTTCCCAATCCCCAGCCCCTAATCCCCAGTTCCCTAACATGCAAACTGACTCTAACAGTCCCGATGGTGTTGCATCTGCTAATAACGAGCCTAACCCAAGAAAGTTTTTGATTCCGCGATCGCAGCGACAAAGGTTCTTTATTCAGTTTACCTTAATGACCTTGATTGGATGGGTTGTGGGTGGTGTTGCTAGTATCGCCTTAGAGAAAATTATTCTCCAAAGCTCATCTAGTATTTCTTTCCAGCCACAAACATGGAGTATTTTAGTTAGAAGTCTCAGCAACGTTGTATTTGCCGTGATTTTCGCTGCTGACCAAGCCCTTGTCGTTTACCGATATTTACCGGGTTTGCAGTGGATATTTGCGACTAGCGTCGGTTGGCTGATTGCCAACGGTGTTTCTACAGCCTGGATTAACTATATTTCATCTATAGCCTCATCATTAAATGAAACTTTATCTCCTGAACAAACTTTTATTTTTGGGTTTCTGTCTGCGATCGCATATATAGTTTCTGGTATTTGGCTAGGGCTTTGCCAATGGCTGGTACTGAGGCGATATACACCAGGCATTTGGTGGTGGAATTTTTTACCCTCAATCTCTTTCTTCTTAATCACTATTTTGGTTTGGTTACTTTTTATTGTGCAAAATTTGATTCCAGAAACCTACCGTACTCCCATATTATATTGGAGTGGGCAAGGACTTACAGCAATGATTTTGGGAGCCATACCAGCAATTGGTTTGTGTACATTGAAAAGAAATTTACATCACAAAACTGAAGTTTCTCGCTGACTTGTGTCGATATATTCCATAATTTTAATGTTTATGACTCGTCCGCGCATTCTCCAACCTGGTCAAAGTTATACATTTAGTAAGTATTTTGAATTACCCTACGCCCCAGCAGACATCTTAGTGGAACTGGGATGTAGTTACGAACGCACATCGCTGCAACTACCACAATATTCAGGTGTAATTGACTATTTAGAATTTTTACAGCGTTACTTACGGCGCAATATTATTCGCGTCAACCCTATCAGCGAAGCTGCAAAACGTGAAGTTTTAATTGCTCCTATTTTGTTGGAAATTTGCGACCAAACGCAAACTCAACTGAACATTGAGTACCCCATTAATGTTAGTGAACAACTCAAAGGAAGTTTTGATTACTATATTTCATCTTCCAATTCACTGTTAGTAGTTGAAGCCAAGCAATCTGATTTAAGCCGGGGGTTTACTCAACTTGCAATTGAATTGATAGCACTCGATCAATGGACAAATTCTCAAACCCCAACCTTATATGGTGCTGTAACAAATGGAGAAGATTGGCGATTTGGGATATTTTATCGGCAAGATAAACTGGTCATGCAAGATATCAAACTTTATCGTGTTCCAGAAGGTTTAGAAGAATTAGTGCGAGTACTTGTAGGAATTCTTACCAATGCTAATAATTAATTATAGTGTTGCATATTTGCAGAATGATTTAGCAACTTCCAAAATTACTCCCCTGCTTGCGCCAATTCATCTCACCGTTATGCAACACCTTAATTATGTTCTCAAGCCACTGCACTTCAGAAGATACCACAACCTATCCAATCCCATTTAATTACTATCCCAAATAGTTTCCAAACGCTCTTGCGCTGTTTTGAGAGCCTTTTCGGGAGACTCACCCAGCAATGTAGCCTCAATAGCTCGACCAAGACTGTCAGAAAGACGACTATATCCGGGAATAATCGGTCGAGCGCCAGCCAGGGGAATTTGTTCCATAAACACTTTTAACCAAGGTTTTTGGTTGATAAATTGCTGATAAGCTTCACTTTGAGCAGCTTTAAAATTAATTGGTAAAAAACCGGTTCCAATACTCCATTCTTTTTGGAATTCTTCACTCAAAACATATTCTAAAAACTTCAATGCGGCTTCTTCTCTAGCTGGTGTTGTCTTCATCACATAGAGATTTCCACCACCTGTCACTGTAGCTTGGCCAACATTTGCAGGTATAGGAAATGCGTCGTAATCAACCTTAGATTTAGTTATATAAGTCCAAGGGCCTGTAATTTGCATAGCAACACGACCCGCTATAAAAGCATCCTCTTCATAACCCCGTTCTGGAGAAGAAAGCATTGCTGAACCATCTTTTAATAGCTCTTGCCAGAATTGTAAAGCTTTCAGCGCTCCAGCATTTGTTAAATCTGGTCGGTTATTTGTTAGTACTTCTCCGCCGGCACTCAATAAAAAAGGAAACCAGCTAAAAACTGTCCATTCTCCCTTCCCCAAAGGCAGTATAATTCCGTACTGTTCTGGTCGATTGTCGCCGTTGCGGTCTATGGTTAATTTTTTGGCGACTTGCCTCAATTCTTCCCAAGTTTTGGGCGTTTGCGTAATTCCCGCAGCTTCAAAAAGCTTAGGTCTATAAAAAATACCTATATTGCTCGTATATAATGGGGCTGACCAAAGATGACGATCTAATTGCAATTCTTCAAGTAGATTAGGTCTAATTTCTGACTTTAGTGGTAATTTTTCCAACCAATCTTCTAAAGGTATAATTGCTCTTAAATCTGCCAACTGACCTGTAATTTGCGGGTAGAATGCCAGGATATCTGGAGGCACATTACCCACAACTGCTGTTAATATTTTTGGCAATTGAGGTTGAGCTAAGAAGATAGATTCTACCTGGACATCAGGATGAGTCTGATTAAATTTGTCTACCAGTTTGTCAAACACATCCCGATTAGTCGGGGGATTGATTGCTTGCCATAAAGTCAAATGAATTACTCCGTCGTCCTTCTGTGTTATTCCCTGACAACCAGATAAAAGTATTAAGTACGAACTTAGGACAATCCCTAGAAGTAATATCTGCCAAATAGAAGCAAGAAATCGGCGACAATAATGGCTTATTTGGGATATAAATATGATATTCTTCATATCAGGTAGTTAATCAAATTAAGAAATATTCTCTAAAACACTTTTGGTAATACTAGTTTCTGCTCTTGTATAAATATAAGTTTGAGGTTCGCTTATTTTTTCAGTTCTGAATATTTTTGCTGCTCGATACCAAAAGTCTGTATCCTCTCCGTAGGCAATATTATTAAATCCTTTTACCTCAAAAAACACCTGTCTCTTACCAAAAAATGTTGGGCCTAAAACACATTCTCGAAGATTAATTGTTTGACCTGGTTTAAAATAATCTGCAACTAAAACCTCTTCTTCTGTTGCGAATCCACCTTCAATCAAATCAATTTCTGGATTAGCTCTCATATATTCGATTCGAGCATCCAGGTGATTGACTTTGTACGCATCATCACTATCCAGGAATGTTATATATTTGCCGAAAGATGCCTGGATACCAGCATTTTTAGCATACCATAGCTTCCTGTTTTGATGTTTCAAATACCGGATATTTTGAAATTCTTGAATATAAGGATTGACAACTTCAAATGTATTATCTTGGCTGCCATCATCAACTATAATCAGTTCCCAGTTGTTAAAACTTTGAGCAATCACACTATCAATACAATTGTTTAGATATTTTGCTCGATTATAGGTACATAGGATAATTGATACTTCATGAGTAAAATCAAAAACTATAGTTTCCATTGTTAAATTATTATCAATCGTATTGTTCACACAAAAATCCAAATAATCAAGTATGATTTTTAGACCACTTAAGAAGAGGATACTAAACTGAATCTTACATAAACAAAGTTATTAACAGGCTGAAAAATTACTTCTTAACTGTGTAAATTTATAAATTCATGCATTATATTATTATAATTATAAGCGATGAGACTAAGATCAAAGTTTTCTCTGACGTATTATACAATATTTTTGCGATGATATTGGTTTTTATCAATCATTTTTCTAATTGTATCAATAACAATTCTTTGAGCTTCTGGTCTAGTGTCATTTAAAATATTATCTGGCAAAACCTAATGAATTCTTTCTGATGTAAATTTGCACTAGCAGATTCAGAAACAACGATACATAAACCTGCTGCCATTGCTTCTAATACCACAAGTGGCGCAACTTCACCTTCACTAATTAAAACTAAACAGCTATAATTTGTGAGACAAGAATAAACTTGTTCTAAACTCCATACACCTAAATGTTTTGTTGTTGTTCCTTCAACAAAATCAGGATCATCTAAAGGGCCAACAAAATCTATTTCAATATTTCTGTCTATGATTTTTGCCAGTAATTTCTGCTGTTTTCTTGGTTGTATCCAACCTAAACAAATAGCTTTATTATTTCCTTGAGATTGAAAATTTATTTTCTGAGTATCAATACCATTCACTTGCACTGATATATATCCAGAATATCCTGATTTCAAGAAAAATTTTTTGGTTAAATGAGACAGGGCAATTATCCCAGGTGCATTAAAATAATGTTGGTATGCTTCTCTAAATTCTTCGTTCCATTTATCTGTTTTAAACAGATAACCATCATGGCAGGTGAAACAATATTTCTGTTTAAGGTTTCGATTAAATTCGCTCACAAAACCGTAGGCGTGTAAATGCACAGAATCATAATTATTATTAATATATTCTATGGCTTTGTTAACATCTTTTTCATTTAAGATATCAACTTGATGCCCAATTTTATCTAAACAGTTTTTATACTCATTTATCACAGTTAAAACAGAATGCGATAAAGGAGGTTCAGGGATATAACCCCAAGCAACAAGAGGAATTTTCATAAATAATTTAATTTTTTCTCATAGATTTACTTTTCAGCCAAAATACAAGTTGCAACGGGATAATCTGGATGATAAGCGTCTAGTTCTTCAGATGTCAGTTCTTCTACGGCTATTCCATGATAAGAGGCTATTACAGTGCTAGGGTTGCCATAGACATACAACTTCTGTTGTGAGAAATTTTTATACATCCAGGCGAAAGCATCAGGTAAAGGCCGCCAATAATCAACGGGAGTAGCATGAACTCTAATGGCACTTGGTACCATCGCAAAACATTTTCCACCAGGTTTTAGCCAAGTGTGGATGTTTTCTACTGCTATCCAGGGGGCATAACAATGTTCTAAAACGTTAAAAATTATCACTGAATCAAAAGATTCTGGTTTGATAACAGAGACATCGTGAACATCCCCAACTATATCTACTCCTGGGCCTGGTTCTAAGTTGAGAATCTGATATGATGTGCCTGGATTAATTTGATAGAAATCTTTATCTTTTGGTGTTCCTCCTATTTCTAAGATATTGCCACCAATTTGGGTTTGAATTTCTTTAAGGAATTTGCTGAGATAGTATCTATCGACGGGTGTCCCTCTTGTCAATCCAAATGCTTGGCAAATAGGAACTGTTTTTTTTAAATCACCCCAATCTATTGAACCTGTAGCAGGAGATAGTAAACCAAGATTTTCTAGGTGTTCTACTAATTTACGAAAGTCTTCTATATTCTCAATAGATTTTAGGTCATCTTTTAATTGATATTGGGAAAATAATTGTAGCAATACTTGATAATTTTCTCTACTTAATAAACCAAGTTCATATTGCATTTCCTTTTCTATAAAACTCCGAAAGCCTTTACCAAAAATTGTGAGGCTACCATCTGCTAAAAAAATTAGAGCATTTTGAAGAAGCTGCTCATATTTTTCTAGCTCATGAATGACTTTCTCTGCTATAGGTTCTAATTTAAGTTTTTGAAATATTTGGTAAGCTTTCTCTAGCGAATGTTCGTGAATAAATATTTCCAGTATTGCCAACCATGATTTGGACGGGATCATTTCTGCTGTTTGCTGACTCCAAGCAAAAATTGCATATAACTGTGAATCCTCAACTTTTAAAAAGGCATTAGGTACATATTGTTTTGGCATAGAATTAATAACTCAACTTTTTCTAATAAGGAGGATGATTTGGGTATTATAAGCTATTTTTTATTTTATCTATAATGACATCACATTTCTTTTCACCCACGCTTAGAATACTAATTCAGTAATTCTGTGAGAACTTGTCTCAACCCTACCCTGTTTCGGAGAGCGGAGTTTTACTCCGCCTTCCCTAGTAGATAAGAAGGCTAGAGGGTTAGGTTTTTAATTATTGAATCGATGCTCTAAATATCTCTAATTGTCGCAGGGGATCACTAGAGGCGATTACCTTTGCTTGGATATTCGAGTTGATCTCAGAGGATGTTTTAAAATTCATGATTGATGTGTCAAATATTTCTCTACCCCACCCTAACCCTCCCCTTATAAAGGGGAGGGAACCGGATTTTATTGTTTCCCACCAATATATCGGGGGGATTAAGGGGGGTAATAATTCGATTCAAGTTACAGCTAAATTCTGTGAGTGGATTATGACTGTTTAATCAGAAGTGGATCTGATTTTAACTTAATGGGGATGCCCGATCGCTAATATTCCCGCATCCCCATCTAAAGTTACCTCTACACCCACTGGTAATGCTGCATTGGGACTATCATGGCCAAAAGGTAAGTTAGAGACAATAGGAATACCCAAATCGCCCAAGCGATCGCGCAATACTTCTTCTACACTAAAGCTAGGCACATTTGGCGGCGCTTCACAGCGAGTAAAACCGCCTAAAGCAATACCGCAGACTTGAGACAAAGCACCACTCAAACGCCATTGTGTCAGCATTCTGTCGATGCGATAGGGTGCTTCCGTGACATCTTCTAACGCCAGGATTACACCATTGAGATTTGGCAGGATTGGTGTAGCTAAAAGGTTAGTAGCTACCGTGAGATTACCTGGTAATAAAGTACCAGATACCACACCACCACCCCATCCGCAACCTTTGAGAGGCGCGAGAGGACGACCTTCTACCGAATCGAATAATCGTTCAATTGACCAATCAGGCTCATCTGCGAAAGTCACCATTACGGGAGCATGAATGCCGGAAATTCCTGCTATGTATAGGCTCCACAATAAAGCTGTGATATCAGAAAAGCCAATCAACCATTTGGGAAGGGCTGAGTTTTGTTGCCAATTCCAATCTTCTAAAATACGGGTACTACCAAAACCGCCTCTGGCGCAGAGAATACCGCGACAATTAGGATCTTGCCATGCTACTGCTAGTTGCTGACGGCGGATTTCATCTGTTCCAGCTAGATAACCCCATTTGTCATCTATCTGTGGACTGATTTCTAATCGATAACCACGCGATCGCCAAATTTCAACACTCTGTTCAAATACCTCAAATTCTCGCAAAGCACCACTAGGGGCAATTACTCGTAGTAAGTCTCCAGGTTTTAAAGGCGGTGGTAAGATTTTGGATGGCATGAAAAAAATTAGGGGTTCAGAACTCCGATAAAATTTTATTGAAATCTTTTTTGAAAGCGATCGCTACAGTGGTTTTATTTTAGGTTCGTTTTGTATCTAACTGTGGATTTTCCTTAGCTGGATTTTGCGGTACAAGATAAATACCTCCAGAGATTAAAGTTAGGGCGACAGAAACCCAAAAGGCAATCAGAGAGGGAGTTTGCCAAACTTCCGCGAGAGGCGCAATTAAAAGTGCGATCGCGATTATTTGACTAACAGTTTTGAGTTTACCCCAAATATTTGCCCCGGTAATCGTCGTTTGATTCACTCGCCAACCAGCGATCGCTAATTCTCGCGCTAAAATCAAAAACACTCCCCAAGCTGGGACTTTTCCTAGTTGAATAAAAACCAGCAACGGCGCAAGCACCAAAAGTTTATCCACTAAAGGATCGAGAAATTTACCCAATTCACTAATTTGGTTGAGTTTCCGCGCCAAATAGCCGTCTAACCAATCAGTTAATGCCGCAACGATAAAAATTGCCAAACATATCCACTGAGCTTCAGGTGTAGGATTATATAAACCGTAAAGCAGAAATGGTATCCCCAATAGGCGAGAGAACGTAATCCAATTGGGTATGGTCATAATAATTCGTAATTCGTAATTCGTAATTCGTAATTTGTCATAGGGAATTCAAAAATAAAACTTCAAAGTTAACGAGTGTAAAGCAACAAGCAGTCAAGCAAATATGCAAAATCTATGCAGATTAGTGTATCTGAGTGTGCCTGCATGGGAAAATCTGTTTTCTGTAGCTCTCTTAAAACAATACTATGACTGAACACACAGACAACCAATTCCGCATCGAACGCGATTCGATGGGCGATCGCCAAATTGCTTGTAGCGCTTATTACGGCATTCAAACGCTGCGGGCAATCGAAAACTTCCCAATTAGTGGTATTAAGCCTTTATCCACTTACGTAGATGCCGGATTAATAATTAAAAAAGCTACAGCAATTGTGAATGGAGAACTGAATTGCATTCCCCAAGATATTAGTCAGGCGATTATTCAAGCTACTGATGAAATTCTAGCTGGTAAGTTTCGGGATCAGTTTGTCGTGGATGTTTATCAGGCGGGTGCTGGAACATCTCACCACATGAATGTCAACGAAGTTCTGGCAAATCGCGCCTTAGAAATTTTGGGTGAAGAAAAGGGTAATTACAAACGTGTCAGTCCTAACGATCATGTTAATTATGGGCAGTCTACCAATGATGTGATTCCTACCGCCATTCGGATTGGTGGATTATTGGCATTATCCAAGACATTGCACCCAGCAATAGATAGTGCGATCGCATCTTTAGAAAACAAAGCTGTAGAATTTCAAGATATCGTCAAATCTGGCAGAACCCACTTGCAAGACGCAGTACCGGTGCGTTTGGGTGAAAACTTTCGGGCTTGGGCGTACATTCTTGCAGAACATCAAAACCGGATTTACACCGCCTCTGGTGATTTGATGGTGCTGGGTTTGGGAGGTAGTGCAGCCGGAACGGGGTTAAATACTCATCCTCTATATCGCGCCCGTGTGGTAGAAGTTCTCTCAGAATTGATTAATACACCTTTGGAACCTGCGCCCCATCTTATGGCAGCAATGCAGAGTATGGCCCCATTTGTAAACGTTTCCGGTGCTTTACGCAACTTAGCGCAGGATTTAGTCAAAATATCTCATGATTTGCGACTAATGGATTCGGGACCAAAAACTGGTTTGAAAGAAATTCAACTCCCCCCAGTGCAACCCGGTTCCTCAATTATGCCAGGGAAATATAACCCAGTCATGGCAGAGATGACATCAATGGTGTGTTTTCAGGTGATGGGTTACGATAGTGCGATCGCATTAGCCGCACAAGCCGGACAATTAGAATTAAATGTGATGATGCCACTAATTGCCTATAACTTGATTCACAGTATCGAAATTCTTGGTAATACCATCGCCGCACTCACCGAACGCTGTATCGAGGGAATTACTGCTAACCAGGAACGTTGTTTAGCTTATGCCGAAGGCAGTTTAGCTTTAGTAACCGCACTCAATATCCACATTGGTTATTTAAATGCTGCTGCTGTCGCTAAAGAATCTTTAGAAACTGGTAAATCTCTGCGCCAGATTGTCCTAGAACGCGGGTTGATGAGTGAAACAGACTTAGCTACAGTGTTAAATCTAGAACAAATGAGTGGTATCTTACCGCTCAAAACAGAATAATAGTTATGGGGAATTGGGCATGGTTATTCCTCCTTGTCCCTATTCCCCAATCCCCAATCCCCAATCCCTAATCTATGCAGACTCAAAAACCATCTGTTAGTCTCATTCGGGCTACATCCTACGAACGAGAGGCTTTAAGAGAATCCTTGATCGTTCTCCTGGAACCTTTTGGAGGAATAGCAGCATTTGTGAAAAAAGGCGATCGCGTTTTACTCAAACCCAATCTACTTACAGGATCGCGTCCTGGTAAAGAGTGTATCACCCGTGCCGAACTAGTTTACGAAGTTGCCCAGATGGTAATTGAAGTTGGCGGTAAGCCATTTTTGGGTGATAGTCCTGCTTTTGGCAGTGCTAAGGGCGTAGCAATCGCAAACGGCTATCTGCCTATTTTAGAAGAACTCAATCTTCCCATCATCGATTTTCACGGTCGACGTTACCAAACCGTCAGTGATAATTTTAACCATCTGCGACTATCTAAAGAAGCAATGGAAGCAGACGTAGTGATTAACCTACCGAAAGTGAAATCCCATGCCCAATTGACATTAACACTGGGGGTAAAAAACTTATTTGGTTGCGTCCCTGGCAAAATGAAAGCTTGGTGGCACATGGAAGCCGGAAAAGATGCCAATAGATTTGGTGAAATGTTAGTAGAAACTGCTAGGGCTATTAACCCTAACTTAACCATATTAGATGGCATCATCGGTCATGAAGGAAATGGCCCTAGTAATGGTGAACCTCGTCAACTCGGTATTTTAGCAGCCGCATCAGATATATTTGCTTTAGATCGGGCAATGATAGAAATCCTCAATGTTTCTCCTGAACAAGTGCCCACAGTTGCAGCTTCCCAAAGGCTAGGAGTTTGTCCAGAACTTGCTGCTATAGAGTTTCCACATTTAAATCCTGACTTATTAAAAATAGAAGATTGGCGACTACCAGACAAGTTGATACCCATAGATTTTGGTATGCCCCGCGTAATTAAATCTACCTTTAAGCATCTTTACACCCGATTTATCAAAGAACCAATTAGTGTTTACGGAAAGAATTAGGGACTGGAAACTGGGAAGACAAGGAAGATAAGGGGAATAACCCATACCCAATCCCCAATCCACAATTTAGTGCAAACTTCGTTACAGCAATCTTATTTATTAGCAGAGTAATCTGTAATTACCCTCCGATTGCTTAACCAGACCGCCCTATTGTATTAGTGGCGGTTTTTTTAGCTGATTAATTTATTATGCAATTTCTCCGATTAGATTTTGATTTATCCAAAAAGTTATACAGATTTAGCATCTGGAAATTAGACCAGAGTTAGGCAATAACGCGCTACATATAGGACTCCTATTTGATTTTTGAACAAGATTCAGTACCATCTATACCCTTCTTTTCTGTTAAGAGTCCCCTATTTCCTACCTACGCAGATAATTATGGCTACGCCACGCTACGCGAATAGGAATCAAATCGGATTACTATATCTATGCGAACTTCTAAAATATCTTTTACTCTACCTATATATAGATTGACAAAAGCGCTGTAATATTACACAGATTTGAAGTTGAAATTATTAAATATTTGTTTGGTAGTATCACTGAATCCACGCTGCTCAACACAGTTGATGTATCTGTATTTATTCGGTAGCTATCATTGGTTACATAAATAATTCCGACTCATTTCTTATTTTGTGTCAAATATTTGTGTGTATAACTACCAGATAACAATCAAAAGCATAGGTAGATATTCAGTGCAATTGCTGTTATGTGTCCTGTATCACAAATTAGCAATTCCAGTAAAATAACCTTATCAAAGGCATTTTAGAATGTTATAATCATGAAGTATCAGACAAATATGTTTTGCTAATTAATCTTTAAGCAGCGAAAAAATGTAATTTATGATGCTGTCAAAGTTGGCTTTGCGTATGCGAACCATTACACCATACAGGGAAACATCTGAAAATATTAATTACAAAATAAAACATGATTTGTTTAGTTGTAACTTTGTATTAAGAACTCTATGTATCAAAAGGCTATTATGACAGTTGTATAACTGGTTTAGATTGTAGGATGCTACACATTCTACAGTTTAAAAATAGCTAATATAGCATTTAATACTCTCAATTAGAGAGTAGACCTACACCTACACAGTGTTACGAATAACTTCAATTTTGTATGAATTCAAATAGCCAGTCTGCCAATCCCGACACATATTCCCAACGTTTGGCAGACATTGTGGGAACTGCGATCGCTCTGTTGACCCTCACTCTACCCGTATTTGTCATCGCTCACTATTCTTCAACTAATGTTCAAAATAACCAGCAACCCCCGATCCACAACATTAAAGCAAGTCAAGATTGATAAAGCTTGCTAATAGCATCTCACCAACAGGAGAGCTACAAAAAAGGAGAAAACTGATTTTGATAGAACTTCTGGAGATGTGGATGTAGTTAATCGAGAATAACCTGAATTTGCATTGTGTAACTCCAGGTTTCAGTTGTCTTGACAGAGTAGGGGCACAAATCCCTCCAACAGCAATCAAGGACGGGAAAAAATAATCCCCTCTTGGAAAAAGCGTTGCGAAGTAACTTCGCAACGCTTTTTCCATTTTTTGGTGTAATTCAAGGAAACTGTCCAGTAGGGGAGATGAAGGAGAAATAACCAGCCCCCAATCCCATAAAATGAATACCTTGGGAAGAGATCCCCATATTGCCCTAAAATTCTACACGGGGAGCGAAGCTGAATGAGTGCCCCCATGATTCACTGTTATCAGAGGACTTTTTTGTGGATTTATCTCGTATTCCTGCCCAACCGAAACCCGGTCTGATCAACGTTCTGATTGAAATTGCTGGCGGAAGTAAAAATAAATACGAATACGACAAGGAACTAGAAGCCTTTGCTCTAGACCGAGTACTTTATTCATCGGTACAATATCCTTATGACTACGGCTTTGTACCCAATACTTTGGCTGAAGATGGCGATCCCCTCGATGGTATGGTCATAATTGATGAACCAACCTTTCCAGGCTGTGTTATTGCTGCACGACCGATTGGCTTCTTAGAGATGATTGACGGTGGCGATCGCGATGAAAAAATCCTTTGTGTTCCTGACAAAGATCCGCGCTACACTCAGGTAAAATCCCTGAAAGACGTAGCGCCACACCGCTTAGATGAAATTGCCGAATTTTTCCGTAGTTATAAAAATTTGGAAAAAAAGGTGACTGAAATTCTCGGTTGGCAAGATGTAGACAAGGTTGCAGCTTTAGTAGAAAAATCCGTAAAAGCTTATAGAGGATAATAGAGGAGTTAGGAGTTAAGAGTTATAAATTTTTATTCCTCACTCCTGTAGAGACGCGATTAATCGCGTCTCTACTTATAACTTTCGCTTGTTACGGATCGCAAAAACTGCCACCAACCCTAAAGCAAAATGCAGCGTACTCTCCTTTTGGCAAAAATTCATAACTGCACCCTCACAGGGGCGAATATCAACTACGTGGGTAGTATCAGTATTGATGAAACCCTTTTGGAAAAAGCTGGTATCTTACCTTATGAGCAAGTGCAAGTAGTTAATAGTGCCAACGGTCAGCGCTTTATTACCTATGCGATCCCGGCTCCAGCCCATTCGGGAGTAATTGAGCTAAATGGGGGAGCGGCACGTCTAGGCATTATTGGCGATCGCTTGATTATAATGACTTACGGGCAGTTCACTCCAGAAGAGTTAAAAAATTACTCTCCTACAGTAGTCATTGTGGACGAAAAAAACAGGTTGTTGGAAGTTCGGCGCTACGATGACCTGCTCGTTAAGGTCTAATTTCAAGGAAAATGTCAAATTTTGAGTTGTCGGATTCCCAGAGCAACATCCCTGAAAAATCTGCTCCCTTGCCAAGTAGCCCAGCAGGTGAATTTATCGTGCAATTCTGGGGTGTACGGGGTTTAATTGCCACCCCAAGTAGCGATACCAGTCGTTATGGTGGTAATACTGCTTGTGTAGAAATGCAGGTAGCGGGAAAACGCTTGATTTTTGATGGCGGTACTGGTTTACGGATACTGGGTAAAGCTTGGCAAGAACTACAACAGCCACTACAAGCCCATTTATTTTTTACCAACTGCCAATCAAACCGAATTCAAGGGTTTCCCTTTTTTGCTCCCGCATTTATTGGGGAAAACTGCTTTCATATTTACGGCACAGCTGCCTCAAATGGAGCCTCAATCAAACAATGTCTGTACGATCAGATGCTCCAGCCCCACTTTCCTTATCCTTTACAGGTAATGCAGTCGGAATTGCAGTTTTGTAATCTGACTCCAGACAGTGATGTAAAATTAGATGATGTCACCATTACAACTGCATTAATTAATCAAACTCAGCGCTCAGTTGGCTACCGAGTTACTTGGCAAGATTATAGTGTCGCCTACGTCACCGACTTACACCAGAATGCCGAACAAGTTGAGCAAGAGCGGATTTTAGAGTTTATAAAAGGCGTTGATTTGCTCATTGCCAATGCCACTTATACTCCCCCGACCTCTCACAACCATGATTCTGCTGAGTTACTTTGGCAAGCTGCGGTGAATGCAGCTCTAAATGCTGATGTTAAACGGCTAGCCATTTCTCATCATCATCCAGATGACCATGATGATTTTCTTGACCAAGTTAAAGTCGATGTTAAATCTGCTTTCCCTCAAGCAATATTAGCCCATGAAGGTCTAGTTTTAGCTGTTGGTAAGTGATTTAGACTGCTTAAACGGACATGACATGACACTTATAAATAAGGAGTAGCCTCATGGTAGACATTCCCAGCCAGAGACTGGGAACGAGAAAAAGGTTATTCTAAACTGCCTTTCAGCTTAAGTTGACACCCGTAACAGATGTATGTGTCTAGGACGCATTTTGCAACTCGGCTGTGCGGATTGAAAGCTGCTGTGTCTGATTACCTCGTTGCACTTTTACCTGTAATACTTGACCAAGACGACTGTCTTCCACAAAGTTCTGCAATTGTTCAGCGCTGGTAATAGCTTTACCATCAACTTGCAGAATTACATCGCCGCGCCGGATACCGGCAGATGCAGCTGGAGAATTGGGGACAACTCGCATCACAAAAACACCATTAATTTCTGGTATCTGAATCGGAGAGTTGGGATCGGTATTATTTTGCTTGGCAAGATCGGGTGTTAAAGTTAGCATTTGCACACCTAAATAGGGGTGAGCAACTTTGCCATCACGTTGCAGTTGCGCTGCGATCGCTTTAGCTTTATCAATAGGAATGGCAAATCCAATACCCATCGCATCGGGACGAATAGCTGTATTAATGCCAATCACTTCACCTTGGCCATTTAATAGCGGCCCGCCAGAGTTACCTGGGTTAATAGCGGCATCGGTTTGAATGAAGTCTAAGCGTTTGTCGCTAATGCCGACTTGAGCGCTGGAACGTTTGAGGGTGCTGACAATTCCTAAGGTAACGGTGTTATCAAATCCTAAAGGATTACCAACTGCGATCGCCCAATCTCCTACTTGGACATTAGTGGAAGAACCCAAGGGTGCAACTGGTAAATCGTTACCAGCATTAATTTTGACTACTGCCAAATCTGTAACTTCATCAATACCTTTAACTTTCCCTTCAAAGGTGCGGCCATCTTTGAGTCGGACTGTTACTTTATCAGCCTTATCGACCACATGAGCATTAGTCATAACTAAGCCGCTCTTGTCAATAATGAAACCTGAGCCTAAACCGCGCAACTGCTCAGAAGACGGCATTTGTTGAGAGAAACCGTCACCAAAAAACCGACGGAAAAACGGGTCTTCCATAAATGGATCGACGCGACGAGTAATTGTTCGCTCAGTATCAATCCGAACAACTGCTGAACCAACACGATTTACTGCTGCTGTGACAAAGCTAGTACTACCGATCGCAGCCGTAGCTGGTGATTGGCTTTGAGCATTCACTTGTGAAGTATCTTTAGCTATGACTATGGGTGCGGGTTCGGCTTGGGAAGGCAACACCTGTAATGTGCTAACCGTTAACAGTACTCCTACCGCGATCGCTAAAACATAACTACTGAGTTGACCTATAGACCTGGGTAATTTGAGAAATCGCATAATCACAACCTAATTTATAAGCCTAGAGGCTGGGAGCAGGGGAGAAAGATTCGGAAATTTCCTTGGAATCAAGGGTTTTAGAGCCAATACATTGATGTATGGGGTCTTCTCCCCTGCCCTGAGTCCCCTGCTCCCTTTCCTCTTGATGTGACAAATCTATTTACAGTTATTTTTACTTCAGGTTTCGCCCAATCTCCCCAATACTCTAGTTAGGGCATTTTGCGAGTTACCTGTAATCAACTTAATGGAAAATTTAACTCAAAAGCTATTATGGACATTTACCCTTTACAAGTTCGGTTTTTACCCATCAATAAGACTTTTGGATTGCTAACAATACTACAACTTTCAAAGTAGTGACACCGATAAAAAGGAGATAGGGGACAACGGGAGCAATGCGATTTTGTGAGCAGGGGGAGCAGGGGGAGCAGGGGAGGCAGGGGAAGAGAAAGAAATAAGTGTATTTATAGCTATAAAGGTCGTAAAAAATACTAAAGTTTTCTCTTCACTCCCCCTGCTCCCCCTGCCTCAAGAGCTCTTTTCACAAGGATCTCACTTTTTCGCGTTGCTCCCGGGGACAACCATGCTCGCTTTTGGTTCAATACTAAATCGGATGATAAACTAACTTTTGAATAAAATTTCATTCCGACTGCTTGCACCTAGCTGGGGTAAAGAGTTGATGGCTGAGTGGGGAGTTAAAGCAGTCGGAACAGTTAGAGGTAATTGTAATTGTTTGACAACACTTTGTAGTAGTTGGTCTTGTCCAGTTCGGAAACCCCAAACATTTGTACCACGGTTGATAATGGCAAACCAAACCAAACCGCGATCGCGTGTGGGCATGACTCCGGCTAAAGCGCTCACATCTCGGAGAGTACCAGTTTTGATCACAGTAGCAAGGGGAATGTGTCTGCTATGTACTGTTCCTCGGTGATCGAATCCAGACATGGCGAACAAGTCACCCAGATTTAACTGATGGGCAGATGCCTCAGCTTGAATAGCCATAAACATGGCACAAACAGCCCTAGGGGAAATGCGGTTTTCCGGCCCCAGTCCAGAACCATTGATTAACTGAATTTCTGCTTGTGGGACTCTTGCAAGGTTAGCAGCAGTAGATTGAACTACAGTTGCTCCTCCCACTGAATCTGCTAGCATCTCTGCCATATCGTTGTTACTGTAAACGTTCATTTCCTTAAGGAGTTGCTTTAAGGGTAATGAACGATGACGCAGTAACAAAGTTTGTTGAGGGTTTGGTTGAGCCTCAACTTTCACCGTACCCGCAATCACGACTTGAGGCTTGGGCGTTCCCTTAGGCATGATTGAGTATGTATAAAGAGCGGGGCGGCCCCAAGTGGCCCGATTTAGTGTTTGCTTGAGCATCATACCCGCCAGCATCGGTTGACGTTGGAAATTCATGGCAAAACTGCCATTAATGATTAAATTTCCCTTTACCTGTTTGATGCCCATTTGATTGAGAGTATTACCAAGAGCGATCGCTTCTTCCCAAACAAACAAAGGATCGCCACGGCCTGTAATCACCAAATCGCCCTGTACAACTCCATTTACCACTGGGCCAGTGACACTCACTAAAGTATCAAATTGGTAATCTGGCCCCCAAGTTTTCAAAGCAACTAATGAAGTGGCAATTTTAGTTAAAGAAGCAGCCGGCAGAGGTGTCGTACCTTGGTGATTTGCCATCAGCATTGGCCCCGACTGCATCCAAATTCCCTGACTCTCAGCCAGATTTTGCGCCACCACCTTTGATGTTATGAGCTTTTTCAGATATTCCTGCACCGTAGTCGCCCCAGTTGGATTGGGATCGGGCGCAAGAACTAAGCCAGGGCTACTTTGCCAAGTTAAGGCATCCAAGGCATCCATAGGCTTGATTTGTACCC
Source organism: Nostoc sp. (assembly GCF_036917455.1). Lineage (GTDB taxonomy): Bacteria > Cyanobacteriota > Cyanobacteriia > Cyanobacteriales > Nostocaceae > Nostoc. Next base: position 61,914 of record NZ_JBALDK010000062.1, on the reverse strand, counting down.
CGGCCATTTCCAGCCAGAGTGACACCAAACCTGAACCCAATAATTCCAGCATTTTTTATTCCTCTATAAGGATCTGATATGTTGTTTACTGTGCTAATATACAAGCTTTTTTCCGAAAATCAGTATTGAGCCATAATAACTGGTGTTTTTCTCATCTGGAAATAGCACTTTTTTGTCATCTTGATTCTGACACCGATGTTTGGTCGATCGTCACCGTCTGTCTACTCAATAAGAGCCAATACTGAAACAATAAGAGTAATGCTAAAGCGACATCATAAACTATGAGTGAACTTCCTAACAGTCTTGAAGATGCGATCGCCCAATCTCGTGTAGCTGTCCAAGCTGCCCTTGCAGATGGTTGTACTCGCTTGCAAGTTGAGTTCCTGTTCCCAGAACTCAAGTTTATGCCCGTGGCGGAACAATTTGTGCCCGTGTTTACAGATTATGATTCCCGTTTGAAGATTTTCTTTGCTGACGCTGGTGCTGCGGCTCTAGCCCGCCGCAATTGGGCAGATGCACCATTTCAAATTTTAGATATCGGTACGGGAAGGACTGCTTCTTTACAGACAAAAATTCAGCCAGAGGATGAAATTTTCTTGTTCGTTGCTCCCACTTCCGTAGAAGTACCGCAATTGGAAAAGTTATGTGAACTAATAGGCGATCGCCCTGTAGTCTTTTTAAATCCCCGTCTAGAAGATTCTGGAACTGTGGGCATTGGTTATGCAGCAAGGCAAACTCGCCTGCGTTTTACCAATACCATTGAATCCTGTTATTACCTGCGCCCCATAGACGAGCAAAGTGCCCTATCTCGCTCCTACCCAGGACAGTGGGAAGTTTGGCTGGAAACTGACGGCGAATATCAAAGAATTGCCGAATTACCCACAAAACCGTCGGGTGATGATTTGGATCAGATCCTTTTAAAAGGACAACCGCAAACAACAACCGATGCAACACCTGCGAGAAAACCCAGTGTGTTTAAGAGTTTGCAACGGTTCTTAAAGGCTTTGAGTAGTTAGCAAAAAGCAGAGGAGCAGGAAACTCGCTCGTCTGCTGCTTCATCATTTAGTGTAGCGGATGTGCGGTGCTATTCCCTAAATCCTTTGTGATATCATGTCTGGTTAAACAATGGTCATTGCGAGTGCAACGACATATCACAAATAATTTGCCGGACATGATATTAGTCTGCTTTTTGAGACTTAACGGAAAAAGTCAGTTAAAGAGTTTGCTGCTTAAGCGGAATTACAACTACAAATTCTGTACCCTGTCCAGGAGTAGAAATACATTGTAAGTTTCCCAGATGTTTTTGGGTGATAATCTGGTAACTAATAGATAAACCTAATCCCGTACCTTTACCAACTGGTTTCGTAGTAAAGAATGGTTCAAATAATTGTTTTTGGACGTTTTCGGGAATGCCTGTACCATTATCAACAATGCGAATAACTACCTGATTTTCACTAGTAAGTTGAGTATGAATATAAATTTTGGGAGGAGAGAGTGCTGCTTTCTCTGCTCCCCATTCACCATTTTCCACTGCCTCTTCTAAAGCATCGATCGCATTTGCTAGAAGATTCATAAATACCTGATTGAGTTGTCCAGCATAACATTCTACTAATGGTAGATCGCCGTACTCTTTAATCACCTGAATTGTTAGAGAGTTAGATTTTGCTTTGAAGCGATGTTCCAGAATCATTAATGTATTATCTATACCCTCATGGATATTCACAGCTTTCATCTCTGTTTCATCTAACCGGGAAAAGTTTCGCAGAGATAAAACAATTTCTGTGATTCTTTCGACACCGACTGTCATAGAAGTTAGCAAATTAGGCAAGTCTGCTATTAGGAAATTTAAGTCGATCGCTTCTATTTCTTCTTGAATTTCAGTTACTGGATTAGGATAGTTTTGCTGGTATAATTTCAGTAGTTTTAGTAAATCTTCAATATATTGATTGGCATAACTGATATTGCCATAGATAAAGTTGATTGGGTTGTTGATTTCGTGCGCTACACCTGCTACCAACTGCCCCAAACTAGACATTTTTTCACTCTGCACGAGTTGAGCTGCTAGCTGCTTTGCCTCTTGGCGCAATTGTGCTTCTGAGTATCGCAATATCTGTTCTGCTTGTTTGCGCTGGGTAATGTCGTGGAGAATGACAACATACTCTTGAAAATCCTGATGGGGCCTGTCTGAGATGGAAACTTCCAGGATTTTGTTTTTGCCATTGCGGAGTAAGGTTTGTTCGCTGCGCTTTGTCCACTCGTCTGGATAATAGACTAATGCAGTTAGCCATTTGTTGAGGTGATTTCCTCGCAACTCGGATGGGTTAACACCAAAGAAAGATTCAGTCGCCGGATTCGCCTGTTGAATAATGCCTCGCTCGTCCACAACTAAAATACCATCCTGGGCAACAGTAAACAGGTGTTCGGCAGCTTCACGGGCTTCTGCGATCGCCACCACTTGCGGTAAACTTGTCCAACAAGCGATCGCCACTCCCACAAATGCTACCGTCATCAGCAGCACCACAAATAGATTTTCACCCCCCGCACTTGCCGCTTTATTAAGTTTGTCACCAAATAACCAGCCAGCTGCCACTGCGCTGCACAGTAAAAAAATTAGGATGCTCACCTGAAGAACTACTGAGTCCTTGATAATTACCACAGGACGCGATTTATATCGCCGCATCCACCAACTGGGGTGGAAGGGAGGGAAATTCACCCGGCGAATCACCGCATCTATTCCCATAACGCCAATGGGAAATAATAGCCCAATTAGCAAGTTGAGCCAACCCCAGGCAAATCCACCCACCACTAGCACCACAACTTCTAGCAGCAGAATCGCCAGAGATATGCGAGGGAACAAAACTTCCGGGCGATCGCGCCGCAGCCAAAGCCCCAAATGCAATAACATAAACGAGACAAACCAGCCGACATTGCCAACAGCTACGATTCGCGCGACATCTCCCCAAATCAGATAGATTAGACACAACACCAGTGTTAAGGTTAGCGCGGGCACAAACACACCCCGGCGTGACACAACGGAAAACACAGGTGAAATGTGTTTGTCTAAAGCCAACTGATACAAAATCCGAGGACAATTAGAAACAACCGTTGCCGAACCTAAAAGACTTGCAGCCACCAGCAAAAAGGAAACACTTATAGCTGCTGATTCTCCCCAGAAGGGGTGGGAAGCTGCCACAAGATTCAGAAAAGCATTGTCTTCAAGGCTTGGATTGGTTGCTAACCGCATCATTACCCAAGATCCCCCCAAAAAGATGGGTGGCATCATCCAAGCCGCAACCTCTAAAAAGCGCAACGTTTGGGTGGGTTGACGGCTATCGGCGACGAAAGAAGAAGCCGTTTCACAGCTATAGGTGGCATAAGTGACGAAAAAGAACCACTTGGCCCAATCCACAAAACCTAAAGATGACCAATTGTTAGGAAAAAATCCCGGACTAACATTAGAGAACGCTAACCAGCCCAAACCCTGTATGCAGAAAGTGATTAGTAGTCCAAAGGCTGGAATTATAAAAAACAAATGTAAAATACTCAGGGCGCGAGTCCCACTAAACGCCACGATAAACGGCAACAGTGTAAAACCAATATTCAGCCATATTTCTGGACAGCCAATACCCAGCGCCTCCAAATTCACCTTAATCAAATCTTTGAGGACGATGGTATTAACTGCCAGGTAGGAAACCCAGTTGAGGAGGTATCCAATTGCGGCATAACAAGCTAGTGCTGGGTAGTTTTGCAGCAGCTTAGTAGCATAATTAGGCGTTCCTCCAGCCACATTTATAAAATGCATACCCAAGCGTTTTACCTGGTAGTTGAGCAGCATTCCGAAAATCACCGCAGGTATCCAAACAAAAATAGCTTGGGAACCGAGAGCAGCATGAATTGCTGGAACCAGTGCTGTCCAAGAAATATGAGCCGTCAAACCGAAGCCCCAACTTTCTACAGCACTTAGGCTTCTAGTCAAGCGAGGGTAAGAAGATTGGCTCAAAGTGGGATGAGCAGGATGGGACATGGTTGGCAGTACTGGGTGGGATACTTTAATTAAGCTTATTAGCTAGAGTTCCCATGCTAGAAATATTCTGAACAAAGAGTTTATATTCAAAACCTTCAGGTTATTCTTGATCGAACGTCAGCGAATAAGTTTATTGCAGCGAACAAATAGCATGGGTGGCAAACTAATTGTATTTGAAGGTGTGGAAGGCTGTGGCAAAACCAGCCAAATGCAGCTTTGTTGTCAGTGGTTGGAAAGTCTCAATGTTTCTGTGGTGGTAACTCGTGAACCAGGTGGAACAGAGTTAGGCTTACATCTTCGCCGTTTGCTACTAGAAAAGGCAGAGGATAAACCAGTTGCTGAAGTGACAGAACTTTTATTGTATGCTGCTGACCGATCGCAACACGTGGAACAAGAACTTAAGCCAAATCTCGCAGCCGGGAAATATATTTTATGCGATCGCTATACTGACTCTACCATCGCCTATCAAGGATATGGTCGCGGTTTGAACATGAGTTTAATCAATCAGCTTAACTATATTGCCACTGCTGGCTTAGAGAGTGACTTAACTATTTGGCTAGATGTCAATGTCGAAGTCGGACTAGCTCGCAAACGGGGAGATGGAATAGGATTAGACCGCATTGAACAAGAAACGATCGCTTTTCATCGGCGCGTTCAGCAAGGATACGCAGAGTTAGCAGCATCCCATCCCTCAAGAATTGTACGGGTAGATGGCAGCTTGAGTAAAGAAGCTGTACAACGCGCAATTCAAGAAATTTTGCGCGTACACCTGCACTTGATGAGGTAAAGCGATCGCAGACTTTAACCGCGATCGCTTGCTGTACTATTAGGCTAAATGACTTTAAATATCAACAAAAATGAGTATTATCGTCTTCGGCAGCATAAATATAGACTTGGTAGCAAAAACACCTAGGTTGCCAGTTGCTGGAGAAACGTTGCTAGGAGAAGAATTTTTGAAAGTTTCGGGAGGTAAAGGAGCGAATCAAGCCGTAGCATTAGCAAAATTGGGAATTCCTACCCAAATGGTGGGGCGTGTAGGTGCAGACGATTTTGGTGTGGAACTTGTCAACAATTTGCAAGCATCTGGTGTGCAGATTGGCAATATTTTCGTCGATAAGACATTTAGTTCTGGAGTCGCCATCATCGCTGTAAATCATGCTGGGGAAAATCAAATTATTGTCATTCCTGGTGCAAATGGGTGTGTCAATCAAGAAGACGTAGAACGATTGTCCAACTTATTACCAGAAGCTACAGCACTGCTTTTACAGTTAGAAATTCCGATTACTGCCGTGGTTGCAGCCGCTAAAGCCGCAAGAAAAACCAAAATCAGGGTAATTCTCGATCCAGCACCCGCACGATCTGATTTCCCAGATGAACTTTACCCGTTAGTGGATATTATTACACCGAATGAAGTTGAAGCCGCGCAGTTAGTAGGTTTTCCTGTGGATAGAGAGGAACAAGCAGCAAAGGCTGCTGAAGTTTTATTACAACGGGGTGTGAAATGTGCGATCGTCAAACTGGGTGCTAAAGGTGTTTTTTGTGCCACTGCTGAGGAAAAGTTTTTTGTCCCCGCGTTTCCAGTTCATGCGGTTGACACAGTAGCTGCTGGCGATGCTTTTAATGGCGGCTTAACTGCGGGACTTTTTACAGGACTTTCTTTACATCAGGCAGTTGTTTGGGGTGCAGCAGCAGGTGCTTTGACGACAACAAAACCAGGCGCACAAACTTCACTACCCGATAGGTTGACATTTGATGCGTTTCTTAGAGAAAGGGCATCTGTCAGGGATTAGAATAGACCTCTTGTATAAGTCGAATAGACCTTCCTTAATCCCCCCTTTATAAGGGAAGAAACTTGAAATCTTGCGCCTTCCCCAACACATCGGGGAGGGTTGGGGAGGGGTGATTCAAGGATTTTTGCAAGAGGTCTAATAAAGCGACTTTTGTCAATCAATTAAAATATTTATTGGTCATTGCTAATAGTGACTAATTGATCGATGACTCGAAAAGCATAAAAAGCCCTCAAGGAAAGACGAGGGCTTGGTACTTTTTTGCTAAATATCGGTATCGGCTGACTCCCTTTTACCCACGAGCAAGCGTAATCTGAGTAACGTCAAAGTTTTGTAGCCGAGTCATGTTTCCACTATTTTTATCTACGCTATACACAACATTAGGTGTCTCATACCTCATAGCTCCGAAGGCGAGGAGTTGACCTGTTGCAGAGCAAACTAAGCTTTGTAAGCCATTATTCAATGCTTTACCATCAACTTTCAATTGTGCCAGTTCGATCGGCTTTTTTTGATTTGAATCTAGCTGCACTAAGGTTGTATCACCATTTAGTCCAATTAAAGACGTATAGAGTTTTCCATCTGGACATTCAGCTAGATTGATGATCCGCCGATCATTCGGGAATTTAATCTTACTAATAGGACTTATCTCTCCTGTTTGAAGGTCAATATCTACCAATATAATGGGTGGTGTCCCGTTCTTTTTACCTACTAGGCCGATGAGTCGCCCATCAATAGTGCCTAGCAAGCTTCCAAGCTGTTGATTCCTTTTAAGTCCTGAGACTATCAAAGTTTTTACAGGCGTACTCAAAAATGTAAGGCGAGTAGGTGTTGCCTGTCTCCTACTAGTCGTAACAGGAGTAATGGCTACAACAAGTGTGCCATCGCTTAAAGATGTGAAGCCACTCAATATCTCATTAGGCTCTAATAGAGGTGTACTTTTATCTCCAAGTACCTGAGAATTTCCTGTAATTAAGGATTGCAAAACAAGTCCTACGGGCTTAATAACCGTGGGTACGATATTTGGGGCAGTGTTATCATCTGATTCAGTGATGTTTACCTCTGGAACAACCGTTTGGTCAGTAGTGATGATAGAGCTAGAACCTATACCTACAATATTTAAATTTGGAATATTTAAGCTTGGTGTTTGTGCAAAGGCTTTATTGCCTAGATAACTAAGCCCAGATGCTACAGTTCCAGTAAGTGCCAACTGGCCAAACTGTCGACGTGAGAGCTTGTAATTCATATTTCCACTCCTAGAATTAATGACTTTTATTAAGTAGTTGTGTATTGAACCTAAACGGGTAAGGCTAAAATATTCGCGTCCAGGTCGCTACTGAAGGTGTCCCATTGTTGTCACTAATAAAAAGCATGTACCACCCTGGTGGTGCGATGTTTCGATTGTCTGTTACCGTGACATTGAGAGAAGTAGCATTCCTAAAATTAATCGGTACATCCACCAGCCTTTGTTCTGTATCACAGGAATGGGTGGTTGCCATTGGTTTAATCAAACTGACCCATTTAATATTCGCAGCCTGGGGTGTCTGAATCGTAAATTGCAGCCCGTAGTTCAAGGTTTGAGGAGCGCTCTGAATAATTGGTCGTGACTGCGACATGTAGGCAGGACTGTAGATTTCTAATTGCAGTTCATTGACCCTCCGTTGAGGGTTGCCCCCAGCTGTGGCTACCCTACCATCTGGCAGGAGCAAGGCCACTGAGTGATATACGCGAGGCACATTTTGTTTAGCTACTGCTGTCCAGGAATTTGTGACTGGATTGTAGATTTCTGCTGGTAGCATTGATTGTGTTGTGTCCTCATTCATTTTGCTACCATTGCAAACAAACACTGTGCGATCGGGTAACAAAACTGCGCTATGATGCTTGCGAGCGTATTTTAGAAAACTCGATCCTACGTAAGTTGGGTTAGCAGCTTTTAGATTTACAATATTCACCCTATTTGTTGCCGTATTACTACTACCCCCACCAATAATCATCACCCTTTGGTCTTGTGCAGGTGGTAAAAGTACACTGGCAGCTTGATCGCCGAAAGCTGGGTCTTGCAGCCCTGACACCACTTTTTCTGCAATGGATTGTGTAAATGTATCTGGCAGGGTTAATATCCTTGGTGTCACTCCACTTCCACCCATCTGAGCGCCTGAATAAAAGATGTTTCCATTACTTAACAGAAACACATGTGGGTATGACGGTAAGGCACTAGTTATTGGAAAAGCGTTCCAACCATTTGCAAATGTAGCAGAATAAATTTCTGGTTGTCTGTTGAGCTTGCCATCTATATCAAGCCCAGCCACTGCTAATATCCGACCACTGCCTAGTGTTAACACACTAGGATACCAGCGACCATTATTCATTGATGGCTTGTTGACCCATTTCTCGGTAATGGGATCAAACATCAGAGCAGAGGGTAAACCATAGAAGGGATCGTAGCGCAGAGTTCCACCCGCAACCATCAACATACCATCAGAGCGGAAGGAGTGACCAGCGCAAAAAAGGTCAATAGGGTTATTATTACTATCCAATGGAGGCGCTTGACGGGTGAAGGTTCCGTTGTTTACATCCCATAGCACACTGTCATAGAGAGAATTTAACCGATTGGGATCGTTACCTGAGCCACAGAAAAAGAATACTTTACCAGTACGAAGTAGGGCGGCATGTATGGGTAGGATTGGGGCATTGTACGACAATACTTGCCATCTATCTGTGGTAGTAGTCTGAGCGATTAAAGTCCCTAAATCTGTTTCCTCTTGGAGGTTAGTCTCGCTATTAAATTGAGTCACTTTATTTACAATTATTCCTACGTAAATTTTGTTTTTTATTCTTTTTTTAGTAATCTCTTCCTAAACTTATATCTATACTTCTTTAGGTTCATTGACTGTTAAGATGTGATGTTTTTTATAACAAGATAAAGTAAAATCCCTTGTGCTAATAGTAATTACTCTGTTAATAATCAATGCTATCAAGTATCTAATTAAGCTTTGTACTGGGTTGTTGAGGTCAGGATCAACGATGCTTTTAAGACGACACATAAACGCAAAGAGAAGTTTGAGGGGTCAGTTCTCTTTGCTGATATATTTGGGAAATAGGGTGCCATTGGGGATCGCTGGCTTAATAATTGTGTTTTTGACCTTGATTTTTGACACTATTATTTATTGATAAATGGTTGATAAGCTTAACTTGTCAGCAATAAGCTGATGTTACAAAAGTTACATGCATACAAATATGCAATTTGAATGACGATTAGCTTATAAATTTTTTATAAAAAATATGATCCAAAGCACAGACAAAGCGTAGTAGAGTAGTAAAATTCAGAGCAAATTGTAAGCATCAAAATATAGTTAGTAAAAACATTGATAACGTCAATCCTCCTAAAGCAAGATTGTCACTATGAGCAATTCAACTCCAATGGATGACGAAAAAAATTCCCCAAAGAAAAAGGGTAAGACACTTCCTCCAAAGCTAATCATTTGGCTAGGAAAGTTTGTCTGGACGACTATGTGGCAGATAATGATGTCAAAACTTGCCCCTAGCAATCAGTCGGGAGCATATATTCGTCCTAATAGTCAGTTTCGCAAGTTTATTAGCACAGAAGAAGGAAATCCGCACCCACCAGCAGCAGGACGCTACAAACTCTATGTTGGGTTAGGTTGTCCTTGGGCGCATCGAACCCTGGTTGTGCGATCGCTCAAAAAACTTGAAGCGGTAATATCAGTATGTATCGTTTCTCCTTCTCCCATTGAAGGCGGTTGGATATTCAACCAAGAAGAAGAAGGTTGTCGCACACTGGCTGAATTTTATCAGTTGACTGAACCTGGTTACAGTGGACGCTCTACAGTTCCAATTTTATGGGATAACCAAACGAAAACTATCGTTAATAATGAGAGTTCAGAGATTATCGTCATACTGAACTCTGAGTTTAACGAGTTCGCCAGCAATCCCACACTCAATCTTTACCCGGAAGCACTCAAAGAGAAAATTGACTGGTGGAATGAGAAAATTTATCACGCGGTAAATAACGGTGTGTATCGCTGTGGCTTTGCCCAAACCCAAGAAGCATACAATCAAGCTTGTAACGAACTGTTTGCAACTCTTGATGAGATTGACATTGCATTGCAAACTAGTCGATATTTATGTGGGGACAATCTGACGCTTGCAGATGTCCGTTTATTCACAACGTTATTTCGGTTTGATAGTGCCTACTACGGGTTGTTTAAGTGCAATAGACAGCGAATTCGAGACTATCACAACTTGGGAGCTTACTTACGCGATTTATATCAGCTTCCCGGTGTGGCTGACACCTGCGATGTAGAAAGTGTAAAGCGAGACTACTACGGGAACCTATTCCCACTCAATCCCGGCGGCATTATTCCCGATGGGCCTGATATGTCTTATCTTAATCAACCATCAGGGCGCGATCACATCGGCACAGTGAATGCTTCATAGGGTACATTGATAACTGATACCTCGATGGCTGCACGTCTGTAGTTGATGTAATTGTGAACCAGATTAATCGAGTTGCAATTGTCGGTGGAACTCATGGTAATGAGTTCACTGGGGCCTATTTAATCCAAAAATTTGCCCAGTTTCCTAATTTGATTGCTAGACAAAGTTTTGAGACAGTCACTCTATTAGCAAATCCTAATGCTTTTGCAGCAGGGAGGCGATATGTAGAAAAGGATTTAAATCGCTGTTTTCTCCAGCAAGATTTGCAAGATCCAACTTTTAACAGTTACGAAGAATTGCAAGCTAAATCAATTCAAAACACCCTATCTTCAAAAAAAGATAAACAAGTAGACTTTATCTTAGACTTGCACAGCAGTACAGCTAATATGGGTCTGACAATTATTTTGGTAAACAGTCATCCCCTAAACTTGCAATTAGCCGCTTATCTCAGCCAGATTAGCCCTTTGGTAAGAGTTTATCGCTGCTCTTTTAAATCAATTGCAGAAAATCCATTTGTCAATTCTTTGTGCGAATTAGGCTTTGCGATCGAGGTTGGCCCGATTGCTCAAGGACTCTTAAAAGCAATGCTGTTCCAACAAACAGAGGAACTTGTCTATGCGGTTCTCGACTATCTAGAACAGTTTAACCAGGGGGAAATTTCATCAACTAACAAAACCTTGATTCTCTATGACCATTTATCAGTTGTGGACTATCCAAAACAACAGAATGGTCAAATCTTTGGGATGATTCATCCAGAGCTTCAAGACAAGGATTACCAAGCCTTGAACCCAGGAGATCCAATCTTTTTAACTTTTGACGATAAAACAATTATTTACGAGGGTGCATCTACCGTTTGGCCGATTTTTATTAATGAGGCAGCTTATTACGAAAAAGGAATTGCAATGTGTTTGACTCAGAGACAGCAAATCAATATTTAGGATGTTGAAAATTTTTGTCCGATCGCTTTTTCTTGGAACTAATGATATAAATTGAGCATCATAACCTAGAAAATATGCCGATCCTAATTTATAATTCCTGTAACTGTTGAGATGTTGAATATCCAGTTGGACACATTCCTAAGGAATAAAGTAAAGTTGCAGGTTCTTAAATCCGTCTTTCTAAGACTTAGTTAAATTTACGCTTAAAATTGTCCAAATACTTAAATTCATAATGAAAGCGAAGCGACCAGGAAACAAACCAATAGCCAGTCTTTCTTTAGACTTGGATAACGTTTGGTCTTTTCTAAAAAACCAGGGCGCTCCGGGTTGGGAGACTTTCCCCTCTTACTTAGATATTGCAGTCCCTCGTTTCTTAGATATTTTTCAGCAGTGGGATTTGACAATCACAGTTTTCATTGTGGGTCAGGATGCAGCCCTGGAAAAGAACACCAAAGCATTACAAGCGATCGCTAACGCCGGCCACGAAATTGGCAATCATTCATTTTACCACGATCCTTGGCTACATCTGTATTCAGAGGATGAAATTGAACAAGAGGTGGCGTTGGCCGAAGAACATATCAAGCGCGTCACTCATCAACATCCTATCGGCTTCCGGGGCCCCGGATACAGTTTTTCTCCTGCGGTATTGAAAGTCTTGGCACGACGGGGATACGAATATGATGCTTCGACCTTCCCCACATTTTTGGGCCCCATAGCACGAGCATATTATTTAATGACCTGTAAACTGAGCAAGGAAGAACGCAAGAAACGGGAAGCCCTGTTTGGTGGTTTTAAGGATGGTTTGCAGCCTTTAAAACCTTTCCAGTGGAAGATGGGTAAGGATAAACTGACTGAAATTCCCGTTACCACCATGCCAATTTTCAAAGTGCCAATTCACTTCAGTTACATCATGTATCTCAGTACATTTTCTTCGGAAGTGGCCCTACTCTACCTGCGAATTGCCCTTTGGCTGTGTAAACTTACGCGTGTCCAGCCTTCTTTTCTATTCCATCCGACAGATTTTATCAGCCAAGAGGATGTGCCAGAACTATCATTCTTCCCTGGAATGAGTGTCCCTACCTACAAAAAGCTAGCAATAGTAAACAAAAGTTTGGAACTTATATCTAGCCAGTTTAATGTTTTAACTGTTGGACAACACGCCAAATCCGTAGTTGGCGCACGTCAACTACCTGTATTAGTGCCTCAAAAGAGGTAAAAAATATAATCTATGGGATTTATTCAGGCAAACTTGTATCCTTAATTACAGGCAAAATTAATTTTTACTTGTTTCATTTTTGAAACCAGCTGACATTTACTGGCAAGAATGTGTAAAGTAATTGATAGTCAACTTCTATCTTCAATTTTTTACACATCTATCTATGGTTAGAAAAACTCAACGCCTTTTGCTGCTAGTTATTTCCTGTAGTATAACTGGTGTAATTTTAGGAGGTACTGCTGCTTGGGCAGAAACTAATCTCTGCTTGGAAGACAGTAAGGTTACAAGTGACTGTCTAACTCAAGATCCAATCCAAAAAACTATCCAAGGAATGAGTACCGGATTGTTAGCTGGGGCTGGGGCGGCTTGCGGTGCAGTATGGCAGTTAAGGCATGAAGATTGAGCTTAAACTACCTACCGCTAGCCTGTAGTATCGGGTTAGTCGTAGGTTCTTTATTAATAGATAAAAACTAGCTGCACCAGAACGGACTGAATTGATATCTGGGTTGAGATACAAAGAAGCAAGCGTCTGGGCGTATTTGCATTCTTGGTAACTTATAGAGAATAATCACAGATAAAGCAGCTTTGGCCTCTTCGTGCGAGAGAATAAATATAAAATATGGCGATCGCAATCGATTTTGGTACTAGCAACACAGTCATTGCTCGTTGGAACCCAGTAACCCAGCAGCCAGAAACCCTGACTCTACCAGGTTTATCAATTAAACAAAGTCTCAATCCACCACTGATTCCCAGCTTGGTTTATGTTGAAGACGCAAGCCAGAATCAAGTCTTAGTCGGGCAACAAGTGCGCGATCGCGGTCTTGACCTCAAAGGCGAAACTAGATTTTTCCGCAGCTTCAAACGCGGTATTGGTGCAGATATCCAAGGTTATTTACCTGAACTAGATGGGAAAATTGTCACCTTTGAACAAGTAGGGCAATGGTTCCTTACCAAAGTAATTGCAGAACTAGCACCCCTACAAGGTGGGTTAGATTCTCTCGTCTTAACCGTACCTGTAGATAGTTTTGAAGCCTATCGTCACTGGTTGGGTCAAGTTTGTCAAGCCCTCCCTATCGAACAGGTGCGGATGCTGGATGAACCCACAGCAGCCGCCTTGGGTTATGGCTTGGCAGATCGAGAAAATCTCTTGGTGATTGACTTCGGTGGCGGTACTTTAGATTTGTCTCTTGTTCGGTTGGATCAAAGCGTGCAAGCAACCACAAAGCCCTTGGGATTTCTTCTAAAATGGGGTAATAAGTCTTTGGCTGAAGATTCAAAACAAAAACTTAAAACTGCCCGTGTCCTGGCGAAAGCTGGGCAAAATCTGGGCGGTACTGATATTGATAATTGGTTGGTAGATTACTTTGCCAAAACTCAAGAACTGACGGTAAGTCCTTTGACAACACGATTAGCAGAACGGGTGAAAATTCAGCTATCAACCCAAAACCAAGCTAGTGAAGTTTATTTTGATGATGAGACATTTGAAAGCTATGAATTAGAATTGAACCGCGATACTTTTGAAAATATCCTCAAAGAACACGCATTTTTTGAGTTATTGGATGAGTCGATGACAACACTGTTGCAGCAAGCAAAACGCCAAGGAATTGAACTTCCTGATATTAATGCAGTTTTGTTGGTTGGTGGAACTGTGCAATTACCCGCAGTGCAGACATGGATAAAACAGTATTTTGAGCCAGAAAAAATCCGTTGCGAACGTCCCTTTGAAGCGATCGCTCAAGGTGCATTACAGTTAGCACAAGGCATACAAATCAAAGACTTTCTCTATCATAGTTATGGTATCCGCTACTGGGATCGCCGCAATCAGCGTCACAAATGGCATTCTCTGATTAAAGCGGGACAAGCATACCCGATGAGTCAGCCAGTGGAATTAGTCTTAGGTGCTTCTTTAGAAAATCAGCCCAGCATTGAATTAATTATGGGAGAATTGGGAGCAGATACGGGTAGTACTGAAGTTTATTTTGATGGCGATCGCTTGATTACCCGCCGTCTAGATGATAGCGAAACCAGCGTCAGACCTCTCAACGATCAAGAAGGTGCGAGGACAATTGCCCAACTGACACCAGCAGGATATCCTGGAAGCGATCGCATCAAAATTCTCTTTCAAGTTGATGAGCAACGCTTTTTACGAATCACCGTTGAAGACTTGTTAACCAATGACACGCTTTTGGAAAATCAACTCGTGGCACAATTGAGTTAGAGGTTATTGAAACGGAGTCAGAAGCGCTATATTAGCGTAGGCGTAGCCCGCAGAATGATCCGCTTTTGGAAAATCAATTTTCACATTGATACTAGTTTGTTTGAGAATTAGGCTATGTCTACGACGGGCTACGCCTACGCAATCCTTAATTCATAATTGGAATCTTAATTACGAATTACGTTAGGGTAGCGGGGCGTAGCCCATTACGAATTACGAATTATTTATGCACCACTACTAAGGTTCCATAGCTAGCCCAGTTGTAAACATTGCGAGCTTGCTTAACGGGTAAATTCACGCAACCGTGGCTGACTGGAGTTCCAAAACGGTTATGCCAGTAAGCACCGTGGATGGCATAACCTTCATAAAAATACATTGTGTAAGGAACGTCAGGAATATTGTAGCCCTTGCCTCGCATTCGATGAGTGCGATACTTAGAATTAATCCGAAATCTACCTATGGGTGTGGGAGTCGATCGCTTCCCTCCAGAAATGCGGTATGAATAAACAAGTTTTTTACCTTCCCATGCACGTAACTGTTGCTCTGACAGGTCAATTTCAATCCAGCGAGGTTGGGATGTTTGCCTGAGATTAAATTCAGTGATGCCATTTTCATCGACTGACGCAGCTATAGCTGTGGTAGAGTGGCGATCGCCTGCTAACGGTGCTGACCACGAAAATAAAGTCACCACCACTAACGCCACGCTTGTACAAAAAGTTTTTGAAGAACGAATCCCACCACTGCGAATCCAGAATTGCATTATGCCTGACCTTCTAAAGTACGTAAAAATCATGAAGTGAAGGATTTACGCAATTCATCCGCTAATACTTTTCAAAACAAGTCCTAAACTAATCCGCATCTAATTAGTCATTCTTTAATGACTAAGAACAAACTTTACAAAAAAATCTGTAATCTAAATGCGTCAATGCAAACTTTTCCCGAATTAATATTTGCATTTGTAGTTTTACACAGGAATTGTCAGGATTTACGCTTATTTCTTTGGGGGAAAGCGGATAATATCAAATTAGGAAAAGATTTTTAATCCTCAATCCCAAATCTAAAATCCAAACTTGGGATGAATACCCTCTTATATATTTTATTTCAAATTCATTAATTCCGACTCCGAAGATTCTCAGCATCAAATATTGCTGAGAATCATTCAATTGTCTTGATTTATTGTTATTAATGATTTTATCTAAATTGCCTTATAGTTGCTCCACCTACTATTTCTGGATGACTACTGGTGTTCCTATGGATGCCCACTCGAATAGCCATTTTGCATGTTTAGGTGAGAGATTGACACAGCCGTGGCTTACTGGAGTACCAAATCTTTTATGCCAGTAAGCACCGTGAATACCGTAGTTACCTTGGTAAAACATCACATAAGGAACGTTGTCAACGTTGTAGTCTTCTCCGCGCATCCGCGTAGTTTTGAACTTGGATTGAATTTTAAAAGTACCAACAAGAGTGGGAGTAGCTTTTTTGCCAGAGGAAATTGCACTTCCATAAACCACTCTGTCACCTTCCCAAGCTACTAAGCGTTGCTTTGAAAGATCAATTTGAATCCAACGCTTCTCTGATTGTTGTAATGTCTGGATTGTTTGTGCAATCACTTGATCTTTGGAATTCGCCCAAACTTCACTTGTTCCAGTAGTAGTAAAAACACTTAAAGACAGTGCTGTACCAGTAAGGAGTATTTTTAAGCGACGCACCCAGTCAGAATAAATAAGTCTGTTCATTTTAGATACACTCATACTCAAATCATCAGGTATTGAGAAACTTATCAGGTTTCACTTTTATTTCCTTATCCACTACTTTAATAGACGTTAATTTTTGATGATTTGATTCTAATTTAACCTAACTGTTGCATGAGTTTTTTTGCCCTAGATGCGATCGCTTCCCAATTTCCCTCTGTGACAAGCTTTTTGGGAAATAAATCACCGCTCAAACCGACAGCGATCGCTCCTGCTTGCAAAAATTCTTTGGCATTTTCTAGAGTCACCCCGCCAGTAGGAATTAAGGGAATCTGACCTAGTAGCCCTTGCAAACTTTTGATATAATCAGCCCCTCCCACTGCTTGTACGGGAAACACTTTTACACAACTAGCGCCCTGACTCCAGGCGGTGACAATTTCTGTAGGAGTCAGCGCTCCTGGTACGATAGGCACATTTTTTTCTTGGGCTGCTTGAATCATTGCGGGGTCAACATGAGGGGTGAAGAGGAATTGACACCCAGATGCGATCGCTTCTTGTAGCTGCTGCACATTGAATAACGTACCAGTACCAATAGTACAGGCTGGTAATTCTGAGCGTAGTTGACTGATTAATTCTCCAGCGCGATCGCTATTCCAGGTAATCTCAATCAGCTGCATTCCCCCAGATGCTACAGCCATTGCCATTTTTTGTCCCACTTCGATTCTAGGGGCGCGGATGACTGCGATCGCTCTATGTCTTTGCAACTGTGATAACCAAATTTTATTGGGCATTTTAAGTGGGAATTAAGAATTAGTCGCCTGATTTTGCTTCCTTTACATTACTTTAGAGACAGTCTCTAAAAATTCAGCTTAATTCTTCTAGTAGAGGAGAGAGGTAAGTAAAAAGGCATATACTGCAATTACCAAGCAATAGTTTAATAAGCTCCTAGTTCAAGACCTACTAGGAGTTTTTTTTATCTCAGTGGAGGCAAATATCAATAAACCTAGTTGTGATTAAGCTATTCCTCATGGATATTCATGATTAATTCTGATGGTAGATGGAATCAAAAGATTAAGATTGATAGTATATAGCTGTGAGTGAAAAACGTTTACCGAATTAATAACAATGAATATTCTTGCTTGGATTGTTTTAGGTCTAATTGCTGGTGCGATCGCTAAGGCTATCTACCCCGGTCATCAAGGCGGCGGAATCCTGGGAACTATTTTATTAGGAATCATCGGTGCTTTTGTTGGCGGCAGCTTAGGAGTATTTTTCAGTACAGGAACGTTAAGTTTAGCAGCTCCGACCCTCAGCATTCCTGGTATTGCAGTAGCAGTTCTTGGTGCAATTGTTGCAGTTTTCCTCTGGAATTTAATAACCAACCGCAGCGCTGTATAAGAGCAAAATTGCGGATAATGAGTGAAGGGAATTTAGTAAATTCATTTAACTATTGTGAATTAAATAAAAAAATAGCGTCCGCCTGTTATTATGGTGACGCTATTTTTTTATTTATTGATAAATAAAAATTTGTAGGATTTTAATGGTGTGCGATCGCTCAGTGTAAAATTTTATTAAAAGTCTTAATTAGCTCTAAGAATTCCTATACCAGCTTTTCTTTCAATATAATCTGCTAAACCGTATAGTTGATTTATATCCGTTACATCAATCGCTCTCTCCCCGTTTTTCAGAGAAATGCACCATACTCTGATGTGAAATAACAGCAAAGTTAGGTCTGATTTAAACAAGTATAAATACCCTAAAGTCTATAGATTTAATAAAATTTTCAATAAGTTGCACTGCTCGATACACACAAAGCAACAATGTTTGGTTAAGCTGTAAGCGCTATGATTAGAGTTTATTGAACGTCTTATGCACTGGTTATTATCTGGGCCGTTGAGTACTGAAGAATTGACGGTTAACATTGCAGGGTTGCCTGCATCGTTACAAGGTAAGAAGCTGGTGCAGTTGTCAGATTTCCACTACGATGGTTTGCGGTTGTCGGAAGATATGCTAGAAAAAGCGATCGCAGTTACTAACGAAGCTAAACCAGATTTAATTTTATTAACTGGTGACTACGTAACTGACGATCCGACACCCATTCACCAACTGATACTTCGACTTAAATATCTGCAAAGCAGCAGTGGTATCTATGCGGCTCTTGGTAATCATGATATACATGGCAAAAACGCCAAATCAGAAGTGACAGATGCCCTTACTAGCATTGGAATTCACGTCCTTTGGAACGAAATTGCCTATCCACTAGGAAAAGAATTGCCAATCGTTGGACTGGCTGATAGTTGGTCGCGGGAATTCTACCCTGCACCGGTCATGAATCAACTAAACCCCGATACACCCTGCATCGTTTTATCCCACAACCCAGATACTGCGGAGATACTGCAAGCATGGCGAGTTGATTTACAATTATCTGGTCATACTCACGGTGGTCAAATCGTGATTCCCGGATTTGGCCCGGCGGCATTGGCTTACAGCAAGATTACAAAAAACATCCCCTTAGCAGTGCGCCGTCGAGTGCCATTTCTAGAAGTAAATGTTTCTGTAGTCAAGCATTGGGAATGGGCACAGGGTTTCCATCGGATCGGAAAAAATCAGATGTATGTCAATCGTGGTTTGGGAACTTATCTCCCAGGACGCTTATTTTGTCGCCCAGAAGTTACTATCATCACGCTACAAAGTGAGTAACTAATTCAAACTTCAAAATTAAAAAACGGAATAGCAGCAGGTATTTCGGCTAATGAATGCCTGCAAACTAAGGCAAAGTCTTCTTAGACTATCTTTAGATTTAAGCTAATTAGTTAATTATTTTTGGAATATAAGTACTTGGACAGAATTAATTACACCATGATTGTAAATATTTTTGTCCAACTACTTGCGACATAAATTATTGCAGTTTCTCAAGTTACATTTTTATTTTTGGTAAGCTGTAAGCGCTGGTATGAGGAGTATCGGTTGGCTTATGCATTGGTTATTTACGGGGCATTTAAGAGTAGATAAAATCACGGTTAAGATTGCGGAACTTCCAGCATCTTTACAAGGTACAACGCTAGTGCAGTTGTCAGATTTTCACTACGATGGTTTGCGGCTGTCGGAAGATATGTTAGAAAAAGCGATCGCACTTACTAACGAAGCTGAACCGGATTTAATTCTGTTAACTGGTGACTATGTAACTGACGATCCGACACCGATTCACCAATTGGTGCATCGACTCAAACATCTGCAAAGTCGCTGTGGTATCTACGCTGTACTGGGTAATCATGATATCTATTACAGCCATTCAAAAGCAGAAGTTACACAGGCGTTAACTAGCATTGGGGTGCATGTGCTTTGGAATGAAATCGCCTATCCATTCGGAAAACAATTACCATTGGTAGGACTAGCTGATTATTGGTCGCGGGAATTCTACCCCGCACCAGTCATGAATCAACTAGATTCTGTTACACCCCGCATCGTTTTATCCCATAACCCAGATACAGCTAAGATACTGCAACAATGGCGCGTAGATTTGCAATTATCCGGTCATACCCACGGCGGTCATATCGTCATTCCTGGCATTGGCCCTGTAGTATTTTATTATAAAAAGCTACTCAAAAAAATTCCCAAAAAATTACGGCGTTGGGTAACATTTTTTCTAGGAGACTGCTCGAAAGTCGTGCGATATTGGGAGTGGGCGCAAGGGTTTCACAAGGTGCAAAAAAATCAATTATATGTCAATCGGGGTTTAGGAACTTATAAACCAGGACGTTTATTCTGTCCGCCAGAAGTGACTGTAATTACCTTAGTTAGTCATTAGTCATTTGTCATTGGTCATTGCTCTAAATAAATGACAAATGACTAATGACACTCAAAGCAGAAACCGCCAGAAGCTACGATGGATGAATATCAGCAGCTTGAGGCGGTTTATTGAAGATTGGAGAATTCAGAAGTAAGTAACTCAACTAAGGTGGATAATATTCGCGTAGGCGTAAGCCCGTCGCAGACATCGCTCTACTCAGAATTGCACATCCCAACATCCTAACTAGGCAGGCATTTTCTGGCTGTACGTCTTCAAACCTCCAAAACAACTCATTAAACTAAAGGTAAAATTCATTGAATGGATGCCACAACCAATCATAGCGATCGCAATATTATTAGAGCATAAGGCACAGGCTCTAATATGAAAGTTTTTGTTAACTTTTAACCTGTTTGTACCTTGTTCTTAATCTAGCATCGTGTTTATTCATCTGAGGTACATTTTTATGAAACTTAAGCTTTTTCGACTTCATTGGTTTTTTAATACAAAGAAAAACGGTTTGTGCCAGTGACGATACAATAAGTAACATTCATTGTCCTGCTGCCAAGCTTTTTCGTCCTATGCTGCCAGTCATCTATTCCGACGAATTTTTAGATCACAAGACTGGAAAATACCATCCTGAAAAACCAGAACGTTTAAGTGCGATCGCCACTGCCCTAAAAGCAGCTACATTCGCAGATAAAATTGACTGGCGATCGCCCACACCAACATCAGAACAGCCAGCACTAATGTCTATGTTGGTTAAAGCCCATAGCCCAGCCTACATCAAAAAACTTTGGCAAATCGCTTCTAGTGGTGGCGGCCCTCTGGATGGAGATACGCCAATTTCCCCGCGCAGTTATGATGTGGCTTTGCTGGCAGTCAGTGCATGGTTGGATGGTGTTGAAGCTGTGTTAAAGTCGGCTAATCCAACTTTTGTACTATCACGTCCCCCAGGACATCATGCAGAAAGTGATGCTGGGATGGGCTTTTGCCTATTTTCTAATGCGGCGATCGCCGCATTATTTGCCCTCGAACAACCCGGAATTAACCGTGTTGCCATCCTTGATTGGGATGTGCATCACGGTAATGGTACGCAAGCGATCGTTGAAAGTGAAGCACGCATCGCCTACTGTTCCCTACATCAATATCCCTGCTACCCCGGTACTGGCAGAGCGACAGAACGCGGCTTTCATAATAATGTATTAAATTTACCAGTCCGCCCTGGTAGCGATATTGCAGAATATCAGCCACTTTTTGAAAAACAGGTTGTACCATTTTTAGCGAACTTCCAGGCAGATTTACTGATTGTAAGCGCTGGTTATGATGCCAATGCCGCAGATCCTTTGGCAAATATCAATTTGCAGCCAGAAGATTACGCTTTATTTACTGATTATTGTCTAGGCATAACTCGTAAAATTCTCTTTGGCTTAGAAGGTGGTTATGACTTTGAGACTCTTTCGCAATCAGTTGTAGCGACAATTGAACGCTGTTTAGTTTAAGCTTTCCTTGGTTTCTTGAAATGGGGACTAGGGAAGAGCAAAGGAGCAGAGGCATAGAGGCGTAGAATAATAATGCCTAATGCTATTCTTTCTCAAGTTCATTAAATTTTCTGAAATAAAAATTTTGAAGGATGTTCTGAAACAGCTAAAGTTTTGTTAAGATGCAATTGCTAGCAGTTTCTCAGCGAAATTCACCCCTCGGGATGTGGAGAAATAAAAAGTACTAGCAGCACAAAGTTCAAAAGGTGAAGCAATGACCACCTACATTTTCTTCGATGAAGCCCTGCGGATGCTGACAAACGCTTATTTAATATCAGTGGTACTGTTAATAGCAGCTTCTGGTATAGGTTTGGCGGTAATTGAAACAATAGAAAAGACAGAAGAACACTAAGTTTACAGATAGCAGTGTACTTCTTACCAAAACCATTGGGTGCAAGTGTTCGCCGTGGAAAGATCTTGGGAATACTAAAGCATGAAAGTCTCACAGCGTTACAGTCTTATCTGTAAATCTACCAAACATATAAGTAAGACGGTAACGCTATTGGGACTCTAACCAAGGAGTTAATATAATGAGTCTATTCGACGCTGTTTTGGGCACAGAAGGCCAATCCCAAGCAGCACTCAGTCCTGCGGAAGCTTTTGCTGTTATTGTTTTGGTGGCAACAGCGTCAGATGGTTATCTTTCTGTCGAGCAAGCAAATTCTATCACTTTTGTGTTGTCTCGGATGAAACTTTTTAAAATTTATCCTCATGAAATGATGGATAGGCTGTTTGACAAAATTTTGGGCATTATCCAAGGGGATGGTTTTAATGCTTTATTCAATGCAGCAAAAGATTCTCTATCTCAAGACTTGCGGGAAGCAGCCTTTGCAGTAGCCACTGATTTCGTCTTAGCTGAAGGGATTATGGTAGAAGAAGAAAAAAACTTCTTAAACGATCTATATCAAGCATTAGGCATTTCTAGTGAAAGAGCAATCCAAATTATGCAAGTAATCTTAATTAAAAACCGGGGATAGGGCAATGAAATATATGCTTAATTAAACTATATAAATAGCTTATAAATAAAGCGTGCCAAAGAAGTTAGGCTTCTTTGGCACGCTTTTTGGTGTTATTGTGACTAGGCTTAGATTCGCGCCTTTTCGGAGAAGTCACAAATCTAGAAATTACGCACAAGATATTCTCCAACCTCTAAAAAAATGAGGATCTAGGGTTGAGGTTTTAAGTGCGTAAATCCTGAAATCTTGTTGTTCAATGCACTATTGTGTCATAATTCGATTTTCTAATTTTGAACTTTAAATTGTAAATTACTTATGCATTGTTCTGCTACCCTAACCCAACTGCTTGAAGTTATTTTGGCCAGTCCGATAAACTTATCTCAAACTACTTTAATACAAGTAAGTAGTGGTATACAAACAGATAGCCGTGCCCTCAAGCCAGGTGAAGTATTTCTGGCTTTGCGAGGCGATAAATTTGATGGACATGAATTTGTGCCAATTGCGATCGCAAAGGGTGCAATCGCTGCAATTGTAGATTTTGAATACGAAAATCCCGGTTTACCGGTATTACAGGTAAAAGACACTCTCAAGGCATATCAACAAATTGCTAGATGGTGGCGCGATCGCTTTAATATTCCTGTAATTGGTGTAACTGGTTCTGTGGGTAAAACTACAACCAAAGAATTGATCGCCGCAGTTTTAGGGACAAAGGGACGAGTTCACAAAACTTATGGAAATTACAACAACGAAATTGGCGTTCCGAAAACTCTCTTAGAACTTGGTGCAGAAAATGACTACGCCGTGATTGAAATGGCGATGCGGGGTAGGGGACAAATTGCCGAACTAACCCAAATAGCGCGTCCAACAATTGGAGTAATTACCAATGTGGGGACGGCACATATTGAGTTACTGGGTTCCGAAGAAGCGATCGCTGAGGCAAAATGTGAGTTATTAGCTGAAATGTCTGCCGATAGTGTGGCAATTCTCAACCACGATAATCCCCTATTAATGACCACAGCAGCGAAAGTTTGGCACGGAGAAGTTTTGACTTACGGCTTTTCTGGTGGGGATATCCAAGGGCAATTAATTGATAACGAAAGGGTGGAAGTTGCAGGAATCCAACTACCCTTACCACTACCTGGTCGTCATAATGCGACTAATTTCTTAGCAGCTTTAGCGGTGGCAAAAGTACTGGGGATCGATTGGGCAACCCTTAAAGCAGGTGTGGAGGTGGATATGCCCACAGGACGATCGCAGCGATTTAACTTGGCTAATGATGTGGTAATCTTAGATGAAACTTACAATGCTGCACCAGAAGCTATGATTGCAGCTTTGCAATTATTGGCAGATACACCCGGAAAGCGGAAAATTGCCGTGTTGGGTGCGATGAAAGAATTAGGGGAGCGATCGCAGCAGTTGCACCAGCGAGTGGGAGAAACAGTACGAAAATTGAATTTAGACGGTTTGTTGGTTTTGGTAGATGGAGAAGATGCCGAAGCGATCGCTCAAAGTGCCGAAGGTATTCCATCGGAGTGCTTTGCAACTCATAACGATTTGGTGGCTAGGTTAAAGACATTTATGCAAACAGGCGATCGTTTATTGTTCAAAGCCGCCCATTCTGTGGGGCTAGATCGGGTTGTCAATCAGTTACGTGCAGAATTTCCCAAATGAATCTACCGCTAGAAACCGAACGTCTCATATTGCGAGACTTTGTAGAATCAGATTGGCCAGCAGTTCATCGATATGCTGGCGATCGTGAAGTTGTGCGCTATTTGACATTTGGCCCTAATAACGAAGAAGAAACCAAAAGATTTTTGCAAAGAGAGATTGCATTGCAACGCGAAAAACCCCGTCAGCATTTTGCCTTAGCAGTGACTGTGAAAGCCCAAAATCAATTAATTGGTATCTGTCGCATATCCGTTAAGGATATTAATAATAAAACAGGCTCTATTGGATACTGTTTTACTAAGCAATTTTGGGGATACGGATATGCAACAGAAGCTGTAAAAGCAATTCTATCCTTTGGTTTTCAGGAGTTAGGCTTACATCGCATCTTTGCGACTTGTCACCCAGAAAACATTGCTTCAGCACGAGTTATGCAAAAAATCGGAATGCAGCAGGAAGGATATTTGCGAGAACACCATTGGATTAAGGGAGAATGGCGAGACTCTTGGCTATATGCCATCCTTGAGCATGAATGGAGAAGTCTAGATTTCAGACGTTATTGGAAAAAGTAGGGGTGTTACTGTAACGTCTTTGAAAAATAATTGCTGCCAAATTAGTCACCAAACAAGTGATTGCTAACCACAGCAAGATGTAAGTAGGAGCCATCACCACGCCAATCATGAACCAAGTATATACGTGCAATATCATTATAGAAGCGAAAAAGCCGGCAATTCCAGCAGATTGCCACACTTGATAGGATGGGCGACGCAAGGCTACTAGGCTAATCGTTAAAATTGTGACAATCAAGTTCGCTGGTACGAGAAACGCACAAATACCTATGCAGTTGCCACGAGAGAATTCTACCAAGGTGTTAAAGTCGAGCATTAATTTTTCGGGATAGATGTTAGCTTTTCAGGAACTTAATTTATTTTAAAATAACTAAATTTACATTAACAGATGAGTGAGTACTCACATTGCAAACATAACATAAATTAAAATATTGAGTCGCGTTTTGATACTACTCAATAGTTAGTTAATTATAAAGATTTTGGACAAGTAGGGTGGAAAACACCCACCCTAGCTAAATTAACCGGGTAAAATCACGGTATCGATAACGTGTACCACGCCATTATCAGCTTCGATATCTGCTGCTAAAACCGTGGCATTTTTAACTTCAAAACCATCTGAAGAATGAATTTTAATAGGTGAACCTTCCACAGAATTAACCGTACCGAGTTCTGCCAAATCAGCCTTTAGCAGCTTTCCGGGAACGACATGATACTTTAAAATCCGCGTTAGCTGGGGAATATTTTGTAACAGAGTTTGGATAGTTCCCGGTGGTAACTTGGCAAAAGCATCGTCATTGGGTGCAAACACAGTGAAGGGGCCAGGACTTTTTAATGTTTCTACTAAACCAGCAGCTTGTACAGCCGCTACTAGTGTTTTGAAAGACTCAGCCGTAACTGCAATATCAACAATATCAGCCATATATGTTACCTAAATTTCTGCAAAATATTTTAAAGGATAATAAACCTATTTGAAGTTTTATTAAATAAAATAAATTTAAAATCAGGCTTTGAATAAATTCGACGTAGAGGCATACTTCACAGTCAGACATCACCTTATGATGTTTATAGAAAAATTTCTAGTTGATTAAATACCTGATGCGTGAAGTGGCGGCAGGGGATTATCAGCGATCGCTTCATTCAAACAATGCTCGATTATCCTATCGAGATGAAGCCTTACCGCCCACCATAAAAACTGGCTACACAAAGTAGTCTAGGGCAAAACTCATCACTTCGCAAGTCAAGTACCGATGTTTGACAAACACGCCTTTGCTAGCCCTCTATAGAGGAAACTGAGCTTTTAACTATTTTCTATCTCTTCATCAGCATCACTGAATAAATTTTGGTGGTATAAATAATGAAAATTTGACTTTCCTTGTTATTCAAGGCGAAGCAAATAATCTTACTAAATGCTTGACTACAGTACGTTTCGTAAAAAATAACAAAATAGTATTTATCCCATTCTAGTGTAATTGATGACACAATTGCCAAAATGAGTTACAAATGAGCAGTTATTGACTTGGAAAGTGAACATCTAGTCAAGACACATTAGAACTATTTGTTGGGAAAATTCTTTTCATCCAAAGGCAGTACTTGCAGCCAGGGTTATTCATACCCTGGCTACTCTCTGATTTTCATATCCGCATCAACGAACAGTAATATTTTTAGGAGACACTAACTCATGGACTATCAAAGCCCTTTAAGCAAAAATTCCTCTCGCCGTGCGCTAATAGTGAGTGGGGCAGTCGGTGGTATAGCGACTGCATTGGGTTTGCCGCTGTTTGCCCAAAATGCTGATGCTCGAACAACAACTTATGGACGAAACGATGCAAAAATTCTGAACAATGCTCTTTATTATGAACACCAGGCGATTTGGGCTTATGGCGCTGCTGCTGGCAAGCTAACTAGTACTGAGGTTGGTAAAGCTGTTTTGGCTTTAGCGCTCCGCAACCAAGCCGATCATAAAAAACATCGGGATGCTCTAGCAGCTACTATCACCAGTTTGGGTGGAACTCCAGTAAAAGCAGAATCTAGCTATGATCTCTCATCATACATCAAAAAGGGTGAGGGAAACTTGGATAGCGATGTGAATATTGCCAAGCTGGCTTTAGCTTTGGAGACTGATGCTGCGATCGCCTATAGCCAAGAAATTGCTAAGTTGAAAACTCCAAAATTGATTACTGTCGGGGCGAGTATCGGCTCTACTGAAACTGCCCATGCTGCCGCTATTCGTGCCACTTTCAAAGCATTAGGAGTGAATCTCGAAATTGTACCAGCGTCTTTTGTTAGCCGTGAAACTCGTGAAGCCTGGGTGTTGAAAGTATAGATGGGAAGCAGAGGGAAATTGCAATAAGTCTTTCCTCTTTGCCCCTCTGCCTCTTATGCCCAATATCCATTAATTACGATCGGCTTTCCAGTTTGCTAGATCGGTTAAAGAGCGATCGCGGTAACGTCCATAACGCTCTGGTTTACTTTTGATTTTCATTCCTAAATCAGGAAAAATCCCAAAATTGGGCGGCATTGGTTGAAAATGCTTCGGTGAAGCGGAACTTATAAATTCCAATAATGCACCCATCATTGTTGTTGGTGGTAAAACCAAAGCTTCTTTACCCAAAGCTAGCCGTGCTGCATTAATTCCCGCCAAGCAGCCACCCGCAGCCGCAGCAGTGTAGCCTTCAGTACCAATCAACTGTCCAGCAGCTAACAACGTTGGACGCTCTTTAAATTGCAGAGTTGGATGCATTAGCTGAGGAGCATTAATAAAAGTATTGCGGTGCATCACTCCTAACCGGACAAACTCCGCCTTTTCTAAACTGGGAATTAGCTGAAATATGCGTTTTTGCTCACCCCAACGCAGATTAGTTTGAAATCCTACCATATTCCACAGTTGACCGGCTTTATCTTCTTGTCGCAACTGCACCACAGCATAAGGACGTTCCCCGGTGCGAGTATCTGACAATCCTACTGGCTTTAGGGGGCCGTAGCGCATGGTATCTTCCCCACGCTGTGCTAGTTCTTCAATGGGTAAACAGGCTTCAAAAAATTTCGCTGTTTCCCGTTCAAAACCCTTGAGTTCTGTTTGTTCCGCTTTGCAAAGTTCTTCTCTAAAGTGCAAATACTGCTCTTTATTCATTGGGCAGTTGAGATAGGCGGCTTCACCTTTGTCATAACGTGAGGCCATAAAAGCAACGTCACGGTTAATCGATTCTCCGACAATAATCGGACTCGCGGCATCGAAAAAGCTGAGGTATTCCATCCCCGTAAAGCGTTGCAAATCTTCGGCTAAATCGGGACTCGTTAAAGGCCCGGTTGCCAAAACTACAATTCCTTCAGGAATCGCAGATACTTCACCCCGACGAAATTCAACTAAAGGATGATGTGCTAAAGTTTGAGTCAAATCTTGGCCAAATTGTCCCCTGTCTACCGCTAGCGCCCCACCAGCAGGTACGGCGTGTTCATCAGCTTTGGAAATGACGATAGAACCAAGTTGACGTAATTCTTCGTGCAATAATCCCGCCGCGCGATCGCTTGCCATTGCCCCAAAGGAATTACTACACACTAATTCTGCCAAATGTTCTGTATGATGAGCAGGGCTGAAGCGTTTTGGACGCATCTCATGGAGAATTACTGGTACTCCAGCTTGGGCTATTTGCCACGCTGCTTCAGTTCCAGCTAGTCCACCTCCAATTACTTGTATCGGTTGTTGTTCCATAGTTAAATTTTTAGTTCTTAATATTATAAGTATCCATCAGCATCACAGAAGAAAAAATAAATAGAAGAGGCAAACTCATGACTTACTTCTGTAAATACAACAGTAACAATTACAAATTATCTGTATCAATTTCCTTTTCTTTGAGTTTAGCTAGCAATTCTTGATAGCGATCGCGCTCTTTTTCTAATTCCTGTAAAGCTGCCTCCTTTGCTTGACGTTCCTGTTCTGCACGTTGACGTTCTTGTTCCCGCAACTGGTCAATTTCTACGGGACTCAAAAACTTTTGTCCAGAAGGGGAAAAAATTTCTAGCATATCCGATGTTAGTTGAAAACGCATTCCTAAACGCGGACTTACCCAGCCATTCATTTCTTCAATGACTTCAAAACTATCCCCAGAACGAAGTAATCCATTTAAATCATTCTTCTCAGGATCGTAAATATAATATTCTTCCACACCGTAACGCTGGTAAAACTGCAATTTTTTGGTCATTTCTTTGAGGGTGTTACCTGGCGAGAGAATTTCAAATACTACCTGCGGGGGTATATTATCTTCATTCCACTGTAAATAGGAACCCCGTTTTCTTTTTGGTCTGCCAAAAACTACCAGCGTATCAGGCGCTTGTTTAATATTAGGGCTTCCTTTAACTGGATACCAAAACAAATCTCCGGCGATAAATACATCAGCCGAGGATGCAAATAAGATTTCTAAATTTTCTTTAATTTTGACAATCCATGCAAATTGTTCTGTATTATCCGCCATTGGTTGCCCGTCACTTTCTGGGTAAATAACTTCGATTGGGGTTTCTGGTGTGACTTGTTGTACCATTGCTGCACCTCCAAGTATGGGGTTTTTAGCTGATATTTTTAGTTAAGAAGATGTGTAGATACAAAGCGGCTTGTAGCCAGATATAGCTTGTCTGAACTTATTGATTGAGAGGTATTTGCTGTACTGCTTGCTGGACTTGTGCAACATCCAAATCTAACGCCTGTGCGATCTGTTCCACACTTAAACCTAGTGCTAGCAGTTTAGGTACAGCTTCTAACTTTGCCTCAAAACGACCTTCTTGTTTGCCTTCTTGTTTGCCTTCTTGTTTAGCTTCTTGATAAACCCGTGTTTGCTTCAACTCACTTAACCCAAACATCGCTTCTATCTCCTCTCGACTTATGTTAGGCAATTTATAAACCAGGATTGTCTCTATTAATTCTAGTAATTGTTTTTGTGGAAGTTGTAAATTTACCGCTTGTTTGGTACGGTTGATTAAAACTCTTGCGGTAGTAATAGTTGTATCTTCATTTTCAACTACTAATTTTAGGGTAGCAATACCTATTGGTAGTGATGCAGCTTCGCCTAGTTCATCTAAGTAAATTATACTAATACGATCGCTATTGAAGAATTCGTGGCAATCTTGTCGTTCACCAGTATCTATACTCCTTCTGGGATAAATCACTACTCCTCGCCAAGAATTTTTAGATTTCTTTTGCCGCAAATAGAGAAATGCTTCCGAAACTAGGCGTAAATAAATATCTTAATCTGGTTGGAATTGAACTTCAACGAAATAAATCGGATTTGCTTCGTCTTGAGTGGGAAGAAATACACCATCTATTCTAAAGGCAGTTTGTTTGATTTCAACTGAAGAGAATTGATAGGTATTTGCAGTCTCAGGAGGATTGCCAATCAGTTCAAAGAAGATACTGGGGAATTCTTGAAATAGGCGATAAAATATACTGTCAGTTTTCACTCTGGATTTTATAACACAGTTTATAACTTCAGCAATTTTATAATGTGCTGTTCTCTGATTGCATAAATTATCCCAGATGAAAAACTAGCTATTTAGCAGCTTTTTGTATTTTTTGATCGTAAAATCCATGTTTATGGAAATTTGCGATCGCGCACTTCCACAGCATAATCTTGTACAGCTTTGGTAATCGTCTCCCGCAAGTTGGTGTAAACCTTGGCGAATGGTGGATGCTTCTCAGCAAGTCCGATTACATCTGAGGTAACTAAAACCTGTCCATCGCAGTGAGTTCCTGCACCGATACCAATTGTCGGAATCGTAAGTTTTTGTGTAATTTGCATTGCTAAATCTGCGGGGATATGCTCTAAAACTAGAGAAAATACACCTGCTTGTTCCAGAGCGATCGCTTCAAGTAAAATTTTCTCACTCGCTTCTTGGGTTTTGCCTTGTTGTCGCAAACCGAGTTGATGTACTGATTGCGGTGTCAAACCTACATGACCCATTACCGGAATTCCAGCTTCTACCAAACGGGCAATCGTTTCTGCGATCGCTGGATAGCCACCCTCCAATTTTACTGCTTGAGCGCCCGTTTCCTTCAATATCCGCCCAGCTGAGTGCATTGCTTGTTGGAGACTTTCTTGATACGTCAAGAATGGTAAATCTACAACTACTAATGCCCGTTTTACCCCGCGACGCACAGATTTTGCGTGGTATATCATCTCATCTAAAGTTATCGGCAGTGTTGTTTCATACCCTAAAACTACTGCCATAGAGTCACCCACAAGGATTAAGTCTACACCAGCTGCATCGATGAGTTGAGCGATCGCATAATCCCAGGCCGTCAATGCCACAATTGAACGTCCCTGTTGTTTCCATTGAATTAATTGCTGGGTAGTGATTGCCATTTTTTGAGTGCTGAGTGCTGAGTAGTGAGTGCTGAGTTAAGAGTTAAGAGTTACGAGTTAGAAGTGAAGATAGAAGTTAGGAGTTAGCGGTGAGATAGGAGTAAATAGTTGAGAGTTTAATTTAATTCATAACTCCTAACTCCTAACTCCTAACTCTTAACTTGTCATTTAACGGCGCGACTGAAAGCAATATGGGTTTTTGCACTGTCCGTTTTGGGCATTAACCAAGCCAGACCTTCACTAGTGCCAATCCATAATTTATTAGCGATGTCAGGTACAAGGGCAAGAACCCGACTAGAAGGAAGTCCAGCAACTTCTGCATCTAACACAGCACCTGTATTTGGATTTAATCGTAACAAACCATTGCTAGTTCCAACCCAGACACTACCATCTTTAGCAAAACGTATTGCTGTCACATCACGCCCACGTAAACGAGTTATAGAACGTAACACCGCACCGGTTTTTGGGTTAATAACTAGTAAATTATTCGGCATTCCCGCCCAAATTAATCCTTCTGGACTGATAGCTAAAGCTTGAACAGTCGTCCCTGGCAAATCGGCAATCCGCTTCATAATCCCAGCACTAGCGGTATTTACTCGCACCAATCCATCAAGAGTACCAACCCAAAGTTGACCTTCAGCATCTAAAGTTAGGGTATTGGCGCTGACACCAGGCAGATTTTTGACTGTTGTCATAATTAAGCCTTGGTCGGGACTAATTAAAGCTAAACCGCTATCGGTTCCAGTCCACAAATAACCTCGTTTGTCAAGTAACAGTGACAAAACCCGTTTAGAAGGCAAAAATAAATTCTGTGCGGTGATTTCATTCGTGCGAGGGTCTACTCGAACTAGTCCGCCATAACTTCCTACCCACACACGTCCTACTTTGTCTTGGGCTAAAGCACCAATGGCAACATTCGGTAAGCTAACACGAGAAATAATCTTGCCAGTTTTAGGATCAATCCGCGACAATCCCCGCCAAGAACCTACCCAAAGATTGCCTGTAAAATCTTCCAGCAAGTTACCGACACGATAATCAGTTACTGGCGAATTTTCTTGTACTCCCCGTTCATCAGGCAAGGATTCTACTCGCGGTGGCGGTGCAGAAGGTGGGTAAGCGGGGGTTAAATCAGATGGTTTAATGTCAGGAGTTTTTTGTGCCCATCCCATACTTGGCACAGCTATCAACCCCAGCAACATAGAAGTAATCAATAAACTAGTACGCTTGCAAAACAATACCACGGTGACATTTCCTTTGGAGACAGTACCCCTAGCCATTACCTAACCTGGCTTTGGGTTAATTTCAGTGTTCCCCTCGCTGAGATTTTTTAAACGTCATCTGGAATTTTTGTCAAATTTTATTAGGATTGGGAATTGGAAATTGAGAATTGGGAAAGAATTCTTATAACTCCTAACTCTTGTACAGACGCGATTAATCGCGCTCTCGAAAGGCTTCTGTACAGTTATTGATGACATCTTGTAAAGCATTTGTAATAAAATGTTAAATATTTCTTTAATAACAAAACTAAATATATAAGTTCAAAACTTTGAAAGAATAACTTATCGAATTCTTGATATATTGTGAAATAAGTTACAAATTACGTGATGTGCGATTTTTTATCTTTAGCTCATCACTCTACTAAATCTCTGTCAAGTAAATTCTTTTGTGGTATCTTTTCCAGCAACGGAGAAGATATAGGGAGTGTAAAGGCGGGAATGTGTGCCAGTCAGCCCAATCCCCTGAATACCCCGAATTGTAGGGGAATTATCTAAATCAATCCGTAAAAAGCGGAACTTTTGGTGAAATTGAGAAGGTTTAGTCGGGTGCGAAAAAGAGGTAAAAAAGAATTTTGATTCGTAGAAAGAGGCAACAGTAGAAGCGCTAGGTCGTGTACCCCTAGAAGGGGATAACACTGGTGAGGAGGGCTACCACCGCTACCAAAGTGTCAGCCGCAAAAAAACTGCTACCCTTTGCAAAAAAACAACCCCTAACAAAAATTTTTCCCAATCTTCTCCCCGATGAAGGGGGGAAAAAATTGGGTGAGGGGAAGTTGCACAAAACGTGATTTGATAATTAACAAGAGTGATTTCAGGGAAGGATAAAATATGTCTTACGCTCAAACGAAGACTCAGAGCAAATCTGG
The DNA here is from genome assembly GCF_036917455.1 of Nostoc sp. GTDB lineage: Bacteria > Cyanobacteriota > Cyanobacteriia > Cyanobacteriales > Nostocaceae > Nostoc. The sequence goes on along the minus strand of NZ_JBALDK010000062.1, from coordinate 28,574 downwards.
GTATCAAGCCGGGGTTAAAGATTACAGATTAACTTATTACACACCCGATTACACACCAAAAGATACCGATCTTCTAGCTGCGTTCCGCATGACACCCCAGCCTGGTGTTCCTCCCGAAGAAGCAGGTGCGGCTGTAGCGGCTGAGTCTTCCACTGGTACTTGGACAACTGTGTGGACAGACTTGCTCACCGACCTAGATCGCTACAAAGGTCGTTGTTATGATATCGAACCAGTTCCCGGCGAAGACAACCAGTATATTTGCTACGTTGCCTATCCTTTGGACTTGTTTGAAGAAGGTTCTGTAACCAACGTATTGACCTCAATTGTCGGTAACGTATTTGGTTTCAAAGCTCTGCGCGCACTACGTTTAGAAGATATCCGTTTCCCAGTAGCTTACATCAAGACCTTCCAAGGGCCTCCTCACGGTATCCAAGTTGAGCGCGATAAGTTAAACAAATACGGTCGTCCTTTACTGGGTTGTACCATTAAGCCCAAATTGGGTCTTTCTGCTAAGAACTACGGACGCGCTGTATACGAGTGCTTACGCGGTGGTTTGGACTTCACCAAAGACGACGAAAACATCAACTCCGCACCATTCCAAAGATGGCGCGATCGCTTTTTGTTCGTAGCTGAAGCTATCAACAAAGCTCAAGCAGAAACAGGTGAAATTAAAGGTCACTATCTAAACGTCACCGCCCCCACCTGTGAACAAATGTTGCAACGGGCTGAGTACGCTAAAGAACTCAAGCAGCCCATCATCATGCACGACTACCTCACCGCAGGCTTCACCGCCAACACCACATTGGCTCGTTGGTGCCGCGATAACGGTATCTTGCTACACATTCACCGTGCTATGCACGCTGTAATCGACCGTCAAAAGAACCACGGTATTCACTTCCGTGTATTAGCTAAAGCCCTCCGGTTATCTGGTGGCGACCACATCCACACCGGTACAGTTGTTGGTAAGTTGGAAGGTGAGCGCGGCATCACAATGGGCTTCGTTGACCTATTGCGTGAAAACTACATTGAGCAAGACAAGTCTCGTGGTATTTACTTTACCCAAGACTGGGCTTCTCTACCTGGTGTAATGGCAGTTGCTTCTGGTGGTATCCACGTATGGCACATGCCCGCGCTGGTAGAAATCTTTGGCGATGACTCCGTACTACAATTCGGTGGTGGTACTCTGGGACACCCTTGGGGTAACGCTCCTGGTGCAACTGCTAACCGCGTTGCCTTAGAAGCCGTTATTCAAGCTCGTAACGAAGGCCGCAACTTGGCTCGTGAAGGTAACGATATCATCCGCGAAGCTGCCAAGTGGTCTCCTGAACTAGCTGTTGCTTGCGAACTGTGGAAAGAAATCAAGTTCGAGTTTGAAGCAATGGATACCGTCTGATCTGGGTTAACAGTTAAGAGTTAAGAGTTAAGAGTTAGGATTTGCATTAATTCATAACTCATAACTCATAACTCATAACTCTTCAGGGCTGGGGTCAAGCATGAATCTTAAGCAAATTGCGAAGGACACAGCCAAAACTCTCCAAAGCTATCTGACTTATCAGGCTCTAAGGACAGTATTGGCACAGCTAGGCGAGACAAATCCTCCATTAGAACTTTGGTTGCATAACTTTTCGTCTGGCAAAATTCAAAATGGTGAGTCATTCATTGAGCAACTGTTGCGAGAAAAACCAGATTTGGCTTTGCGAATCATGACTGTCAGAGAACACATTGCGGAAGAAATAACGGAATTTTTACCGGAAATGGTTCGCACTGGCATTCAGCAAGCCAACATGGAGCAGCGTCGCCAGCATTTAGAACGCATCACACAAATAGACACATCTAACCCCAGTCTGCAACCAGAACAGCAAGCAACTTCAGATCCGAATTTGGATAACTTATCCAATTAGTTCGGTCAACCTAGTAGTAAAAAATCGCAACCCATTATCAAAAGCTATGCAAACTTTACCAAAAGAGCGTCGTTACGAAACCCTTTCTTACCTGCCACCTCTGTCTGACGCTCAAATTGCCAAGCAGATTCAGTACATTTTGAACCAAGGTTACATTCCAGCGATCGAGTTTAACGAAACTTCTGAGCCAACAGAATTATATTGGACACTGTGGAAGCTGCCTCTGTTCGGTGCTAAATCTACTCAAGAAGTATTGAGCGAAGTTCAAGGATGCCGTTCTCAATTCAACACCAGCTATATCCGTGTTGTGGGTTTTGACAACATCAAGCAGTGCCAAATTCTCAGCTTTATTGTTCACAAACCCAACAAAGCTAACAGATACTAAAAACTAGCTATTAGTAATTAGTTGATCCCCATAGGAGAGGTAGAATTATCTACCTCTCCTATTTACTAGATTTTGTTTGAAACGCATAGGCGCTTCGCCTTCCCGCAGGGTAAAAGCGTAGAGTTATTCTCTCTGTGCCTCTATGTTTTTTAAGAGAGTAATAATGCTACAAGAGGTAAGAATTTGTTTTGTTGGTGACTCTTTTGTTAACGGTACCGGCGATCAAGAATGTCTTGGTTGGACAGGGAGAGTATGTGCTAATGCTAATAAAAGAGGTTATGACATTACTTACTATAATTTAGGAATTAGGCGTGATACTAGTAGTGATATAGCAAATCGTTGGTTACAAGAAGTATCACTGCGATTACCCAAAGAATATGATGGCAGAGTTGTGTTTTCTTTTGGATTGAATGACACAACATTAGAAAATGGTAAAACTCGCGCAGATTTGGCAGATTCGCTCAAAAATGCCCGTGAAATTTTAAATAAAGCTCAAAAGTTATATCCTATTTTGATGATTGGCCCAGCACCATACGCAGAACAAGAAGATAGTCAAAGAAGGAAGAGAAATATTGATTTATCTAAACAGTTTGCTTTAATTTGCAATGAATTGAATATCCCATATTTAGAGGTTTTTCCAATATTAGAAAAATCAAGTATCTGGATAGATGAAGCAAGAGCTAATGATGGCGCTCATCCCAGAGCAGGAGGTTATGCAGAATTTGCTAAAATCGTGGAAAATTGGGATGCTTGGTTAAATTGGTTTCCCTAAAGTTTAGCAATGGGCAAATAGCGATCGCCCTAAGTTATTCTATAAAAAAAGGATTAACCACGTTACTGTTGTTGCTACACTATCTTTACATCATCGCGATCCATTTGATCGAATTTTAATTGCACAAGCACTCGTAGAAAATATACCTATACTGAGTGCTGATAAAATTTTTGATGCATATCCAATTGGGCGTTTGTGGTAATTAGCGCTCCTTTTCTACCAAAAGATAAATAAACAGTCATTACCAAAAAAACTTAACATTACTTTAGGCAGTGCTAGGCAAAGATAATTTTATGGGTTACTACATCGCTCCCCGCTTTCTGGACAAACTGGCTGTCCACATTACCAAAAACTTTCTAAAGCTTCCTGGAGTAAGAGTCCCAGTGATTTTAGGTATTCACGGACGCAAAGGTGAAGGCAAAACATTTCAATGTCAATTAGTCTTCGAGAAAATGGGTATCGAAGTGACTAACATCTCTGGCGGCGAGTTGGAAAGTCCAGATGCAGGAGATCCAGCGCGGTTGATTCGGTTGCGATATCGAGAAACAGCAGAACTGATCAAAGTACGCGGCAAAATGTGCGTACTGATGATTAACGATTTAGATGCGGGGGCTGGACGCTTTGATGAAGGCACTCAATATACTGTAAATACGCAGTTGGTGAATGCCACACTGATGAATATTGCTGATAATCCCACAGATGTGCAGTTACCTGGAAGCTATGATTCCACACCTTTACATCGTGTGCCGATTATTGTCACAGGTAATGATTTTTCTACTCTCTATGCACCGTTAATTCGGGATGGACGGATGGAGAAATTTTACTGGGAGCCAGACAGAGACGACAAAGTGGGAATTGTCAAAGGGATTTTTGAACAGGATGGACTGTCGCAGAAGGAAGTTGAACAGCTAGTTGATACTTTTGTCAATCAGTCAATTGACTTTTTTAGCGCTTTGCGATCGCGCATTTATGACGAACAAATCCGCAACTACATCCATAAAGTCGGTTTTGAGCGAGTATCTTTGAGTGTAGTTAACAGTACTGAAGGGCCACCAGAATTTAAAAAGCCAGATTTCAGACTGTCTCACTTAATTGAGTCTGGTAACTTTCTCGTTGGCGAACAAAAACGGGTAGAAAATTCCCATTTAGTTGATGATTACAATCGACTCAATCGAGGTAGAAATTCTCAATCTGCACCACCTGTTGCTGTAAAACCAATTAATCAGCCTTCAAGCAATGGTGCAACTCAAGAAGCAAAAACTAATGGATTCCAGAAACAGGAAGCATTGAGTAGCCATTTAACCCTGGATACACAAGCTCAAATTAGGCAATTATTGTCTCAAGGTTACAAAATTAGCATTGAACACGTGGATGAGCGCCGCTTCCGCATGGGTTCTTGGCAAACTTGTGTTCATAGCCACATTGATGCAGAGTCTGATGCAATATCAAATTTGGAAGCAACTCTGGCAGAATATAGCGGTGAGTATGTGCGCTTGGTAGGTATCGATCCGAAAGCCAAGCGGCGGGTGGTGGAGACGATTATTCAGCGTCCAGATGGGAAAAATTAGGGATAGATAATTGAGAAAGAGCGATCGCTTTTGTCAATTCTCAAATAACTGGAAAAATATGCTTCCTCAATTCCAAGACTTACGCAAAAAATAGCCCAAACCTTAATTTTTTGGTAGGGGCAATTAATGAATTGCCCCTACTGGGTTTAGTTTTGCTAAGTCCTCAATTTGATAGCTGAATCCTTACCCTTTAACTACAAGTAGCAGCTGAAGCTGAGTTAACCTTTGTTAAATCGCCAGTGAATACTGCTGTGTATATATAAGGTGATGAACCAGTGCAAGTCATGGAATTTGTATTAGCGCGTCGAGGAGTCCACCATGACTTTGCTTGCACAGTCAAATTTGTGCCATTCCATGATAAGGTTTGGACAACTAAAGAGTTTGTATTTCCATTATCTGCCTTTTTAGCAGATAAAAATGTGGCATAGTTAACCTCACCATTAGCTGGATTAATCCGGGCTATAACTGCAACTTTTGGGCCGCCTCCGCTACCATAGCTAGACAACCAACGCCCAGTTGCAAAGCGGCGAAAATCACTACCAGTTTGACTGCCGGTGGAAGAGTAAACGCCATATAAAACATCTCCACCATTCCAATACAATCCGTAACCTGTACCGTCGTCATTCGTTGTTTCGTAATCAGTCCGACACCATGATTTAATACTATTGTTAAAACGGATAGTTACAGGGTTTTTGTTATTAGATGAGACTTGCTGATAACCAATGTAAAAGGCTGAACTTCCATTAACTACTCTGGGGCCATTTTTAGCTTTGATTGTCGCTTCACTATCATTACAACTGAATGTTACAGCACTACCAATAGATGAATTGATAGTTTCAGCAAAAGCCGGACGAACTTTTTGTGTGATTACTAAATCAGCTACTAGTAATACAGACAAAGAGAAACCTGCCAAATACTTCTGTAGTTTGGGAGAATAAATCATGGTATAAACTTGCCGAGAAATTGTAAGGAAAAACACCGTATTACTATAAACTCTAATGACAGTTTAAACAAGTAATTGTTTTGAAAGTCTCAGATTGCAGCATTGTCAATATCAGTAAAAATGATATTACACTACAAAATGTATAAGCTAAGATGCATGATATTATCTGAATTATTCTTCAAGAAATGGCATCTCAGGAATCACAGTCAAGATGCTCTCTTAGAGGATGTTTGAAAAATCCTCTTGTCGGTATCAAAAATTTTAGATCCCCCTAAATCCCCCGATCAATTGGGGGACTTTGATTCTGGTTCCCCCCCTTTTAAGGGGGGTTAGGGGGGATCTAAAAGTGCCTAAAATCACAGCGAAACACTTGTTCATTCAACCTCTAAGAGAAGCTGGGCGAGTGTCTTGAAAATTACTAAATCATAGATTTGGTGGAGATACAAAAACTTAGTTTATTCAGGCGATTTTTTGATCAGAATTAATTTTCAATTCTGACGAATAGCACCAATATTGCTGTTTGATAAATTGCGATGTCTACGACGGGCTACACCTACGCACTAGTCAGCAACAAATAGTTTTAATGAACAATTAGCATTTGCTCATTCTCTATATCTATTGTTAGAAGCTTTAATCCATATTTGAATCAGTTTTTTTCTGTCCATCGGATCTAAATTCAGCTTTTTCTAGAACATAGATATATTTATTAGAGAGGGTTCTAGAGTTAGTTTGGCTTAGTAAAGCTGTTTTCTGGTTCAGTAATATTCGTGAATAATTTTATTTTTATAAAACCAATACATACATCTGAGTAATTTCTCTTAATTCAGAGACTGCATCTGGTTTTTTGGACGATTACTTTAACGTTAGTGATTCATCATAATGGGTTCTAATGTCGGCGTATAGACGCATAGCGGTTTGTCATCCTCATCTACAAGGTGTAACTTCAAGATGGAAAAAAACTAGATTTGAAGTAAGTATTTATATGGAAGAACGAACCACAGAGACGCAGAGGACACAAAGGAATGAGAGTTTGAGAAATATTTTGCGTAAGTCCTATATATTGATTAAATTTTTTTAGCAAATAAATGCTGCTTTAATACATCTAAACGCGAACAATTCCAATAATCGATATGGGAGACAATCAAATTATCAGAGTTAAGACCTAATTCACTCCAACCAGGAATAGAAATTCTTGGCTTCCAGGGAAGAGGAGTATTCCAACTGAGTGTCCACTCAGTTTTTATTGTGTCTCCTAAACGTTGAATATTATGTAAGTCTATCTTGGGATCTAAAAACCAAGTTTGGATAAAATTAATCATTTCTTTATAACGTTTAACACCACTAAATTTATTCAGTGGATCTTTAAAATAAACGTCTGGAGCGTAAATAGTGTAAGTTTGATTTACTGGGAATCTTTGATAGTCTTTTTTGAGGATTTCAATGATATCCATAATAAATAGAGATATTTGTAAATTACTTTAATATGTCAACTTGGGACGGATATAAATCCCGATTAAAGGTCAAAATTAACCTTCGTTCCATAAACGTTCTAGCTGATACCGCCAAGTAGCTAAAACTTCTTCTCGCGCCTCCGAACTTTGATTGATTTCACCCATAAATCCTTCTGCATAAAAGCGTTCTAAGCTTTGCATAGTAGCTTGGAGAGATTGTCCTTGTTGTTTTGCTGCCTGAATAATTTGCCGGATGCGGCTTTCAATTAGTCGATTAAAAACATTATTTAATCTAGCCTGATAGAGAGATACAAGTCGGTTGATTGCATTGGACAAATCTGTACTCACTAAAGTGCCACTATTATGTTGAAATACTCCCCAAATTACTCCTTCATACAAAGCGTAACGTACTTCTTGAGTGTCATCAAAGTTGGCTTCTAGGAACTGTCCTAAAAATGGTTGCCCTTCTTCTACGGACACAATAGGTAGTAAAACTCGTAGCCAAGTATTATCTTCGGAAAGTAGCACCAACAGCCGAAAAGTAGAAGTGTCTACTTGCCACGATCCTGGCTCGATCGCACTAATAGCCGATGTGCCAAATAATTCTGTTAACGTATCCGCAATTTCTTCAACTGTCATAAGCCTTTGTTTACAACATATAGCTTCTAGATTAGCGCAGAGATGTATCAGCTTATTCACTAAAACTTTGTGGTGCTGCTGCAAAAATTCTTGTTGTAAAAAAGTTTCAGTTCCCTTGAACGCGCAGTGGGGGCATACAGCTAAGTGTACGCCCCCCAAATAATGTATTTCACTAAATTGAAATATTTTATTTAGATCGTTGAATTGCTCAAAAACACGATACCGATCGCACACAAAGCGAAGCCAGCAATGCTAATTTTCCAGGGTAAAGTTCGGTTTCTTTCTCCCAGACCCATTCCAACACCAATTTCTCTGGCACTCATGGCAACCACAAACAGAGTCAATGTCATACCTAGTATATAGGCAACTAATGGAATGATTCCTGCCCCAATAATAGATTCAGCTACAGTGTAACCCTGAAATGAACCAGCACTGATGCCCATCAGAGCAAGTACCACAAAGCTTGGTTGATTTGGAATTATCAGCATAGTACCAAAAACGATGGTAGAAATGGCGAACGCTATTTCTATGGATGGTAAATTTAGCTGGAATAGATGAATTACAATGCCCAAAATTGCTGCTAAAACAAAACATCCAGCGATCGCAGCGCCACGAACAAACATAGATGACAGTAAGCCAATAGCAATAATACCCACTAAACAATCCAAACCAATTACTGGATCTGCCAATCCCCAGACAAAGCCTTCCCAGCAGTTAGCGATCGTATGGTTAAGTGGTGTTCCACTCAATGAACTCAGTAAGCTAATTAAAATTAAAGCTGCGATCGCTCCAATATGGCGATCGGCTAACTTTGAGGTATAAAATTCTGGTGAAGCACGGAATTGTGAGAATTTAGTTTTGAACATCACTATATGCCAAATTAGTTTTTTCGGTAATTTATACTACCCACTTTCCTAAAAAACTAACAGTTATGTAAAGCCGCAGTTGCAGGAACAGCCCCTGAGAATAAACTGTATTAATAATCACCAGCACTTGAAATTTAAGATGCGATCGTTAATTAGCGATCGTTTCAAATGACAATACAACTCAACTATAAAAATGAATTTAAAGTACGGTGAATTTGATATCTTGGAGCAAGGATTAGAAGCTCTTCCACCGATGCATCAAGTGGCGTTTGCAGCAGCTTGTTGTGAGAGATTGTTTCCGAACTATGGCATTTTCTTGCGAGAAATAAAAGCACAAGGCTGGAATGGAAACGATCCTATAAGAGAAGCACTTGATGAAATCTGGGAATTTTTGGCAGGTAAAAAAATCGATGCGGCCAGATTTCGTGAGTTATTGTCTAATTGTGAAGAATATCCCTACGAATATGAAAATGAAGAAACTCCAGAAGGGCAGAGAGGCGCGTGGATTGTCTCTGAGACTATAAAACTTTGTCTCGAACAAACTCCGCAAAAAATTATTTTAGTAGCAAAAGAAATAGACGGAACTCTTTATATATATATAGATTATTTAAGATGCGAGTCTGAAGACGAAAACTCGCAAGACATTTCACACGAACAACTATTACAATTACAAATTCGTTTAAATCGAACTAGAAAACAGACTATTTCAGTAGTAAAACAAATACATGAAACTCTTTTTGAGTATATAGATTATTTATGCCAGTGTGAAGACGAATACTCGGCGGACATTTCCCACGAAGAACTAGTAGAAATAGTTTCCAACCATTCGTTTACAGTACGGGAAATGGCAAAACAAAGCGAAGATTTGCAGCGCTTGCGAGAAACTTGCACCTTAACCCCTGAGTTTTTACAATGGCTGCGTACTTCTTCTCAGAATGGTGGTAAAAGTCTGCTAGATTTAAGTTGAGAAAACAATCGTGAAGGGTGCGAGTATAGAATTCAAAAAAACGTAGCAGAAAATTATCACATCAATAATCGTTCCGACGACTGCTGACAATACAACTAAATTATAAAAATGAATTTAAAGTACGGTGAATTCCATATATTGGAGCGAGAACTAGAAGCTCTTGTGCCTATGCATTGAGTGGCGTTTGCGGCAGCTTGTTGCGAGAGATTGTATCCACACTATGATATTTACTTGCGAGCAGCTAGAGAAGATGATTGGGATGGAGAAGATTTATTTAGAGTAGCACTCGATGAAATCTGGCAATTTTTGGCAGGAAAAAAGGTTGATGTGTCAAGATTTCGTCAACTTTATTCTGATTCCGACCAAAGCTACCCCGACTATGAAAACGTAGAAACTCCAGAAGCGCAGAGAGCCGCAAGTGCAATTCTTAATACTTTAGAACTTTGTTTAGATCCAAGCGTACGACAGACTATTTCAGTAGTAAAACAAATACATGAAACTCTTTTTGAGTATATAGATTATTTATGCCAGTGTGAAGACGAATACTCGGAAGACATTTCCCACGAAGAACTAGTAGAAATAATTTTCAACCATCCGTTTACAGTACGAGAAATGGCAAAACAAAGCGAAGATTTGCAGCGCTTGCGAGAAACTCCCACCTTAACTGGTGAGTTTTTACAGTGGCTGCGTACTTCTTCTGAAAATGGTGGTAAAAGTCTGCTAGATTTAAGTTGAGAAAACAATCGTGAAAGGTGCGACTAAAGAACCTCAAGAAAACGCAGCCTCAAATTTGGATGCTGTAAAAATTAAATGGTTTCGCCACCATCTGTCTACATGGGGAACACAAAATTTACGCGATTTTCCTTGGCGGCAGACTTGCAATTCTTACGCAATTTTAGTCGCGGAGTTTCTGCTACAAAAAACAGACGCAGCTACGGTTGTTTCTATTTACAAAGCATTTCTCTTGAAGTATCCTACCATCGAAAACTTAGCCAAAGCAAGCATTAATGAATTGAGCGAACTGCTCAAGCCTTTAGGTCTTTACTTCCGAGCAGAAAGACTGTACCAATGCGCTCGTATCATAATAGAGCAGTATGGAGGAAAAATCCCCGATTCAGAAAAGCAGTTACTTGAATTACCTGGAATTGGTAAATATACGGCTCGTGCTATCTGTTCTCAAGCCTTCAGTCAACCGCTAGCTGTACTCGATACTAACGTAGCTCGCATCCTCGAACGCTTTTTTGGTTTGCAAGGAGAAAGAGTTAAATCGCGCTGTAAAATTCTTTGGGGTGCAGCAGAGATAATTGCTCCCAATAAGGAAGTTGGCAAGTGGAATCTAACCTTGCTAGACTTTGGAGCGATGGTTTGCAGGGCAAAAAATCCTCTTTGTAATGATTGCCCTCTCTCAGCAAAGTGCAATTACGTCCAAACGCAACGTAACTCAGATAAACAGATATTTTAAGGAAATCGCTTCCATAATTTTAATAATTAACATTTACTTTATTTCCGACTTCATCACCGAGTTGTTGCAGTGGCTGCGTACTTTTTCTGAAAATGGTGGTAAAAGTCTACTAGATTTAAGTTGACAAAACAATAAAATTCCAGTTTTAAAAATTTCCTTAAAACTATTTATGAGCTAGCATCATTGTTGCTACCACTCCTAGATGAAGATTTTTTCAATAGATTAAAAGCTTTACCCAACCTAAAACTTTTCTTAACTGAACTCTATTAATAAAGAAGATTAATCTAGAAAGTACCTTCATTGGAAGAGAGAATGAAATTCATCAAATTTCAACTACTTAGTGTTGCTCTCATCTTCTTTGTATGGATTAGTCCCCTACACGCTAGTCCAATAGCTCAATTGCCAACTCCTTTACTTCCAGTTTCACAACAGGAAACAACATTTCTAAAAAGTTCCCAGGATGTATTGACTGTTGCAACTTTTAATGTCGAGAATTTAGACCCAAAAGATCGACGCTTTGATAATATTGCCAAAATTATTGGCAATAATTTGAACGCACCAGATATCATCAGTTTGGTTGAAGTTCAAGATAACAACGGACCAACCAATGACGACGTTGTAAATGCAAACGAAACTTACCAAAAACTGATTGCTGCGCTCGAAAATATCGGTAGTCCAGCATACGACTTTGTGGAGATTGCGCCCAGCGATGACCAAGATGGTGGAGAACCTGGAGGTAATATTCGTGTTGGTTTATTATTTCGACCCAGCCGGGTAACTCTAGCAAAACTGCCTAGAAGAGGCGGTTCATTAGATACTGTAGCTATTACTCAAAGTTCAAATGGTCTTGACTTTTCACTCAATCCAGGTCGGATCGATCCTACCAATAGTGCTTTTGAGTCAAGCCGTAAGCCACTGGCGACAGAATTTATATTTAACGGTCAAAAAGTGTTTATCATTGCTAATCACTTTGTTTCTAAGCTTGGAGGTTCGCCTAGCGATGTTCAACGAGTCAAGCAAGCCGAAATTGTTAATGAATTCGTAGGACAAATACTAGAAGTTGACCCGCAAGCCAAAGTAATTGTACTCGGTGACTTAAACGATTTACCAGATTCTCTACCTCTGAAAACTTTGAAGGGTAACATTCTGGAAAATCTGACGGATAGTTTACCTGCTAGCGATCGCTTTACTTTCAAATTCAAGGGAAATCCTCAACTCATCGACCATTTGTTGGTCAGTGAAAATCTTTCTCGTTTTGCTCAACCGAAAATTGACATTGTGCATGTCAATGTTGGCTTTAGTAGACCTGTCAGCGACCACGATCCTGTGATTACAGCGTTTACACTACCTGCTACCCAATCCAACACTGACACAATCCCTCCCGTTGTTGAACCCACTCCCACTCCCGTAAGTGATTCGGCAATTATATTGCCTCAATTATCCAAAATTGCTCTAGTTGAAGAACTTGCTAAGGAGTATACGCCTAGCAAAACTTTGAACTACGATCGCGCCAGAGACGAAATGTTTGGTGTTATCGACAACCAAGCAGGTATTGTGACAGATATCTATGCTAGTTACCAAATTCGTCTAAATGGTAATGGCGATCCTAGTCAGGAAGCTGACAAGTTAGGGCTGAATACCGAACACGTTTGGCCACAAAGTAAAGGGGCTGACAACGGTAATGCCAAAAGTGACCTGCACCATCTATTTCCCGCACGAGAAGATATTAATAGCGAGCGAGGAAATAAACCCTTCGACGATATAGCCGACACCAAGACTAAAAAATGGTATCGAAATGATACTGTTCAATCTACAATTCCTACAAGTGCGATTGACGAGTTTAGCGAATCGGCATCTGCTAAATTTGAACCTAGAGAGAAAGTAAAAGGGGATATAGCTAGAGTAATTTTCTACTTTTACACTATTTATCGGAATCAAGCTGAGAAAGTTGACCGAAATTACTTTCAGAATCAGCGTCAGACTTTGTGTAAATGGAATCAGCAAGACTTACCTGATATTACTGAAATAGAACGCAGTCGGGCGATCGCTAAATTTCAAGGTAATGACAATCCATTCGTGCTAGATGTCACATTAGCAGAACGGGCATACTGTGATTCTTAATACGTATAGCAATTCTATTTATTTGATTTGTGAGTGTTGAACTCCCCAGATTCCCGATTTATTTGAGAAGTCGGGGATTTTGTTTCTACGCCTTTGATTCAAGATTGCTACAGACCAAATTTAGCATCAAACAGACTTTATCTGAATCGGAATCTGGATGGTAAACTCTGTGCCTTGAAGCGGTGTAGAAATACACTTGAGTATGCCACCATGTTTGTTGATAATTTGGTAGCTAATCGACATCCCTATTGGCAAAGCTAAAGCCTGGGGAATGATCGGTAAAAGTGCGATCGCTGTATATAGTGAAATAATCGCCGTAATAAATTTAATGAAAGTGGACAGCCAGTAAGTTGGATGCCAAAGCGTCCATACATCCATCAGATGGGTTGTACCACAAGAGACGATAAAAGCTCCAAATAATAAAAGTATCCATTTAAAGGGGAAATCCTTTCGTTTGTGGACAAAGTAAACAAGGGCAATGGGAATAGAATAATACACCAAAGTAATCAAAGAATCTGAGATGATGTTTAGCCACACTAAGCTCGGTTTCCAGAGGTAACAATGTCCATGTGGAATAAATGAGCTGTCAGTCAAAAAATCTTGTCCCACGTTAAGCATATAACTATGCAATTGTCAACGAATAAACAACAAATTATACACGCTGTATAATAAATTGTCCTTAAGGTTAAATGTTGTAAGCTAAAACACATCTAATTTGCATATTCAAATTTGCTCAGTATCTTGTGGGGGTGGGCAAAATGAGCGCCCTGATTATGCAACTTAAATGCCGATTAGCTTACTTACTAATGTAGTAATTCTTCCACTTGATGCTGACTCCACAAAGTTCTGTATAAACCTTGTTGTTGTAAAAGTTCTAAGTGATTTCCAACCTGAACAATTTTTCCCTTTTCCATGACAAAAATTCTGTCAGCCGCCGCCGCCGCCGATAACTGATGGGTAATGAAAATTACTGTTTTACGCTCAGTACCACCGGAAAGATTTTTGAGAATTTGTGTGGCTGTTTGATTATCCACACTAGAGAGAGCATCATCCAAAATTAACACTGGAGCATTAACCAGCATCGCCCTAGCCAAAGCAGTACGTTGTCGTTGACCGCCAGAAAGAGTAATGCCGCGTTCTCCAACAAGAGTTTCATATTGCTGGGGAAAATTATGAATTTCGGATTCAATTTGGGCAAGTTTAGCAACAGATTCTATCTGCTCTTGTTCGCTAATTGGATCGCCATAGCGGATATTATTCTTGACTGTAGTGCTAAAGAGAAAACTATCTTGAGGAACGTAGGCGATCGCACCTCGTAAATCTGCCAAAGCTATTTTAGTAATATCCAGCCCATCTAAAAACAATTGTTCTGATCCAATATCCAACAAGCGCGGTAAAGTATTGGCTAAAGTGGATTTCCCCGAACCAATTGCCCCAACAATGGCCACGGTTTCTCCCGGAGCAATGGTAAAGTTAACATTTTCTAAAGCTGGCGTATTGGAACCAGGATAAATGTAGGTGAGATTTTTAGCTGTCACTTCCCCTTTAAGTTCAGCCACTGGAAGGCGTATGGCATCATCTGCATCTTGAATTTTCGGTGTGACAGAGAGAATAGATTCCAGGCGGTCGATACTAACTTCACCCCGTTGGTAGGTAGTAATTGTGAATCCTAAAATGGCTGTGGGGAAAACTAGACGCTCTACAAAGATTAACAGTGCTAAAAAATCGCCAATCGTAAGGGCCCCAGAAGACATTCGCGCCGCCCCTAGCCAGATGATTACTAGTAAACTGATATTAGCTAGCCCGCCAATTAACCCAAACAGTGTATTTCGGAGTTTTGCCAGTTCTAGGTTAGCAGTCAATAGCTGCTGATTTTTATTAGCGAAGGCTCGACGCTCATTTGCTTCTTGGGCATAGATTTTAATTAAGGCAATGCCACTAATATCCTCCTGGATAAGTTCGCTGATCTCAGAGAGTTGCTCTTGAACTGCTGCTTGTTGTTTGCGTAAGCGATTGCTAAACAGACTCACCAACAAGAGCATAAAAGGGTAAACTGCCAGAGACGCTAGTGTGAGATCCACACTAATCGCCAGCATTACTGGCAGTGTCAGGGCGTAGGCAAACACCGTATTTGCCAAACTCAAAACTGCAAAACCCAATAACCGTTTGATATTGTCCACATCACTGGTAGCGCGACTAATTAAATCACCAGCAGTATTACTGGCAAAATAAGCCGGCTCCAGCTTGAGTAAGTGTTCAAAAATCCGTTGTTTCAGGTCAAATTCCACCTGACGACCCACCCCAAATAGCCAAATGCGTGATGCCATCCGCATGAGCCACATTGCCGAACTGAGTAGGACAATAATTACTACGTAATGTAGTATTTGGTAGTTGAAGGTTGTCGAGAGTTTATCAATACCAGCACGAATCCACAAGGGGATATAAACGCCCAGAGCATTGACAGACAATAAAGCAAGAATGCCTAAAGACACATCCCGCCAATAGGGTCGTAGGTAAGCACCGAGTTTAGCAATTCGTCGAGATTTTGCCATTAAAGCAATTTTGCAACTTTATCATCCTAGATTAACTGCTACTCCAAGAAGGCAGCTATGTAGAGAGAATATGGCTTCTACAATTAACAAGAAAGAATTCAGGAGTCAGAAGCCAGAATACCCTTTCAGGGAAGCAAGCTACAGAATTCAACTCTGTACAACAGCTAGGACGAGTGTCACCCGTTCGCTCTTAGCTTTCCTACAGGGTAGGGTGAATGAAAAAACGGGTTTAAGTCCCCCACCAAATTCAAAATTTGGTGGAATGCAAGACGCTTGCGGACTCACATTCTGAATTCTGTATTCTGACTTCTGACTTCTCTCTTACTTTATTACCGTTGAACACGCAAGAACCTGTAAATTTCAAAGAGATAACTTTCCCAAGTTCTTGTTGTCAATTGCAACGTTTCCGCATTCGGTACAAAGTCTTCAAGTCGTAAACCGCGTGTGCGAATATCTTGAGGACTTCCTTGTAATAGGTAGGGAGGCACTCTCAAATTATAAGAAAGAATGCTATCCCCTGTTACATCTGAGATGTTGGGTGCGGTGGTTAGTTGCCCTAATGCCACCAGTGTCCCCGATGGTGGTGTAGCAGTTGCTACATAGGTTTTACCTGTCATTGCTAGAGGTGCCCTATAAAGGAAATAAGCAACTGCTGGTGTACTTGCCAACAGCAAAATCGTCAGCGCCCAACCTACCAAGTATCCTCCTGGTTTCTCTATCCCACCTCCTTTGATTCTCTGAGATGCAAAAATCATCAGTAAAACAGAGGCTCCTAGAGGCTTAAGTGGAAAAGACAGCAACCTCGACAACGACGCTACAGCTGGTTCATTAGGGTTAACAAATGATAGGGCAATGATTACCAAGATAACGACTAAGATCAATCGCCCTACAAAAGTTCCAGAGGGATAAAATCGCTGGAACAGAGAATATACGATAGTGCCAATCAGCAGCCACAACAGTACCCGGCTTAGCAATAGAAACATAGATTAACTCTCAAATTTTCTGGTGCGGTGAGCCAGTGTGGTGGTCAGACAGTCAGCTTTACTAGGGGTTTTCATGCCCCAGGATGAACTGTCCTGCATGGTTTCCCTGTATAAAACAACTAGTGACTTCTTAGCCGCGACGCTAGAAGCGTCCTGCGTAAGGGTCAACCTAGAGGTTTCGGGAAATGGATTTATTTTATTGTCAAATTGTAATCGTACTATTTGACTTAAAATACCTCAAACCTCACACCCAAAGACTACCGTCGTAGTGATTTTAGTTCAAATTTTTAACACTGCGTCTATTATTTATAATTTTCCAGAAGAGTAATGTGGCACCGATAAACTAAATTAATTGAGTAATCCACTTAAAAGGAAAACTATGTCGCCTGGAAAGCCTACTATTTTGGTAACGGGGGGAGCTGGATATATTGGTTCTCATACGGTGCTTGCTTTGAAGGAAGCGGGTTATAACGTTGTCATACTTGATAATCTGGTCTATGGGCATCGTGACCTAGTAGAAAGGGTTTTACAGGTAGAACTGATTGTAGGGGATACAAGCGATCGCGCTTTGCTAGATCGTTTATTTAAAACCCGTGATATTACTGCTGTAATGCACTTTTCTGCCTACGCCTACGTAGGAGAATCGGTGACTGACCCTGCTAAATATTACCGCAATAACGTCCTTGGTACTTTCACCCTGTTAGAAGCGATGCTGACGGCATCTGTAAAGAAATTTGTCTTTTCTTCTACCTGTGCCACTTACGGTATACCGGAATTTGTGCCCATTCCAGAAAACCATCCTCAAAATCCAATTAATCCTTATGGCGCTACAAAGTTGATGGTAGAGCGGATTCTTGCTGATTTTGATGTTGCTTATGGTTTCCAATCGGTGCGTTTCCGCTATTTTAATGCTGCTGGTGCTAATCCCAATGGCTTACTGGGCGAAGATCACAACCCAGAAACTCATTTGATTCCCTTGGTGTTGATGACAGCTTTAGGCAAACAAGAATCTATATCAATCTTCGGCACCGATTACCCCACGCCCGATGGTACTTGTATTCGCGATTATATTCATGTTAATGACTTAGCAGATGCCCATATTTTGGGATTGGAATATTTATTAAAAGGTGGCGATAGCGAAGTTTTTAATTTAGGTAATGGTAGCGGCTTCTCCGTCAGAGAAGTGATTGCAGCAGTCGAACAGGTGACAGGAATTTCGATACCAGTAGAAGAACGCGATCGCCGTCCTGGAGATCCCCCAATTCTCATTGGCAGCGGCGAGAAAGCCAGAACAATCTTAGGCTGGAAACCTGAGTATCCATCCATCCAAGATATTGTGGCTCACGCGTGGCAGTGGCATCAAAAGCGACACAAGTAAGGGCATGGGGCATGGAAAAGAGACAAGGTAGACAAGGAGGACGGGAGACAAGAGAGAGACTTCTTCAATAATTCCCCCTTGTCCCCCCTGCTCCCCTGCCCCCCTGCCCCTCTGCCCCTCTGCCCCTCTGCCCCTCCGCTCCCCTCACCCTCTGCTTCTTCCCTACTCCCCACCCTCTCTCATGCTTCGCAGTACGAAGACTAAGATGCCGATAAATCCGAAGATTGGAAGTGCGATCGCCCAAATTGGTAATTTCTGAGATTCACCCTCTACTAAATTACCATTGACATCTTGCTGGTTTTGTGAGTTCTGTGTAGACCCACCTGCCACAGTAACTTCAAATTTGAACTCAAAGGGTTTAAATCTCGCCCCAGAGACTGGTTTACCATTTAGCTCCAACTCATAAATCCCTGGCTTGGGAAAGGTAATTTCTGCACCTGGAATACCTTGATAGCGTTCAGCTGCCACAGGTTCTAACTGTGGTTCTAAAAGTGGTGGTTCTCCGGCTGCATAAGGTTTGGCATAAACAGCTAACCGACAATTACACTGTGACAGAGGAATCACCTTTCCACCTTTGCGGCTAAGTGCAAACCAGGTTTGGGAGGGTTCTCCAGCCTGGGGATTATCATTTGGTTCAACGTGGAGAGTGCCACCAACATCTCCAGTGACTTCCACCTTATGAGCAGATGCCGGGGAGAGATTAGCTATCGATATCACTAAGCAACTCAGGAATAATAAATACTTTATTTTTCCTTGATGCAAGGATTTACCTTTGAATGGGTAATGCCTCTGTTTTTGACTCGTTGGGATTGAGCCAGAAAATAAGGATGATTTACCGCGATTTGGTTGGGGGAACATAAAACTTTTCTACGGCTAACTTTGACCAAAAAAAGCGCGAACGTACTAGCAATACACCGAGAGTAAGAATTCCCATCAGTATTACCGCTAACTTATTTCCCCAAGTTGATTGGGAGGAACCCAGATAATGGGAACCAATCAACACAGCATGAATGACGCTCAAGAGCAAGGCTGGCACACCCAATAGATGAATCTGTCGCCAACGCTTGCCCAAAGATTTCTGCAACGATTCCCAACTCGTAAAAGCGGCGGGGGACATTAATATCAATGCTACAGCACCCGCAGCCATACCCCACTGAAATTCTGGCGGCAGGAAAAAAAAGGCGGCAAACTTCCACTGCAATGAATGTTCTATCATGTGGAAGGTGTGAACCACAGAAAGGACAAAAGAACCCACTCCCAAACCCCGACGGTAGCGCAGTGGTGAAGCCCAAAAGCCACTAATGGGGCGGGCAATAAGCGCCAAAATTAAGCAGATTAACGCCGCGTGTCCGGTGTAATCTACCATTGTGTCACCAGTCCGCAACAAGGTAATGATGCCAATGATGAGCGTTACCCAACCGCCTAATCGAAACAACTGACTGCGCCTGTCTTTACTTACCAACGATGTGGAAACACCTACACCTAGCATCGTGGGTAGAGTTCCCAAACCAAAAGCCAGCATTGTTGCCCCACCCATCCATAAATTGCCAGTTTCAGCAGCTTTTATTTGGGCAGCATATAGGAAACCACAGGGCATTAAACCCCAAGTCATCCCCAAAAGCATTGGTGTCCACCATTTGGTTTTAAAGGAAAGCTTAACCATTCCTGCGCTGAGGCGATCGTGTAAACTACCCTGCAAGAGGGGGTGTAACACGGGAATGCGCGGCAGCAAATCGGGTTTTACTTGTCCTAAGCCAAACCAAATCAGCATTACACCAGTTATAATTGCCATCCAGCGCCGGAAATCGCTACCAATACCTGCTAGCTGTCCACCTTGCAGCAATACCGAACCCAGCGCCCCAATGCCAGCACCGACTAGACCATAGCTCAACATCCGCCCCAAGTTTAGCAGGATATGAAATTTTAATTGCTGTTGCCAAGTGTCGGACTTTTCTAAGGTTGATGTCCCTTTTGGTTGATGAGATAGGGAAAACGCCACTGTCAGAGGGCCACACATCCCAAAGCAATGCCCAAAACTCCCCAGTAACCCCACAATTGCGATCAGCAACAAATCTACCATAAAAAAAGTCCTGAGTTCTGAGTCATGAGTTCTGAGTGTCAGAATAAAGATTTTGAAGAATTAAGAAGAAATTGTTTTCTCTTCTTCTTTGCTCAGTACTCAGTACCTAGCACTCCTCTAGTGGGGCAATTTAAATGAAGTTGTGTTCTCTGTCAAAAGACAAACTGTCAAACTTGATGTTTACTTCAGTATTAAGAATCCATGTCTATACGTTGATGATGAATACGCTCTTTTTCTGCAATCCTTGGGAATGGGAATGGCTTTCTTTGCAAGCCAACAGAATGTGAAGAAATTTTTGTCTCAATAAGTAGCCTCTGAGTACTTTTGCGATATTTTGCAATGCTCTTTGCAAAAAGACTCAACATGAGCATCATATAGTCTCTTTGCTAACTAAAAATTTTCTCTTTTAATAAAAGTGGACTGATTGGGATTCGCGCTACCTTAATTCAGGAAGCCAAGGATAAATCACATGAAAAAATGGATTTGGCTGATGCTATTACTGCTAGTGGCGCTTGCTGTGGTGGGTAGCAAAAGTAGCACATTTTTTGAACAGCGTCCGTCACCGGCAATTGTTGAGCGCATTCCAGTGGAAACACCCCAACCACAGCCAGAGTTAAAGGAAGTTGACAGTGCGCCACAAGTGTCTACTGACAAGCTGTTAACCCATATCCAAAAGTTGAATTTTCAACGCTATACAACAAAAGAGCGATCGCTTACTCGCACTTATATCACAACTGAACTCAGAAAATTCGGCTGGAAACCTAAATTAGAAAAGTTCTCTGAGGGTGTGAATATTTTTGCTGAACGCCCAGGAACTGACAAAGCCGCTAAAGCAATTCTGGTAGCAGCGCATTACGATACCGTTGCCTTATCCCCCGGTGCTGATGATAACGCCAGTGGTGTAGCCGTGGTACTGGAAGTTGCACGGTTGCTCGGTTCTCGTCCCACACCACGGACGTTACAACTAGCTTTTTTTGACAAAGAAGAAGCAGGACTTTTAGGTAGTCAGGCTTTTGTGAGCAAAACAGCACGCTTGCAAAAGTTAGACGGAGCGATCGTGATGGATATGGTTGGTTATGCTTGTTACACTGTTGGGTGTCAGAAATACCCTGCCGGATTGCCTGTTACACCACCTAGCGACAAGGGCGATTTTTTGGCAGTAGTTGGTGATACAGAACATTTGTCTTTGCTGAATGCCTTTCAAAGCTCACAGATGCTCCCCTCAACCGCTCTGAATAAACAGGAATCAAATCTGCCAGCAGTTCTGACACTACCAATTCCTTTTAAAGGTTTACTGACACCAGATACTCTACGCAGCGATCATGCACCATTTTGGTATCAGGGTGTGGGTGCTGTATTGGTAACAGATACCGCAAATTTACGGACTCCGCACTATCATCAACCTAGCGATGTTCCAGCGACTATCGAGCGATCGTTTTTTACAGGAGCAGCACAGATTGTAGTCAATACAACTACTGCCTTGTTAGATAAAAAAAAGGGTTTGTAAACTCAACCACCAAGCTCGGAGAAACGCATTTTATTTACTAACCAAATATAGCGATGCTGTAACCTAAAAAAACTCGCTTTCTACTCCTTATTAAGTACCCAATATTGTTAAAACTGTTAGTATTAAACTCAGGATCATCACGGTAAAACTGTAAAATTTTTTAGACAAATTACCATTTCAGGTATGAAGCCTCAATTCCCTGCTCACGGCGAATTTTCGCATCTTTTTCAAACCAGGAAATTAATTGCTGCGCTGTCAAATCTTCAATAGCAACATCGTCCTCTTGAGCGATATGCTTTAAAAGCTTAAGTGATGAAATTGTCAATCTTGTTAAAAACTTTTCTGGGGAAGACAACAAAGCCGCGTCTACTTTTGCTGACTCTTCCAGGGTTAAAAACTGTGCTGATGGTTGCTGTGGTAATACGTCCATAAACGCTATCTCAAACTTACTTGATTATTAGGTAGTGGGGAGTAGTTTTTACAAATGACTAATGACGAATTTGTACCAAATAACCACAACGATGTTCGCCATCAATAATCCAGTGGGTGCGTTCTACGGTACAATCAGGTAAGACGGCTGCAAACATTTCTAATTCGTGACCACAAATGCTGGGGAAAGACTCGGCAACGTTGGAAATAGCGCAGTTATGCTCCATTAAGATAAAGCGATCGCACTCAAAGGAATCACCCACATCAACAGGGTGATACTCTGCCATGAAGCCTTCCGCTTTTCTCAACTCTACTAAGTTGGCTACCCGTTCCCGGAGTGAACCGCTACCTACGCGATCGCGGTATTCAAGTGCTTTGCGCTCCCACTGTTTCTGTAAAATCGATTTAAATTGGTCGTGTCCTACCGTTTCGGCTAAGGTGTCTAGCAGCGAAACCGCAAAATGACCGTGGCCATCACCAAAGCGATCGCTCATGGTTCGATGCAAGCGATCGCGTCCTTGACGACTCAGTTGATAAAGGTGCTGCGGCCGCCCCATACCCGCCGCCTGCATTGATGTCAAATACAAAACTAGCTCCTCCGTCTCCAAGTCCTTGAGGTGGCGACGAATCGCTTGGGGGGTAACGTCTAAAACTTCAGCTAGCTCCAAAGCCGTTGCTTTTTCGTGTCTGTGCAGATACTCAAGGATATCTTGCTTGGTTGAGGACTGGTGGGTAGTCGCCATCTTATGGTTGGTGCGAGGCGTTCAGCGAACGTCCCAAAAATTTCTTTGAAAATTTGACTTTGACAACATTGTTGTTGTTAATCTAGCGTAAAATGAAGATAGGTTAAACAACAAAGCTGTTGTTTTAGTCTCCACCACTATTCTAGCAGCCGTGTAACCATTGCGTAACCTGATATGGGAATCGACTAAAGATAAAGTCCGTCTTCCATCCTAAAAGAGTTCAGAACACGAGAGATTATTACTGATGAGTGCCACTGTCAAAACCTTAGTCAACCAACCCTACAAGTACGGCTTTATTACTGATATTGAGGCCGACACTATTCCGCGTGGACTAGACGAGGACGTTGTTCGCTTGATCTCCTCTAAGAAGAACGAGCCACAGTTTATGCTGGACTTTCGCCTCCGGGCTTATCGCCAGTGGCAAAAAATGACGGAACCAACTTGGCCGAATGTCAAGTATCCGCCAATCAATTATCAGGATATCATTTATTACTCAGCGCCAAAACGCAAGAAAGAAAAACTAAACAGCTTGGATGAAGTCGATCCAACCCTGTTAGAAACCTTCGAGAAGTTAGGCATTTCCCTATCTGAACAGAAGCGACTGGCAAATGTCGCCGTCGATGCGATTTTCGATAGCGTTTCTGTCGCTACTACATTTAAAGAAAAGTTAGCGGAAGATGGCGTTATTTTCTGTTCGTTTTCCGAAGCGTTGCAAGAACACCCAGAACTAATCAAAAAATACCTGGGTAGCGTTGTTCCCATCGCTGATAATTATTTTGCCGCTTTGAACGCCGCCGTATTTAGCGATGGTTCTTTTGTCTATATTCCTAAAGGCGTAAAATGTCCAATGGAATTGTCTACCTACTTCCGCATCAACTCTGGTGACACGGGACAATTTGAGCGGACTTTGATTGTCGCTGAAGAAGGTAGTTATGTTTCTTACCTTGAAGGTTGTACCGCACCGATGTATGACAGCAACCAGTTGCACGCCGCCGTTGTGGAACTCGTCGCCCTTGATAATGCTGAAATTAAATATTCTACCGTGCAAAACTGGTACGCTGGAGATGCTAACGGTAAAGGCGGTATTTACAACTTTGTCACCAAGCGCGGTTTGTGTCAGGGTGTAAATTCCAAGATTTCCTGGACTCAAGTAGAAACAGGTTCAGCAATTACTTGGAAGTATCCTAGCTGTGTGTTGGTGGGTGATAACTCTGTGGGTGAGTTTTACTCGGTAGCACTGACAAATCACATGCAGCAAGCCGATACTGGCAGTAAGATGATTCATGTGGGTAAAAATACCCGTAGTACAATTATTTCTAAGGGAATCTCCGCAGGTAATTCTAGTAATAGTTACCGGGGTTTGGTAAAAGTCAATCCGACAGCTAAAGGGGCGAGAAATTATTCTCAGTGCGACTCAATGCTGATTGGGGATAATGCCCATGCGAATACTTTCCCTTATATTCAGGTGCAAAATAATACTGGGAAGGTGGAGCATGAAGCTTCTACTTCTAAGATTGGGGAAGATCAGTTATTCTACTTTGCTCAACGGGGTATTTCTTCTGAAGATGCTATTTCGATGATGATTAGCGGCTTCTGTAAGGATGTTTTTAATCAGCTACCGATGGAGTTTGCTGTGGAAGCTGATAAGTTGTTGAGTTTGAAGTTGGAAGGCAGTGTTGGATAAATGGAATCAGAGATAAACACTGACAGATATATTGGTGTTTATCTTTTGATGAATAACGAACCGCAGAGGCGCAGAGAGCGCAGAGTAAGAGAAGAGAGAGAAGATGATTATTGAAAATAGTGAAGTTGTGCTGTCGGTACGGAATCTGACGGCTAATGTTGATGGAACACCGATTCTTAAGGGTGTGAATCTTGAGGTGCGATCGGGTGAAATTCATGCGATTATGGGGCCGAATGGTTCTGGTAAGAGTACCTTTTCTAAGGTTTTGGCTGGGCATCCGGCGTATGAGGTGACTGGCGGTGAGGTGATTTTCCAGGGGCAAAATTTACTTGAGTTGGAACCGGAGGAACGGGCCAGAAGTGGTGTGTTTTTGGCGTTTCAGTATCCGTTAGAAATTCCGGGTGTGAGCAATTTGGATTTCTTGCGGGTGGCGTATAATTCTCGTCGCAAGGCGCAAGGTTTAGAGGAAATAGACGCTTTTGATTTTGACGATTTGATTGAAGAAAAGCTGGATGTGGTGAAGATGAATCCCAGTTTTCTCAGTCGAAGTTTGAATGAAGGGTTTTCTGGTGGTGAGAAGAAGCGGAATGAAATTCTGCAAATGGCGCTGCTGGAACCAAAGTTAGGAATTTTGGATGAGACTGATTCGGGTTTGGATATTGACGCGCTTAGAATTGTGGCGAATGGGGTAAATCAACTGGCAAGTCCAGATAATTCGACAATTTTGATTACTCACTATCAACGGTTACTTGATTATATTGTGCCTGATTTTGTCCATGTGATGGCACAAGGGCAGATTATTACTAGTGGTGGTAAAGAACTGGCGCTGGAATTAGAGTCTCGCGGTTATGATTGGGTACTGGCAGAATTTGCAGCTGCTGAGGTGGGTGTGTAATGAGTATTCAAGTATCTCCTAGCCCTATTCCTAATTCAAATGTAGTCAGCTTGACATCGACTCTGTTAAATAGAGATGATTATCTGACTGGGTTGTTAAATCAAGTAACCGCAACGAAAACAGAAGGTTGGTTGCAAGAATTACGCCAAAGTGCTGCTAATTGGGTACGTCACTCGATTATCCCGACTACCCGCGAGGAAGAATGGCGATTTACTGATTTGTCGTCTCTACGAAAGGTGCAATTTAATCTAGAGACGGGAAATTTTGCGTCTTTGCAATTCGAGATTTTGCCAGAGGCGGCTAATAGTCGTTTGGTTTTTGTTAATGGCATTTTTGCGCCGGAGTTATCCGCAGTTACAGATTTACCATCTGGAATTGTGGTGAGTAATTTGGCTGGTTTATCTGCGGTTGAACAGGAGGGTGTACGGCAGTATTTAGCTCAAGCTGAGGGAGCGCAGGAGGTTTTTACTGCTCTCAATACGGCTGGGATAACTGATGCTGCTGTGGTGTGGGCAAGGAAGAATGTGGTGGTTGAGACACCAATTCATTTGGTGTTTATTTCGGTTGCGGGGGAGACTGCGACGATTTCGCAGCCGCGTTGCTTGGTGGTGGCGGAAAGTGGTTCGCAGGTGAGTTTGGTTGAAGAGTATACGAACCGCAGAGGCGCAGAGGACGGAGTTTATTTAACTAATGCGGTTACGGAAGTTTGGGTTGGTGACAATGCTGAGGTGAGTCACACTAGGGTTGAGCGAGAAGGTGTAGAGGCTTTTCATATTGGGAAAACTGCGATCGCACAAGCTCGTAATAGTCGATATACAAGTCATGCCATAACTTTAGGTGCAAAGTTGTCACGGCACAATTTAGAGATTCTGCAAACTGGTGAGCAGACAGAAACTACTCTCAATGGGTTGACAATAATTTCTGGTAAGCAATTGTCTGATACTCACAGTGCGATCGCACTAAATTATCCTCATGGTACAAGTGACCAATTGCATAAATGTATTGTAGGCGATCGCGCTCATGCAGTGTTCAATGGTAAAGTTTTTGTGCCCAAACTAGCGCAATTAACAAATGCATCTCAGTTGAATCGCAATTTGCTGCTATCGTCTAAAGCCAGAGTTGATACCAAACCCCAATTAGAAATTACAGCAGATAATGTCAAATGCGCTCACGGCGCTACCGTTAGCCAATTGGAAGATGATGAAATATTCTATCTGCAAAGTCGGGGAATTGATGAAAACGATGCTCGGAAGTTATTAATTAACGCCTTCGCTGCTGAAGTTATCAACAAAATACCGATTCCCTCTCTGCGAGAAATCCTTTTAAACACAGTGAATAATCTCAAGTCCCTGACTAATGAGTAATAACTAATCTACCAATGACTTTTACCTCTACCAAAACCCTTGCTGATAAAGTTCGCGCTGACTTCCCGATATTGCATCAGGAAGTCAACGATAAACCTCTGGTTTATCTCGATAATGCTGCGACATCGCAAAAGCCTTTGTTCGTATTAAATACCCTACGGGATTATTACGAGCAATATAATGCTAATGTGCATCGAGGTGCCCATACTCTGAGTGCCAAAGCTACCGATGCTTATGAAGGTACTAGAGATAAAATTGCCAAATTCATCAATGCTGCATCGCGTCAGGAAATTGTCTACACCCGCAACGCAACCGAGGCGATTAACTTAGTAGCCTACAGTTGGGGAATGAATAATTTGCAGCCGGGAGATGAAATTATTCTCTCGGTAATGGAACACCACAGTAATATTGTGCCTTGGCAATTGGTGGCACAAAAAACAGGTGCAGTTCTGAAATTTGTAGAATTAACACCAGAAGAAACTTTTGATTTGGAACAGTTTCAAAAGCTGGTTTCTGAAAAAACTAAGTTGGTGTCAGTGGTGCATATTTCTAATACTTTGGGTTGCATTAACCCAGTGGCAGAAATTGGTGCGATCGCACACAAATATGGTGCTAAATTTTTAGTTGACGCTTGCCAGAGTGTTCCCCACTATCCTATCGATGTACAGAAGATAGATTGTGACTGGTTGGTAGCATCTGGTCATAAAATGTGCGCTCCAACTGGGATAGGATTTCTGTATGGCAAGTTAGAATTGTTAGAATCAATGCTACCATTTTTTGGCGGTGGTGAGATGATTGCAGAGGTGTATTTAGACCATTCCACCTATGCAGAATTACCGCATAAATTTGAAGCTGGTACACCTGCAATTGGAGAAGCGATCGCACTTGGTGCTGCAATAGATTATCTTAACAGTATCGGCATGGATAAAATCCACGCCTACGAAGCAGAATTAACAGCTTATTTGTTCCAACAATTAGAACAAATTCCCCAAATTAGAATTTACGGCCCCAAACCAAATGCTAAAGGTGAAGGTAGAGCCGCTCTTGCCTCATTCACAGCCGGAGAAGTCCACGCCAATGACTTATCTACATTATTAGATCAAGAAGGCGTTGCCATCCGTTCTGGACACCATTGCACTCAACCATTACACCGTTACTTAGGTCTTGCTGCAACCGCACGAGCAAGTTTATCTTTCTACAACACCCGCGAGGAAATTGATATTTTCATCAAAGCACTGAAAGAAACTCTCGACTTTTTTGCAGGTTTCCTTGCTTAAAGTTACAAAATATTCAGAAACTGATTGTGCCAAATATCAGCAATATATATTGCTAATATTTGGCACAATTTAATTATCTGGATTTTTTATAGGAACAACTAAAGTGTCATACAGTGACTTTACTTTAGACAGAGTTAGAAAAACCTTTGGCTTAACTATTTCTGATAAAATTGATATATTTCCATCTGTACAAGAAGTAGAGTGTCCACCATTACTTGCAGAACTATTACGGGAAAAGGTACCTTTAGCTCTTGCTAGTAATACAGATAAATCTCGATCAGAAATGATTATTACACCAATTTTAATTGCTGTAAGAAAATATTTAAATAATCAAATAAGTTTATTTTCTGGTATCGAATTTACTGTTGATTCAGCACAAGGTTTAAATGGAAATTGCGATTTTATTATTAGCCGTTCACCAGAATTATTAATTCTGAACGCACCAGTTGTCACAATTGTAGAAGCTAAGAAAGAAAATATCAATGCAGGATTAGGTCAGTGTGTAGCAGAGATGTTATACCAATTTAATATGAAGCTGCATAGAAAAGGGCTTCTAAAATAAAGTTATAAGAGGAAACAGAAATTACCTGCTCAAATGTAAGTTGCT
>NZ_JBALDK010000061.1:0-27940 GCF_036917455.1 Nostoc sp. | reverse complement strand
TGCCAAACCATATACTGAACAATATTTAAAAGAAATAGGTAAAAGTTTAAACGATAAGATTAAAAGAGTATTAAATATAGACGATCTTGATAAAAGAAATTTGAGGGAAGAACTTGAAAATTTTTTTGAGAGAAATTACAATGACCATACTAAAAAACTCTCTTATACCACTGCGCCAGAACCAGATTATACTACTTCTCCAGAGTTACCTAATAATACTGTATCTGAGCTAAATCAAAATCCCTTCATTCCTTTTAGTGGCAGAGTAGAAGAAAAGTATCTATTTTTTGACCGAGAGCGCGAAATCCGGCGAATATTTGAGGTACTAAATAGTGGTAGTAGTATCGTTTTAATTGGGGAAGAGGGAATCGGCAAATCTTCGCTGCTATGGATGATTAACCAACAGGCGAGAAATTTTCTCAAAAGTGAACGTCAGCCAGTTTTCTTAGACTTGAATTTACTTCATAATGAAAGTCAATTTTATAGTGATTTGTGCTACGAGATTGGTATACCCGAAAGTAAAGACTATCAGTTAACCCGCAATTTGCGAAATCATAAAATACTACTGGCTCTAGACAATGTAGGAAAGCTTACAGGCGAAGGTTTTACTCGCAACATAAGGGATTATTTGCGCGGTTTAGCTGAAGGAAGTAATGCTCCGTTGAAGCTGATTTTAGCGGCCACCGAATCTCTGAACAACCTTTTTAAGGATAGTCAGGAGCAAGGTAATACTTCTCCGTTGGCAGGTATTTGCCAAGAGGAACATATTCATTCTTGGGATGAAGCTACTATGCGTGCTTTTATTACCAACCGTCTAGCTAGAACTTCAGTGAGTTTTACTGAACATGAAATCATCCAACTCATCCAAGAAAGTGGCGGACATCCTCGTAAACTGATGCAATTGTGTTACCGAATTTATTCGCGGTATGTGGAAAGTTTGCAATGAATTACAAGGCTTTGACCTCTCCCCCAACTCCTGCCCTAGGAGGGGCTATGGTGTACACACAAGTTATCGAATTACCCCACCCTAACCCTCCCCTTGGAAAGGGGAGGGAACTAGATTTTCTTATTTCCCCCCTTTCCAAGGGGGGATTAAGGGGGGTAAAACCCGGATCTCAAAGTAACTCCGATTTGTGTGTACACAGTAGCCTACAAGGGGAGGGGAGCAAGATTACTCCTATTCCCCCTTCCGTCATAAACAAGGGGGCTGGAGGATTAGGTTCTTCACAGGCGAAGATGGAGGTTGAATAATGACCCCAGTACCCCGCTTAGACTTAGCGCCCAAGTTGAAGCGTCGCCTCTCTCTATGGAACCCCCTAGATTATCTGCGCCTTTTATATTGGGTGTTTTTCTTTCCCCAAGCTTTGCGGTGGTATGTGGACAGATTCGGGGGTGGGTATATTCCTGAAGAGGAAATGAATTGGCGGAAAGGATGGGAGTTATTGCAACAAAATGCTATCCAACGTCATTTACTTTTTCAAGGATTAGTTTTAACAGTAGTTACACCTCTAACTATAGGTCTAATTTTTCAGGTAGCAAACATTCCCGTTAACTGGTTTGGCATGGCGTTCGGCGTGGCGTTCGGCGTGGCATTTGACGTAGCAGTAGGTGTAGCGTTTGGCATAGCATTTGGTGTAGTGAGAGGTGTACCAGTAGGTGTGGCAATAGGTATGGCGTTTGGTGTACCAATAGGCGTGGCTAGAAGTGTGGTGGTAGGTATAGCATTCGGCGTGGCATTCGTTGTAGCAGTGGGTGTGGCAAGAGGCGTAGCAGTAGGTGTAGCAAGAGGTGTAGCAGTAGGTGTGGCTTTTGGTGTAGCGGTAGGTGTGGTAACAACACGTGTGGAAATAGGAGTGGCTTTCGGTTTGGCTTTTGGCGTGGCAGTGCTACGACCTGAGAATTGGTTTATTGGCTCACTTTCAAATGTGCAAAGTATTCAAAATAATAGTTGCTTACTCTCCCGCATTACTCCCCTTCCCCTGCCTTATCTGAGTTTTCGTTTGCAGAATTGGTTACAAGAGGATTGGGAAACAGGTTTGCATAATGTTAATCAACTACTGACTAATACCCTGCAATTTATTCCTGTTGTGCAAGCAGTCAATAGGGTACTTGCCACAAGCTCATTAGAAAAAATTATTTGGCTTGTTTCTCAGTTGGCTGAAGTTCCTTTTGATTGGAATCTAGTGCGTTTTGCTTCAGCTTCTTTAGATGAACATCTCAAATCAGAGGCAATAGAAGGTTTCTCCTATTTGCCTCGTTCTTGGCGGGAAGGGTTTCAGGCTCATTTACTGATAGAAACCCGCTTAGACACCTCTGCTCGTGCTGCTGCTGCTGGTTTCTGGCATCTGCATGAAAAAGAACTGGTGAAAGCAGTAAAGGCTTTTACAGTAGTGCGTTCTCTTCTCTATGGCGAGGAAATGTATACTCTTGCCCAAACTTTAGCGGCGTTTGATAAAGCTCAAAAACCAGCCTCTATTGCTGCTATCCAAGTTCCTCCTTTTCCACAGGAACCGCTTTTACGTCCAATTACTTGGAAAATCCTTGCTAATTTGCATCGAGTTGTTGAGGATGTCCAGTTTGTTAACCGCAGCGTCTCACGTTCAGCCAGGTCTTTAGCTCTCAATCGAGCATTAGGCGAACTCGCAAAAATCCTAAATCAAGCTGACACCTTGCCGCAAGCAGAGCAAGGGTTAATCATAGATATCGCTCAAAGTTGGCAAAAAAGCCTTTTACAAATCGCTGGTGAAGTGGGAGAAATTTCCATCACCAAGCCTGTGGTTAATCCTTATGTTGTAGGCGACCCCGTTCAAGGTCATCTCTTTATTGGGCGAGAAGATATCATCAGACAGTTAGAAGAACTCTGGGTGATGGGTAATCAACTCCAGTCTGTAGTTCTCTACGGTCACAGGCGGATGGGTAAAACTTCTATTCTGCTTAACGCTACCAACTGTCTAGGCTCACAAATCCAGCTAGCTTACGTCAACTTGCTACGTTTGGGAGATAGCCCCCAAGGTGTGGGTGAAGTACTAATGGCAATTTGTGATGAAATTTCTCGAACTGTAAAACTTCCACCCCCAACTGACGCTGATTTACTAAATCTCCCCTACCGGACTTTTGAACGCTATTTGAAACAGGTTGAAGCAAACCTAGACGGTGGGTTAATCATTGCCTTAGACGAATTTGAGAAAATTGAAGATTTAATTGAAGCGAAAAAAATCCCTATCGACTTTATGGGTTTTTTGCGCGGTTTAGTGCAAATGAGTTCTAAAATCGCCTTTGCATTTGCTGGTTTGCACACTTTAGAAGAAATGACAGCAGATTATTTTCAACCCTTCTTTGCCAGCGTCATTCCTATTCATGTAGGCTTTCAAGAACGTGCAGCTACCCGCCAAATTCTCGCTAACCCAGGTAATGAAGACTTCCTACTCGACTACATTCCGGAAGCTTTAGATGAAATTTATGTTTTGACACATGGTCAACCATATTTAGTGCAACTACTGGGTTTTCAGCTAGTGCGCGGCTACAATGACTTTGTTTTTGAGCAAGGGCGATCGCGTGACCCAGTTTTCACAGTGGAAGATGTGGAAGCAGTTATCAATAACCCTGAGTTTTTCAAGCAGGGAAGCGGCTACTTCACAGGGGTTTGGGGTCAAGCGGTGCGGGGTGCAGATGGTCAGCAGGCAATTGTACAAGTGCTTGCACCTTACCCAGAAGGGCTAAGTCTGGATGCCTTAGCTGAGTCTACAGGTATGAACGACACCAATTTACAGCAAGCGCTGAATACTCTGAAGCGTCATGATGTCGTTGAGGAAATTCAGGGAAGCTGGCGGATTATGGTGGAACTGTTTCGCCGTTGGGTTTTGCAGCAGTAGAGTAGAGCGATCGCAAAAGCTATACTCCTAAGATTGTGAAAGCTCATGCATGAGTAATGGATGGGAATGGTAACATTACCCTAGTAG
The DNA here is from genome assembly GCF_036917455.1 of Nostoc sp. Taxonomy (GTDB): domain Bacteria; phylum Cyanobacteriota; class Cyanobacteriia; order Cyanobacteriales; family Nostocaceae; genus Nostoc. The sequence goes on along the minus strand of NZ_JBALDK010000061.1, from coordinate 23,981 downwards.
CCCAAACACTTACAGTAAATCCTGTGCGTTCCTGGTTATTACTTACCTATTGTCATGCTTATGACTAAAACAACTAGGATTTTTGCCGCGAATTCTGTAAAAGTTAAAAGGCAAAAGCAGCCTGGACATTGGAAGAAGAACCCGTTGGCTCACTTTTTACGTTTGCCTTTATACTTCCTGATGGCTTTGCTATGCATCCTTGGTTCACCCGTCCTGGCAAGGGTTCCTAGTTCAATTAATTCCTCATTTCAACTACCAATTAATAGCCTTACGTCACTGGCTGCGATCGCTGACCCTGACTCACTACTACAGCAAGGCAAAGTTTTATACGATGCAGGAAACTTTGCCAAGGCAATAGAAATGTTACAACAGGCTGTCCAAGTATACAAGCAACAAGGGGAGAGCATCAAGCTGGCAGTGACACTGAGTAATCTTTCCCTAGCTTACCAGCAACTTGGTGAATGGAGTCAGGCCCAGCAAGCAATTGCAGAGAGCTTGAATTTGCTCAAAGGACAGGATCAAAACCAAAATCTGCAAATATTTGCTCAAGCACTAGATATTAAAGGTCGTCTTCAACTGAGAATGGGACAGGCTGAGGAAGCTTTGGCAACTTGGCAGCATACAGAAGAAATTTATCGGCAAGCAGATAATCAAAGCGGTGTGGTGCGATCGCTAATCAATCAAGCACAAGCGTGGCGAACCCAAGGATTTTACCCCCGCGCAATCAAAACACTCGAACGCGTCAGTCAGACATTAAAATCTCAACCAGACTCTAGAGAAAAGACAGTGAGTTTGCGATCGCTCGGTGATACCCTTTTGGTAGCGGGCGATTTGAAAAAATCACGTCAGGCCTTAGAAGAAAGTCTGATGATTGCTCAACATTTGCACTCAAGCGCTGATATTGCCGCCAGTCTGTTCAGTCTGGGGAATCATGCCCGTCAACAACAGAATAAGCTACAAGCGATCGCCTATTATCAACAAACCGTTGCAGCATCTCCCCCACCCTTAATAAAAGTTCAAGCACAACTCAATCACCTCAGTCTACTCATTGAAGATAAACGATGGGCACAACTGCAAAGTCTCTTGCCGTTGATTGAATCACAACTCAAGCAACTCCCCCCTAGCCGTGCTAGTATTTATGCTCTTGTCAACTTTTCACAAAGTATGGCGAAAGTCAAGAGTGGAGTACTGCAAGCATCGAGCCAAAACTATTACTTGGGACTCAGCACTCACGAGTCAGCAGTATTGCTTGCCAGCGCCATTCAGAAATCTCGCAATTTAAATGACAAGCGGGCAGAAGCCTATGCACTGAAGAGTTTAGGCGGCTTGTACGAAGAAACTGGACAATGGTCAGAAGCGCAAGACCTTACCCGACAAGGGTTAGCTTTGGCACAGAGCAGCAATGCACCAGAAATTACCTATACCTTGGAGTGGCAGTTAGGTAGATTGCTGCGGGTACAAAAAGATATTAATGGTGCGATCGCAGCCTATGACGCTGCTGTGGAAACTCTCCAGTCTCTCCGCAAAGATTTAGTAGTCAATAAAGATGTAGCAAACCAGGATCTGCAATTCAACTTCCGGGACAGTGTAGAACCCGTCTACCGAGAGTCAGTAGAGTTACTGCTGAAATCTCAACAAGGAAAATCAGATCAAAAAATCTTAGAGAAAGCCCGCCAACGGATTGAAGCACTCCAACTAGCAGAATTGGACGACTTCTTCCGGGAAGCTTGCCTACAAGGTCAGAAAGTAGCCCTCGATCGAGTAGTAGACAAAGATAATCCCACGGCTGCCATCCTTTATCCGATTATTCTTGAAAACGAACTCCAGGTAATTGTCAAAATTCCCAAACAACCTCTGCAAAGCTACACTACTCCCATTTCTCGCACAGCAGTAGAAAAACTCTCAGTAGACCTGCGAAAAAATCTTGTCAATCCCACCGCTACCAAAATCATCCAAACCCAGGCGCATCAAGTTTACAACTGGCTGCTTCAACCCATTGAATCACAATTGCAAAAAAGTAAAGTAGATACCCTAGTGTTTGTCCTAGATGGCCCCTTACGCAATTTACCAATGGCAGCTCTTTATGATGGTGAAAAATATTTGGTAGAGAAATATGCAATTGCCCTGAGTGTGGGGCTACAACTCCTCGACCCTAAACCATTGGTAAAACAGCAGCTAAGAGCGCTAACCGCAGGATTGACTAAGCCGCCACCAGGTTTTTCCAAATTTGCACCGTTGCTAGCAATCAAATCTGAATTTAACAGCATTACCAAAGCAGGAGTCTCAACAACTAGCCTAATAGATGGAGATTTTAAGAAAAAGAATTTAGAAAGTCAAATTAGTGCCACTTCATTCAACATAGTGCATTTAGCAACCCACGGTCAGTTTAGTTCCCGCCTTGAAGACACTTTTATTTTGGATTTTGATGGTCAGATTAATGTTAAAGATTTTGATACTCTCTTTCGCAGTCAGGGAAAAACCATAGTAGAGCTATTAGTTTTGAGTGCTTGCCAGACAGCAGCAGGAGACACCCGTGCAACACTCGGTCTAGCAGGAGCAGCTGTCCGAGCTGGCGCACGCAGTACCATAGCTTCCCTGTGGCAGATTGATGATGAATCGACAGCAATGTTTGTTGGTGCCTTCTATCAAGAACTTAAGACTGGCAAAATCTCCAAAGCCGAAGCTGTCCACCGTGCCCAGCTAAAACTACTAAAACATCCTAACTACAAAGCACCAAGCTTTTGGTCTGCCTACGTATTAATTGGCAACTGGTTGTAATTTGCGAATTGAGTATTGGGCATTGCTAACTTTCGCCATTGCCCATTCCCAATTTCCTAATTCTTATTTTGTGGCATAAATTTATTGAATGCAGATGATATGTACATAGCAGCATCGATCAACTAGAGACTAACTTATGAGTAACTACACTTATCAGCTAGACGATTTCGCTTTAAAATTGCCGATTTCCCAATCAGCTCGGAGAACTGCCCAAGAATTTGCTAACCAACAGCCAAATTCTGAAAAAGCAGAGCAAGTTCGGCTGAATACGCTAGCTGTATGGGTGGTGAATGACTACTTAGAAATGATGGATATTCCTACTGACCTCCACGCTGGCGACAGCTGGAACTCCATTATGCGCCTCTGTGGAAATGTAGCTGACTTAGCAGTGCCCTCAGTTGGTCGTCTGGAATGTCGCCCCGTCCATCTGCATCAGCAGATATGTTCCATTCCTCCAGAAACTTGGGAAGAACGGGTGGGTTATTTAGTAGTTCAATTTGATGAATCGCTCCAAGAAGCCAACCTGCTTGGTTTTATTCCTAGTATCGCCACTGAAACATTGCCTTTAGAACAACTGCAACCATTGGAAGCCTTTATCGACCACCTGAGTGAGCTGCGCCAATCCTCAGTTAGTTCACTCGTCAATTTAAGTCAGTGGTTTGCTGGTATATTTGAAGCAGGTTGGCAGACTATTGAATCCCTGTGGAATGTGCCCGAACTCAGACCAACTTATACCTTTCGCAGTACTGAAACTGTGGAACTCAATGCCCTCAATAGACCAGAATCAATTACTAAACGCGCAAAACTGATTGATTTGGGTATCCAAATTCTGAACCAACCTGTGATGTTGATTGTGGAAATCAGCCCAGAAAAGGATCGACAAACCAGTATTCATCTCCAATTGCACGCCACTGGGAATCAAATCTACCTACCGGCCGGAGTTCATCTCACTGTTCTAGATAGTTCAGGAGAAGTGTTTCTAGACGCTCAATCGAGAAAATTAGACAACTATATTCAGTTGCAGTTTCGTGGTGAACCTACAGAGCAATTTAGCGTTAGGGTAGCAATAAATGATACTAGCATTACCGAAAATTTTAGAATTTGAAACATCTACCTATCTTCCCTGTTTGTCGGTAATTTATTACGTGGTAATTGGTTAATTAAAAATTCCAGGCGGCTTTTGGAGGGTTTTAAAAAAGTCTGTGAATGCTTGTTTAGTTTGCGATCGGGCATTAGATACAGGGCATGATTTTGCACAGGGAGATAGCGACAGTCATGGGTAAGTTAGTAGTTCTGAAATTCGGAGAGGGTAGTTTTGAGCAAGGGTTTGCTGTCACCCTCCAAATTGGTGAAGAACACGAGCGGGCTACAACAGAAATCACGGGGAAGCTACCTGCATTTCCTGAAATGCCGCTCTATTACAGTCATTGGCAGTCTAGTTATCGGCAGATAGGCAATCGTTATCGCCTCCATGCAGACAAAATGCAGGTGACGAATGTATCGATGATTCAAGACTGCGAAAACACTTCCCATATCTTGCGGGCACGCTTTAATACCTGGTTACGAGCAGAAGAGTTTCGCCCTTTGAGAGAAAAATGGTTAGAAAGATTGTTGTCCACCGAAGAAGTGCGAGTGATTTTGCAAACAGAAAATAGCCAATTGCAGCTATTACCCTGGCATTTGTGGGATTTGTTAGAACGCTACCCCAAGGCTGAAATCGCCCTTTCCTCACCATCTTACGATCGCATTCACAAGCCACGTACTTTAAATCCATTAGTCAATATTTTGGCAATTGTAGGCAATAGTCAGGGGATTGACACCCAGGCAGATAGAGCTTTACTGGAACAGTGTAGTAACGCAGATGTCAGTTTTCTGGTAGAACCACAACGTAAAGAATTAACTGAGCAGCTTTGGGGAAAAAACTGGGATATTCTCTTTTTTGCAGGACACAGTTCTAGTAACAAAAATGGAGAAAGCGGACGAATTTACCTGAATAAAACTGATAGTCTGACCATTGGCGAATTAAAGTACGCTCTGAGGAAAGCCATTGAAAATGGTTTGCAACTAGCTATATTCAACTCTTGTGATGGATTGGGATTGGCGCGAGAATTGGCTGATTTGCAAATACCTCAGATGATTGTCATGCGCGAACCAGTTCCAGATCAGGTTGCGAAGGAATTCTTAAAGTATTTTCTCCAAGGCTTTGCTGGTGGCGAGTCTTTATATCAAGCGGTACGCCAAGCGCGAGAACGATTGCAAGGACTTGAAGATCGATTTCCCTGTGCAACTTGGCTACCAATGATTTGCCAAAATCCAGCCCAGACACCACCCACTTGGGATAAATTATGGTCTACAACAAAACCTAAAGAGAAACCGAATTTAGCTTTGTCTACCAGACGCAGATTAACGATCACCTTGTTATCCAGTTTGGCGATTACAGGCTTGGTTTTTGGGGTGAGATGGGTGGGTTGGTTGGAAAGTCTAGAAATTCCTATCTTTGACCAGATGATGCGATCGCGCCCAACAGAGGGACTAGATTCGCACATACTAGTAATCACAATTGACGATAGCGATCTGGCAATTCAAAGACAAAATAATGAGTCCTTGATTGGAGCTTCCATTTCCGAAAAATCTCTCAATAAAGTCCTGGAAAAACTGAATCAATACCAACCCCGTGCGATCGGCTTGGATATTTACCGTGATTTTCCAGCCAAACAACCAGATTTAATTACTAGTCTTCAACAAACTCCGAATTTGGTTGGCGTATGTAAAGGAAGTGATAGCAGAGCAAATATTACAGGTATTAAGCCGCCACCAGAAATCCCCGAAATAAATCTGGGATTTAGTGACTTTATTCACGATCCTGATGGAGTTATTCGTCGCCATCTCCTGTTCATGAACCAGGAGCCGACATCGTTGTGTCCTGCTACCTTTGCATTCAGTCTACAACTAGCCTCCTTGTATCTGCGCCCTTCAGGAATTCAACCAAAGTTCACCCCTGAAGGGAATTTGCAACTCGGTAAAACTATTTTTCCGAGTCTGAAGTCTCGCTCTGGCGGCTATCACGATATTGATGCTAATGGCGGACAAATCTTACTTAACTACCGTTCTCCAAAACAGATAGCCCAACAGGTGAAGCTAACCCAATTTTTAGCTAGTCCAATTAACCCCAGTGCGATTAAAGACAAAATTGTTTTGATTGGTGTGACAGCAAAAGGGGATTCTCAAGACACCTGGGCTACACCTTATGGCGCTCCTTTAGATGAGCAAATGCCAGGAGTGTTAGTACAAGCCCAGATGATTAGCCAGATCCTCAGTGCTGTGCAGGATGGGCGGCCGTTACTGCGGGTTTGGTCGCTGTGGTCTGAGGTGGTCTGGATTTGGGGTTGGTCTTTGGTAGGGGGAGTTTGGGCTTGGCAAAAGCTTTCCTTGCCTTGGTTGGCATTGGGAGTCAGTATTACCTCTGGTGTTCTTTATATAGTCTGCTTTAGTCTGTTAATTTCAGGTGCTTGGGTACCATTTATCCCATCGATTTTATCGCTGGTAGCCACAGTTAGCCTGATGTCAATTTATAACTCAGCAACGAAAGTGCGGGTGGAAAGTGGTAAATAGGGAATGGGAAATAGTTAACAATTCAAAATTCAAAATTCAAAATTTAAGACAATTTCAGGCGGGGATTTAAACCCTACTGGGGCTACCTGTAGAGGTAGGGGTCTTAAGCTATTGTGTTTTTAATTTGCACATTGAGACAGCAGAGGAGCAGAGGGGCAGAGGAGAGGGTTTACAGGTTTTACCTAAAAGATTATGAGGCAACTTGTAGGCGCGACAGCTTAAACCCTTTTATTTACGATAAAGATTTTTTGATTAAATTTTTGGATAATCAGCAGATAAATCTACAAGACTTACATAGTTGAGGAAGGATTTTTATGAAGTCAAATTCACAACCGATAAAACTGTTTATATTAGTAGTTTTTAGCTGCACCAGTTTACTAGTCAGCCTGACTCCAGTAGTGGCGAAACCAACTCTTGTTTCTTCACCTAGCGTAGGCGCAGCCCGCTACAGGCATCCCTCTGATGCTAAAACTATCCTTGCTCAAGCTACAACCTATAATCAACCCGCACTTCCACCCGGTCCCCCTCCTGGAGGTCGCGTTCGTGGTGGAGCGAAGCGTAGCATAGGTGGATGTCCAATTACTAAACATGACCTGACTGCTTTAGTGTCCTTTACTGAAGCTAACTCAGTAATCAATGTCTGGGGAAATACAACAGTAGAACACCCAAGTTGGTTTTTCTATGTGCCATATACCAAAGATTTGCCCTATGCAGTTGAATTTGTGCTGCAAGATCGGGACTCTAACGAGATTTATAAAAAAGCGATCGCTCTACCAGAAAAACCAGGAGTCATCCGTGTTTCTTTGCCTACCACTGCTCCTGCTTTGGAAATAAACAAACAATATCGCTGGTTTTTCACCATTAACTGTGACCAAGAAAAGAATTCTCCCCCAACTTTTGTCGAAGGGGTAATAACAAGAGTCGAACTCAATCCCATCATAGTCAAAGAACTACAAACAACAGAACTTCTAAAGCGCTATGCTATTTATGCCCAAAACGGTATATGGTATGACGCACTGACCACACTGGCTCAACTGCGCCAGAAAAATCCTAAAGATGCAGCACTGCAAACAGAGTGGCAGAATTTGCTAGGCAGCACCCATTTAGATGATATTGCAGCAGAACAGATTTTCTCTGAGTAACCTTAGCTCAACTTTGTCTATTTTTTCACAACAGTATTAATTAGTCTACGCTCTGGGTAATAAGGCTACTTAGACGTTGAATGAACAAGTTTTTCACTGTTACTTTAGACACTTTTAGATCCCCCCTAACCCCCCGATCAATTGGGGGGAACTGGAATCAAAGTCCCCCAATTGATCGGGGGATTTAGGGGGATCTAGAATTTTTGATACCGACAAGAGGACTTTTCAAACATCCTCTTAGATAAACTTATAGGACTTTACGACCAAAATCTAATTATTACAGGATGCGCTACGAAAGTTACGCGAAGGAACAAGCCACTCCAGAGCAATATCATCCTGACGCTAACAATTCTGCTTAGTCTTAGCCAGTCGTAGACATTACAAAAGCTTCAATGCAAGCAATTAATCAAGCTTATAAACAATTCCAGGAGCAGTTAAGCGCTTACAAGTGTTCAGCAGGGTAAAAGATATAACTCTTCAGAGGTATTGACATCTTCACTTTTTAAAGTGTCTATCTTGCATATTCTGAAAAAAAGTTATAAATTATTATGATATAGGGGAATAATCTGATCTCTTAGTGTCAAAAACTAATCCGGCTCAAGCAAATATACTGTAACCAGTTTTAACTTCACACAAACCCTAAACAGCACTGAAGATATATTTTTGTTTGGTAAAGCAAAGATTCTGGGTATGAAACAGAACAAAAAATAATCTAAAAATATATCTTGCGTGACTGTTTTAATAATCATATTACTACTTACGGTGGAGAAAATTATAATTCACCAAAAGAGGAATCGATTATAAATAAATTAACTAGCAATAAAACTGCATAAATGTCAGCAGATTTATTCATTGTTAGTTGATTAATTTTCTCCAAATTATATTTGCTATTCAAAGAATCGTTTTTGTTATGCTGAGAATAGCAAAAATAAGAAATGAATCCGCATCTACCACAAATTCACAACCCGAATGGAGTTATTTTGGCGATGCACCTAAACGAATTGGAAACTAATGAAAATTTAAAAGAAGTGGATGAAGCATGGCAAACGCTAGAAAAATCAGTTCTCTACTATCAAGGTCGCCCCGTTGGTACGGTAGCCGCTTATGATGCATCTGTAGAGGCACTCAATTATGACCAGTGCTTTGTTCGGGATTTTGTTTCTTCCGCTCTAATTTTTCTGATCAAAGGTAGAACAGATATTGTTCGTAATTTCTTAGAAGAAACCTTAAAGTTACAGCCTAAAGAAAAGGCATTAAATGCTTACAAACCAGGACGAGGATTAATACCAGCTAGCTTCAAAGTTGTATCAGACAATGGGCAAGAATATCTAGAAGCAGACTTTGGCGAACATGCGATCGCTAGAGTTACACCAGTAGATTCTTGTTTATGGTGGATTATTTTATTGCGTGCTTATGTAGTCGCTACAGAAGATTTTTCTCTGGCTTATCAACCTGAATTTCAAAATGGAATCAGGTTAATCATGGAAATCTGCTTGGCGAATCGTTTTGATATGTACCCAACGCTGTTGGTTCCAGATGGTGCTTGTATGATTGACCGTCGGATGGGCATTTATGGACATCCTTTAGAACTGCAAGTTCTTTTTTACACTGCATTGCGTGCATCTCGTGAACTACTAATTTGCCAAGGAAATTCTGATATTGTTGCAGCCATCGATAACCGCTTACCTCTTTTATGCGCTCATATTCGCCAGCATTATTGGATAGATATTCATCGCCTGAATGAAATTTATCGCTTCAAAAGTGAAGAATATGGCAAGGGTGCTGTTAATCTGTTCAACATATATGTAGATTCTGTTCCCTATTATGAATTAGATAAGTGGCTGCCAAAAAAAGGTGGTTATTTAGCAGGTAATGTCGGACCGTCGCAGCTAGATACTCGCTTCTTTTCACTCGGAAACTTAATGGCGATTATTTCCGACTTAGCCACCGAAGAACAGTCACAAGCAATTATGACTCTCATTGAGAAACGATGGGATGATTTGGTGGGAGATATGCCGATGAAAATTTGTTTCCCAGCTTTAGAGCATGAAGAATACAGAATTGTAACTGGATGTGACCCCAAAAATATCCCCTGGTCGTATCATAATGCTGGTAGTTGGCCAGTTTTAATGTGGATGTTGACAGCTGCGGCTGTGAAAACTAACAAAATAAGTCTTGCACAAAAGGCTATTGAAACTGCCCAAGGACGACTCAGTACAGATCAATGGCCAGAATATTACGACGGTAAGAAAGGGCGATTGATTGGCAAACAAGCCAGAAAATATCAGACTTGGACAATTACTGGATTCTTATTGGCAAAAGAACTGATGGCAAACCCCACTTATTTACCATTAATCAGCTTTGGTAAATTACCAGCAGAACAGGTATCGAGAGCATGTGAGCTTGAAATCGCTAGTGTAGATCCGTATATGCAATAATTCGTAATTTCTAATTTGTAATTCGTAATTAAAGACCAATACAGTTCAATTAAGCATTATTTTCTTCTCTTTCTTCTCTTTCTGTGTTCTCTGCGCCTCTGCGGTTCTAGAAAAAAAGAGTGCCAGCCTTAACTGAACGGTATTGAATTAAAGACAGTTCCACACAGGAATTTAGACGCGAATTGAAACAAAACCACCCATAAACAAAGGTGATTCAACCCAAAAATTACGAATTACGAATTACGAATTACGAATTAAAATACAAAAGCCTCCTGACTCCTGAATCTTGTTTTCATGACAAACCCCCGTCAACTAGCTTTTATCGCCCTGCGAGACGTTCATAAGGGGGCTTATGCTGATGTTGCCCTAGATAGAGTACTGCAAAAAGTTAATTTGCCTGATAACGATCGCCGGTTGGTGACAGAGTTAATTTATGGCACTGTCAGAAGGCAGCGCACTCTTGATACTCTCATCGATCAATTCGCCAAAAAGAAATCTCATCAACAACCACAAGACCTTCGTACCATCTTACATCTAGGTTTTTACCAGCTGCGCTATCAAGAACGTATTCCCGCCTCAGCTGCTGTTAATACCACCGTCCAACTCGCTAAGGAAAACGGTTTTTCTGGACTTACAGGTTTTGTTAACGGTCTATTACGCCAGTATCTCAGAAAAGCCGGGGGAGTAGGGGAAGCAGGGGGAGCAGGGGGAGCTGGCGAGGAAAGGGGCAAAGGGGCACACGAGAAAGATTCTTTGTTGTTTCCCCAGTCCCCAATCCCCAGTCCCCAATCCCCAGTCCCCAATCCCCAGTCCCCAGTCCCCAATCCCCAGTCCCCAATCCCCAGTCCCCAGTCCCCAGCCCCATATTTTGATCCGTTACAACTTCCAGAAGACTCAGTGGAACGCCTGGGTATTTTACACAGCTTTCCTGACTGGATTATTCAAGTATGGTTAGAACAACTGGATTTTGAAGAGACAGAACAACTGTGTGAATGGATGAATCAATCACCAACAATTGACTTGCGTATCAACCCTCTTCGCACTTCCATTGAGGAAGTTGAGGTGGCTTTGCAATCTGTTGGTATTTTGGTAAAGCGGATTCCTCATTTACCCCAAGCTTTACGATTTATTGGTAATACTGGATCAATTCAAAAACTACCTGGTTTTAAAGAAGGTTGGTGGACTGTACAAGATAGTAGCGCCCAATTAGTAAGTCATTTGCTCGACCCCCAACCAGATGAGGTGATAATTGATGTCTGTGCTGCACCAGGAGGTAAAACAACCCACATTGCTGAGTTGATGGCAGATAAGGGAAAAATTTGGGCTTGCGATCGCACTTCCTCTCGTCTTCGCAAACTTCAAGAAAATTCTCAACGCCTGAATTTACAATCTATTCAAATTTATACTGGCGACAGCCGCCAATTTAACCAATTTAAAAACACCGCAGACCGGGTATTACTAGATGCTCCATGTTCCGGTTTGGGAACCATGCACCGTCATGCTGATGCTCGTTGGCGACAGACACCAGAATCTGTCCGGGAACTTTCGGTGCTGCAAAAAGAATTACTAACACATACATCAACTTTTGTCAAGTCTGGTGGTGTATTAGTGTATGCTACCTGCACATTGCATCCAGCAGAAAACGAAGAAGTGATTTCGGCATTTTTAGCTGAGTCACCTTATTGGCAAATTGAGTCTCCGGGGGGCTTTGAGTTACCTGAGTTTGTCCGTAGCACGCCTCAAGGTTGGTTTAAAGTCTGGCCCCATCAACAAGACATGGATGGCTTTTTTATAGTTCGCTTAAGAAAAACCAATAATTCCGAATGAATACTGTTTAGGATTGTACGATTTGGTGGAGGTCTTAATCTACCAGAGGAGGCAGCAATGGTTAGCCCTTCCAATGTCAAAAACTTAGTTAAAATCCTGATTGGAGCCGCCTGGATTGATGGCAGAATCCAGCCGGAAGAACGGCAATATCTCCGTGAAATAGCCCAAGCAAAAGGTTTGGCTAACGATCCAGAAATTAAGCCTTGGCTGTACGAATTAGTTCCTGTACAGCCAAAAGAGTGCTATGAGTGGGTGCAGGAGTATTTAGGCGATCGCCCAAGTCTTGAAGATTGTGAAAATCTGATTGAAGCCATCAGTGGCTTAATTTATAGCGATGGTGAAGTTGCCGTCGAAGAAGCCAGACTCTTGACGGAATTGCAGGATATAGTGAAGCCGAATGATTCAATTCAACCGGCTCACACTGGACTTCTTAAACAAATTCAAAAGCTTTACCGTCGTTGGGTTGAAGTGCAAAACTAATCACAGTTAAAAGTCCATAGTCTAATGACTAATGACTAACGACTAAATTATGACTTCGGTTCACTCAGACCCGGAGTTTCTTCTTTATCAACTTTAGGTACAAAATCAGGACGCTCTTTGCTTTCCCAACCTGCGGGGCGTTTCGAGTTGTACCAAGCTATTGAACCAATGGTTACAGCAGCAATAAAACCAACGACATACACCAAGGTAAAAGCAAAAGGAAAATTACCACCACCTGTTGCGACTGAATCTGCTGCCTGCATTAATATATGCATGAGTATATTCTCCAATTTTAAGTAACACTACTTGACAGACTATAGAATGAGCGTATCACTTAACATCCTCCCCTAGTTTAGTTTTAGCAACTTCATATTGCATAGAAAAGATTAGGGGGTAGGGAGCAGGGAGAATAACTATACTCAATACCCAATTCCCACTCATCATTAATTAGAAGGTCTAAGCCGATCCCGCCAGGATGGTTGTGGCGATGAAGAACCTGAAGAACCTGAACTATTGTCGGGAGAGGAAGATCGCCGAGTTCTTCGAGGCGGGGAAGAATCAGATTCGGCTCTTCTAGAGCGCCGCTTGGGAGTAGATGATTCTGAAGAAGAGTTACTGGAAGTTGATTCTTCGCTGCGCTCGCGCCTTCTCCGTCTTGGGGTATAGTCGCTAGATTGCTGGTCTTCTTGAGAATAGCTTCTCCTGCTTCTACGTCTCCTTGATGAATCACTATCTTCAGAATTAGAATTTCTAGAACTTTCCTCTTCTGAGTCCTCATCAGCAGAAATAGAACGATTCAGCACTTGTTTTGGCTTGACTGCTTGGGCTTTAATAGTACCTTTACGACCTTCTAACTTGGGTCGTTTGGGAAATTTTTCTACTGGCATCCCCTCTACCGCTTTTTCCATAAATTCGTGCCAGGTGTAAGCGGCGCTACTACTGCTACCATCTGTGGGGCGGTTATTATCGTTACCTAACCACACCCCTGTCACCATCTGGGGAATGTAGCCAATAAACCACAAATCGCGGGCTTCGTCGGAGGTGCCGGTCTTGCCGGCAACTTGTCTATTATCTAACTGAGCAGCACCACCAGTTCCGGCTTCTACAACGTTGCGTAGCATCCAAGTCATGATGGCGGCACTATCAGCGTCAACGGCCCGTTGAGACTTGAAATTAGCTGACCAAATCACCTTGCCTTGGCGGTTGAGGATGCGAGTAATACCATGAGGCTCTGTGTGCAATCCAAGAGTAGCAAAGCTACCATAAGCGCTGGTCAACTCTAGCAGATTCACTTCGTTGGAGCCGAGAGCCAAGGAGTAGGTGGGCTTGAGTTCAGATTTTATCCCCATATCATGGGCAAGTTTAATCGTTGGGGCAAATCCCACATCAATCAATACCTTCACCGCAATAATATTAATAGAGCGGGTGAGGGCATCTCGCATGTTCATTGAACCGTGGAAGTTTTTACCATAGTTTTTTGGTTCATAACCATCTACTACAAGGGGTGCATCCTCATAGGTATCGTAGGGGCTTTTACCGCTAGCGATCGCAGTAGCATATACAAACCCTTTAAATGTCGATCCTGGCTGCCGTTGTGCCTGGGTTACACGATTAAACTGGTTTTTACCAAAGTCTTTTCCCCCAACCATTGCCTTAATTTCGCCATTCCGGGGGTCAATGGCCACCATTGCTGCTTGCTTAAAGTTCTCCCAGCGTCCTTGATTTCGCAGTGTTTTGGCAACTGCTTCTTCTCCTACCTTCTGCCAAGTCGGATTCAACGTAGTTTCCACTACTAGACCCCCACTTTTTAACACATTAGAAGAAATGTATTTCGGCAATTCTTTTTGGATATAGCTGGTAAAGTAGGGTGATTCTACTTGCACTCGCTTGGGTAAACTGCTTTTGAGAGTTAGTGGCTCTTGGGCTGCTGTCTGTCTTTGCTCTGGTGTAATAACTCCATCATCTTGCATCCGTTGCAATACCAGATTTCTCCGCCGAATTGCCGCTTCGGGATTCTTGTCTGGGGCGTATAAGCTAGGAGCAGGAGCTAATCCCGCAATCGTTGCCATTTCTGCAAGAGAAAGCTGATCTGGCGATTTGCTAAAGTATACCCAGGCTGCATCTGCCACACCATAAGCTCCCGATCCCAAATAAACCAGATTCAGGTAACGCTCTAGAATTTGGTCTTTGGTTAGCTCATGCTCCATTTTTTGGGCGAGGCGGACTTCCTTGAGTTTGCGCCAGATTGTCTGTTCTTGTTTCAAAAACAGAATCCGCGTTAACTGTTGGGTGATGGTGCTACCACCTTCTACCACACCTTGCGATCGCAAATTATTCAAACTTGCTCTCACAATCCCTTGTGCATCGACTCCGTTGTGTTGCTTAAATCTTCTATCTTCTGAGGCGATGAAAGCTTTTTTTAAATTATCTGGTATTTGTTCTAGCTTTAACTGTTCTCTGGTCGCTTCACCTTGTTGTTGTAATATACTTCCATCAGCAGCTTTGATCGTCAGTGTTTGCTCTCTCAAGACAGCATTCAACTCGGACTGATTTGGCAAAGTGCGGTCTATTAGACTGATGCCGTAGATGAAGGCAACTATCCCACCACCTACACTTAAACCTGCCCAAAACCAGATGCGACGATAGAGGGGTTTACCGCCAGTTGCCTGATTGGTCTTCATCCTAGATGGTAAAATTTTCATTTTGCTCAGTAACTGCCTCGTCTGCGCCAGATGTGCTGGTGGTAAGCTCTCATTTGTTCCTCCTTGTCCAGAGTCACTCAAATTAGTTGGTCTTCGCTTGAACCAGGAGGTAAGCTTCCCCACGTCAGTTCCTCGCTCAAAGTAGTAAATATCTAACCACCATCAATCAGCTTTGGGGTCATAGCACCACCATTGTGTTAGTATAATATCCTATAAATAATTAACTAGATTCATCCATAAAATAATGTTTTTTAGATTTAGTTAATTTAGTTTTGTAACAAATGCTGCAATCTTCCCAATTATTCAGAATATAAGTACAAAAAAGTATCCAGAAACACATTTCAAAAATAGCTTACATAAGGAGAGTGCAATGCCTGCGTTGGACTACGCCTACACTCAGCCGAAAAGAAGTGCCGTCGCCCTTGGTAGTAATATCGGCGATTCTCAGACGCTTTTAGAAGCAGCTATCAAAACTTTAGCCCAAACCCCAGGAATTATTTTAGAAGCTAGATCCAATTGGTACCAAACCAAAGCTGTGGGGCCACCCCAGCCAGATTATCTAAATGGCTGTGTCATATTGCAGGTAGAGATGCTACCCCAGCAGTTATTAGAAATTTTGTTAGGAATTGAACAACAATTTGGGCGTGTGCGTCAAGAACACTGGGGGCCGCGTACCCTGGATTTAGATTTGTTATTATATGATGACTTTATACTGGATACGCCAAATCTCCAAATTCCCCATCCACGAATGCGGGATCGGGCCTTTGTGTTAGTACCACTGGCAGAAATTGCCCCAGATTGGATAGAACCAGTTTCTGGGTGTGTTATTAAAGGACTGCTGAAAGAGGTAGACTGTTCTGATGTATGTTTATTGATGGGTAATTAAAATTACCATCTTTAAACACAGAAGAAGACTGATATCACCTCTGTACTTAACAGATAATCAGATTTTACTATGCCATTAGGTAGAGAATTACCACAACTACTAAGACAACGCCTGTTTCACAAAGGACGCAAGTTTGATTTTGAAGTCAATCGCTTGCGTTTGCCTAATAAATCGGAAGGAGAATGGGAATGTATTCGTCACCCTGGTGGCGCTCTAGCTGTACCGGTGACACCAGAAGGTAAACTTGTACTGGTACGCCAATATCGTTTTGCAATTCAGGGACGGATATTAGAATTTCCGGCAGGAACTTTGGAAGCAAAGGAAGAACCTTTGGAGACAATACAGCGCGAAATCGAAGAAGAAACTGGCTATACTGCCAAAAAATGGGACAAATTAGGCGAATTTTTTCTAGCGCCTGGTTATTCTGATGAAATTATCTATGCTTTTCTGGCGCGAGATTTAGAAAAGCTGGAGACACCACCAGAACAAGATGCAGATGAAGATATCGAAACCGTGTTTCTGACTCCCGAAGAATTAGAGAAAGCGATTCTGGAGGGAGAACCAGTAGATGCTAAATCGATTTCTAGCTTTTTTCTGGCACGTCCATTTTTAGTTTAATACCTTTATGCTGCTAGAGTTAGCAATTGCAGATGCTTACGGTGCAGGTTTTGAATATGCTGATGAAATGATCGTTAACAACGATTTGAGTCGATACGTTCAACATCCCCGTTTTCGACTCATTCCTGGCAGCTATACCGATGACACCCAGATGAGCATTGCCATTGCGGAAGTGATTGTTGCTCAAGCACCGTGGACACCAGAAGTTTTAGCCCATAGCTTTGTTAGAGCTTTTAAACGCGATGAGAGAGAAGGGTATTCTCGAAACTTCTACCATTTTTTGGGAGAAATTCAGGATGGGGAAGAATTTTTAAGCAAAATTAACCCTGATAGCGACAAAAGCGGTGGTGCAATGCGTGCAGCACCCATTGGCATCTATCCCACACCAGAAAAAGTAATTGAGGCAGCAACAATTCAAGCAGCAATTACCCACAATACAGCCGATGGGATCAATGCTGCCGTTGCCGCCGCCCTAATGTCGCATTACTTTATTTATCGACTGGGAGCAAAACGCAAATTAGGACAGTTTCTCAAAGGTTATGTCTCTGGAGAATGGAATAAACCTTGGGAAGGTAAAGTAAAATCCAAAGGCTGGATGAGTGTCAGGGCTGCAATTACTGCGGTAATCCGAAATGACAGGATGAGCGAACTTTTACAAGATTGTATCGCTTTTACTGGAGATGTAGATACAGTAGCTGCGATTGCACTGGCTGCTGGTTCTTGTAGCGAAGAAATTACACAAGACATTCCCCATCATCTAGTCACAGGATTAGAAAATGGAACTTACGGTAGAGATTATCTCATTAACTTGGATAAGCAGCTGATGCAGCTTAAATCAGTTTGCTAACTTTCTGTTGCTTGCATAACTCTACTATCAATCGGTAGTGAGAAATCACGCGACCATTCATTCCAAGAGCCAAAATAATTTCTGGCAGAAATTCCTGCCTCTTCAAGGGCTATCAATGTATTAGCAGCCCTTGAACCCTTAAAGCAGTAAACGTATACAATGGACTCTGAAGTAATACCTACAGACTGACAAATTTCTAGAATTTCATTTGGCGAACGGAACGTGGGGATTTCCGATTCCGAATTCATCAGCCGATGCCATTCTAACCACACTGAGTTAGGGATTCTACCTTTGCGAGGACAAAAATCAGCATGGTAGGGAGAAGAACTCAGTCCAAACCATTCATTGCGATCGCGCACATCTAATTTTATAATTGCTGGATTGGTAACTGCTTGCAACATCTCAGCAGTAGTCACCATCATGTCAGCATTGGGATGCAATCTAAATATGCTGCTTTCAGGTAATGGAACTTCATCGGTAGTAGGCAATTCTTCTGTTAGCCACGCTCTATATCCTCCCTGTAAAATAGAGACCTGAGTGCAACCCAAATACTTCAATAAGAAAGCTGCTCGACAAGATTGACCATAGCCTTTATTTAAACTATCTTCATACACAATTAATCGTTCTATACCCGATATTCCCAGCTTGCTCATAATTTCTGCAAAATACTCTTGTAATTCCTTTAATCCTGTTGGGGAAGAATTCTCTAAAAGATAGGTGAAAAAATCTCTAATATTTATGGATGTAGGGATATGAGAAATAGCGTAGTCTTCGGGAGTTCGCGTATCGATAATAACAGCCTGTGATGACTTTTCTGCTAACAGTGACGTAAGTTCTTGAGGAGAAATGAGGAGTTTTGTATTCACACTTTCATGCTTCTGTTATCGTACCATTAGGCATTATCGCGCTCGGTAGATTTGCATTTTGGAATGCAAATCACAGAATAATGAATGTTGAATGTTACGAGAGAACTTTTGATACCGACAAGAGGACTTTTCAAACATCCTCTTATAGCGCGTTACGACGTTCCGTCTTAACACAACGCCATGTTTGCTCAAGTTGGGGGTTTCCCGCCCACACGACTAGCTCCCCTACAGATACTTATATCTTTTAAAAAATTAAATATGATTTCTGTATAAATAATTGCTAGAAAAATTAAAACATAATTATTAGTTCTTAGTACTTGTATAATTACATAACTAATTGATGTTATCTAAGCATCTTTTATATATTCCACCTTGTGTTTTTTTAGCATAATTATTTTTTTCCATAGGTCAATGAATCTATTACGAATTTATGTTGACATGGGATATCTTAGTGATTACGATGTCAATCAATCCGGATCTCATTAACTTCTTCGGAAAATCTCTGTAAATAAATCCAACACTATCCTCACAGCACTACATGAAACTACGCTGGTTGTTACTGAGTTTTACAAGTATTCTTTTACTATCGTCCCCAGCAAAAGCGAATCCCAACACAAATCAAGTTGGCAATGTAAATGACTGGAGTGCAAATCAACCAGCTATTTCTGATTTACAACTCCCAAAACTGAAATTTATTCCTCCGGTTCCTTTGGGTGATTCTGTTAACCCTATAAATAATTCTAAATTCACTGGTATAGTTCCTCTGGGACGCGAGATATCAGAACTAAAAACTCCAATTAAAGCATTAATGGCTCGCTATAGATTCCTCACTCCCGGAATCTTTTTTATGGACTTACAAACAGGAGATTATTTTAGTTTTAACGGTGATAAAGCTTTTTCTGCCGCAAGCACAATTAAGTATCCAATTTTGATTGCTTTGTTTCAGGAAGTAGATGCAGGAAGAATCAAACTAGGTGAAACTTTGGTAATGCGACGGAAACATGTCGCTGCTGGTTCTGGAGATATGCAGTATCAACGAGTGGGAACTAAGCTGAGTCTCTTGCAAACTGCAACCAAGATGATGACGATTAGTGATAATACTGCTACAAATATGATTATCGATCGATTAGGTGGTGCATCTAAATTAAATCAAAAGTTTCGCACTTGGGGATTACAAAGTACTGTGATTCACAATATGCTTGGAGACTTTAAAGGAACTAATAAAACTAGTGCAAAAGACTTGGTACGACTGTCGGCGTTGGTTACAAATAATCAGTTAATTTCTAATACAAGTCAATCCCAAGTTTTGGGTATTATGATTCGTTGTCACAATAAAAGTTTGCTCCCATCTGGCTTAGGCTATGGTGCAAATATTGCTCATAAAACAGGTACTCTACGATTTGTATTAGGTGATGCGGGTATCATTGAAACGCCATCAGGTAAGCGTTATTTAGCAGGAATTTTCGTGCGTAGACCGAATAATGACATTAGGGCTAGGGATTTTATTCGTCAAGTTTCTCGGGTAATGTATGGCTACTTCGATCGAACAAATATCAGTAATCTACCCTAATTATTTGTTGGGGATGAAGTATAAATTCTAAATTTGGCTTTAATTATAGACCAAGTGACTTCCAAATAAAAAAATACTCAAAAAAAACTCTCTTTTCCTCATTCCTCTGTGTTGCGCCAGGTGCTACAAACTCCTCCACCCCCGCAACGCACTGGCAACTCTATTGTCTGGAGTGGTTCGTTTAATTTGAGTAATTTATTTCTTGGAAGTCCCCAATACAGTTCAGTTAAGCATTTATTTCTTCTCTTAGTGCCGCGCCAGTTGCTAGAAGTCGGGGAACCCGCCCAACGACACTGGCTTCTCTGCGCCTCTGCGGTTCTAGAAAAAAAGAGTGCTAGCCTTAACTGAACCGTATTGAAAGACAGGACTTACGCATCTGTCACAAGCAATGGCGCGGTTACACCGCGCCGCGTGCCAAAAAACTACGCGGTAAACATGGAAACAGCAGGACGTTTTAGCTGAATTTAATTTATTTCCGCCTACGCCTAGCTACTTCCCTTGAGGTATGGGGCTAATTTAAAATCTAAAATTAATTAATCTCCTTTTTAGACGATATCATCATCAATCGATCGCTCCCGATTCACAGGGGTACTATCTGCTGTCCAATTATCATCGACTTTGGCAGATTCAGAAATTATCACCAACTCAGTCTCTTTATTATGATTATTTCCCCATTCATCTAAAACATCTTTAATTAACACTTCTTGCAACCAAATCTTAGCGACAACAGTCAGGGGTAGCGCTAGAAATAATCCTAAAAAGCCAAAGAAAGTAACGAAAAATAGCTGGGCAATTAAGGTTATGGCGGGTAGCAATGAGACTTGATGCGCCATCACGACGGGCGTAATGAAATTGCTCTCAATCTGTTGAATGATAAAGTAGAGAATCAAAACAGCGATCGCTTTCCAAGGTTCATCTAAGAACGCGATCGCCATTGCTGGGATTACACTCATTGTTGGCCCCAGGTTGGGAATTAAGTTAAAAAATCCCGCTAACACTGCTAAAGCTAGTGCTGCCTTGACATGTAGAATTAATAAGCCAATAAAACTCATCACCCCTACGACACAGATGGCAATGAAAGCGCCTGTAATCCATCCCTCCAAGGAGACTTCACATTGATCTAAAATCCCATCTACCCGTCGTCGATAAAATGAGGGGAAAAGCCGCACAAATACTTTCCGGTAAGCTAGGGGATCGGTTAACATCATTCCTGTTAAAACCAACACTAGCAAAATCTTGAGGACGACTTCCAAAGAGCCAGATACAAAGGCAAAAGAGTTTCCCAGCAAGCGATTGACGAAGGGTTGTACTTGTTGGATGAGGCTGTTGATATCTGGAATGTAAGGAACTAACTGGTCAGGAATACGAGTTCTCAGGGCATCAAGCCAACTATTAAAGCGCCCAAACCCTTTAGGAACTTGATAAGTTAGTTCTTGAAACTGCTGGGCAAATGGCGGCACAATTAGCCAGAAAAAACCCACAACACCTGCGAAAAAGATACCTACTGCTAGGAGTACAGCGAATCCACGCTTCATTCCAAAGCGTTGAAAGCGTTTCGCTAGCCTATTTAAAGTCGTGGCTAAGACAACTGCGGCAAACATCAGCAAAAGCACTTCCCGAATTTGCCACAGGATGTATAAAGAAAGAAGTATGGCGATTAAGCCGATCCATTGACCGAGGTTCACAGGCTGACTCCCAACGGTTGGCGAGATGCAATTTTATTGTAATTAAGCTAGGTTAGCCGATTTTAGTAACTTGTGCGTAGATGCTTCTAAGTTAATTTTGTTTCTGTGCTTGAAATCGCCACAGAAGCGCGATCGCAATTATAGCGATCGGCAACAATATTATGGTTAGCGCGTTGGTTGCTGTCGCCGGAATTGATAGATTTGGCCCTGCATACTTAATCAATACCGATAACAAAGCCGATAGTAAAAGCAGTTTCAGAACCAATCCTAGTTGATTTTCCATAAAAATATTTGTGGACAGATAAGAATTTGGGCTGTATTGCCCAGTTTCTACAATAAACCTACAGATACAATCCTTTGCAACTTTCTTTAGGAAATGCGATCGCAAAAAGATAGTTGAAAAATCTACCTAAAAGCCTTGAAAGGCATATCTGTCATTTAGGCTTTTCTGTCAATGCGTAAGTCCTATGATTATGAAAGTGACACAAGAGGGTTATGAGCTAAAGAATGTCAATGATTGCCAAAGTTCTGAGCCTTGCGGTAAAACAGTCAAAGAATGGCTGATTACCAACATAGAAATTCAAGAGTAAGAATCACAAGATTTGTGTTTGAAATTTAAGTAATGTAGATAAGCGCCATATACTGCAACAAATCAAGTTAATGATGGGGAAAGTTGACTCCTTGGGCATATCTTCGGTAAGCTGACTGTAACTTTAGTTCCTTCCCCCACTTCACTGGACAAAGTAATATCGCCACCATGTAACTCGACACAACCTTTAGCGATCGCTAGCCCTAAGCCTGTACCGGGGATTGTATCAACGTTACTTCCGCGACAGAAGGATTGAAACAAATTTTCTTGATCTTTAATTGGGATACCAATTCCCCGATCTTGGATGTAAAAGATCACCTCTGATTCTTTACCGATGAGGTGGAACTCTACAGTCCCTCCATCTGGAGAGTACTTAATTGCATTGGACATTAAGTTAATAAAAATTTGCTGCAAAAGTCCGCGATCGCCCCAAAAGCCTTGGGTATGCCCAGTAATGTTAAAAATCAATTCGTAGCGATCGCCTGTTGTTTCTCGCTCTTGTTCTATGAGGTCAGAAAAAAATTGCAGTAAATCAAGTAGGATTGGCTTAAATTTGGGTTTTTCTAGTTCAAATTGGTTAACCAGAAGCATATTATCCACCAGTTTGGACATATATCTTGCTTTCTGTTCAATAATTCCTAGAAACCTCTCTTGTTTAGACTCATCCAGTTGCTGACTATGTTTTGCCAAAGTTGATGCAGCCGCCAGAATTGAAGTTAGGGGCGTTCGATATTCATGGGAAACCGTTGCAATGATTTGAGATTTAAATGTATTTAGTTGCTTTTCTTTGGTAAGGGCTGCTTGAGTTTGAGCTAGCAACTCAGCTTGTTGGATAGCGATCGCTAATTGTACCGAAACTTCATTGAGCATTTGGGCATCATCAGTTTGCCACTGTCGGTCCCCAGAATTATAGTGAGCAATCAACAAACCCCAAAGCTTAGGAGTTGGGTTCCCATTGTTGCTCAAATTAATGGGAACTACCAAATTTGCCTGAGTATTAAATTGCTCTTTCAGGCTGACACAATTACACAAGCCAAGCTCATAAATATAAGGGATTGGGGATTCGGTATGGGGAAGGGTGCAAAGAAGAGGAATTTTCCCCCTGCTCCCTGCTCCCTGCTCCTCTGCTTTTTCCTCTGCCCCGATGCGATCGCACAATGCTACAGTGCGGAATGACTCAACTGATGAGGCAACTATTTTACCGTCGGTATCTGGGGCGAATTGATATACTATCACGCGATCGCACTTCAGAAGTTGCTGTATTTCTGCTACAGCTGTATTCAAAATTTGCTCTAGATTAAGAGACTGGCGAATTCTGAGAGCAGTTGTCGCAATTAAGCGCTGTTGTTCCTGAGTTTTATTGAGTTGGGCTTGCAAGCACGATTGCTTAATGGCGTTGCGGACTGCTAATTGCAGTACATCTTGTGTCACATTGTGCTTAACTAAATAATCCAGCGCCCCTCGTTTCATGACTTGCACAGCCACTTCTTCATCACCCCGCCCCGTCAGCATAATTACAGGGACAGAAGTCGTAAATATCTCCTGCTGCATCCGATCGAAGAATTCTAACCCACTCATATCAGGTAGGCAAAAATCTAGAAGAATGACATCGCAACGGATTTTTTGGCACAAAGCAAGTCCTTCTTCTGCACAATCTGCCTCAAAAATCTGGTAGGACTGGTGCGGATCTTTCAACAGATATCGGCGATAGATTTTCCGATCTGCTGCACAATCATCAATGATGAGTAGCGTCGATGTGTCCAACATATACAGGTATGAGGATTGAGAATGTAAATCCCTTTTATCCAGATTGTGTTTTATTGCATAATTCTAAAAATAATATAAAATTAGTATAAATATAATCTAAATTCTTTAGTAATCCTAAAGAAAGAAACAAATAGTCAAAAATAGAAAAATGAGGAAAAGAATCTAGCAGAGACA
>NZ_JBALDK010000060.1:0-28093 GCF_036917455.1 Nostoc sp. | reverse complement strand
CCCGATCTTCAACGAGGGTCTGACCAGTTTTTTTTCCACAATTCTCTGAAAGCCTCTTGACAAAAGATTTACTGCCTTAACTTGTCACCAATGACTAGAAACTGAAGCTGTTATATTATTGTTATTCTTAAAGTGGCTCAGGTCGGAGTTGAACCAACGACCCCAGGCTTATGAGTCCCGTGCTCTAACCAACTGAGCTACTGAGCCATATTTCCTAAAACTATTCTCTACTATAGCATATAAATTTGCTTAACAATACCCAATGTTGCAATTTTCTTACAGCTTTCATCTCTATTGAGGTCATATAAAGCAAAAGAGGGAGTTTACCGGACTCAGTTCTGAGCCTTTAGTGCTGAGTAAAGTAGAAAGTACTCAGCACTGTATAATCTCCCTCAACTAACAAGGCAACGATTAGTTACAGACAGTCAAAAATTACACGCGATTTGATGGTAAGAAGGCTATTGGGTTAACAGCACCCTTACCTGCTGGATGGATTTCAAAGTGGCTGTGTGGCCCAGTGCTATGACCAGTAGTGCCCATTAAAGCAATTGTTTCTCCTTGATGCACCTGTTGACCAGGTTGCACCAGAATTTTACTGTTATGAGCATAGCGAGTCGTGCTGCCATCAGGATGGCGGATTTCAACAAGGTTGCCGTAGCCACCGTTGTTCCAGCCAGCTTTTTCAATAGTCCCCTCAGCTGAAGCAACTACTGGCGTACCAGTAGAGTTAGCAACATCAATTCCCTTGTGCGGTCTTCCCCAGCGCATACCAAAGCCAGAAGTTAGGGTACCTTTTGCTGGCCAAATGTAAGCTAAGGTGGAAGTAGATGGAGGAGGTGTCAGTTCGTCAATGGGTCTTGGCAAATATTGATCCACTGCTGCCAAAGGTGGTATTACCTGTGGAGAAACTGTCCTTCCCCGCATCATTCCTAATAATTCAGAGGCATTTGCTCTTCCAGAAGGCGTTGCAACTCTTGTGGCAGATTGAGTGCCAGAGGGAGTCCACTTACTAGCAGAACCGAGATTAGGCAAGAACTCTGGGTTTACTGGTTCGGTAGAACGGACAGCAGTACTAAATTGGGGTTTAACTGGCTGAACGCTATAGTTAGACCTAATTGGTGTAGGAACTGGAATTGGTATTGCTACACTATTCGGTCGAACTGCAAAATTGGGTACTGTGAAATTATTGGGGGTAGAAATAGGAGTGAGCATTGCAGCATTCTTAGTTTCGCTAGCTACTGGGACAACTAAGTTACCAGACTGTTGGGCGCGATATTTCTGCTGTAATCTCTGAATTTCCGCTTGCAAGCCCTGCAAACGATCGCTATTATTTCCCCTTGCGACCCTATTTGCTGGTATTTTAGGCTGTTGCATTTGGGCAAAAGCTGTTGGCACTGGATCTTCACCACCCACACCATAAGACCTAGTAGTGGTAGGGGCTACTTCTAAGTCTGTGGCACTATTTGCCTGAACCGGATTATTCGCAATTACCGATGTCGGGACGGCAATGCTGCTGTTGTCGGCAATAGATGGTAATTGTGAAGTCGATGGTAAATAGGAGTTAGCATTACCAATGTTTACAGGGGAGGTGTTTACAGGGGAGGTAGCTACCTTTGGAGTTTTCTTGGACTCTACAAAAGTAGGTTTACTCGCTACTGTAGGTTTACTTGCTACAGTTGCCTCAACTTGAACAGCAGGAATAATTAGTTGTTGACTAATTCGCAGTTCATTGGGGTTATTGAGGTTATTTGCCTTAACTATTTCTGATACTGAAGTATTGTATTTGCTGGCGATCGCTGCTAGTGTATCTCCAGGCTTAACTTCATAAGATGTTCGAGCCGAGGACGCAATAACTGTTGGTGTAACTGGTACTGGTACAATCGCACTAGTCTGTGTCTTCTGTTTTAACTTCGATATCAAGTTCGCTTTGCTTGCATCGCCAGAAGCGTCGGACTGGGCTAATACAGTTTTTTCAACTACAGTCGTCGGTTGCGCCAAAGCAGTATCAACTGGTGATGAGTTTGCAATTTCCCCTGACTGCAACTGTGCCAGACTGTTTTTTAACCGATTAGATTTTTCTTGTAAGCGATTCAGTGCAAACTCTTGTTGCGCTTTAAGTTGTGCATTTATTTCACTGTTGACGGCACCAGATGTTGCCACTGTTTGTGACTGGGCATTCAGTGATATATTTGTACTAGCAACACCATTGGCACTAGAGTCAGACAGATTATTGACTGTTGGGAAACTAGTCTCGGCTAATGTGTTGTTCAATCCCTGTGCCAGTTGCGGCTTTAGGTTGGTGGAATTTTTATAACTGGCTGTTGCTGGGGATAATGTTTCTGATGCAGGAAGCTGCAAAGACATTTTATTTGTAGCGACTTGCCATTTAGCTTCAAGCCCAGGCACTTGTGAGACTGCCGTTGGTTCCACAATAACGGGATTTTCCGGCACGCTCGCTGATGAGACTGCATGGGATTCCAGCTTTGTGGAGGCAAATTTCACCTCAGTGTCAGGAACAGCAGAAATGGCTGAGGTTGCCTTTTGGCTGCCTACTGGCACCGCTGCTTGGGCTTGATCGCTTTGTCGAGTCACCAAAAGGCTGGTTGCTCCCATAGAGATTGCCAAGCCAATCATGGCAGCTTTTGTCCGCACCCGGCGGTTAACTTTTGGATTCATCACATTTAGCACTTCTACCGGGGCATCATCGCTGCTGGGGTTATTGTTCAACACAGCTTTTACTCTCTTTTTTAATGCTCGTTTCAAAGACGACCTCCTACGATCACTAGCGCTTAATTGACCTCGATTTTTCAGTTGGATCTTAGTCAATGATTTAGATCGCAACGAATGATAGATCGAGATCGCATTCACCAGAGATGCTTACGCAAGATTAACCTGCTTCTCTGATTTAGACAAGTTTACATGTATTAGCAAAACTTAAAGTTTGCTGTGTTTACTTGTCCGAACCACTCCTAACACCACTTAGGACGTTTTACTCTTCACCATTATCCGCGTTTGTCTTGCGTCAATCGCGGGGACTAGACAAATTATTTGCCAAGTCTATAGTCGCTGCCGAGATGAAATTGCTGCGACTTCTGGAAAAATCATGTCCCCTGCTGTAGATATCTTCAAGATATTTCTACCCAATCAGTCTTCTCAACACGAGACTTTACGTTGATTATTCCCTAAAAAACAACCGTATTAACTATCAGCTACTTTTAGGCTGCTTTCTGGCGTTCATCAAGCTCAGATAGTTTAAGTGCATTACCTCACTGGATTGTAGCGCTTTTACTCCTCATTGAAGATGCTTCAAATTCATCAAAATCTATCATTCAAATTTGGCATTATCTCAAGTTTTATATATAAATTTCTTATAATAACCTTGCTCCCTTTGTAAGTATCTTCCACTACATTTTGCGAATAAACCTATTTTTCGGTATATTCTTTTACATATTTTACTGGAATCAAGAAAGTTTTTGCTGTCACAATTCCCTCGCCTAATATAGATGTTTTTGGATATTATAAGTAAATATACTTATAATCATGAAGGTAAAAAACTATTGTAGATAGCCTAACTGACGACGGGTTTCAAATAAGCCAATTGCTACACTTACTGACAGATTTAAGCTGCGAACCCCTGGTTGACTCATGGGAATATACAGAGTAGCATCGCAATCTGACAAAATTGTTGGTGGTAAGCCCGTAGTTTCACTACCAAAGAGTAGCCAATCATCGGCTTGAAATTGAAAGTTTACATAATTAAAATTTCCACCAACGGTATAACCTAACCATCTGCCTCCCCGCTCTTGATGTACGATTTGAAAGGCTTCTAGGGATTCGTGATAGTGCAGTTTGACATAAGGCCAGTAATCCAAACCGGCTCTTTTGAGGTAGCGATCGCTAATTTCAAACCCCAATGGCCCTACCAAATGCAACTCCGTACCTGTCGCGGCACAAGTACGGGCAATATTACCTGTATTAGGAGGAATTTGTGGGTTAACTAAAACTACCTGGGGCATTGTCCGTATAATCTACGTATTGTATAAAAAGATTTATTGTCAATGTTAAATCTACCAAAGGGTAGAGGCTATTCATAGGTTTTGTTAATAATAATCAAGCATCTTCCATCGATTAAATTTTTAAAACAATAGCATAAATCCTCCCAAAGCAATGCCTGAGAGGATATTTGGCTAAAATCAGTAAATATTAAGTTTTGTGTAGATAAAGTTAAGTGCTTGTGTCTTTTGGGGCTAGTGTCTCCAAGAAAATCTATCGTTGGTCTAAAGACATGAAATGCTCACAGTACTAAGCAAGAAGCAGAAAGGATGGAAATAAAAAGGGGAAAGACTTACTGCAACTTCTCACCTACTCCCCTGTCCTTACCTCCCTGCTACCATTGCAGGCATCAACACTGCATCAATAATATGGATCGCGCCATTGTCTGTCAGAATGTCTGTTTTGAGGATATTGGCGCTATTTACTTTAATTTTGCCGTCGGCAGATTCAATCGCTACAATTGACCCCTCTAGCGTCTCTGCCTCATTAATCTCTAGCAAATCATCAGACCGAACATCACCACTAACGATATGATACGCCACAATTTTCTGGAGCTTGGGGATATCTTTTAGTAGCGAATCTAAAGTTCCTTGTGGCAGATTGGCAAAGGCTTCGTCAGTTGGTGCAAATAGTGTGAAAGAACCAGGACTCTTGAGAATTTCTATAAGATTTGCAGCTGTAGCAGCCTTCACCAGGGTATTGAAGTTTCCCGCGTTGATAGCAGTTTGCACAAGGTCAGCCATAAGGATATGTGACTTTAGTCAGGAGTACATAAGTAACTTATAAATTGACTAGAAGGTTTTTAGCCTCTATCAACAGAGAGGTTGCTGGCGATTAAATACACGGCAACAGATTTCTCAGTACTGCTACACTGGTGAATGACCCCAAGAACCACTGAATTATGCTAAAGCGTTCTAAGTTCGAGACAACTCAGTCTCAGATTATGCATCGTGCTGAGGATCTGATTAGTGCAGCCTCAAATCGTTACCGCATTACGGTTCAGGTGGCAAATCGTGCTAAACGTCGGCGTTATGAAGATTTTGAAAATAACGAAGATGCGATGATGAAGCCAGTTCTAAGAGCAATTATCGAAATGTCTGATGAATTGACTCAGCCAGAGATTATTGGCGAATTATAAAAACAGTAATGGGTTGAGAGTGCTGTTAGCGTTAGCGGGGTGTTTAGCCCATGCTGAGGAAAAATACAGTGTGATAGCACTCTCATTTCAAGATATCGTTCTATGAGCAAGAAAAAAATTCTACCTAGATTAATTCTCTCAAAACTTGTAACTCAGCAATCACCGCTACTACTTGCCTTAATGGTAGTGAGTGTAACTGTTTTGGGTTCAGGGGTGGGTAAATCACTACATCGAAATTTATTTAGTATCCAACCTGCTTATGCTCAGAGAATCACTCCTAGCGATGTTTGGCAGCTAGTTTATCAGCAATTGCCAGATTTACCACGGGAAAACAAGTATATCAGCAAAGAAAATGGGAAAGTTGCTGAAACTAACACCCTAGTAAATCGCCTGATTAGATATCACGTTTATACCAAAGGGCGTGCGCCAATTTATCGCTTAGATTGGAAGCTGACTTTAGCTGATTACCTGGGTGCGAATGAAATTATGTATGATAATACCTATCCAGGCAATGATTCACTACAGAAAAATCCCATTGATGGCGATAAAGCTGTGATCGCACGTCTTACTCGCAGTCAGCGAGATGCCCTAGTACAAGTCTTAGTAAATATATTTAACCCCACTTCCCAAAATACCCTATCCCCCAGTCCTGACACCATAGCTACTCCTAGTAAATCAACTACTCCACAGTCACCCCAACGAGGAGGTGCTGAACTACTGAGATAGTGCGAAAGTTAGGAATTGTGAGTTGTGAACTCCTAACTAATTATGGAACGCGTTATCAAAACCGGATCTGGCTGGCGTATTGGCTGGAATCCCGATGCACCTGAATTTAAAGGTTTAGTCGGTACAGATAATTGGGCGATTGAGTTAACTGAAGCCGAGTTGAATGATTTTTGCCGTCTACTAGCACAGTTAGCAGACACCATGAAGCAACTTGCAACTGAATTAATGGAAGAGGAAAAAATTGCTTGTGAAGCCGAAAGCGATTTGTTATGGATGGAAGTGGAAGGCTATCCTGATGATTACAGTCTGCGCTTCATCTTGAATACAGGGCGATGTGTAGAGGGTAAATGGGATGCTTCTGCTGTTCCAGATTTACTGCAAGCTACTGAAATGCTTAAAGTTTTTTAAATTTGCCTCTTGATTATCCTAGAGCTTTGCTATATGATTGTAATTCTGACCGGGGCGTAGCGCAGCTTGGTAGCGCGCCACTTTGGGGTAGTGGAGGTCGTGGGTTCGAATCCCGCCGCTCCGATTGATGATAAGCCATGCCTGCTAGTCTTTTCAAAAGATTGGCAGGTTTTTCAATAGCTTTCTATCCGAAAAACTCAACCGAATACCAATTACGTACCACACAGAATATAACCATTTATTACTTAATTTTTGGGGTTGTTTTTGTGTTCTTTACACCCCCTGAACGCTTACCAAAATTACAGACATAATTCATAATTTATCCCTGCTTTTTGTCAGCATCTCCTGCGATCTGAACAAGTTGCTGGAGGTTATCACCACTGATGTGATACGCTCCCCCAAAACCAACTACAAAACGACCTTCACTAGGAGTTAGTTGGAAAATCCGAAAGTCAGACAAGCCACGCAAAACCTCGATAATTTGACCAAACCGCCCTTGAAATTGCTCAACTATTTGATTCCACTTGTCAGTTTCACGTTCTATCAAAGTTGCGGTACAATCAAAACTCAAACGACGACGGGCAAAAATGAGATTACTCTTGGCTTCATCCTCGATAAACAAGACACTAACATGAGGATTAGCATAGAGATTTTTAGTATGAGTTGAAAGACCACTAACATAAATGTAGATATTCTTGGAATCATCCATTACTAAAGGAGCATAACTAGCATTGGGTATTGCCTGGGCGCTAACGGTGCTAATGATTACACTCTCAAATTCTTCAGGAAACTTTTCGTACTCAGCTTGAATGTCTTCAAGTTGGCTCATAAGTAAACTACCGTTTGATTGGGAACACCTAATTAAGTATCCTACGTGATTGAGCGATATTTACGATGGGCTATGACGCTCAAATACTCGCTATCGGTATTATATGGAATACCAAATTATTTGGCTTGATTGTAGCTAGTCTCCCTCATTGGAGGGAATAGCTTACAGGTATCTCCTTTCCATTGTCCTCTAAATAAAGCAAAATTCTGAGTACCGGAGGATTTGGAGAAACAGACATTGGGCTAGACTTAAGAAAGTTATGAGGACGCAAATATGACTGACAAAAATCGTTCTCAATGGGATTTAGGCAGGTTTATCGAAACCCTGACTTACTTTGAGGTAATTCCTTTCCTTAACTGGGTACAGCAGTTAATCCAAGGTCGTCCGAAGGATAATCAAGATAGACCCAATGGAGGGAAAAACATGGGTGTAATACTAGTAGCAGGTGCAACAGGTGGTGTAGGTAAACGAGTCGTGCAGCGATCGCTCCAACAGGGTTATAAAGTTCGCGCCTTAGTTCGAGACATTGACAAAGCGCGGTCAATTCTTGGTAATGATATAGACTTAGTTGTTGCGGATATCACACAACCAGAAACCTTAACTTCTTTAGTAATGGCTGATACCCAAGCTGTTGTTTGTTGTACAGCAGTGCGTGTACAACCAGTTGAGGGAGACACAGCAGATAGAGCAAAATATTATCAAGGTGTTAAATTTTACCAGCCTGAAATTGTTGGCGACACCCCAGAAAATGTAGAATATCAAGGTGTTAAAAACTTAGTCCAAGCGGCTACAAAATATTTACCTCAAGCAAACGAAAAACTAATATTTGATTTCACAAAGCCATCAGCAGAATTAAAAGACAACTGGGGGGCGCTGGATGATGTTGTCATGGGTGGTGTGAGTGCTAGTAATATCCAATTAGTAGAAAATACAGCTTTATTTGCTGGTAATGTCTCCACTGCTAACTCTGGCGGATTTGCTTCTGTCAGAACTAAGAATTTTGATCCACCCTTCAACTTATCTAGTCATGAAGGTGTGAAATTGCGCGTTAAAGGTGACGGTCAGCGTTATAAAATCTTTTTACGGACAGATACAACATGGGATGGCATAGGCTACAGCTATTCTTTTGACACTGTAGCTAATACCTGGATAGATGTTCACATTCCCTTTGCAGATTTAATTCCCGTTTTTCGGGCAAAAGTTGTCAAAGATGCGCCGCCAATTGAGCAGAGTAGAATTTGTTCGTTCCAACTGATGTTGAGCAAATTTGAATATGATGGGGCTTTGAATCCTAAATTTTCTCCCGGTGGTTTTACTTTGCAAGTGGAATCAATTAAAGCTTACGGCGGGACAACTTTACCACAATTTATTTTAGTCAGTTCAGCAGGCGTGACTCGTCCCGGTCGCCCTGGGATTAATTTAGATGAAGAACCGCCAGCAGTGAAATTAAATGACCAATTGGGAGGAATTTTAACCTGGAAGTTGAAGGGAGAAGATAGTTTAAGAGAAAGTGGAATTCCTTATATGATTATTAGACCTTGTGCTTTAACTGAGGAATCAGGTGGTAAGGAATTAATATTCGAGCAAGGCGATAATTTTAAAGGCAAAATCAGCCGTGAAGATGTGGCAGAACTTTGCGTGCAAGCGCTAAAAATAGCGACAGCTTCTAATGTTACTTTTGAGGTAAAACAGGGAGAGAATAGTGTGAACTCTATCGATTGGCAGAGGCTATTTTCTAACTTAGAACAAGATAAATAAATTAGGACTAGTATTTCATTTCTGAAAAGATACGTAGGGGAGCCAGTCGTGTAAGCGGGTTTCCCGAATTGAGATCCTTCTCCTGATAAAGACGCTACGCGAAGGTAGCGGTAGCGACTGTGCGTAGCGTCACTGGCGTTGTGTTAGCGACAGCGTAACGCGCCATCATCAACCCGGATTTCTCACCACATTTCTCAAAACCTTGTGCAGGGGAGTAGGGGAGTAGGGGAGCAGGGGAGCAGGGGAGCAGAGGAGCAGAGGAGAGTTCAAATACCAAGTTCTTTCCCCTCCGCCCTTGAAGCTTGTGAGAAATGCGGGATCAAGGGCTTGGTGCGTTACGCTGTCGCTAATACACCCGACAATATCTAATTTTGTTCAAAAATCAAATATGATTGTCTATATAGTGTAAGCTGGCTTCAATTTCCGCAGGAAGTTAAGCATGGCTGAAATCACAGTATCGGGTGACTCAACTAAGAAGCCATGACCACCACTGTCGAGGACTACAAGTTCAGCGTTGGGAATCCCTTGGACAAGTTGCTGAGAAAACTTTAGGGGGGTAAGAATGTCTTGTTTCCCAACTAGAACTAGGGTAGGACAATGAATTTCTTGAAGGCGGTCTGTTGTGTCAAAGTCAAGTATAGCTCGACTATGATGATGGAGTGAATGAGTCGCTGGTGGGAAAGGATATCTGATTGCAAATTCGATTAGACCTTCAATCATCCCAGGAATCGCGTAGAAGGTATCTGTAAATATCCAGGGTAATATGACTTTTTCATAAAGTTTCAAGTCTACATGACCGCAGAGATCGCCCCAAGTCTCAATGATGCTGTTAAATAATCGATCGCCCTTTGCCAAGGATGAAAGTAGCATCAGACTTTGTACCTTTTCAGGATGTGCTAACACTAATTCTTGCGCTATCTGACCACCCATTGAATGACCTGCTAGATGCACCTTATCGATCGCAAGATGGTCAAGCAATGCTGCAACATCATTAGCCATCTGTTTCAGACTATAGGGGGTTTCGGGAGCAGAACTTTGCCCCATACCTCGGTTGTCTAAGCGAATCACTTGATATTGTGAAACCAGTGATGGCATGAGCAGTGACCAATAGGCACGATCGCAAAGGAAGCCAGCTATTAAGAGCAAAGGCTCACCTGTTCCCTTAATATCGTAAAACAAATCAATCCCGTTAATCTGAATCTTTGGCATAGTCAATAATTCTGCTGAACCCGATCTGAAGCAGGGATGAACAAGGCTTTCATCCCAAAATACTTTGTAATAGCAACCAAATATTTAAACCAACGATAATAATAGCAACTAACCAAGCTAAAGATTTTAACCATAAGGGATTCACAAACTCACCCATCAAGCGGCGATTACTCGTAAACATCACCAATGGAATCACTGCAAATGGTAACTGTAAGCTGAGGATAACTTGACTGAAAACTATCAGGCTACTTGTACTATGTTCGCCAAAAATAATGATGGTAATTATCGCTGGAATGATGGCAAGCAAACGGGTTATTAAACGGCGTAACCAAGATGGAAAGCGAAATTGTAAAAAGCCTTCCATAACAATTTGTCCTGCCAGGGTTGCAGTCAGCGTTGAACTTTGTCCAGAAGCAAGTAAGGCAATACCAAAAATAGCACTGGCAAAACTAACTCCTAACACTGGCGAAAGTAATTTATAAGCATCTTGAATTTCTGCTACATTCTGATTACCAGAAAAATGAAATGTTGCAGCAGACACAATTAAAATTGCTGAGTTAATAAATAGTGCTAAGGACAAAGCAAAAGTTGAATCAATTGTGCCAAACTTAATTGCTTCCCACCTTTTTTCAGTATTAGGTT
Source organism: Nostoc sp. (assembly GCF_036917455.1). Lineage (GTDB taxonomy): Bacteria > Cyanobacteriota > Cyanobacteriia > Cyanobacteriales > Nostocaceae > Nostoc. Next base: position 17,330 of record NZ_JBALDK010000060.1, on the reverse strand, counting down.
GCCAATCACGGGTTTGCACAATTGAGGAGTGTAAATATAAGTTGTGAGGCATCACTGTTGCCCCTAAAATACCGATAGCAATATAGAGCATTTCGGGATTTTGTAAAATCTCTTTTTTGGGTAGATATCCCAATAAAATACCCCCCAGATCGGGACGAGAAAAGAGAATTTCTGCTGTAAAGCAGATGCCTACTGTTGCTACTAGCATTATTACCAGAGCTTCTGTATAGCGAAAGCCTTTATGTTGCAGAAATAACAATACTAGAACATCCAGGGCTGTGATGCAAACACCCCATATCAAAGGGATACCAAATAAAAGTTGTAAGGCGATCGCACTTCCTAGTAGTTCTGCTAAGTCACAAGCTGCGATCGCAATCTCACACAGTACCCACAAACAAAAGCTTACCCTTGGACTGAAATAGTCCCGACAAGCCTGTGCCAAATCTCGCCCCGTAGCAACTCCCAAACGTACACATAATGATTGGAGTAATATTGCCATCAGGTTCGACAACAAGATCACTGTTAATAGTGTGTACCCAAACTTTGACCCCCCAGTAATGTCTGTTGCCCAATTTCCAGGATCGATGTATCCCACTGAAACCAAATACCCTGGCCCTGTATAAGCCATCATCTTGCGCCAAAAGCTGCTGCTGTTAGGGACTCTAATACTGCGGTGAACCTCTGGTAAGCTAGGTTTGTTTTCTGGGGGAGCCATTTATTTTGCCGTCAATCTTCTCATATTCTTTTCATAATCTCATAAAATATAGAATAAACATCAACCTTTAGGCGAGTATGGATCGATGACTTGGAATTTACCACCAAGTCGCCTTCTCTACGAGACACTACGCGAACGGTAGCGTCTGGTTGGTATAACCTCTCGTAGAGAAGAGAAAAATTTGTCGAGTGTGCATCAGTCCTATAAACGATCGATTCAGTCCACTTGAGTGGAATGCAAGCTATAGCAATCTGATTTGATTTCTGAATCACTCGTAGAGGTAAGGGACTGGGGATTGGGGAACTCGGGCCCCCCTCTGGGGATTAGGGGCGATGGGGACTGGGAAGAAGGAATAAAGGTGTACTGAGTTTTGTTCAAAAATCAAATATGAGTCCTATATCAGCCCCAAACTGAAGTTCTGGGCGAGATGTCAGTCAGCGTGAATCTGACAAAAATGTGAGCAGAGGATTTTTTGACTAATGGCAAAATTTTCTCAGTCATTTAATTCCATCAATTCTTTAGTTTTCAAATCAGCCGCCATCGGTTGAGAACATCCTTCAATCTGAGGAGAGATAGAGCAAATCGCATCTGTTGTTGTTTCAAAACAATTTGATAACCCAATTGTTTTTAACAATCCTGAACGTTTTAGTAATTGTTTGACTTCGGGTTGTAAACCTGTGAGAATTAAGCGGCAATCGTGCCGTTCCAAGTCGTGGTAAATATCCTCTAAGGCTACTAACCCAGTTGTGTCCATATTTGGCACGAACCGCAACCGGAGAATTAAATACTTTACTTCCGGTTGATGGCGGACAAAGGTAGCAAACCGTTCAGCAGCACCAAAAAATACGGGGCCATCTACCCGATAAACGGCAATTTCCTTACCTAATTCTAGAGGAGTACCAGGGGGAAATACTTCAGTTTCAGGTATTTTGACTAGGCTTAAATCGCTCATCTGTTTGATGAATAAGGCTCCGGCTGCAATCAATCCCACCTCCACAGCCAGAACTAAGTCAAACAAGATTGTTACTAGCCAGGTGAGAATCATCACACCAAAGTCGGAGTAGGTAGCACGCATTAATAAACCAATGGCTTTCCACTCAATCATCCGCACGCTAACGACCATTAGAATACCAGCAAGTGCAGCTAAAGGAATCTGTGCTGCTAGGGGTGCTAAAGTTAAAACAATAATGGCTAAAGCAACGCCGTGAATTACCCCAGATAGTCGGGTTTTCGCGCCAGAACGGACATTGATAACAGTCCGAGCGATCGCACCTGTTGCGGGGATGCCACCAAAAAATGGCACAATGATATTTGCCAATCCTTGACCAATTAATTCGCGATCGCTATTGTGTTTTTCACTCACCGTCATCCCATCAGCCACTACCGCCGACAGCAACGATTCAATACTGCCCAGTGCTGCTAAAGCCAAAGCTGGATTAATCAGTTCCCGAATTAACCTAAAATTATTCCAGTGGGGAATACCTTGGGGCATTGGTAAAGATTGCGGAATACTGCCAATTGTGGGTACATCCAGATGGAAATAAGAAGCGATCGCTGTTGCCAAGACCAACCCCATTAAAGAACCTGGTATTGTGGTATTGATTCTAGGCCATAAAACCGTGGTTGCAATCACCACCATTGCCAACCCAACAGCAGCCCAGTTTAGAGCTTCTACATGACTTACAGTTTGCCAAACTTCTGGCAAAAAATGTTCGCTACGCGGTAGTTTTAAGCCAAAGAAATTATTTAACTGACCACAAAATATAATCACGGCAATACCATTGGTAAAGCCTGCTGTCACTGGATAGGGAATAAACTTCACTAGCTGTCCAAGTTTGGCAACCCCCAAGGCAACCTGAATAATCCCAGCCATTACCCCAGCAATCCAAACTTTCTCAATGCCATACTTGGCGACAATTCCCACCAAAATCACAGCCATTGCACCTGTTGGGCCTGTAATCTGTACTGAGGAACCACCAAAAATTGCCGCTACAATTCCTGCTACAATAGCCGTGTAAAGCCCAGCTTTTGGTTCTACTCCACTTGCCACTGCAAAAGCTAAAGCTAAAGGCAAGGCTACTACTGCTGCTGTCAGTCCTCCCGTCAAATCACCACGCAGTCCACTAAATAAACGATCCAGACGCTGTGGTTCTTGGAGGATATCAGATATTGCCATATTCCATTTCAACTCTCATAGACAATTTGTTAATAGACAGATAGATGTCATAATCCGGGAAATTAAGCATAATGCCCGGAACCTCAAAGAGCCTGGAGGGAAAAGCTCCTTTATTATAGACATCTCCGAAAAAAGTCAAAATTATATTGTTATTAACTTGTAGCGGGCGATCGCGCGAACAGATTACAGTAGATAGAACTATAATTTTCTACCATCCGCAATACTGATTGCATTTATGTCATAGAACATGGGAAATTAGTAGAGTCGGGAACCCATGAGCAATTGCCGGATAAATCGCGGATTTATTTTAGTCTCTGGCGGTACAATCGGGTTTTAGATAAGTTTCGCGCCTTATTTCTGTCTCAATTACGAATTACAAATTACAAATTATTTATGTTTTTTGGCAATAACCAACCAGAATCAGGTGATAACAAGTGGCGTGGCCAGTTGGATAGATTTGTAAAAGCAAATCAGCAGGACTTGGCGGCGCTGTTTTGGGGATTGTGGTTAGCAAATGGTGACAGTCAGGGTACTGTTGGTATTGATTTGCAACCAACGCCGCATTTTGTTTATTGTCCGAAAGAGCAGATAGAGAATTTAAATATTAAAGTTGAAAATCGGCTTCAGGAAATATTGGGAATTGTCGAGAATCATAAACCTGAACTGGAAGTTGTGATGATTGGGATTGGTAAGGGTGAAATTAAGTTAATTCAGTTTGCACCAGAACCCGCGCCACCCATTTGTTTTGAGCAAATTGGGAAGGATGTAGATGGTTTATTAGAAGCTTTAGAACAGCGGATGAATGAAACTTTTAATTGATGACTACTTAAAGCTTCAAGTTTATTCATAGGCGTAAGCAGAAAATAGTTGCTACACAACTATTTATCATTCTTAGAGGTTGAATGAACAAGTTTTTCACTGTGACTTTAGACACTTTTAAATCCCCCCTAACCCACGCCAGTCGCTCATGGGGGAAACCCCCAAGACCACGCTGGCTCCCCTACGTTTCTTTTCTCAAAATCAAACCGGATTCCTATAGTTACGCCCAGACGCAACAGACATCACAATGCGAATTTGACTACAATTCTGAGAAAGAGTAGCAAAAACCTAATGTCTAAAAAGTCTGATTCGCAGTTCCAAAATCTCTTTACTTCAGCCAAATCAACCAATTGGGACGAAAGATTAGCCCAAATAGCCTATCGCTTTAACCGAGAATATCAACGTGAAACCTTTGAACTCCCAGCCGAAGTTCAGGCGATGCCCATATTCCGCGAGTGGATTGGAGGCAGTTTTGCAGGGAGAATTGCTTCCCCTTTCTGGGAAATTGCTAAACCTCAAAAAAACCAACACTGTATAGATATCGGCTGTGGGATCAGCTTTTTAATCTATCCTTGGCGGGATTGGCAAGCATTTTTTCATGGGCAAGAAATTAGTAATGTGGCACGGGATACCCTTAATTCTCGCGGGCCACAGTTGAATTCTAAGCTGTTCAAAGGTGTTGAGTTGGGAGTAGCCCATCAGTTAAACTATTCACCAGAGCAGTTTGACCTTGCGATCGCAACAGGATTTAGCTGCTATTTTCCACTAGAATACTGGAATGCAGTACTGGCTGAAGTTAAGCGAGTCTTAAAGCCAGGCGGACATTTGGTATTTGACATCCTCAACCCAGAACAGCCTCTAGCAGAAGATTGGGCTGTTCTGGAAACCTATTTGGGGGCTGAGGTGTTTTTAGAGCCTGTAACTGAGTGGGAAAAAACCATTAAGGCGGCTGGTGCTAAAGTAATTTCGCAGAAACAAGGGGAATTATTCCAATTGTATAAGGTGCGGTTTTGAAAAAACTGAGTGCGAAAGTACTAAGTACTCATCTTTTTACTCAGCACTCATCACTCAGGCATAAGTGGACTTGATGGATCTAAAGAAGTTGTAAAAACAAAATAGATTACTCCAGCTCCAAGAATCATCACAGCAAGACTGAATAACAACACCCATCGGTCTGTTGGTTCATAAGTATCTTCTTCGATATCACGACGGACTGCAAAATAGTGGGCCGTTGAGAGCCATACTGTAATCAAACCCACCAGTGAGAAGACTAAACCTAACTTCCAGCCGTTGCCAGGACGGGGTATCAAAGGTACTTGGAAGGCACGCAAACGCACAATCACGACACCAAAACCTAAAAGAGCGATCCCTGTTCGCATCCAAGCGAGGTAGGTACGCTCATTTGCCAAGTGATCCCGGATTCGGGACGGATTGAGTCGTCCTGGCTTTTTTTTATCTTTATCTTCTTCTGTAGATTTCAATTTTAACTGCATCAATAACACCCTTATTCCCAAAGCGGCTCTTATCAAAAAAATGCGAAGGTAGTAGGAAATCTCTTTCCTGATGACTCGCACCGAGCGCAATAGTTGCGCTATTGAAATATGCTTATTGTGATTGTACATTTTTTCAAAATTAATTTTAATGCAGATATCGAAATAAAACAAGCCTGACCGAATAATTCAAAATTAGTAATTGATGGTACAAAGTAACTGTAAGTAATAAGGTGTCATAAAAAAACGCAGGAATTCAGCACGGGCTAAACCTTAGCTATCCGCTAACAAGAGTTAAAATTCATAATTTAAAAGGAATCTATAGGACTCATATTTGATTTTTGAAAAAAACTCAGTACACTTTTATTCCTTCTTCCCAGTCCCCAATCCCCAATCCCTTATCTCTACGAGTGATTCATAAATCAAATCGGATTGCTATAGTCTGATTAGTATATTTATTTATCAAATTCTATTTTGATTCTTTAACTATTTTGATTTCTCTTAGCGTACCCCTCGCAGCGTCTCGTATAGAACCGGGGCACAGCTTATTCTGACTCCTAAATTATCATAAAAAAACAGCCGATAATTAGAGAGATTTTTCACCAGTACAAGTCAGGTTTTTTCTCTAATTTTGGCTGTTACCCTGTTGAGATTGAGAGCAATTATTCACAAATAGACTATACAGTTCTATTTCAAGACTTATTGCTAGGCGCATTAGGAACTCGTGTATCAATGATATCTTGCGATATCTCTGGGATAAACCAGTTAACCTTATTGCTGTTAAGAACTTTTACTGTTGGAACATTCAATTCAATCGCAGCAGGATCTGGATTTGTCTTAACAACTAACTGAGTTCCATCAAGGATCTTTAGAGCCACAGGCCCTGTCAATTTTTCACCTTTCCCATTAGGACTAGAAGTGAAATTTGCTACCTTGACATCATTTGGGAGATAAATGCCATCACAATCCCAGTTGTTTTTTGTAGACTGACCATTAGCTAGAAAATACAGACCATTGTCGTATGCGGCATCTTCATTGTCTTCATCATTTGGTCTTTTGCCGTATACTGCGATGGTTTTACCTGTTTGGTTTTCGCATTTACCCCAGTTGATTCCCGTCTCTAATGCATATTTTTGCAGTGTTAATTCCTCAGTTCTCGTTTGAATTTCTTCTGCTGTCAAACCTTCAACTTGAGTTTGGGCATCTTTTGTTTTAGATAATTCGTTAAGTGCTTTAGTAACTTCGATGTAATCAGGGTTTTTGCTAAATTTTGGTCTGTCAGCAAAAGAAGGTTGAGCAAAGGCGAGATTGGCAAAAATCATTAAGAGAATTAGCAGAGATTTCCAGAGTTTCATGTTTTGATTCCTGTTGATGGGTAAAATATTTTGTCGTTTTAAACTCATTTTGCCGAGAAAATTCATCATGTACCTCTTTTTAGATACTTAGTTTTTCTTGTTCTTGACTCGATGAATGAGTATTGAAACCTAAAATTAATGAGAATATATAACTAGAAACTACAGATAAAAGAGTCCAGGTAACATTTTCTGTGACAATAAACACGCCCAATCCAATCAAGATACAAGGCACAAAAGTGTTGCCATTTTCAGTTAAGAAGTTTGCGATCGCAGGCAAGTAGGTTAACTTGTAAGCGGTATAACACCATACACCCACTAGCGAAAAGAATACACTTAGTATCACCAGCAAACTATTTAATTCCGAGTTGGCAAACAGAGGCACGTAGACACTGATATTATCACTACCATTGGCAAAAGCGATCGCAGCTACATTGCAAGTTTGCGGAGAGAGAAAACTACTAACTATAGAGGGGCAAGATGGCTCGGTTTCTTCTTCGGCTTCCTCTGGGGAATCTTCTTCGCGTTTTAGTAAACCACTCACACCAATGATTATTGGCATTAAACCAAGTAGTCTAATCCAGTCCTGTGGTATAATTAGTCCACCGAAAAAACCGGGAAGGCTAGCAATAATCAATGCAGCAAAACCGAGATACTGACCAGCGACGATGTGACGACTGCGAAACGTTTTACTTATTTGTGAAAAAAGCAACGTCAGAATGACAATATCATCGATGTTGGTGGCAGTGAATGCGGTAATCCCTGTGGTAATTGCAGTTACTAAATCGCTCATTTGTGGAAGTCCTTATTTTCATGCTTGGGAATTGGGCGTTGGGCGTTGGTTATTTCCCCCTGCTCCCCTGCTTTCTAGTTGGCCGTTTGAGTCCGTGCCGAAGCCTTGATTTATACTTTAGTCAAACTGACCGATAGAATCAAATGCTTTTATTTGTCAAAATGATAAATGAAAGTGATTATAATTTTGACATAAAGTTGTAGGAATACCATAAATGGCAGGAATGACGCTTGAGCAGCTAAAAATATTTATGGCTGTAGCGCAGCACTTACACTTTACTCGCGCAGCCGAGGAGCTTTATATTACACAACCTGCCGTCAGTGCAGCAATCCACAACTTAGAGCAAGAATACGGTGTGAAATTATTCCATCGGATTGGTCGCCATATCGAGATTGCTGAGGCGGGTAAGTTATTGCAAGTGGAAGCGCAGAAAATTCTCGATCAAGTTTCCTTGACTGAAAGGGGATTGCGAGAATTGAACAATCTGCAACGGGGTGAATTGAAATTAGGATCGAGTCTGACAATTGGTAATTACTGGCTACCAAGTAAGATTAGTGAGTTTAAGAGCCTATATCCCGCTATTCAGATTAACTGTAGCCTTGCCAATACAGAAGAGATTTGTCTCGGAACAGCGACAGGACAGTTTGATTTAGGTTTGGTGGAAGGAGATATCAAGCCAGCGCTCCAGAATACTCTAGAGTATGAAATAGTAGGGAGCGATCGCTTACAAATTGTCGTAGGTCAAAAACACCCTTGGTTTGAGTGGGGAGAAATCGACTTAAGCCAATTGACTAAAACTGTTTGGGTGATGCGAGAACCAGGTTCTGGAACCCAGCAAAGGTTTGAAGAAGCTTTACTAAATTGGGGAATCAATCTCAGTGAATTAGATGTAATTTTAGTATTCAACAGTGGGGAGATGACAAAAGCAGCGATCGAAGATGGTGTCGGTGCGATCGGAATTTCTGAGTTGATGGTAAAAAAAGAAATACAACTAGGAACTCTGCGGGTAATTCGAGTGATTGATAATAGAGAGGGTAAGGGTGTGATACCTACGGCGGGCTACGCCTACGCAGAAATAGTTCGACCTTTTTTCAAACTCAAGCATCGTCAGCGTTTTCAAACTGCTATTTCTAAAGTATTTGAACAAATGTTGATATCGTCTATGTTAGATAGTTCACATCAACATATATCAATTATTTAAAGTAACGTGGGTTCGACTACTCATCTCATGTACTAACCGCCTAACTAGCTTAAATATTGAAACCTATGCCTGATTTTTCAGCGCTGAGTAAGAATACCAAATACTAAGTACAGCTTTGTGTAAAAACGTGGCGTTAACAATGCAATCCGACGCGTTAACAATGCAATCCGACGCGTTAACAATGCAATCCGACGCATTAATAATGCAAGCCGACGCATTAATAATGCAAGCCAACGTATTAACAATGCAATCCGACGCGTTAACAATGCAAGCCGACGCGTTAACAATGCAAGCCAACGCATTAACAATGCAATCCAACGCATTAACAATGTAGGGGATTGCCAAATTTAATTCGCTACGAATTAATCAAATACTGTACTAAGCACTTGGTAAATGCCCTACCCCTTGTGAATTTACCAACAGTCTCATAGAATTCGGGGGATATAAGCGAACAGGCTGAACTCATTAATGGTGACACCACAAGACGCAAGACAATACGCCCCAGCAACTGAGCGCAATCGCGAACCAATTCTAGAAATACTTTTGCAGGTATTGCCTCAGAGTGGAACTATTTTAGAAATAGCAAGTGGTACTGGTGAACACGCAGTCTTTTTTGCGTCTAGGTTCAGGGATTGTCAGTGGCTACCGACAGATGTAAATTTAGAATCACGAGCCAGCATTATTGCATGGACTGAACACAACGTATGCAATAACGTTTATGCACCGCTTGAACTAGATGTTAGAGAACCAGTTTGGGCAATGGAGAAAGAGGCAGTGACTCAGAGGCTGAATCTGGAGCCAATAGTCGCCATCGTCAACATTAATATGATTCACATTTCACCGTGGTCAGCTTGTCTTGGACTAATGGCAGGGGCAGGTCGGATCTTAACAGCAGGAGGAATCCTCTATTTATATGGGCCTTTTAAACAAGGTGGAAAACATATAGCAGCGAGTAATGCAGCTTTTGACGAATATTTACGTGGGCAAAACCAAGAATGGGGTGTGCGGAACTTAGATGATGTAGTAGCAGCAGCTAAGGCAGAACATTTCATCTTGAAACAGATTTACCAAATGCCAGCAAATAATCTTTCAGTAGTCTTTGAACGTTCTGCTGATGAATAATTACTGGAAATAGTTTTGGTGCAGACTCGAACATCTGGGTATATAGCGCCACCATATCTACACAGGCTACAGACAAAGCAGCTACCCTGAAAGTTAACAGCAATCTGTCACAGCTATTGGCTATACTCACCGTCCTCATCGTCAGGCAGATTTGAGAAATCCCCTGCTGACATCGAAATACCAATATCTTCCGGCCCCAATTAAGGAACTGCTTAAAAGATTAGCCGTCTAGGGTGAAGTAAAAGCGAATGGGTATTGGGTGTTGGGCAAAACAGTTCTGAGTTCTGAGTCAAGAATAAGATTCCCTACTCAGCACGGGCTAAACGCCCTGCTAACGCTAACAAGACTCAGCACTCATGAAGGGGGCATTGGGCATTAATTATTCTTCTGCTTCCTGCTCCCGTATGCTTACCCTTTTCATTCGGGGGTTACGTGGTTAACAATGGGTTGAATGTTTTTTAAATGATTCAATCTTATGGCTAGAACTCCAAATGAATATTCCGTCTACCTCCTACTAGAAAGCGGCCACCGGGAAGAAGTACGTTTTCCTACTATTCAAGAGTTTCAGAAGTGGTATAGCGGCGAACTTGTGCCAAAATCTGCTTCTAATGACTTTATTAGCGTGCCGATCAAAAATATTCAAGGGGAATATATGGTAATACGCCCTTCTCGGGTTGTAGCAATCCGGGTAGAACCTGTTTTTAGTTCCAGTGTTGAAAGATTCAACTAAATGATGAGAAAAACCCTTGCTTTCCTTTCCTTGAGTCTGGGAATCGCCCTTGTAAATCCTCTCTGGTCGGCTATTGCTCAGGTTCCTAACTTACTACCGTTGCCAATACCGACTACTCCCGATCTCTCACCTATACCAATACCAATCACTCCTGAGATAACGCCGCCGCTAAAACCAATCGCCATTGGAAGCGATTGTCCGCTCCGGCAGACTTGCTTGGGTTGGGACGATCAAATTTGGGGTAGAACAGGTGCTTCGCTTACCGGAGGCGATCGCAAAGCGCTATTGGCTTCCATTGATAACAGTCTGCTCTACCTAACAAAGGGTGATGCGATCGCAGCATATCAAAATTATCCAGTCAAGGAAATTACCCTCGATCGCGTCCAGAGGAGTTTGTTACGTTTCCGCCAACTGGTTGTCAGTTCTAGGTCAGCAGACCAATTACAAGCTGCTGTTCGCCGAGAGTTTGTCTTTTACCAGTCTGTAGGCAACGATGGCAAGGGTACTGTTAAATTCACTGCTTACTACGAACCTGTTTACACCGCTAGCCGTGTCAGGACTGCAATATATAAGTATCCCCTTTATCGGCTACCACCTGATTTCAGCCAATGGCCTAAACCCCATCCAAAACGAGTTGATTTGGAAGGGAAGGATGGTTTAAAAGGGAATAAGAGCAAGTTACACGGTTTAGAACTGCTTTGGTTCCGCGATCGCCTTGACGCATACATGGTACATATCCAAGGTTCTGCCCAAATTAAATTAACTAATGGCAAAACAACATCAATTGGCTATGCAGGTGGAACTGATTACCCTTGGACTAGTATCGGCAAAGAACTAGCCAAAGATGGCAAAATGCCACTCAATGGATTGACACTGCCACGGATGATTGCTTATTTCCGGCAAAAACCCCACGAGTTGAGTAATTATCTGCCGCGCTGGAAACGGTTTATTTTCTTCCAAGAAACTGGTGGAGCTGGTGCTACAGGCAGTATTCATGTGCCAGTGACAGCAGAACGTTCTATTGCTACAGATAAGTCTCTCATGCCTCCAGGAGCGCTGGCACTGATTTACAACTCATTTCCCTATGCTGCTCCCCGTGGCAAACTAGAGAATCGTACTGTCAGCCGCTTTGTGCTTGACCAAGATACAGGAAGCGCCATCAAAGGCCCGGGCCGGGTGGATTATTTCATGGGGTCTGGTAAACTAGCAGGCGATCGCGCTGGCATCACAGGCGGTAATGGTTCACTATATTATTTGCTGCTCAAATATTAGACATTGGGCATTGAAAAGAGGCAGGGGGGCAGGGGGGCAGAGGGGTAGGGTAAAAATTACCTCTTTGCCTTCTGCTCCACTAAACTTTTCTCAGTTCCCAGTCCCCAATCCCCAATCCCACTAATACGGCGGATAAGCAAAATCATCTTCATCGGCATAAACGTAAGAGTTAGAAACTCCTGCCATTGCCAATTTAGGCGTTTCTGATTTTACAGGTTCCTTTCCAAAATCTTTGTATTCTTCAAAAGTCTTACAAATCATTGCAGACTCAAGAGAATCCGAAGCAATTAAATATTGAGTTAAAGTCCCTACCGTCGGATGTTTGTAGTCTACAGTTGAAGCTACCAAAACTGTATTTGGTTCGATACCTCTTTCTTCACACTCAATTATCGGGCAAAAAATACCGTGAGCATGGAATAAAGGCCCTTTTGGTGTTAAAGGTTGCTTCCGGTAAATTGCATAAGCTTTTTCTAGTTCAGCCACGAATCCACTAACTACTTTACCTTGTTGATATTCACAGTAGGTTTTACTGAAACTCGCTCCGGCTGCACCATTTAGAGTTAATTGTAGTGGAGATTCATGTAAAAACTTTTTATTCTCACCCACGATAAAAATTAGATAGCGGGTAAAGGTTTTAAATTTAAGTTTATCTGCTAAAAAAGCATCATAATTTTCTTTGAGCGTACCCAGTTTTAGACCACTTTCTCGATCTTTGACAGACAATGGCCCCCGACGCACTAAAACCAAGTTTGGATTAGTGCTAATAAAGACTGTTTCGACTCCAGAGCTAAATTCATGCTCTACTTGCTGCCAATTATCATCTGGCACAAAGCCGACAGCATTAGCATTATCTAGTTTAATCGCCAAACCGTGGGATTGCATACCATCTGTGCCATACCGAGGATTAATCATCTGACACCAAGGGATGACTTGAGAAGGCGGTGCATTAAATTTCTCGTCTTCAAAGTCGAAATTAGCAGATGCTTTCATCGTTTTAGGCTATCAAAGTGTTTTATTGAACAAGTTTATCGGCAGAACGCTGAATCCTGGAGAGCCAGAACAAAAGCGTTGGTACGAGCATCACCCGTCCCTTGCCTGTCGCCCTCAAAATAAGAGCGAACGTGCTGTCAATCTGGCATAGTAGTTTTTCCAGAGTAAAACAGAATCAATCTATGTTGCAATCCCTGTTTCGTTTTGTAACAACAGATCCTTATCAAAATAGTGCTGGTCACTTAGCATTGATTGCTCAGTCTTATTTCGGTGAACTTAAACCATATATCTAAAGCAGAGTTTAACCCGGATTTCTCACTCATAGTGTGGGAGGTGTGGGAAGCTTTTTTCTATCTCCCCACACTCCCCATACTCCTTGGATTTCTCACTTGTGAGAAATCCAGGTTTAAGTAGATAGACAATAAAAGACCAAACTGTGTGAAGATAAGCAAGTAGATTTGCACAATAAAACTAAACTATCTTAATAAAAATGAAGCAGGCTCAAACCCTCTTGCTTCTTATCTTCAGCATAGATACTTGTTGCCTTCTTTAAACGACAAATATTTACACTGACCTACTTCGGGTGTGGGATAATATTAGCCCACAGAGGAAATTCTTTGTATGGATGCTAAATTTCAGGATATAAAAGCAAATACTAGTAAAAAATTAAAGACAACCGAACAGCAATCTCATGGCCAGCCATCCAGACCTTTTTTGGTAGCAGAGGCAGTGGTTAAAATCCTACAAGATATGGGGGTTCAGTATGCCTTTGGGGTTTCGGGAGGTGCGATCGCGCCAGTGTGGGCTGCATTACACCAAAGTTCTATGCAGGTGCTGCACTTTCGCCACGAAGCTGGAGCAGCTTTTGCAGCAATTGAGGCTTACTTTGCTAGCGATCGCCCAGTTGTGGTATTCACTACTACAGGGCCAGGAATCACCAACGCTTTGACAGGGTTGTTAGCTGCTCGTTGGGAGGGAGCTAAGGTAATTTTCGTGTCAGCCTCAACCTCTGCGCCACAGCGCGGTCGGTGGGCTTGTCAAGAAACTAGCACGTACACTATGCCTAGTGCAGGTATTTTTACTTCGGGGACAATATTCCATTATGCGACAACCCTCGAATCCAGCGATGAACTTCCAGAAGTTGCTCGAAGGATTGCTCTTGGTCTAGGACAACCAGGAGGATTTGTAGCTCATATCAGCATTCCGGCAAACATCCAGACAAGTTCTGTAAATGCATCTTTGCGACGAGTAACTCTGTCTCAGGCTGTGGCAACAGCAAATGAGGAGACGATAGCCGAATGTGTTCACTTACTCTCTGAGGGGTCGTTTGCAATCTGGGTGGGTTTCGGGGCACGGCGTGCTGCAAAAGAGATTCGCCAGCTTGCTGAGAGAACAGGGGCTGCCGTAATGTGTTCGCCACGAGCTAAGGGTATTTTTCCAGAGGATCATCCTCAGTTTGTAGGTGTTACAGGCTTCGGTGGGCATGATTCTGTTTTCAGGTACATGAGGGAGCAACGTCCAAGTCACATCCTGGTACTAGGAACACGTCTTGGCGAATTTACCTCCTTCTGGAACCCTGAGATGATTCCTAGGCAAAGCTTTTTGCATGTTGACATCGACCCGGAAATACCGGGAACTGCATATCCATCTACTGAGACTTTCGCCATCCAGTCTGACGTGAGAATCTTCCTGAAGAGCCTGCTGAAGAACTTAAGAGAAAATACTGGTCGTTCAAAGACAATAGTGCTGCCTCAATTCAAACGCGATGTCATCAAGCCACGTGCGGTTGGTCTAGTGCGACCAGAACTGCTCATGGATGTGATTCAACAAGTGATTGTTGATGGAAGCAATGCAGTAGTAATGGCAGAGTCAGGAAACTCTTTTGCTTGGGTAATTTATCTGCTACGATTTACCACACCAACTCGTTACCGGATCAGCAACGGATTTGGTTCTATGGGGCATTTTGTCACAGGTGTAGTAGGTGCTGCTTTGGCACGGAATGGCAAGGCTGTCGCCATTGTCGGAGATGGTGCCATGCTGATGAACAGCGAGGTAAACACGGCTGTAAAATATCAAATTCCTGCCGTCTGGATTGTACTCAACGATGGGCACTATAACATCTGCAAACAGGGGATAGAATATCTAGGATTCAATAATGTAGATGCAACGATTCCACAGGCAGATTTCGTCAAGATTGCTCAGGGAATGGGAGCAGAAGGTATTCGGGTTGAAAAAGAAACTGACGTTCAAGTAGCACTAGAAAAAGCGATCGCGGCGAACGGCCCATTTGTGGTTGATGTAATCATAGATCACACCCAAATAGCACCCACTCAAAGTCGTAATCTAAGCCTGATTTTACAGAGCGCTACCAACTATTTAAGATAGGATAACAGAGAATTTTTTATATGGTGCATTTTCCAGTAGGTATTCGCTCAGTTGCACTAAGTTTTCCAACTATTAGACGTACCAATAACTATTACATAGAAAAGTACCCTGAGCTAATAGCTCAGACTGAACAAAAAGGACTGGCAAGGCTGTTTTCGCTGACTGGAACCACTCCGAATAACGAGTTTGATCTAGAGATGTTGCCTTATCTCTCAGATCCCTTTCGTGGTACTGTTGAGCGCTGGCTGCTTAGTGATGACGAGTCTTCGTTAACCTTGGAGTATCGCGCGGCAACAGATGCCTTGAATGCAGCTAAACTTTCTGTTAATGATATTGATTTGATGATTGTGGCCTCAGTTTGGCCTGAACAAATTGGATTTGGCAATGCCGCCTTTCTTGCCCGTAAACTCGGTCTTGTGGGTGCTGCATGGAATCTTGATGCAACCTGTGGGAGTACGCCAGTTGTACTTCAAACTGCCTCTGCTTTGGTACGAGCGGGAGAGTATCGCAATGTACTTGTAGTTATTTCGTGTTCGTACTCTCGCGTTTGTGACGAGCAAGATACTGTGTCTTGGTTTCTTGGTGATGGTGCTGGAGCCTTTGTAGTCAGTTCACTCGAAGGAAATCAGGGTATCCTGGGCACTAAGACAGTTCATACAGGTGCGCTGTGTGAAGTGGTATCTACCGATCTGACAAAGGATGAACAAGGAAATTCACGACTTCGCATACAAACTGGTAAGGATGCAAAGGCTCTACGCGAAACGGCTGCGGAGTTTCTTGCTATATGTTGCAAGGGTGCGATCGCATCTGCTGGTGTAACGTTAGAGCAAATAGACTTTTTTCTTTTCAATACCCCTACTGCTTGGATGACACGCTTCTGCACGCGGCTATTAGGTATTAACCCAGAGCGCACGATCAATCTCTACCCTCTATATGCGAATATAGGGCCAGTACTGACTGTGGCAAATCTCTATCATGCTGCACATTTGGGTAAGATTCACGAAAATGACTTAGTTCTCATTTATGGTTCTGGTGCAGCAGGTGTTGCCTCTGCAAGTGTAATGCGCTGGGGTAATGTGGCGTTAGCCCCTCACCCGCTTGAAAGTTCTAAATTAGCTAAAAAAGCTCTGTAGAAAAGAGCAAGATTTTTCTTCTCACATCTTTAAAAATTTGAACCTATATTAAGGAATTAACTATGCAAAGACAAATTATAACAACAGGATTTTTGCTCTTATCTTTGATATTTCCACTTAAAGTATTAGCAAAAGATTATGACAATATTTATGTCTTTGGAGACAGTTTATCTGATATTGGTAATGTATTTAATGCCACTAATGGAATTATTCCCCCAAGTCCAACATACTATAATGGGCGTTTTTCTAATGGCCCAAATTGGGTTGATTATCTTGCCTCCGATCTGGACTTAACATTAAATCTGAAAAATAACTTTGCTTTTGGTGGTGCAACTACAGGAACTGAGAATATTGGTTTAGCTACCTTACCAGGATTACAGCAACAGATAAATAACTTTGTAGCAGCAGAAACTGCCGATCCTAATGCTCTATATATTATTTGGGCTGGAACTAATGACTACCTAAGTTACTTTTCCAATGGTGAGCCAAATCCTAGCAATATAGTGGCAAATTTATCAACAGCGTTGACATCACTTGTTGCTGATGGCGCTAAAGATATTATGGTCGTCAACTTACCAGATTTGGGAAAATCGCCTTTTGCAAATTTCACCAGCGAACGTTCCAACTTATTCAGCACATTTAGTAGCGAACATAACTCCAGCTTGAATACAGAACTCCAAGTTTTGAGCCAACAATTAAGTCCTGATATTAACATTATAGAACTGAATGTTAATTCTTTATTTGATCGGATAGTTGCCGCTCCAGAGGAATTCGGTTTTACAAACGTTACTAACTCTTGTATTAGCAAAGACTTATCAGTAGTGCCTATAGATATTCCCACACAACAAGTTTTCTGTAACCCTGAAGAATTTTTGTTTTGGGACGGAGTGCATCCTACAACTACTGCTCATAAACTAATTGGAGAATTAGCATTCTCAGCACTTCAGCCAGTACCCGAAGCATCTGCTAGATTAGGAATGCTAGCATATAGCATTTTAGGTGCAGCTTCGCTATTGAAACGCAAAATAACTAATTGAATTAGCACTTGTTCCCAAACGTAATAGATCACGGGGATAACACAAAAAATAAAACCGCAAAACGCTTCAAAATCAAAGAGTTAGAGATGAAAAGAAGGCTGATTCAATTCGGAAA
>NZ_JBALDK010000059.1:0-66370 GCF_036917455.1 Nostoc sp. | reverse complement strand
TCTTCAGAAAGATGATTTTTGGCTGGCATAGGTGGCTGATACTGGATTAATTATTTAATCTCTTATTATACAATCTAGCTGCGTAACAGCTTAAACCAGTTTGACTGCCAACGCTTTCCTCACCTCACGCGCATCTGGGCGATAATCTATAAATTCTTGTAGTTCTGCGTTAGCGAAGCTCGCCGAAGGCATCGCGGCTTGTATATGCTGGTTTATCATTGTTAGCTATTAGACAGACATATCCATACGTATTATCTCGTAGTTTCTTTCAGAAATCAAATATGATTCCTATAGTTCAATTATTGATGGTACGGCGTAGCAGTTCCGAGACTCATTGTGCCAGTTGTGTAAGTCCTATTTGTAATTAAATTTGTTATAAACTGCCATAATTTGGCGACTTAAACGTTCGTGATTAAAATTTTCTATCACTGTACGCCTAGCCTTTTCTGATATGACTTGGCGTTTTTCAGGGTTGTCATGCAAATCTAGGATAGCTGCTGCTAGAGCAATAGGTTTTCCTGGTGGTACAGCAATAGCATCATAGTTATGAGTAAATAGCTCGGCTGCGCCACCTGCTTTAGATACTATCACTGGTCTGCCACAAGCCATAGCTTCTACTATTGCTAGTCCAAATGGTTCTGGTTGGGTGCTGGCATGAACTACAATGTCTAACCAACGGTAAATCTCTGCTATGTCTAGCTGAAAACTAAGAAAAGAAACTTTGCTTGCAATCCCAAGATATGAGGCTTTGTTTTTTAACTCTTGCTGGGAAAATTGGGAACCGCGAGTTTTATAAATGGGTTCACCCACAATCCAGAAATGAAGGTTTAAGTTGGGATGCGCTTTCACTATGTGAGATGCCGCCTCTAGAAAAATGTCATGACCTTTCCAACGAGCAAAAGTAGCTACCAGTCCCACTCGCAGAGGAAGATGGGAAGATTGAGGAGCAGGAGAAAAGTAATCTATATTTATGGCATTGTAAATTACTTCTATCGGCCAACCAGGTAGTGTAGTTCTAGCATCTTGTGCTACAGCTTGGGAAACAGCAATTCCAAACGTGGCGCGATTATTCATCAATTTTAAAGCTTGTGCTATTAATGGTCGTGAGCCGTAGAAATCATGAATGTGCCAAACAATAGGTATACCTTTAACTCCAACTAATGCAGTTAGTAAATGGGTCTTAATACCGTTGGAGTGAATTAAGTCTGGGTTGAGTTCATGCAGCAATTGATTAAATTCCCTTAGATATTTCCCTATGCTGGGCAAAATTTTGACTATTTGTGATAATAAGATCAATATTGCGATCGCTTTACTATTACCTTTAAAGGCACTGTCACCCAGTTGATTAAATTCTTCTGGTATTTCCAGTAATGTTACCTGTACGCCTAATTTTTTAGCCTGCTCTCTTAATGGCCCATCCGTGCCTATTATTAAGTGTAGTTGCATATTTGGCTGTGCAATCACGAGTGCAGCTAAGATAGTTAGCAAAACTCTCTCTGCACCACCAATTACTCCTACCGGGTTAACAAATACTATTTTCATATAGTTTTAATCACTGGCTAATTTTGTATAAGATTGAGCAATAATTTGGGCATGAGCAGACCAAGAATATCTCTTCGCCTGGCTCAGGCGAAGATCAATCACAGGGGCGCTAGTTGGGTTTAGCAATAGCTGTTCTAACGTCTTTACCCAAGCTGACACATCCGCAGTTGGGCAGTATACCGCCGCTTCTCCACCCACCTCACGGAGTACAGGAATATCGCTGACAATTGCGATGGCCCCGCAGGCTAAGGCTTCAATAACAGGTAATCCAAAGCCTTCTGCTTCACTTGTTAATAACACTGCTGATGCTCGTCGATAAAGGGCTGCTATAGTTGGACGCTGTAAACCCTGTAAATGAATTATTGAATTGCCGATATTCAACTGAGCAATTTGTTGCTGTTGGCTTTGTGTCCACTCACCACCGACTTTGACAAGTTGCAATTTTGGATAAATAGCTTGTATCTGTGCGAACACTTCTAAAAGAATGTCAATACGCTTGCGGGGAATGCAACTACCGACATGTAGTAAAAAAGGGACTTCACCTATTTTTCCTAATATTTGTTGGTCATTATTAGTTTCGTTCTCAGGAACAATACCAAATTCTGGGGCAATACCATAGGGCGCGTAGACTAGACGCGATGGTTTTACCAGTTGATAATGCTCAATTTGTTTTTTGACTTCTGTTGTGGAATAAAATACAACGGCGCATGATTGTAAACCGCGCAGAATTCTGAGAGACATGGCTTTATACCACTTAGACCGAGGTTCTTGCTCTGGCTCTACCAAAGAACGAAAGGCATCAATATCGTGACAGTATACACCTGTGCGGTCTGGAGGCAAGACATGAACTAAATGAGCATAGCTATGGTCAGCAATGTGAAATAAATCAAAATCTGCTAACCGTTGGTTGAGATAATGGGGATAGTCCCAAAATCGGTTAATCAGGCGATCGGTATTGTAGGCAAAATGCTTTTTACCGAGTCGAGGAATTTGTTTACAACGCCAGTTAAATGTTGGACAAACTTCTATAGCTTGAATAGATGCAAGATGTTCAGCTTGCAGTTCTTGGAGTAGCATCTGAGCACAGAGATCCATGCTATGCCATTTTTCTTCAAGGTAATCGCAAATGATTGCGAGCTGTATTTGAGCCATCCTATCTATTTTGTATTGTAATTGTTAAGTGAGATAAAAAAGTTTATTTTTTAAATGTCTAACTTATATTATTAATGTGTAGGTAGACATACTTAAACTATTGAAGTATATTTAATTTTACTAATAGGTCAGGCAATTTCTCCTTGGGAACCATTAGTACGTCTGAAATCCCCGCTTTTACTTCCTTAATTTCAATAAAATGTTTACGCCCTACTTGTTGGTACAACTTATATTCCCAAGGAATTACTAACTCTGCTATCTCTACAAAAGAATATCCAAAATGCTGTACCCAATATGGATTAAACTCACCATAAATTATTGGGCGAGTTTTTTTAATAAAATTCAATCCTCCTAATAGAAAATCCATTTCAGCACCTTCAATATCTACTTTGATAATGTCGCATTTTGAAATATTATTTTTTTCAACAAAGTTATCTAACTTAGTGATAAGTGATGAGCAAGTAGGCTTCTCTTTATTAACTAGACCTTTTTTTAATAAAAAAGCATTGCCAGTTGATGAATTATTCTGTTCATCTACCATACAGAGTTGTATTTCTCCCTCTTGGTTTCCAAGGGCAGTACTGACTGGATAAATGATATTCGTTAATTGGTTGATTTCAACTAAGTTAGCTAGACGGTTAAAATTAGATGCAACTGGTTCAAAAGCCCATATTTGAGATTTAACGCCTTTTTTTTTGAGTTTTTCTCCTAAAGATATGGAGTAAAGTCCAATATTTGCACCAACATCAAAAATTACTACTCCTGGATGTAAAAGTCTAGATAGTATCTGAATAATGCCACCATCATATTCCCCTGAAAAAAAGACTTTTTGCTCTAAAAGACTACGCAAGTCAAGACAGATTATACTACCTTGGTGCATTTTAATTTTTACAAAACACTCTTCATCAGATTGATAATTTGTCATTAAAGGAATAAGTACTTTACTTAACTTATACTTGCCTTTAAAGTAAGGTAAAGAGCGTAAGATATAAGCAATAGAATTACGTAAAGCTAGTTTCATAAATACTTATTTTTATTTATTCAAAAGTTCGGTAAAAAATTCTAAATGCTGTTTGGCAACAGATGTCCAAGCGTACAATGTGTGTGCTCGCTCTAAACCTTTAGTAGCCAGTTCTTGCCGACCTGAGGGGCTGTTAAGTAATTCAGAAATAGCTGCAACCCAACCCAACTCATCCTTTTCACCAACTACTAAACCAGCATCTTGAATAACATAAGGAATTTCGCCGCTATCACTGCCAATTACAGGAACACCACAGGCAAATGCCTCAATGAGCATTCGCCCAAATTGTTCTCGCCAGTTAGAGATGGTTTGACTAGGAGCGACAAGTATATCCATAGCATTGAGGTATTGGGAAACTTCACTATGTTTTACATGTGTACAAATTCGCACCTGTTCAGGATAATGCTTTGCCCACCTTCGTAGTGATGATTCCATTACTCCATTACCGACAAACAAAGCTCGCCAAGGAGTTTGTAAACTATCTATAACTTGCATGAGTAAATCTAATCCTTTTTCAGGAACAAAGCGCCCCAGAAAACCGATAACAGGTGTCCCTTTCTCTTCCCAAGCAAGAAATCGACGAATCTGGTGCTTGGCATCAACCGATGGGTAGAAATGGTTAACATCTACACCGAGAGGAATAAGTCGCATAGGAAGTGAATATCCTTTTCGAGGTTTTAAAGTTTCTACGACAGTCTGCCCACCAGTAATCCATCCTGTTGCCCGATTCATGGCATATTGCTCAATCCAATTAAATGGAGGTGGATATCGCTTAGATTTATTTTGAAAGCTAGAAAAAACTAGTGGAGTTTTCCTCTCTGTCCACCAAGCAATCTGTCCACCAGAAAAAATATAAGGCTCTTCCCAACAATGCACCAAATCCCAGCTTTGCTCCATAATCACCTTAAGTCGGCAACCATAAGTCAAAACGTGAGCAGGCTTGCTGAAATAAACTGGTACTGCTTCTAGGTGACAGATTTCGTTAGGATCAGCTTCCAAATATATTGATCGTAAATCTCCATGTATAAACGAAGGAGCAACCGCAGTGACTTCCCATTCTCCTTTTCCCAAAAAGGCTATTTCATTGATAAGTCGGCGGTTCAGTTTTACCACATAGGAGTGACTAATAGAAAGAAGTTTTCGTGGATGAGGCATACATCAAATTTACGTTTGTATATTGGCTTTTCATCATCACTCACTGCGGTAATTTCAATAATAGGGTTTAAGTCTAACTAACTGACAAATTTCATCTGCATTATTTTGTAGGGTTATCCAAACTATTCTGGACATAGCACTTTTGTCAACATTTTGCTGAACTGTAAGAAAGTTGATCGGAAGTTAAGGGGGTTAAGACCCGCAACATCAACATTTAGCTCAGAGTTCTGGTGACTCCACTACATTCAGTTTTTGTCGGGATCTGTTTTTGAAAGTTCTGAGTGCTTGGAGCCGCCGCTCAACGCCAGTTCTTCCAAGTTGGGAAACTTGCCTAAGTGACTGGCTGGAATTTATGCTAAATCACCCTTTGAAACTGTCTTAAATGTTGAATTTGGCGGAAAGTGAGCGGTTGTACTGTCACCCTCAAATTTCCCGGATAGATTTTGAATTGTTAAAATATTTTTAATTATACTAACAGCAGTATTGCAAATCACAGTATAAAATATTGACCACTGTCAAGAAATATTTTCTAATGCAACCTATTGCTCCCATCATTGCAATTGTTCCCCGTCTAATCCCTGCTATTGATGGAGTAGGAGACTATGGGTTAAATATAGCAAAGCAACTGCGTCAAGATTTTGGCTGGATGACCAGCTTTGTAATTGGAGATCCTAATTGGTCTGGTGAAGCTTTTGTAGAGGGGTTTGCAGTTCATCAAGTGGCGGAATGCTCTAGTACAGCTCTTTTAAAATTATTAACCAATGAACAGCACTCAATAACTACTGTTATTTTGCATTATGTAGGCTATGGTTATGCAAAACGAGGCTGTCCAGTTTGGTTAGTGGAAGGCTTGGAACGTTGGCGAAAAGCTACTAATTCTCGACATTTGGTAACGATGTTTCATGAAGTGTATGCTTTTGGTTCAATTTGGACAAGTCAGTTTTGGACATCACCACTGCAAAGAAATTTAGCTGCACGTCTGGTTCGCTTGAGCGATCGTTGTCTTACCAACAATCAAATATATGCTGAAATTATCAATAGATTAGGTCGAGGAAAACACTCTACAATTCCGACTTTGCCAGTTTTTTCTAATATAGGTGAACCAGAGCATCTTACCTCTTTATTGGAACGTCCTAGACGTTTAGTAATACTCGGCAGCTGCGGGCCGCGTTCTCGTGTTTATCAAAACTCGCGATTGGCATTGCAACGGACCTGTTTGGAGTTAGAAATTGAGGAAATTTTAGATATTGGTTCTGCTTTAGATTTTAAAATTGAACCAGTAAATGATATTTCTATCGTCTGTTTGGGAATTAAATCTGCTCCTGACATCAGCAGTTTACTATCAAATTCAGTAGCAGGTTTTTTGAATTACCCTACTGAATTCCTGACAAAATCAGGAATTTTTGCTGCTTACTGCGCTCACAGATTATTACCTATATGTACATGGGATCAAGGACAAGACGTAGATAGTCTGCAAGCAGGGAAACACTACTGGCTGGGGAACAAGTATCAGCACAGGATGAATTTATCAGCAGGGCAGGTAGTAGCAGACAATGCTTATGCTTGGTATCAAAAGCACCAATTATCAGTTCAAGCTCATACTTTTGTTACTTTGATGTCGTCCCGATAGTAGGCACTATCCCACGTATTAAAATCTCAACGTTCTTCCATTGTTGCCGTATTTGTTTAATCACTCTCTGTAGTTCTGATAATGCCCCGGCTGCTGGGTCTACATTTGAAGGTCTAAGTTTGGCTGCTAACAAATGTTTTCCACAGAAAATATAAAGTGGAGCATAGCAGTATCCTCCGTAACAAGTATTGAAGAAAACTTGCTCCTGATTGCCGTGTACTAAATCATCGGTTACATCTAAGTCCAAAATAATTTTTCGTGGTTCTTTTGAGTAAAATTTTAAAAATATACTTACAAATAGGCTTTCAATTTCTGCTGAAGAATGCCCAATTTTATGATACAGACTGCCGGCTCCTTGTTCTACATCTTCAGGACATTGTTCCAACCTATTCAACATATTTGTATTTACAAATATGTAGTATATTCGCCAACAGTATCCGTATCTCGGCTCAATACCTAATATTAATTTTCTTGCTTGGACTATGGAAAAATCTAATCTTAAACTGAGGTATCGGCCAGTTTCAAAAGTAAGGGTGTTTTGCTCCCGGAGGGAGGCTGCTGATTTTTATTAAGATGACTGACCCTTTGGGCTGATTATCTTCCACTGAGATCCTGCCGCCATGAGCTTTGATCGCCATCTGACAAAATGCCAACCCTAAGCCAACTTGGTGAATGTCTTCCATCAGAGTACCTATTTCATACTTTTCAAAGACTCGTTGCTTCAGCTCGTCAGCGATTCCAACACCCATATCAATCACTCGAATCTGGGTTATCAGGTCGTCTAAATAATTGATTTGCACCGTGACTTGACTTTTTGACGGAGAAAATTTAATCGCATTTAACAATAAATTGTCTAAAACTCGACGCATCACGAGCTTATCGGCGCAAATGGGTCTTTCGATTTCTGGGAGGTCGGGAATCATCTGAATCATTTTCTGCCCTGCAATCGCCTGCATATCGGTGATACAAGTATTAACAAGGCGACTCAGCTCAATTTCCTCAAGATTCAGGATCATTTTTCCTGACTCTAGTTTTGCCATTAGCAGTAGGCTTTCGGTTAGCGATCGCAACTGTTGTTCCGCTATTTTTATGCGATTGATCCGAGTTTGATATTGCTCGGGCAACTTTGCTCGCTCCAGCATTTCACAGGACAGAAGAATGCTGGACAGAGGATTACGCAAATCATGCACAATCATATTTGCCATGTCCGATCGCACTTGCAGAGAGGCTTTGAGGGCATCATACTGTTGCTTAATGCGGAGCATCGAGCCAATTCTGGCGCGTAACTCTACTGCACTTACAGGCTTACTCAGAAAATCATCGGCTCCAGCTTCGAGGCAACGAGCTAAATCTTCTTTCGCATTCAATGCAGTGACCATAACGATCGGAATATGCTTCCAATTTGGATTAGCCTTAATGCGACAGCACACCTCAATGCCATCTAACTCTGGCATCATCACATCAAGCAAAATCACATCAGGCTGACTCTTTTTTAGCCGTTCTAAGGCACTAACACCACTGGATGCATATCCCAAACGGTAGCCAGAATTGTACAGAATGCCGCTGATGACTTCAAAGTTATCGGGTTCGTCATCCACTAACAGAATCGTCAGTTCTTGATTGACTATTTCAAATTCACTCATGATACTGTTGGCGAATGTAACACATACTTGTATTTTAAGTGTTACGTAAGATTACACCTTTATCTTCTAATTGCGGCTTCTAGTTGTAACACTTTTGTTTATCCATTTGTAACACTTTTTCCAACAGTATCCACTGAGCTACGAACAACCGTAAAACACACCGAGCAAAGATAACTTTTAAACTCTCCCCTCACTGTCAGACATATTCAGTTACGACAACTGGAGATATTTTTTCATCACGTTGACGAGATGGATGGGACTGAAGGGCTTGGTCAAATAATCATTCGCTCCAGCAGCTAAACACTGTTCTTTATCCTTCGACATAGCTAAAGCCGTTATCGCTAGGATAGGAATGCGCTTGTCTTGCTCCTGCAATCGAATTTGGCGAATCGCTTGTAGCCCATTCATCCCTGGCATTTGAATATCCATCAAAATCAAGTTGAAGGACTGTGTCTGGGTGAGATTAATCGCTTGCAAACCATTGTGAGCAACTACAATATTAAACCCTTTCAATTCTAAATAGGCTTTTAGCGTCTCAATGTTATCCAGGTTATCGTCTACCAGTAGAACGACAGGTTTCTCTGCTATATTCATTGTTTCTACAGGTAAGAATTCTGAAGCAATTTGGATAACAGCAGCGGTGCGATCGAGAGACTTGTCTGAGTTGGGCGGGTTGACGTGTTTCCAGGGAAGCACCACTGTAAATTGGCTACCCTGACCGACAGTGCTGCGAACCGTCACGGAGCCTTTGTGTAGCTCGATAATGCGTCGGACTAAGGCTAAACCTAACCCCGTACCAGCATAACGCCGAGACAAATTGCTATCGATTTGAACAAAAGGCTGAAACAGCTTGCTAATATTTTCTGGAGCAATCCCAATGCCAGTATCGATTGCGCTGAAGCTCAATGTTTGTTCTAGTGCATTGCCTTGCACTTTTAATATGACAGCACCACCGTTGGGTGTAAACTTGACGGCATTGGTGAGTAGGTTGATCAATACCTGCCGGATAAGTCGTTCGTCTAACTCGATGTAAGTCAGATTGGGAGACAGTTCAAGGGTAAAACTAATTTGCTTTTTGAAGGCTTGCTGTTGGATAAAAGGAATTGTGCTTCGACAAAGCTGCTGAACTGAAACGGTTGTCATTTGTAGATATAGCTTGCCGGATTCGATTTTGGCTAGATCGAGAATGTCATTAATTAGCTCTAATAAATGCTGACCATTGGTTTGAATTGTGGTTAAGGCGTGGTGTTGTTGCTCGGTTAAATTGCCATAGGTTCTTTCTTGCAAGACTTCAGACAGTCCCAGGATGGAGTTCAGAGGGGTACGAAGTTCGTGGCTCATGTTTGCCAGAAATTCGTCTTTGAGGCGGGTCGCTCGTGCGAGTTCCGCATTGGCAATAGTTAGTCGTTCATTAATCTTCCGAAGTTTTTCCTCAGTCTGTTTGATTTCTGTGACATCAAAAATAATCCCAACAATATGCAACGCTTGCCCAATGTCGTCAGTTACGGTGCTGCCTTGCTCAAGCAAATATCGTTTTTCTTCGGTTGCAGGGATCTGAATGCAATATTCGACCTGAAAGGGCTGTTGATGGACGATCGCGGCTTGAATTACTTCGATAACGCGATCGCGGTCTTCTGGCACAATCAGCGAGTTGACTGGGCAGAGAGTGCCTTGATTGGCGATATCTATCGGGTCAAGCTGGAATAACGTCATTAAGCGATCGTTAAAAAAGACAAATGTATTATTTTGAGCGGGATACAGCTTGTAGACAATTCCCGGTAGGTTTTCAGCTAGGGTGCGATAGGAAAGCTCGCTTGCTTGCAGATCGATCTCAGTTTGCTTGCGGTGGCTGATATCTCGGATCGCAGCTAGAAAGGCTTTACGATCCTGCCAGGTAATTTCCTCAACGCGCACTTCAACTGTAGTCACCCTGCCAGTGGGATGCGGAATCTCCAGTTCAAACGTCTTTTGGAGCGTGATGGAAATTCCTAAATCTGCACCCTGGTAGTCTGCCTTTTGGCAATTGAAAATTCGATCGGCAGCCGGATTGCTGAAAAGAATCTGTCCTTGGGAATTTAGAATCAGGATGCCATCAACTGTCTTAGAAATGATTTTTTTGAGGCGCTTTTCGCTGTTTTGGAGTTGTTGCTCAATGTGCTTGCGATCGCTAATGTCTTCCACCACCGCCAAGTCACCAATGAGTGTACCCGCAGCGTTATACAGCATTGATACTGTAAGACTAACCCATTGTAGCCGACGATCTTTGCGGATATAGCGGATTTCAGGGGTTATCGATGCCAACTCACCGTGATGTAAATGAGCCAACTCACCTTGGATTACTTCCAGATCTTCTAGATGAATCAAGTCTTGCCAAGACATCTCCAGTAGCTCAGATTGAGTATAGCCAGTCAGTTCACAAAAGCGTTGATTGACTTGGATATAGCGTCCTGATGCGTGACATTGGCTAATGCCGACAGATGCCTGTTCAAACAAAGACCGATAGCGCACTTCACTCTCACTCAATGCTGCTGTGCGTCGAGCAATTTTGGCTTCTAGCTCCTGGTTAAGCTCTTGTAGTGCCAGTTCTGCCTGTTTGCGATCCTGAATATCTTGAATTACACCAATACAATAATTTACGGTTTTATCTGCATCACGGACTGAAGCCACTGTAATGTTGTACCAGCGTAACTCTCCGTTTTTGTGAAGCACACATTTTTCCAGCGAAAAGGAATCAATCTTTTTGGCGAAAAGCTGTTGCCAGTAGTTTAAATAGAGCTTTAAATCATCTGGTCTGGGTATGAGGCTCTGGAAGTTTAGCTCCAGCATTTCTGCTTCCGTATAGCCTAATTGGTCGCAAATACGGCGATTAACCTGCAAAAATCGACCGGCCACATCCATTTCCACAATTCCCACTGCTGCCTGCTCAAACACAGCACGGAAACGGGCTTCGCTTTGTTTCCGTGCCAGTTCTGCGCGTTTAAAGTCATCGATATCGGTAATTGTGCCGACCCAACCTGTAATTTCTCCTGCTAGGTTTTGGATTGGCACTCCGCGCGCCAGAAACCAGCTGTATAGTCCCTGATGATGACGGACACGATATTCGATCTCAAATAACTTGCCCGTTGTGATGGCTTCTCCCCATTCCTGGAGGGTGCGATCGCGCTCATCGGGATGAATCGCTGCTGCTCCGCCCAATCCCATTGCCTCAGCTTGACTTTGCCCCGTGTAGTCATACCAGCGTTGGTTAAAGTAGTTAACGGCACCTGTTTCATCTGTCAACCAGACCATCTGGGGCATTGCTTCTGCCAGGTCGCGGTAGCGTTGTTCGCTTTCTCGCAGAGCTTGTTCAGAGTATTTGCGCTCAGTGATGTCAGTGATAGTTCCTATATAGCCAATTACGTTGCCAGCGGTACCAGTTTCAACGATCGCCAGACAGATCAGCCAATGCACCTTTCCATCTGGTCTCTGAAAGCGACACTCCATTAAAAAGGGAGTCTGGGACTGGGTAGATATTTGCCAGTTGAGAAAGACCCAATCGCGGTCTTCGGGGTGCAATGCTTGTGCCCACCCCGTGCCCATTGCCTCCTTGAAGGACAGCCCTGCTAGTTGACACCAGCGGGAATTGACATATTTATAGTCTCCGCTCGGATCGGTGTGGAAAATGCCAACTGGTGATAGTTCAGCTAAGTTTAGATAACGGCGTTCGCTTGCTTGAAGCGCTAGCTCGGCTTGTTTGCGATCGCTTATATCTGTGAAGATGCCAAACCAAATAATACTGCCATCTTCTTCCTGAGAGGGAATAGAATGTCCTGAAATCCACTTCAAGATGCCGTTAGGAGTTCTGATGCGAAACTCCATCTCCCATGCTTCGAGCGTTGCAGCCGATCGATCGATGGAAGCGTCGATTTGTTCTATATCTTCTGGCAAAATAATATCCCACACGATTTGCATATCCTTGAGGATTTCCTCTGGCGTATATTCATACAAATCGACACTACCTTCGCTTATAAAGATGAAGCTCTTTGACCCACTCGGCAAGCGCTGATATTTATAGACGGCTCCAGGCACCATATTAGTAAGTTGACGCAGTATTTGCTCACTTGTTTGCAGAGCAACTTCGGTTTGTTTTTGTTCGGTGATCTCTGTATTGGTGCCAAACCAGCGCAACACCCTACCCTGTTCATCTCGGATGGGAATAGCACGAGAGAGAAACCAACGGTACTGCCCATCTCCACCGCGCAAGGGAAAGGTATCTTCCCAGATTTCGCCTGTTTCAAAGCAGTGGCTAATTTTCTTCACTACCCCATCGACATGATCGGGGTGATGTACCTGCTGCCATCCCCAGCCCTGCATTTCTGCCAGTGTGGTGCCTGTGTAGTCAAACCAGCGCTGGTTATACCATTCAATCCAGCCATGTTCGTCAGTTATCCAAGCAAACTGAGAAATGTTGTCTGCCAGGGTACGGAAGCGGGCTTCACTTTCCCTCAGTTTTTGTCGTGCCTGGACAAGTTCGGTTATGTCCATCACGGATACGCCAACGCCGATTACTTCCCTATTGGGTAAACAAACAGGATAGTGATTGGAGATTGCGCTGCGAAATTCACCTGGTTTGACCTCACCGCTAAACTCCAGATTCAGAACTGGCACTTGGGTTTCCATAATCTGGAGCAGCATGGGAGCAAACTGAGATGCCATTTTCGGCAAAACTTCCCATAAGGTGCGTCCCAAATGCTCACTTAATGGCAGGTCATTCATTTTGGCTAATGCCTCGTTGCCATAGAGGTAGCGCAGTTCCCGATCGAACAGAGTTAGCCCAACTGGAGAGGCTGCGATAAATGCCTGAAGCAGAGCTTCGCTGCGCTGGCGTTCTAGCTCGGCTTGTTTGCGTAAGCGAAGCTCGTCGTAGACATCGCTAATATCAATTATAATGCCGTGCCAAATAATACTACCATCTGCTTGTCGGGAGGGGATGGAATGACCGGAAACCCATTTTAAGACCCCGCTAGCAGTTATCAGGCGAAACTCAGCCGTCCAAGGGGTGAGCATTGCGGCAGATTGGTCAATCAAATCCCGCACCCTCTCTCCATCCTCTGGAACGATCAGATGCCAAAGCACTTGGGAGTCGTTGAGGATTTCCTCTGGGGTGCGATCGCAAAGCTTGATAATACCTTGGCTAATAAATCGAAAACTTTTCGTTCCATCCACAGAACGGCAATAGGTATAAACCACTCCAGGAACTGTACTGACTACCTGGCGCAGGGTTTTTTCACTAGCTTGTAGAGCAGTTGCCATTGCTTTCCGTTCTGTGATATCTGCGATCGCTCCCACCATGCGAATCGGCTTGCCAGTTTGATCGCGGATTGCCTCTCCACGAGAACGACACCAAATATACTCACCTGATTGCTTACGTCTGCGAAATTCTACTTCATAGGGCAGATGGTCTTCTAGGTGGCCTTTTAGGGTTAATTGCATCAGATCGCGATCGTCGGGATGGATCTCTTCACTAAGCACCTCATAGGCAAACTTGCAGGCGTTTTTGGCTGGGGGTGGGTAGCCTAAAATTTTCCAATAGCGATCGCTGGCAATGATGCGATCGCTGACAATATCCCAATCCCACACTCCTTCGCCGATACCCCGAATGGCGAGTTGATAGCGTTCTTTGACTGCACTTAATTCCAGATCCAGTTTTTTTTGCTCAGTAATATCGATGTTGACCCCAGCAAGACGGTAAATCTCTCCGGCTTCGTTGCGAATCGGAAAGCTGCGGTTCCAGAGCCAGCGAATGGATTTATCGGGACGGATAATCCGATAGGCAAAGGAGCAAACCTCTTTCCTTTGACAAGCTTGCTTGTCAAATGTGGCTATGCCATCGCGATCATCTGGATGAATAAAATCGAGCCAAGCTTGAGGATTATCATAGGTTTGCTGCAACGGCGTTTGGTAAAGATATTCCCAGGCTAGGCTGGTATAAATCATCTGCTTACCATCGAGGGATTTGAGAAAAAACACATCCTGACTGTTGTCAAAAATTTGTCGGAGTTGGGCTTCGCTTTCTCTGAGGGCAGTTTCTAGCTGCGTGCGTTCGGCTTCTAACCTTTTCCTCTCGTTAATATCAGTGACATACCCGATAATCTGAGTTAAGTTGGCGTTAGCATCTGCAAAAAACTGTGCCTGAGATTCAATCCAGATGTAATGGCCAGCCTGATGTTGCCACCGATATTGCAAGTAGAGATGTCCCTGATGTTCAAAATACTCTGCAGCGGCCGTTTGCACCCGCTTCTCATCCTCTGGATGAATGTTAGCAAACCAATCGGCTGATGTCTGGGGCATTTCAGAGGCGCTATAGCCAAACACCTGCTCGGCATTGATGCCCCACGTCATGCGATCGGAGGATGTATCCCATTCATACAGCACTTGCTTAGTGGCTAGCTGGGCAGCATGATGGCGGTTTTGCCACTCTAGCAAGCCGCCTATATCAACGTCTTGTCTAGCTTCAGCTTGCTTCTTTTGGGTGATATTGCGCGCCACGCACAAAAACGACGTAACGGTTCCATCCATGTCATATTCTGGAACGACACGGGTTTGAAACCAGATGGAGCGCGAGTGAAGGCAAAGTTGATATTCACTCGTTTGTTCTTGGCGGGTTGCTGCTACTCGTTGAGTGAGAGTTTGCCACTCAGCAAAATGTTCTGGGGCAAAGGTGGCAGCGAGCAATGGTTGACCAATCAGCGCTTCAGGCGCGTAGCCCAACTCCACCTCAACAGCTGCGTTGAGATAAAGGTAATGTAAGTCTCGATCGAGCCGAAAAATCACGTCAGGGGAATAATCTAGCAATGCGGTAAGCTCTTGTCGCTGTTGCTGGAATCGGGTCGCCGTTTCGCTGTGTTGAATGGCGATCGCCACCTGAATGGCAAGTTGTTCTAAAAATGTGACCTCAGCCGATTGCCAATCACGAGGCACAGCCGATTCACTGGCGCTAACCAGCCCCCAAAATTGGTTGTTAACGATCGCCGGCACTAGAATTTTGGCTCTAATCTGTAAATGCTCCAATAACTCAACATGGCAGGGGGTCATCCCTGCCGTATAGATATCGGGAACTACTAGCACTCGTCCTTGGCCATATCGATCTGCCCAATCTGGAGCAAAGCAAGGATCGTAAATCGCTTCACTGACAAAGGAGCGTTGACCGACAGCGAGGGACTCTGCCACGACCTGGAACTGCCCATTTTCCAAAAAGTGATAGATCGACACGCGATCGCAGCCCAAAAACTGCCGCACTTCAGACACCGTGGCATTGAGTATTTCCGCCAAACTCAGCGAAGCTCGAATCCGCGTTGAGACTGCCATTAAAAGCTGCGATTGCTCTGTCTGAAGTTTCAAAGCGGCGATTGATGCCTCATCTGGCCGATCGGGTTCTACAGGTTGCAGCAAACGGCATAAACTTTCGTAGGTCAGCAGCCCTAATAACTGCCCATTGTCGTCTAATATCGGCAAGTGCTGAATCTGGTGTTTTCTTAAAAGGCTCAGGGCAACCTCAGGATTAGTTAACTCAGATTGCCGTAAGGCGATCGCTGGTGGTTCAATCACCTCTGCTAAAGTAACTCCAGCGAGCGATCGCCCACTGGCAACAAGACGTGTCACCACTCGTTCGCTGAACAGTCCCACCAGTTGGTTTTCACTGACTACAGCTAAACAGCCTGTGCAGTCGTTAGCGCCCATACCGGGATCGAAGTTGCAAGAACTGGAATTCAAAAGTGCGATCGCCTCTGTCACCAGCACATCTTGCGTAACTGTGATGGGCGGCGGTGCGATCGTGTTTTCTAGGGCAAGCCTTAGCAGAAATGAGTGGGGCAAGAACATAACCTTTCCAGCCGCAATAGTGGGATCAGAAACATCGGGTTATTCAGGGTAAAACCAGAACACCACCCAGAGATTGCTCTAACAATTCAGTCTAGCTTAACCCTCTTCTGTCACTCTCCGGGAGGGTGATCGCTAGAAGCCTCATGAGGCAACCAATACAAGCTATACTACTAGAAAAAAAATGAGTCTTGTATTTGTTATTAGAAAATAATCGCGCGATCGTTTGCTATACAAAAGCTCTAGAATCTAGAAATGGCAAATGTTTTCGGAGAGTGACAGAAGAGGGATAGGATATTTTCGCCCAATCTGGAATGAATTATCAATGTTTTCAAGCGCCGATTCATCCCGGATTTATGCAACGCCTCGATTAAATTTCTCTTCCCTTCTGCCCCCTGGCGACGCTCTCTACGAGACGCTAAAAGCGAACGCGGACTCGCTAACGCTGCGCTATCCTGCCTCCTGCCTTCTTCAAGCCGACCTACTTATCTCTGCTATGAATTCCTCTGATTTAGTTAGGAGCCAAGGCAACAGGCAGATTAGTCTCCATAGGTAGTTGAAGGGTAAACTGAGTCCAACCCGCTTTACTACTAATTTGAACTTTACCGTTTAGTCGTTCAGCCAATTTCTCAACCAGTGTTAAGCCTAGACCATTGCCGCCTTGCTGCCATCGATCGACCTCTGGTGCCCGATAAAACGGTTGGAACAGATTGGGAATGAACTCATCTGGAATCTCTGCTTCGTTGCTAATAATGAACATAATCATCTGACCATCGGATGCAATCAAATCACAACGAGCTTCCAAAACAATCTTGCCGCCGGGAGCCGTGAACTTACAAGCATTGTTGAGCAGTTCGCTCAAGATGCGCTTGAAATCTGCGGCATCGATTATGGGCATTGGCAAATAGGGTGGAATGTTGCTCCAGAGGATTTGTTGGCGTTGTCGAGCCTGGGTTTTAAATGGTTCGACGATCGCTGGAATCCAGGTTTGTAAATTCACCGTTTCCGGTTGTAAGGGACGTTCGTTTGCACCCAAATAATGCAAATCGAGCAAGTCATTGATCAGATTAATTTCGCGGGAACACTCCTGCTGCAATCGATCGATATAGCGTTGCGTTTGCTCTGGGTTGGAAGCTTGTCGCAGGAGTTTCAACGCCATCATAATATTGGTCGCAGGTCTTCGTAATTCCTGTGATGCAGTCTCGATAAATTCGTCTTTGAGTAAATTAGAGTGCTGAAGGTGGGTAACTTTCTGATGGATCTGGATGATCGCTGCTTGCTTATTCAATCGACTTGTAATAGCGTTAAGCAACTCATCCGTCCTAAAGGGTTTTGTTAAATAATCATCTGCGCCTAACTCCATCCCCTCCCGAACATTTTCGCGGGTCGCTTTAGCGGTGAGGAAAATGAAAGGAATCAGTGCTGTGTCTGGGTGTTGTCGTAAGCTAGATAACACTGTATACCCATCAGCTTCGGGTAGCATGACATCGCAGAGGATCAGGTCAGGGGGGGTTGTTTGAGCCAAATGAAGACCCTGTACCCCGTTTTCTGCTCCCATTACATCAAACCCCTCAGATTCTAAAATATCGAGTATTTCTTCGCGTAGGGATGGCTCATCTTCAATTACCAGGATCTTGGGCATGAATCTGCTCTACTAAAGCAATGGGCAAGGTTACTATGATTAGAGTACCCTGATTCACCTGACTAGTAACATTGATTACACCTTGACACTGTTCCACACATTGCTTAACAATTGCTAGCCCGATGCCCGTCCCAGCCAGATTACCAACATTGCTACCGCGATAAAACGGGATGAATAATTTGTCCTGGTCTTCTAGAGGAATGCCAATGCCCTCATCTCGAATTGAGAAAGTTACCTGTTCAGGAGCAAAAATCAGGTCAAACATCACCCTCCCACCGTCCATAGAATATTTAATTGCATTGCAGAGCAAGTGGGTGAGTATGAGTTGCAAGACGGTTGGATCGAGGCAAATTTGCCGATTGTTGCCCTGACTCTCAAAAATAATTGGGTGTTCACTGGTCGTTAATGTCGCAATTAATTCTTGACAGAACTTTTCTAAGTTCAGTGGTAGAGGGTTGAATTTGGTCTGATGTTCCCCCGATCTGTTCATAACCAGCATATCGTGGAGTAACTCAGTCATCCGCTGCACTCCACCGATGATGTGATTGTAGCGAATCTGGTTTTTTTCTGGAGTCCATTGATGAGCATAGCGTTTTAACGACTCTGTTGCTACCAAAATCACACTCAGCGGTGTCCGAAATTCATGGGAAACCATCGTGATGAATTGAGACTTGAGTTGGTGTAATTCTCTGGCTTGCTGCAAAGCTTCTTGTATGGCAGCTTCTGTTCGTTTGCGATCGCTAATATCTCGCAAAATACACACTGTTCCCCCATCCGGTAACAATGTGATTGAAAGTTCTTGGTCAAAAGATTGACTATTACATTTATGACCAACAGTCTCTCCTCGCCAAAATCTCCGTTGCTGTAGGCTTTGCTTAATTTCGTTGTTCAAGCGGGCTTGTTGAATAGGGTCATAATGAATTTTCCAATTGGTCTGTAGCAGTAGACTCGAATCTTTGTAACCGTAGATTTTGGCATAGGCTTCGTTGATATATACATAGTTCCATTGGGTGTCTAAAATGGCAATTCCTTCACTTGATGCGGCGATCGCCACTGACTGTTGATGCATTACCTGTTGCATTAGCGATCGCTCAATCGCATGGCGAATGGCTCGAATCAAGGCATAGGCGTTAATTTGCCCTTTTACAAGGTAATCTTGTGCGCCTTGCCGCACTGCCTCTAAAGCGATCGCTTCGTCTTTGAGGCTGGTGAGTACGACAATCGGCAAGGTTGGAACCACCGCATGAAGTTGGGTAATTGTCTCCAAGCCATGAGCATCGGGCAGCGAGAGATCGGATAGAATCACATCAAAGCTGCGGCGATGCAGTTGTTCGAGGGCTAGTGCCAGTTTTTCTACGACTGTAACTTTCCAGCTAGTTTGATCTGCGTTTTCCAGAAATTCTTGTAATATATCTGCATCTTCTAGGCTATCTTCAATTAACAGAATTTGTAGAGAATCATTCTTCATCATGAGTTCTACCTAAAAGTGATGCCAAAACCAATCCTTAAATCAACGCCAAATGTTAACTATAGCCTACGATGCAAGTTTGGGAAGCTTCACAGCCACCAGCCAAAAAAATTCAATCGAACGAATCACCTTAGCAAATTCTTCTAAGCTCACAGGTTTGTTAACATAGCAATTGGCATTCAGTGTGTAAGTTCGCAAAATATCTTCATCAGCCGCAGAGGTTGTTAAAACCACAACCGGAATCAACTTCAAATCGGGATCGGCTTTGAGTTCGGCTAAGACTTCTCGACCATCTTTTCTAGATAGATTCAAATCCAGTAAAATCAAATCTGGACGAGGTGCATTGGCATAATCGCCCTGCTGCCGTAAAAATTTTAAGGCTTCAACCCCATCCTCCACCACATGAATTCGGTTGAGAACTTTGGCATCGTCCAGAATTTCAACCGTTAAATCGGCATCCTCTCGTGAATCCTCGACTAAAAGGATTTCAATGGGTTCAATCGGGTGAGAGTCTTTGCTCATTGGGAGGTTTCTGAATCTACTGGCATTGTAAACCAGAAAACAGATCCTTTCCCTAGCTCTGATTCCACCCAGATGTTTCCGTTGTGACGCTCAACAATTTTCTTGCAAATGGCTAAACCCAGTCCTGTGCCAGAATATTGGCGGCGGGTATGTAAGCGATGAAAGATGATAAAGATGCGCTCTGCATATTGGGCTTCAATCCCAATCCCATTATCGCGCACTGCAAATCGCCATTGGTTGTCTTGTTGGGTCGCAATGATGTGAATTTGAGGAGGCTCTTCTTGACGATATTTAATCGCGTTGCCAATTAAATTTTGTAACAAGCGGGTGAATTGTTCTTTGTCGGCTTTGATCGTCGGGAGGCAATCGCGCATAATGGTGGCGTTGCTTTCGGCGATCGCAATATGGAATGTGTGAATCACTTGGTCAACTAACTGATTTCAATCGGTCGAAACTAATTGAAAATCGCAACGACCAACTCTAGAATATGATAGCAAGTCTTCAATAAGTGCCTGCATTCGAGATGCAGCATTCACAATATAGGTGATGTATTTATCGGCTTTCTCAACAATACTCCGGACAATTTTTAGTTGAGGGAATAGACAAGAAAGCTATCGAACCATTACAGCACTTACGGCAGCTATGAGGTACATTCCCAAATCTGAAAGCTTTGATAGGAAAGGGCAAGGAGAAAAACTGTATTGCATAATAGCCGGAAGCGCTGTAAGGTGCTGATTAGAACAAATAAGCACCGACTCGATAGCCATATGGAAATTGTACAAAGCTTACTGACCAAAATGGGGATTTTCCATAAACCGCAGATAAAAGCATTGACAACGGTGTTTGCGACAATTCTAATTGCCTGTGGCAAGGTAAACAATACCCAACTTGAGCCGCTACAGCCAACGAACAGAGAGAACTTATCGCCGACAGTTTAAAAAACAGTTTGACAACGCTAGAGTTCAACGCGGAACTAATCAAAGCAGCAACGTCTGAAAATCACTCGATGATTGCCGTGATGGATTGTTCATTCATTGCAAAAAGCGGGAAAAAGACCAATGAATACGACATCTGGTGGATGCTTGGATAGTTTGTCAGCAATGTCTGCAATTGCTCAAATGTGGAAGTGCGAAATTCCTCCGATAGTTCAACACGTTGCTGCTGTA
The DNA here is from genome assembly GCF_036917455.1 of Nostoc sp. GTDB lineage: Bacteria > Cyanobacteriota > Cyanobacteriia > Cyanobacteriales > Nostocaceae > Nostoc. Next base: position 45,572 of record NZ_JBALDK010000059.1, on the reverse strand, counting down.
ATTCTTCATGCAGTCGGAAGCCTTCTTGATGGAGTGCTGCTTTTTCAGAAAGCAGATGTTGTATTTTTTGCTGCTGTTCTAAATAGTTTTGATGAGTTGTTTTTAGTTCATTTTCTAGTGATTCAATTTGTGCTTGTGATCGCGCTTGTGTTAACTTGTGTGGTTGAGAAGCGATCGCAGCCTTAATTGCTGGAATAATCAAAAGTAACGCCAAAAATTCGATTGCGATCGTCAAAACACTTTCCAGAGAAAACATTCCGCTTTCCTGGATGTTTGATATGATGTCTGCGAGCATCTATATCTCTCCTATTTTTGTTTGAGAGACTGTTGTTCTGTTCCTGTCACGTTTTCTTGCCCTTCGTAATATTCAGGAAGCAATTCTTGAGTTTCTACCTCTCCCAAAGCATCTTCAATTCCAGATGTTGTGCTGGTACAAGCTGCACCAGAAGCACCAATTACGGTTTCAGTAATTTTGCCATCTTTGCCAATACGATATTCAGCTTTTTGATACTCTGCCATAAGTGTAGAATTTTGATTTCTTCAGGATATAAAAGTGGCACAATCATCTCTATCTTCTACTAAATTTCCACTAACGGCAATTGGCACGCCTACTAGTATAAACAAAGGAATCCCCCACAACTTTTGTCAACAGAGTAGAACTATTGTACTATATTTGAACGAGTACAAGCTGACTTAGTTTGTGTAGCTACGGCTTCCAGTAGTCGGGGCGGAATATGCATTGGATGTGTGCATATTCCGCATTTTTGGGAATTCTAATAAAGAATTGAAAGGTAAAGCACTATGACAGACAACCAAAATCAACCCAGAGATTATGATGCAGTGTTGGGAGGACAATCTCCGCCTCCTATGGATGGAGTAGTTTTAGGAGGAATTGAGGGAGTTAAACGTTATTTATCAAATCCTGTTACTCAGGTGCGGGTTACTGCACTTAGCGAAGCCTTGAAATATGGTGATGCTGGGTTGAATTTATTAATTCAAGGATTGCAAGATAAATCGAGGTTGGTGCAGCGTTTTGCTTATCGACTATTAAAGCCAAGAGTAGAAGCGCAAGTTATACAAGCATTGCGAACATATAAACCTTGGAATTTAGAAGAAAGATTAAATGAGTATCCAATGAATGTTAATTCATTTGCAAATCGGCAAATTGTAGATTTCGATGCAAATATAGGTATTGTTGAACCTGTTAATAATGCTTACGCTCTTAGGTCTGAATATTATGAGTATGAGGATAATTTGCCGAGTAAACTTAGTAGACTACTACAAGAACCCAACGCCGAGAAATTAGAAGCTTTAGTGTTTGGTTTATGGGTGGAAGCATACGAAAGGGATTCAAGTAGCATTGTCCAAGCTTTAGTTGATGCTAAAAAATATTTAACTAATCTCAAAGCTGTTTTCATCGGTGATATAGATTCTCATGATTGTGAAATTTCTTGGATTCGACAAAGTAATATCAGTCTGGTTTTGCAAGCTTATCCCAAACTTGAAATTTTGCAAATTCGTGGAGGGGACGGTTTACAATTTAGTCCCCAAGTGCGACACAATCACCTCAAAGCATTCATTGTTGAAGCTGGGGCTTTAAGTAGAGATACTGTTGCAGAAGTTTTTAATATGAATCTGCCAGCATTAGAACATTTAGAATTATGGTTTGGCAGTGAAGATTACGGCGGAGATTGTTGGGTTGAAGATTTAAATCCGATTCTGTTTGAAGGGAAATTTCCTAACTTGACTTATTTAGGATTACGTAATAGCCAATTCACGAATGAAATCGTCAGCGTTATTGTTGGTTCTCCGATTATTAATTCTATCAGCGTACTTGACCTTTCAATGGGGACGCTGAGTGACGCAGGTGCGGAAGAATTGCTCAATTGTCCGGCGACAAATTATCTCGATATTCTGAATGTTTCCGAAAGCTTTTTATCTCAGGAGATGATTGATAAATTATCTGAATTGGATGTGCGTATTTTGGTAAGTAATCAGAAGCAAGAAGATGAGGATAGTTACATCCACGGTCGCTATTGTTCTATTGCAGAGTGAACTTTAGTATCAGGTGACTGTAAGACGCGGCTACACAGACAAAACCCCCATGCGTGGGTTAAAAAACTTTCTCTTAATGAATTCACTTTTAACTATGAATAATAATCTAAATCAATCCAGAGAATTTGATACAGTACTTGATGGCGAAGTACCATTTAATAGTCGTGTGGTTTTAGGAGGTATACAAGGGGTTAAAAATAGGTTAAATATGGGAGTTTTTGAGGTGCAATTTGCTGCACTGTCAGACGCATTAAATTATGGAAATGTAGGTTTAGATTTAGTGATTGATGCATTGCAAGATTCCTCGCAGAAAATCTATAAAATTGCCCTTGAGCTATTGCAAGAAACAGAAGGCAAAGGAAAGCAAGCACTTTTATGGTGTGAAGCTTGGTTGTTTTTTACAACTTTAAAAGATTGGACAGCCGAAAGTCTCAATGCTCAAGCTGGTATCATCAATCCAGTTGAGATAGCAAATATTAGCGATGTCACAATTTATTGCCTTTGTTCACTCGATTTACCAAAACTAGAGTGTTTTGACTTATGGATGGGTATACGTTCTGAACATAGCTATGATGATACTATTGATAGTTTAAAACTAATTATTTTTAGTGAATCATTCCCAAATTTACGATATTTAGGTTTGTGTAGTAGCGATTATAGTGATGCAATAGCAGATGTGATCGCTCAATCTTCTTTTATGGCTGAATCTCCCATTGTTGCAACTCTTGAAGTACTTGATTTGTCAATGGAAAATTTGACAGACATAGGCTTGAACGCTTTATTGAATCACAAGCAATCATTAATCTACATACACTTAATATTGCTCACAATTCCGTATCGGAAGAATTTATTCACGACATTAAACAATCATCGCTTATTGATTGTTTGTTAATTGCTCATTCTCAAGAAGAGATAGCTTACGGGTATAGTGCTTCTCGCTATTTTGCCCTCCACGAATAAAGAATATATTAGATAATGCTTAATTTCATCCTCATCGCCAATCCCGAAAACCGCCGTGTCGGTTTCCTCCAAGAAGCCCTAGTCCATTTCAAGTTACCACCAGTCACCGTAGTAGATTACGCCGACTTAATAGCAGGAAAACAAACTCTCGAACAATTCAACACACCCAACACTATTATCCGCTTCGACTCTCCAGAAAAAAACTTTGATGTTGATAAAGCCATCATTGCAGAAGGGAGTAGAGAGATTTTTTCTACTTCCAATCATCAACGTATCAGTGCAGAAGCAGCGACAAAATTAGAATTTGACAAAGGACTCATCCTCTACCCGCGACAGTGGTATTTAGGTTGGCGCTATCTCTTGCAAAAATGGGAAACACAACTTACTCCCCTTCTCATAAATGGCGAGTTCATGAACCATCCCCAAGACATCGCTGTGATGTTTGACAAACCAACTTGTCACGAAAGATTCAGCCGTCATAATATCCCCGTTCCGCGATCGCTAGGTAAAATTCACAACTACGATCATTTACGCGAACAAATGCAAACGCAGGGAATAGAACGAGTATTCGTCAAACTTTCCCACGGTTCGGCTGCTTCTGGAGTTGTGGCTTACCGCGCAAATTCGCGTTTTGAATCAGCTATTACCACCGTCGAACGAGTACGGGAAAATGGGGAAACTCTACTTTACAACTCCCGTAAAATTAAACACTATACTCACCGCGAAGAAGTCGCTGATATCATCAACATTTTGACAGCAGAAGGCGTACAAGTTGAAGAATGGCTACCCAAAGCACATTTACAAGAATGCGGGTTTGATGTTCGTGTGGTGGTTATCAATGGCGAAGCACAGCATATCGTTGTTCGTCTTGGTAAAAGTCCGATGACAAATTTGCATTTGGGGAATGAACGAGGAAATACTGAGGAATTTTTAGCAAAAATTGGTGTAGAAAATTGGGAGATTATGAAGCGAACTTGCGAACAAGCAGCAGCGTTATTTCCTAATAGTTTATATTGTGGAGTTGATTTACTGATTTTACCTGATTGGAAAACTCATGCGATTTTAGAGATTAATGCTTTTGGCGATTTGTTACCGGGTATTTTATGGAGTGGAATGGATACTTATATGAGTGAAGTTAAAACAATTTTGGAACGAACCACAAAGACACAGAGAACAGAGAGAGAATAAATATTTTTATGAGCAGATAAGTTTCTCGCTAGTCTTTCCGCCTCTGCGTGAACCTAATATCTATGTGGCTAAAAGTTATCAAATATAATTTTTACTTCTATGTTCAATATGAATGAAATCGTCGGAACTCACGATATCTTATTTATTACCCTAGACACATTGCGTTACAACATAGCTAAAAACCTACTCGCACAAAAACGCACTCCAAACTTAGCAAAAGTACTCCCTAAAACAGGTTGGGAAGAACGCCATTCACCTGGAAACTTCACTTATGCTGCTCATCATGCGTTTTTCGCAGGCTTTTTACCCACACCTGTAACGCCTGGAATTCACCCCCGTCTTTTTGCTTTGGGATTTGAAGGAAGTACCACTACAACTGATACAACTTGTGTGTTAGATAACTCAAATATTGTTAATGGATTAGCTGCTAAGGGATATCATACAGTTTGCATTGGTGGAGTTGGTTTTTTCAACAAACGTAACCCTTTAGGTAATGTAATTCCCTCAATGTTTGCCGAAAGTTATTGGAGTCCAGAATTAGGAGTTACTAACCCCGAATCTACAGAAAATCAGGTAAATCTTGCACAACATATTTTAGAAAAAATGCCAAACAATCAACGTATATTTTTATTTATAAATATTTCTGCTTTGCATCAACCAAATTATTTCTATCTTACCGATGTAGAAGATAAAATCGATACCATTGAATCTCACGCCGCAGCTTTGGAATATGTCGATCGCCAATTAGCTAAACTCTGGAATATTATACGACAAAGGCATTCTACTTTTTGCATTCTCTGTTCCGACCACGGTACAACTTATGGTGAAGATGGTTACACTGGACATCGACTTAGCCATCCTTTGGTTTGGACTGTTCCCTATGCAGAGTTTATCTTATGAAAACTCACCCAGAGGCGCAGAGGTATTCTTTGCGTGAGACTTAAAGCAAATTCTTAACTTGTTACGAAAATACTTGAAATTCTATGCTGACAATCAAAAATCTTAAATCGAAAATCGCCCAGTCTCCCTATCAAGCATACGTCTATTCTTACCCCCACAAAACGGCTTATCGTCCCCTAACTCCACCTGTGTATCTTCCAGAACTTTGGGCGCAGCAAGATAGACAAGCGCTATTTCTCTACATACACATACCGTTTTGCGAAATGCGTTGTGGTTTCTGCAACCTGTTTACCACAGTCAGCTACAATGAAGATTTTATGAATCAATATGTCCACACACTACACCGACAGGCGCAACGGATGAAAGTGGTGTTGGGTGATGCGTCATTTGCTAGGTTCGCTATTGGTGGCGGAACTCCTACCCAATTACCTATTCAGCATCTCAAAACTATTCTCAATATTGCTGAAAATACGATGGGTGCAAACTTACAGGAAATTCCTATTTCTGTAGAAGTTTCGCCAGAAACCGCCACTGAGGACAAGTTAAAGCTGTTGCGATCGCACGTCGTCGATCGTGTTAGTATTGGTGTCCAAAGCTTCATCGATTCGGAAGTTTTAGCAACCCAGCGCCGTCAATCTACTACCCAAGTAGAAGCAACGCTGACAAGGATCAAAGAGATGGGATTTCCCACGCTTAATATTGATTTGATTTACGGTTTACCCGGACAAACAGTAAATACTTGGTTGCAATCAATACAAGCTACCTTGCGTTTTCAACCAGAAGAAATTTATTTATATCCATTGTATGTGCGATCGCTCACAGGTTTGGGACGCACAGATAAAGAATGGGATGATATTCGTTTAGCTTGTTATCGAGAAGGGCGATCGCTATTATTATCGAAAGGATATACGCAAGTTTCCATGCGGATGTTCCAACGCTTAGAAGAAGGACAAGGTAGCAATCTTCCTTCCTCATCTCCCGTTTACTGTTGTCAAGCCGACGGTATGATTGGTTTAGGTTGTGGCGCACGTTCCTACACCGATACTTTGCACTACTCCAACGAATATGCAGTGGGAGCAAAGGGAATCAGTAAGATTTTACAAGCGTATATTCAAACAGTAGATGAGTCATTTGATTACGCGCACTATGGTTTTCAACTAAATGCTGAAGAACAACGTCGGCGGTATATTTTATTATCTTTGCTTTCCGATGAAGGATTGAATTGTGCTAGCTATCGTCAGCAATTTGATAGTGAAGTATACGCTGATTTTCCAGAATTTTCAGAACTGCTTGCTTTTAATTTGGCGATAAAAGATGAGGATATTTTGCAGTTAACTGAATTTGGCATTGAGCGTTCTGATATTATTGGCACGTGGTTATTTTCTGAGAAAGTGCAGGAATTAATGCAGGATTATGAGTTGAAATAGTGAGGCTTCAAAAAGATTTGTCTAGAAGCGATTAATCACATTTATACGGATATTTACATTACATCTACCGTTGGAGAAAATATGATAAACAATCAAAATGAACCGAGAGAATTTGATGTTGTACTTGGCAAAGAAGCACCGCCACCAGTACAAGGTGTTGTTTTAGGTGGAATTGAAGGTGTTAAACAACGCTTGGCAAGTTTTCTAGTCAAAGCCAGAATCGATGCTGTCAATTAATTTATGGTCAGCAAGGAAAATTAGGATACGGATACAACTATATACACGGGCGCTACTGTTCTATTACTGAATAATGCAATTTAACTCATTATTAATATGCACCTCACCATTCTCTATCGCGGTTCTTTAATCAGTTGCAACTACGGGTGTGAATATTGCCCTTTTGCTAAACGCCAACAAACAGCCGCAGAATTAGCAATCGATAAACAATCTTTAGAACGGTTTGTCAATTGGATTTCCCAACATCCCCAACATCAATTTTCAATTCTGTTTACTCCTTGGGGAGAAGCCCTAATCCATTCTTGGTATCAGCAAGCGCTGGTAAAATTAACGCAATTGCCCAATGTTAAGAAAGCCGCAATTCAAACTAATCTCTCTTGTCAGCTAGATTGGGTAGATGAATGTAACAAAGATAAATTGGCACTTTGGGCAACTTTTCATTCAGGATGGGTGTCACGCGATCGCTTTTTACAAAAATGCCTCAATTTAGACAACAAAAATGTCAAATTCAGCGTTGGAGTTGTCGGTTTTCCCAAGTTTCAAGCGGAAATAGCAGCTTTACGTCAGGAGTTACCACACCATGTTTATTTGTGGATTAATGCTGTCAAGGCTGAACTTCCTAATTTATCACCAGAAAATCGAGAATTTTTCCAATCTATTGACCCATTATATGAATTAAATACTCAACATTATCCTAGCTTTGGGCATTCTTGTAGGGCTGGAAAATCAGCGATTTCTGTTGATGGTGATGGGACAATGCGCCGATGTCATTTTATTAAAGAACCTATTGGTAATATTTATGATTCTGACTGGGAAGTACCTTTGGTTAATCAACCTTGTAGCAACCAAACTTGTCACTGTCATATTGGTTACGTTCATCTGGAATATTTAAAAATGAATCAGGTGTTTGGTTATGGGATTTTAGAAAGAATTCCTGACAATTGGGTTTATCAAGAATGCCTAGTGTAGATATTCTTTATAACCTGCATCAGTACTAGCCCTTAAGAGACTAGTTGTAATCCCTTATTCTGTAATTTCTGCTCAATAGACTGCATTTGTTCGATAGTTTCTCCAGTAGCGATCGCATAAAGTTCTGTATAGATTTTTCCGTATTTGACTTTCTCCAAAGCCGATAGAATAATCAAGTCTTTGCGATCTAATTCTGGTCTGAGGGTTATGAGAATTGATTCTAATGTCCCCTCCATTCGGTAGCTACCGGAATATTTAGCTACTCCTTTTCCCAGTCGCACTAGAGTATGGCGCTGCAAACACAACGAAGTCGAGCCATTAACTCTGAAATTGGCATCGATTGCAAAAAGCTGTCCATCTTGATTTTCCAACACATCAAAGCCAATCACGCCGAAATACCCATATTTGTGAGCATACTGACCAACGTTGGCAATCATCTCAAAGAACTTGCTCATGTCAGTTTTGCGGTAGTCAATCAGTCCCCCTAAATAGTTGCCTTCTGGAGTAACGAGTTGTCCAGTAGTACCGATGAGGGTTATCTCCCCCGCTTTGTTGATATAAAACTGTACGCAGTAATTTTGCACCTCATTCTTGACGAACTCTGAGACAATAATCGTATCGAGCAATTTAATAGCAAGATATTTTCTAATTTCTTCAAGGCAGTAGTTTAGATCGCTGGGACTTTTGATGATATAAGTGCCTTCTCCTGAGAGTCCGTGCGATGTTTTGATTAAATAGGGAAATTGCGGTAACTGGATGTCTTGGAGATTGATTTGGTGCAGATTGTAGGTTTTGTATTTTGGACATTGCACGCCCAGTTCGTCTAGCGTTACTTTACTAAGTAAGCGGTAATGGGTGTCTGAATCAACAGCGTGTTTTTCGGTTTTTAAACCATCGAAGGGAAATAGAGTAATGAGTTTATCAAAGCGTTCGTTGCGGCCCAGATCGTCTAGATAAGTTGAGCAGTCCATCATCTCAATATTGGAGTGATTAAATCCGAAATGCTCTTGCCAGTATTCCAGCAGCAACTTTGGTGGTGGAATAATCACAATTCCAGGAATGCCCTCGCCTAACACAGCCAAATTTTTCCAAGATTCCTTTTGGCAAATCTTGTCAAATGAGGTTTTGGTGGCTTCACTACTGCCATCTTGAATAAAATATTTTTTCCGGTTGGGATAAGCAGCCCAACTCGCAGTTGCAGGGTAATTTAAGATAAACCCATAAGATGCATCTGTGATATCTTGAGCAAACAAATCAGAAAGAGAGCTTCCTTGGAAGTATTGAAAGTTATATTTTGAGTTCATTAATTTCTCTGATAAATCGGATCGTTTTGTGAATACAGTTGTTTATAGGAAAGAAAAACTAAAATATAAAATCCTTGTTTTGTTAGGTCATTCCAACTTAGAGGAGGTGAAATTACTCAAGGACTGCGAATTGCTAACTTATCTGTTACAGTCTCGGTGATTAAACCATCTTCATCAATTTTATTAGGGACTGACACCGAATCATACACAGTATTTTGAGCGTTAACACAGATAGTTCATCCCAATAGAGCCACTATCCTAAAATTCCAATATCTTTTCCAAATGGGCGAACCTATCGGTGAAATTAAGCCTTGGTGTAATTGAAAATATTGTAGAGTCAAGAAAAGTCCTAAGTATTGGCCTACGCAATTCACCCTATGACTACCGCACCCTTAAGCTGGCAAGAACTAGAAACCCTCACGGACTATCAAATAGATACCGTTAATGGTCTCACCAACGCTAAAGCCAGGTTGCGCTTGTTTGGTCAGCGCGAATCTGATGTGCGGGTAACACTGTACCGCGATAACCACGCCTGGTGTCCTTACTGTCAAAAAGTTTGGTTATGGCTAGAGGAAAAACAGATCCCCTATCGCATCGAAAAAGTGACAATGTTCTGTTATGGGGAGAAAGAAAGTTGGTATAAACGTAAGGTACCATCAGGAATGCTCCCCGCGATCGAGCTAGATGGACAGATTATTAAGGAAAGCGATGACATTTTGATCGCTTTGTCAAAGGTTTTTGAGCCATTGAGCCAAGGGATGGAAGATCGCACAGTGCTTCCTCTACGTCAACTAGAACGACTTTTATTTCGAGCTTGGTGTGCTTGGCTGTGCTATAGAGCAGAGAACTCTCAACAAGAACAACGTAACCGAGAACAATTCATCCAAGTAGTGGCTAGGGTGGAGGAGGCTCTGGGTTGCACCCCAAGTCCTTACTTTCTAGATAGCTTCGGCATCGTTGATGTCATTTTTACGCCATATCTCGAACGGATGAATGCGAGCCTTTACTACTACAAGGGCTACTCTTTGCGTGAGGAAAACCCTCGCTTGAGGGCATGGTTTGCAGCAATGGAAAGCCGACCGACCTACTGCGGTACTCAGAGTGACTTTCACACCCACGTACATGATTTGCCGCCCCAGATGGGGGGCTGTTGGGAAAACGGCGACACCCAGATGCTTATCAATAAAGCGCGGGTGGATAACGGGCCCTGGTTCGGGCTACCAGATGTTACTTATCCAGAACCCGAAAACTCTCGCATGGAAGCTCTTCAACGAACTATCGAGCATCGCATCAATATTATCCGAGTCAACCCTTTAGATGATAAATTGTTTGACCAAGCCCTACGTTGTGCTTTAACACACATGATGACCAATGAAGACTGTGTACCTCCACCGGGATCTGATGTTGCTCTCCGATATTTGCGCGATCGCATTAATATACCGCGAGACATGTCTATCTACGCCGCCAAGCGATTGAGGGAATCACTGGAAAAAACCGCAGCCCTTGCGGGTGACGGACAGCCAACCCCAATTCCCACTAAGCATCGACGAGATCAAGACCCGTCTAACTTTGTCAGAAAGTAGGATTCAGGAACCCATCCTGGCAGATCGCGCTCCTTTAACAGTTGCCAGCGAACAGTTATCTTGGTTTCAAGCTTTTACTCCCACTCTGATAACTGATAATTGATAAATGCGATCGCCTACATCAGTACTGCATTGTATCCAAAAAGGCTTCTTAGCTTTAAGCAGTCGTGTTACACAGTTTGCTTGCTTTTAATCATAACTATTACGTAACCATCCATTGCTTCTCTACCAAACCCGATTAAAATAAATACGCAACTTGGGCTTCCATAGGAGTTATCCAGCCGTGCAGCCGGACTTAATAGGTTTGGAAATTAGTAAGGGGGAACTGAGACGTTTGACTGGATTCGATCCAGAAGACGTTTTCCGTCCCTCTGTTTTGCGAGATAGCAAGAAGCGATTAGGGTTTTTGCTCAATGAATCGCTGGTGACGCTGGCGCTAACGCCCATAATTGTGGGCTTTATTTACGCATTTATTATTCTGCCAACAATTGGTTCTTCGATTAAATTCGGAATTCTTTTACTAATTTTAGTGCCAATGCCGATATTAGTGGGGCGATGGCTATGGCGACAATTGACCTGTCCTGAAGGACTGACAATACTTTTAGATGAAGTAGATAAATATCATGACCTGGTTCACGCTATAGATATTAATGACCAATTGGCAGCATCAGGAAACATAGAAAGCAGTATTCATGACCGAGATAAAGTAACCGCCGCATTACAACTGATTAGAGAAGATTTAGTCCGCGCTCTGAAAACAGAACGAATTTTGCGAGATAATAAAAAATTGCTTGCTAATAATCAAGAGTTATTTGTGAATAATTTAGCCAGTCTGCAAGCTTTACAAGTTAGTAGTCAAGCAGGCGAATACGCTCAACTGCTAAATCAATCCTTGCAAATTGCGATCGATGTGCAAGCAGAAATCAGAAAATTGCACAAAGGCTGAGTAAAGTTTTTCGTTACTGATGAATTTACTAAATAAACAATCGCCCCGTTGACTTAAATGAGCAACAAACCAAAAATAATTGTCCTAGATGATGACCCCACAGGTTCTCAAACAGTCCACAGCTGCTTGCTATTAATGCACTGGGATGTGGACACTTTACGCAGTGGGTTACAGGATGATTCGCCGATTTTCTTTGTGCTGACTAATACTAGATCGCTAACGCCAGAGTCGGCTGCATCTGTCACCAAAGAAGTTTGCCAAAACCTGAAAATCGCCTTGAATGCGGAAGGAATTGACGATTTTCTGCTCGTCAGCCGTTCTGATTCTACTTTGCGGGGGCATTATCCTGTTGAAACTGATGCGATCGCCCAAGAACTCGGCCCTTTCGATGCTCATTTCCTTGTACCTGCATTTTTTGAGGGCGGACGCATCACCCGTGACAGCGTGCATTACTTAATTATTGCTGGTGTCTCCACCCCAGTCGATGAAACCGAATTTGCCCGTGATTCCGTCTTCAGTTACCATCACAGTTACTTACCCAAGTATGTTGAAGAAAAGACTCAAGGACGAATTAATGCCGAAGCTGTAGAAAGGTTTCTCCTAGCCGATATTCGCGCTGGTAGTTTGGAACGCTTGTTACAACTGAGTGGTAATCAGTGCGCTGTCGTCGATGGTGAAACTCAAGCCGATCTCAACCGCTTTGCAGTAGACATATTAGCAGCAGCAAGTCAAGGAAAACGCTTTCTGTTTCGCAGTGCCGCAAGTATTTTAACGGCTTTAGCCGCTTTACCACCCCAACCGATTGCTGCCGAAAACATGGCGCAATACGTGCGTCAAGGTAAACCAGGGGCAGTAATTGTTGGTTCCCATGTGAAAAAGACTACTCAGCAGTTAGAGGCGCTATTGCAAGTACAGGGAACCGTGGGAATCGAAGTCAATGTAGCGCGATTGCTTGATGATGCAAATCAGTTTGCGGCACTGCTAACGGAAATTCAGGAAAGTACACGGGCGGCACACGAAGCGGGCAAAACACCAGTGGTTTATACTAGCCGTCAGGAACTGAGTTTTAAAGATATCAATACCCGATTGGAGTTTGGGGCAAAAGTTTCAAGTTTATTGATGGATATTGTGCGGGGTTTACCATCTGATATAGGATTCTTAATCAGCAAGGGTGGCATTACCTCAAACGATGTCTTGAGTACTGGACTCGCCTTAACTTCAGCCCGGTTACTCGGTCAAATTTTAGCTGGTTGTTCAATGGTGTTAACCCCATCCGCTCATCCCCAGTTTCCTGATTTGCCTGTGGTGCTATTTCCAGGTAACGTTGGTGATGCTGATGCTTTGGGGACAATTTATCAAAGGTTGACTAAACAATCTTGAGTGTTGAGTGAAGATGATGATAATTCTGAACTACTCCCTTCCTGCTAGAAGATAATTTTTTTAACAAACTGCCAAGGACGCATTCGCGTAGCGTCTCCTAGAGAAGGACGCAAAGGAAAATATAAGTAATCTTATGGCGGGAAAGGAGTAATCTATCCTCTGCACTTTTTTACCTGACGATGTTGTTGGATTTTCCAACTGATCTAATATTGGTAATGATTCGGAGTGTCCCTTGTCTTTTGGCTAGTACTGCATGACTTCTGATCCTACGATTCCCAATTTAAAGTCAAATTCTGCACTTCCTAATGCACAATCAAACTCTATTATTTCGGGGGTAGAGGTGAATCCTACTGTTTCTGATGTAGAGTCAGATCCTATCCCCCCTGATGCGGAGTTACAATCTGTCCTCCTTTATTTAAAATCGAATCCTGTCTTTGAGGATGTAGAGTCAAATCCTGCTAACCCAGATGTTGAGTCAAGTACTGATACAGCATCAGATGATTTTATCCTTACTGATTCAAATCCCAATGAGTCAGCAATACCTGGGTATCGCGTAAATGACAATACCCAAGTCCAGTTAAAAAGTAAGGAGGGACGACTTTTATTAATTTTGCCCCTGGAATCTCAAGTATCTGCCTCAGAACTCAGTTGGTCTGATATTTGGCAACAAATTAGGCAACGTTTGAATGCAGGCGATCGCTTTCGGATCGCTAATACTCCCGTACATCTGATGGCACAAGACCGCCTAGTAGATGCCAGACAACTCCAAGAACTTGCCGAGGCTTTAAGTGAAGTCGAACTGCGGCTAATATCTGTCTCAACAAGTCGCCGACAAACTGCGATCGCTGCCGTCACATCTGGGTATTCTGTAGAGCAATTGCAGCCTCTAACTTCCCTGAATACAGAGCCAGAAGCTACAGCTACACCCCAGGCAGATGCCCTCTATCTAGAAACAACAGTCCGCTCTGGAGTAGAAATTCGTCATCCTGGTACAGTAATTATTTTGGGAGATGTAAACCCAGGTGGTATTGTAATTGCAGATGGAGATATTATCATCTGGGGCCGTTTACGTGGAATTGCTCATGCTGGGGCTGGAGGCAATCGTGAGTGTCTGATTATGGCTTTGCAAATGGAACCTACCCAATTACGGATCGCAGATGCTGTAGCTAGGGCACCAGAAAAATTACCGATGCAATTTTCTCCAGAAGTGGCACATATTATGCCTCAAGGGATTCGCATCGCTAGAGCTAGTGATTTTTCTAGAAACCAATTTACTAAGAGCAATTAGTAGCCCTGAATATTTACCTAAAATATGAAGAATATGAAGGATGAAATATAGCGGTTTTCATGTAGATGGAATACACTACTCTAATCCCTGTCCCTAGCGTTGTGTATTTCACACGACCGAGCGTAGACGCAAAGCAGCTTGTCGCCAGACATCGCAATCAAAAAATATTTATCCCTCGCCCGAATCAGGGAGATCAGATATTTCTTCATACTTGATACGATACTTCATACTTTATACTGCAATTTACAGTTTTATATTTCCTGAACCCTCATTGACCGCATTTCTATCATGACTCGCATTATAGTGATTACCTCCGGTAAAGGAGGAGTGGGTAAAACCACAGTTTCGGCAAATCTGGGCATGGCTTTAGCCAAAATGGGTCGTCAAGTTGCCTTGGTTGATGCGGATTTTGGTTTGAGAAATTTGGATTTGCTGCTAGGGCTGGAAAACCGCATCGTCTATACTGCGGTAGAAGTCTTGGCCAGAGAGTGCCGCTTAGAACAAGCCTTGGTGAAAGATAAGCGCCAACCCAATCTCGTACTCCTGCCGGCAGCCCAAAATCGCTCCAAAGATGCAGTCACACCGGAACAGATGAAGTTACTGGTGAATGCCCTAGCACAAAAATATCAGTACGTGATCATCGATAGCCCCGCCGGGATTGAAAATGGGTTTAAAAATGCGATCGGCCCGGCAAAAGAAGCGCTAGTTGTCAGCACGCCAGAAATTTCTTCAGTTCGTGATGCCGATCGGGTAGTTGGTTTACTAGAAGCACAAGGTATCAAGCGTGTTCATTTAATAATTAACCGCATCAGACCCGCAATGGTGCAGGCAAATGATATGATGTCAGTGCAAGATGTTCAGGAACTTCTCGCCATTCCCCTGATCGGGGTAATCCCTGACGACGAGCGTGTTATTGTATCTACCAATCGCGGTGAACCCTTAGTGTTAGCGGAAAATCCCTCTTTAGCTGCCACAGCCTTTGAGAACATTGCTCGTAGATTAGAAGGAGAAAGTGTCGAATTTCTGGAGATCGACTCGTCCCAAGACAGCATCTTCGCCCGTCTACGAAGGTTGTTGTGGACTAAGATTGTTTAACTTACTTTGCCAGTCTTCGCGCCAGACCTATTCGTAATGATTGAACTTCTAGAAAAACTTTTTTCTCGCGGCCCTGATAGCAGTCGAACTCAAGTTAAACGTCGCCTGCAATTGGTGATTGCTCACGATCGCGCTGACTTAGATCCTCAAACGTTGGAAAAAATGCGGAAAGAAATCCTAGATGTAGTCTGTCGCTATGTCGAAATTGAGACAGAGGGCTTGGAGTTCTCTTTAGAAAGCAACCAACGAACTACAGCTTTAATTGCTAATTTGCCCATCCGTAGGGTAAAAGGAGCCATCCCTGAATGGGAAAGGGGTGATAAATAAGTCTTTAGAGTTTTAATTTTAATTCTGTATGACTTAATATCAGAAAGTAGGATGTGTAATTAGGAAATGTTTTATTTTTTGCAATACCTTCGCCAATTTATGAGGCTTGGGAACATGATTTAGCAGGGATAGAAAGTGCGATCGCTGTTGTCATATCTGCGCTTTTACACTTATTTTTAGGCTATCTAAACTCAGGAACGCCAAAAATATTTACCACATAATAAAAAATCCCGTTGTCTTCATTACTGACAACGGGAGTATATAAATTTTTCTATAAACTATCGGTAGGCAACTTGTGGGCCTGCCCAAACTTCTGTAACCTTTTTACCAAAAGTAATCGGCTGATCGTCGTTTGTTGTAGTGATAGTCTTACCATCATTAGCAACTTGCATTAGCGGCCAGTTTTCTTCGCCCAATTCACCTGCACGGAATAATACACGATCTGGTTGGCTTTTACTCCAGCCTAACAATACGGCAATTTTTTCATGTTCTTCCTCACTCACAGGAGCAACTGTATTGGCGTGATTTTTTTCTCGATCCCAAATCACTGCACTATCTGTAGAATCGCCTGTGTTAAATATACCTTCAAACTTGCGTGCTAAGAAGCGATCGCCTTTTTCCGACCAGCTTACTGGAACTAATACCCCAATTTTGCCACTTGTGTCAGTTTCTTCTGACAATGCCGCCTTTACAGCCTTTACCTTTAATAAAGGATCGCTAACAGGAGTAGTTGAAGCCATTACCCACAACTTCTTAGTTTGCATATCTTGAACAAACAGAACGCTGGTAACACGGCTGTTGTACATTTCGGGTTTTACTTCTAATTGGACTCGGCTATAAACAGCATATTTACCATCAGGAGAAACCACCGGTACGCTGCGGTAGTGGCGGACTCCAGAACCACCCTTGGAACCAATAGCCTCTTGAGTCGCTGTAATCCATTTCCAAGGAATAGGATGAGGACTGCCTAAAGGATCTATTTGTTCTGCTTGGGATTCATCAACTAGTTCAGCAGGTGTTTCCGTCGTTGTGCTTGGTTGTGATTCCTTAAGAGTTGGGGCTATTTGAGTTGCTATCAATGATTTGGTCAAAGATTTATCTCTAGAGAGATAATTTTCTTTTCCTTTCAAAGACTTGATATTAGCAGCTTTGAGTTTTTGTATTAGATTAAGCTGACTAACAGGAACATCTGTTAATGGTGCAAGTTCGACTGCTGCCAAAGTATTTGGAAAAGTTAAGTCGCTATTTGATACATAAGTATCTGCTTGAGCCAAAGACTCAATTTTATTCGATGGTAATACTTGCGGTTCGTGAACGGCAGTACTTTGAGTTGGTACAGGATCGGATTCTTCTGTTGATGAGTTGATTTGATCTGTTTTTGATATTTCAGCTATCTCAGGTTCCTCAACTACAGCTATTTCCTTTGATACAGAGTCAGAATCTCCAGTTATCGAAGTTAGTTTAGCTACTTCTGATTTTACAGGGAACGAGTGAGCCGATGCCCCTAGCAAGGGTGCAATCAGTATCACAACGACAACGTAATTTAGAAATGGTTGTGCGCGGAACCATCCTGACAGCAAAAGGGGTTTAAGCATTTGTAGACTCTCTAGAGGGGCGGTTGCTATGTGAGAAGCAATACCTATGCGGCAATGGGGCAAGCAGTAATTATATGTATAACAAGAAACTAAAAACTTTGACGATATATTTCCTTCAAAGTTTGCAGAGTTTTACAAAAATTAAGTATCATTGTCCACACCTTTTATTACTCAGGTACTGAATGTTTTTTTGCAAAAATATGCGAGTATAGTAAAAATGCTGATAACTCAGTAATTACTACACAATATATAATCCTGCTGTTGTTATACCTAACCAAACCAAAAATAGGTATTAGTCAAGGGATATTACAAGTTATATGTGAGGCAATGATGCTGGCAATTAAAAGTGAGATAACTTAGTTATTGGGGATCGTACTAGCGATCGCTAGTACATAGCAAACAAGCTAGGTTACACACTAAATATAACAGCGCAAACCCTCATGATGGTAAACGTGAGGCGTTACATGGAAAGCTGGGAAAGCAAACGCATAATAAATCATACTCAGAAAATATTGCTATCAGCAACCCAAAGTCATAAATTGCAATCTCAACTACAGAAATAGCTAGAATATGCAATAGTTTTTTGGAAACCCAACTGTATTTAATGCCAATTTGGGTTAAATATCGGGAACACAATAAAATTCACTTGGTAGATGCTCTAGTGGCTCGTGACGAGACACCACTAAACCATTAGATTAACTAAACGCAGATGCCCTCTATGCTACCTGTTACACTTATAAACTTAACTATTAAGTTAATCAAGTAGGCTTTCAGTTTCACTAATACGAAAATATTGTACCACCAAACAGCCGATATTATTTACCATTAACTAATAACTAACGATTAACAACTAAATCATTAATGAAAATTGTATTCTTTGGTACACCGCAGTTTGCTGTACCCACCTTGGAAAAGTTATTGAATCATTCAGAATTTGAGGTGTTGGCGGTTGTCACCCAACCAGATAAACGCCGGGAACGCGGAAATAAACTTACACCAACACCAATAAAAGCGATCGCTACTGCTCACAACTTACCAGTATGGCAGCCGGAACGGGTGAAAAAAGACACTGAAACTTTAACCAAACTCAAACAATTAGACGCAGATGTGTTTGTTGTTGTCGCTTATGGACAGATTTTATCGGCAAAAATCTTAAAGATGCCAAAATTGGGCTGCATTAATGTGCATGGCTCGATTTTACCCAAATATCGCGGTGCAGCGCCGATTCAGTGGTGTTTGTATAACGGTGAAAAGGAAACGGGGATCGCAACCATGTTAATGGATGTGGGGATGGATACCGGGCCAATGCTACAAATAGCCACTACACCTATCGGATTACTGGATAATACTCAAGATTTAGCCGACAGACTAGCAGAAATCGGTGGGGATCTTTTAGTGGAAACTCTGCTGAAGTTGGAACGTAAAGAAATTCAACCAATACCCCAAGATAATTTGGCAGCTACTTATGCGCCTCTAATTCAAAAAGAAGATTATGGTTTGGATTGGTCAAAAAGTGCGATCCAATTACACAATCAAATTAGAGGTTTTTACCCTAACTGCACGGCTACCTTTCGTGACAACTTGCTAAAAATCACCGCTTCTGTTCCTCTTGGTTCTGTAAGCGATCGCATCCCACCAGAATTGCAAGAATTAATCCATAAATTGCCTGATTTGTCAAATATATCAGATACACCGGGAGTTGTAGTCAGCATTGTTAAAGGAATTGGTGCGATCGTTCAAACTGGGGAAGGTTTGTTGTTGTTGCGAGAAGTTCAGCTAGCAGGTAAACGTCCCCAGTCGGGATGGGATTTTGTTAATGGTAGCCGCTTAACAGTAGGGGAAGTTTTTGGTGGTGGGAGTTGAGGGGGTCACTAAGTCAGAAAGTCAGCCTCCTGACTCGGCTATAAAACCGTACTTGAATCTTTTTTTTCACACGGCTCTTCAATAACGTGAAAAACTACTTTTAACTCCTAACTTGTAACTTCTAACTTTTCATAAAAGCGGCAAGATTCGCAAGGGCCATCTGGGTTGACTGCACAGCGAATGAGTTCTGAATGAGCATTGTAGCAACAGGTGGCATCGCCAATTACCCAACGTCCACCTACCAAACTTTTTTCAGATGGTCGTTTGGCAGACTGGACGTAAATAGCAATGTTGTGTAAATGGTAGCGCCCTGCTCTGAGTTGGTATCTATGGCGGCGTTCTAAAACCGCGTAGGTTTTACCTTGAAAATCAAGATAGTTTCCGGGTTGGGGTGTCCAATCAAGTTGCACTTTACCGAGGGACTCACGCGGGTGTGTCAGAATCACCTCGGTTTGTAAAGAGTCTGGCTCCATAAGCTGATATGATTTGATTTACATTACTAAGGATGATATCGCGATCGCTTTCTTTAGCTTACCGAATTTAGATTACAATTATTGATTCGCTCTTCGCCTCCCTACGGATTAAGGCAACCAAAAGTTAGGTAGGATAGATTTGCCCAAGTCACGTAGAGTTTGATTGAGCGATCGCGCTACTTGGATATGCACTTCATCCTCTTCTACAGCTAAAATCTCAGCTGGCTGACCTTCTCCCAAATAAGACACCACCAAATTCGCCGCCTCTAAACCAGTAACATAAGCCTTTTCCTGCGACCAGGAACCATGACGGTTCACAATCCAATCCCCACTCAAAAACACATTATCAAAACTTGTCTTCGCGGGTAACATATAACGATAGCTGCCAGGTGCAAAGTGAGTTACCGCTTGAGGTAGCCGAATTACACTGCTATCAATTATCTTTGCTTCCCGAAATGCTGGTATACAAGTTGCTAAATAACCCTGAACTATTGCTAAAATCTCCTCATCACTCAAACCTAGAAACTGATTCGCGTGATAGAAATCAGCTTCAATTACTGTTCCCGGTTCATCCCGATATTCATCATGTAGAGCATTCAAATCAAAAAACGTCCAACCTGTACTTGCATCGAATCCAAAACAAGCATTAGAAGGACGAGGAATATCAACTTTGCGGTCAAACCATAGTCGCGTGGCTAAAACATCAATTGCTCCTAAATTGCTCACATTACGGAATTCTTCACGGCTTTGTAAACTAGGGCTAGTTGAGACAATTTTCTTCATCCCGGTGATTCCAACCGCAAAAATTACGGCATCTGCTTCAATTACTTCATCACCACAAACCACACCCTTGACTTGATTACTATCAACAATTAAGTCTGTAACCCGACGCTTAGGCAATACTCTCGCACCAGCTTTTTCAATCCGTTCCACCCAAGGACGAAATATCTTTTCTCCAACAGTTCCCCGACACCAAACTACATCAAAATCAGGCTGATGAGCCAGAATAAAAAAGTAAAGCATTCCTAAAGTTGCTGCGGCTGAACATTGTTCGCCAGGGGCAAACAAGCCCACTAATAACATTGGTTCAAAAGCCTCGCGGTAAAGTCGGAAAGAAACATTAAAGTCTTTGAACAATTCACGGGCAGTTACAAAGTCATAGCGTCGCCAAGCTTGATCAGAATTATCAAAATCAACAACAGCATAAAGTAAAGGCAGGGCGCTCAGACGGTCAATTAGTGGCAATCGTTTAAACTGAGTATATAGAAAAGTTCCTAGTGGGGACGGAAGTCGCGGTAAGTCTTGAAAAATCGGGGATTCAACTTCTAAGCCTGCTGGCGAATATTGCGAAGAACGAGTCCAAGTAGTAAAAGGATTAATTTCTAACTCATTGATTAGGGAAAAAATATTTTTGTAAGGATACCAAAAGCCATGAATCCCAGCTTCAACAGATTTTCCGGCGGCTGTTTGCCAACCTGCCACCAATCCGCCGGGATAGGGGCCTGCTTCTAGAAGGGTCACATCATAGCCTTGTTTTGCTAAATGGTAGGTTGCTCCTAAACCAGCCCAACCAGCACCTACAACTACCACCCGTTTTTGTTGCGATCCTTCTACCATCCCAGCCTCCGATTGTTGCTGTCCATCAACTAATGTATACGAACTTGTGTTGCGATCGGGTGACAGGTTATTAATATAGCGGTTTTCTTGGGGATGCAGTTCAGTAAAAATCCCTTGCGGTTAATGCTGAGTTGAGAGTATAACAGAAAACAGACTTAACTATTGATGAGGAATAATCATAATGACTCAATTAGCAAATACAAAATTCAGTCTAAATGACTTTGAATTACGAGATGGTATTTATTTTCCTAGTGACTATGAACAATTGAATAATACTCAACATAAAAAAACATGGGATGCAATTGGTAAAACATATTATGGTTCCCAAAAAATTGAAAAAATTGCAGATACATCACCCATTAAACAAGATTACACTCTGCTAACTGGCACACCTGGAGGGACTTGGAACAAATTTCCATTGAATAAATCTGTTGGCTCTATTCTAGAAATTGGCTCTGGTTATGGCCGCGCACCTTTGCATCTCTCGAAAGCGAAAAATCTTAGATGCGAAAAATATTACGGTATTGATATTTCTGAACCTTTATTGCGGCGGTTAATTAAGGTTAAACAAGAATATAATTTTTTCCCAGAAGCTGAATTTAACTTGATTTGCACTTCTGCTGAAATATTACCTTTAGAAGATAATTCTATAGATTTGGTAATTTCTAACTGCGTCTTTATGCATATCCCAGATGCACAATTAAGAAGCTTGCTGGCTGATATATCTCGTGTCCTAAAACCTGGTGGAATTTTTGTTTTTAATCATTCCTTTCACAATAAGTCTTGTCCTTCTCATGTTATCCACAATTTTATTAGAAGGCTGAACCCATTTGTAAGAAATCCAGTTTATCTCAAGCAATATTCTTCTGCTGAAATAAATGAAATGTTAGCGACTGCTGGTATCCAAACTAAGTGCCCACAATATATTGTGGAACCAACACAAGAATATGCAATTTTGCCGGAAACTATTAAGGGAATTCCAGTGCCCTTTGCTAATGCTATTAACAGAAGTCTTAAACCATCAGATGCTTTAAAAGAAACCTTGGCTTATGGTTTTAGTGCCTACAGTACTAAACTGGACTAATTAAGTAAGTAGGCGTGAATAATTAAAGCTTTTGAGTAAGCGGCTCCAGCTTTTGAGATAGGCTGGAGCCGCTTTGATTTGTGAGAATTGCAAGCCGCAGATCCCCGACTTCGTAAAAATATGTCGGGGATCTTGTTTCTGTACGTTTGATTCAAGATTTTATTAGGTAATTTACCAACTTTTAACAACGTTTCGGAACTAAAGTTGGTAAATTAGGGATTAGTTAAGCTAATTTTTCCCTACGCAACTATGCCATTGGATTTATCGCCTTTTTGGATATCACTCAAAACTTCATTGCTTGCCACATTTATCACCTTCTTTTTGGGTATTGCTGCTGCCTACTGGATGCTGGGATATCGTGGCAAAGGTAAATCGTTGATTGAGGGTATCTTTATTGCGCCCCTGATTTTACCGCCTACAGTTGTCGGTTTCTTGTTGCTGCTATTTTTTGGCAAAAATGGCCCTGTAGGGAAACTCATGCAGACTTTTGATTTCAGCATCGTCTTTACTTGGTATGGTGCTGCGATCGCAGCCACAGTAGTTTCTTTCCCATTAATGTATAAAACTGCACTGGGAGCCTTTGAACAAATAGATGGCAACTTACTGCGAGTAGCTAGAACCCTTGGTGCAAATGAAACCACAATCTTTTGGCGCATCAGTTTACCCTTAGCACTACCCGGCATTGTCGCCGCCACAATGCTCGCTTTTGCTCGTGCTTTGGGAGAATTCGGGGCGACGTTGATGCTAGCTGGTAACATTCCCGGACAAACGCAGACAATCCCAATGGCAATTTATTTTGCTGTGGAAGCGGGAGCAATGAACGAAGCGTGGTTTTGGGCGATCGCAATTATGGTGATTTCTCTATCTGGAATTATTGGGGTTAACTTCTGGCAAGAATTGAGGGAAAAGAAGCGGGGAGCGGGGAGCGGAGAGCGGGGAGCGGGGAGCAGGGAGAGGGGAGCAGGGGGAGAAATTCTATACACTCCGCACTCTAGCGGTGATGGGAGATTATTAGTCAACATTGAAAAAGTACTTTCTAGCTTTAATTTAAAAGTTGCTTTTACTTCTGATGAGCAACCTTTAGGATTGTTAGGGGGTTCTGGAGCAGGTAAGAGCATGATTTTGCGTTGCCTTGCAGGGATAGAAACGCCTTCTAGTGGACGTATAGTTTTAAATGGTAGAGTCCTATTTGACTCAGAACAAGGAATTAATTTACCCAGCCGCGATCGCCGCATCGGTTTTTTAGTGCAGAATTATGCCCTGTTTCCCCATTTGAGTGTGGCGCAAAATATTGCTTTTGGCTTGCCCAAAAAACTATCGCCTGGGAGCATTCGAGTGCAGGTAGAGGAGCAACTAATAGCGATGCAGTTGCAAGGATTAGGCGATCGCTATCCGCACCAACTTTCTGGGGGCCAACAACAACGAGTAGCTTTGGCAAGAGCATTAGCAAGTCAACCGGAAGCATTGCTTTTGGATGAACCGTTTTCGGCACTTGACACCCATCTACGTAGCCAATTAGAACAGCAAATGACAGAAACTCTAGCTGGCTACCAAGGTGTGACTCTATTTGTCACCCATAATATGGAAGAAGCTTATCGAATTTGCCCGAATCTGTTGGTATTGGAGCATGGTAGAGCCGTTCATTATGGCTCCAAACACGATATTTTCCAGCATCCTGCTACCGTTAGTGTCGCCCAACTTACCGGATGCAAAAACTTTTCCCGCGTTGTTCTCCAGTCATCAGAACAGGTGGAAGCGACTGATTGGGGTTGTAGTCTCCAAGTAATTGAACCAGTCAAGAGCGAATTATCCCATATCGGCATTCGTGCCCATCAGTTCATTTTTACCAATGACTCATCACAGGAAAATACCTTTCCCTGCTGGGTAGTACGAACAAGTGAAACGCCCCATCGAATGACATTATTTCTCAAATTACATTCTGCTGGCAAGAATTCTCAAGATTACCATCTGCAAGCTGAAGTCTTCAAAGAAAAATGGGCGACTATGAAAGACCAGCCTTTTCCTTGGTATGTGCGTTTAGATCCTCTACGGTTGATTTTGATGGAGTAAACGCAGAGATAGGCGGGACGCGGGAAATTTTTCAAAATAATATTACTTCAAGCGCCCAGATTCCAAAGAGTCTGAGCGCTTGAATATTAGGTTGCAGAGAAACTTCTGCTAGATTGTCGTGGAATTATGCGGGCATCATCTGCATACTTCTGCAAGACTCTGCACACTTACGGCAAGCGGCAGCACATTCCATCATTTTTGCGTCATCGCTCGTAATTTATTTAGATTGGAAAGTGCTGTATATTTCTTTTCCTGTGGCGGAAAGCTATATTTTCAATCAAACTCGTCAAAAAGATGAGCGCTATTTTGGTAGGTATCTTAACCAAACAAACCAATAACAAACGTGTCAATTAATGGGGATAGCTTTTATCTATTGGCTAATCAAAGTAATAATGTTTTTTCACGTCGCTTGTGATTTCCCAGATGCAGGACATACCAGAGGGAAAAATCACCAAATCACCTTTACCCATTTGTACTGGCTGTCCACCATCAGGAGTAACAACTACATTACCTTCCAAAAAGTAACAAGTTTCTTGAGAATCATAAGTCCAAGGGAATTTTGAGACTTCCTTTTTCCAAACTTCCCATTTATAGACACCCAATTCATTGAGGCGTTCTTGTTTGGGTTGATGCTCAATTTTAATTTCCATATTGTGTTTTTTCTAGTTATGTTCAGCAGTAAGATTGAATATCTTCTCCACACTGATCTACTAGATAACACAAAGCGCGAAAACGTAAGTACACAAGTTCGTTATAAAGCGGATTTAGCTTGCACATTGGTGGAATGTGAGCTACTTTGCGACCAAAAAGCATGATATCACGCTCGAATGGACACTGAGCGGGAATCAGTTTAGCAATAAATTTGGCTAATTTCCGATTCTGAATCTCAATTGTGTCTAGCCATTGACGTAAGGGTTGCAATAAATCTAATTTAGGTTGAGCTAATTGGCTTTCACTATCCGCTTGATGATTTTGTCCTAAAGGTGGAATAAAAGCAGATAGAAAAATGCGCCGATTCTTTGTTTTAAGCATGGTTTTCCTTGTGTAGATGAACTATTTGCCGATTGGGAGTATTACCATCTAATTTCTCTAGTCAATTTGCATTTTGCTTGTTTGTAAGGAAAGAAACAAAATAAGCTCAACTCAAAGAATTTACATGCACCTTTGGAGGTAAATGGTTTAACTAATTGTTATTTAAACCCACCAAATCAGGAAGAACTGTCCCGTTAAATACAAAATAACAAAGAAAATATAAAAATGGCATTTCTTTAACTTATGGATTGCTAATCACGTAAATAGCAAATTTATATATTACATATAAATACCTGGTTATGAAACTGACTAGTATTTAGAGATGGATTTTCGAGGATAAGAAAACAGTCTAGTTCTGACTCCATATAGACTTCGCTAGGATTAGCCTGCAATATATAGCGATTTTAGACCATACAAAATATAATAGTCTGTGCAATCTGTTACACTAGCTAACCTAGATATTATCTAATAAGTAGCAAGAAATTGTTTGATAAGTCCAAGTTAATCCACTTACGACTTATAGCATTTACAAGAATATTTGCAGTAGGTGTAAGGACGTACAGCACTTAATGGTGTCAACTTAACAAAAAGGCAGTTAGAAACTGCATCCACACAAACAAAACCCACACAGGCAGATTTTAAAACCTTGATTTTCTCTTAGTCTTCTGAAGCAGACGAGAGTTTGTGTAGTCGTGAATTCTCTTTTTGGGGCTTATATTGATATCAGCATACAGAAGTACGCCCCTGCTAATATATCAGGTATTTTATAAAATGGTATAATAATCAAAAGCTTATTTCTTAAAATATCTCAAGCCGGAACGATTTTGATATTTGTCGATATAATCTACATTCTGTTGCTCTAATTTTTTCAGCGAATTAGCCGGAAATGATTTTGCTGGATATATAGGCTTATACCAAGGTTGCTTGTCAAAGTAATCTTGCAATCCAGGAGTCTCAAAACGACGACCGTGACTAGCAAAAATCGAATTTCGCATAATATCTAGTTCAAAACCGTCTTTACCCTCCAAATCTGCATCAGTTACAAGTCTTTGGGAAAGCCAGAAATAATTGTTGACGGTCGTGGTAGCTACTGGCGATATTGATGTAGCTGGGGAAGGTGTAGATTGAGTAGGAACAGATGGGGTAGTTGGTATAATCGGGGTTTCTATTACGGGGCTTGCGATCGCTGACGGTGTTTCTGAAGGTAATACTGTTTTATCTGTTGTAGATTGAGTAGGTTTTGTTAAGACTTGACTAATAATCACAGATGCACCAATCAACCCACCTGCGATTAAACTGCCGATAAGGATATTATTCTGACTATTACTTTGAGCGCTAGGCTGTGGTTTAGCAGGTACTGTCTGAGGTGGTGGTGCAGAGACTAAAGTGGGTTGAGTCAAGAGGGGTTGCGTCGCTGGAATGGGATTTGCTATGTTCTGCAAAGTATCCAACATTGCTCTGGCTGTGGGGTAGCGATCGCGCGGATGATATGCGATCGCTCTATCGATTACTCCTGCAATGATTGGACTAACATGACTCGCATACTGTCGCCAGACAATTTCACCCGTTTGGGAATCGGTTTCTAGTTGTTGCGCCTGTTTACCAGTCAGCAAATAAATTACCGTCATTCCTAAACTGTATAAATCACTCGAATATACTGGTCTCCCTGCGGCTTGTTCGCTCGGCATATAGCCAGGTGTCCCAATCACAATGGAACTGGTAGGATTGCCTTGAGAATTCACCACTGTTCCCATTGATTCGCGGATAGCGCCAAAATCAATTAGTATTGGTTTACCATCTTGCTTACGCACAATGATGTTATCCGGCTTAATATCGCGGTGAACGATATGCTTAGAGTGAACGTAATCCAGGACGGGTAACAAATTCATAAATAATTCCTGGACAGCGCTTTCACTAAATAGCCCTTGCTTTTGAATTTTTCCAGTTAGGGTATCGCCTTCAATCCACTCCTGAACTAAGTAAAATTGTCCGCCAGAGGAGAAGTAGGCATACAATGCTGGAATTTGGTCAGATGCGCCGCCGAGTTGTTCCAAAATTGCTGCTTCGCGTTGAAACCTCTCTTGCACTAACTGGTAAATTTGAGGATTGTTGTGAATCGGTCTTAGCTGTTTAACCACACAACGGCGCTTTGAGGGCATATAGGTATCCTCTGCTAGATAGGTTTCACCAAACCCACCAGCGCCCAGTGTGCGGATAACTTGATAGCGATCGTTCAGCAGCTGTATTGTCATGGGAGATTATAAGCGATATTCATGTCTATAGTTAGTTTTCCCCAAAACAACCTTCATTTCAAATCTAGCAAACCTTCTTCTTTCAATTTAGGATTAAAGCGAATTTGCATTTGCAAACCCCGCACTTCTAGCAATTGTGTTGAAATTTCTGCTTCTACTCTCCGCGCCACATTTTTAAGAATTTTTATTTGTGCTAATTCATCATTCGCTGGATTTTGATATTTCGCCTGTTCTTCGGGTGTCATGATAACTTTTACATCAATGGGATGCGTCCATTTTTCCTTGTTATCTCCATTTCCCCAAGGCATACCGCCATTTTCAGCAATCCAAGCATTTTCAGTATTTTCTAAAATTGTGCGACTAGGACGTTCAATAGTTTGAACCTTGACCCAATAGCAATGCTGTGGCTGACGGACTAAATGCTGTTTCAGGCTGAGATAAACATCACGAGAATAGCCTACAAATTGCAGCACTTTTTCTGGATCAAAGATAGCATATACCCCAATTTTACTCTGAAATTGTTCGGGTAATTGCCCGCGATCGTCAATGTAAGGAATATATTCCAAGGTTGCTAAAGAAGAAAGATTAGTTTCAAGAGCCATATATAAAATATCAAACTTACTATTTGCCTATTAGGAAAAAATTATCTTCAAAATTAACTATTACCAATTTTTTGGTAAATTGCACAAAGGCGACTTGGTTTAAAAATCTTAGCACTAAACATGAAATTTGGCGGTACATTGATGATGGCATACTCATCAGATTCATGATATTTTTCAAACTCGGCTGGCATTCCTTTAGTGGTAGTTAAGCTGTAAGGAACTGGTTGGAAAAGTAATTCAGTAAATTTAACTTGCTCGCATTGCAACTGTTGACTAATTTGATTTAAGAAAGCAACGCTTGTCAATAAATTGAATAGAGTTTCTTGAGCTTGTGTTTCAAGAGTAAAACTGCTATCAAAGTTCTGGACGATTTTCAGGGGCATTATCTGTATAGGTAGTTATTAACGACTAAGTGAAAAATTACCACTTTAAGATCAGCCTATGGGATTGTGGGACTTCTGTCAGCCACAAGAGGAAGCTAAATTATTAAGAATCATGAAGTTTAGCAGATTTCAGGGATAGATATTTTTATGCAAGGCTGTGCTGATAAACTTCAGATATTATACTTAGAAATATAAATATCAAATTTATAATAAAATAATTAGCTGTATAATTACTACAAAATGCCATAAAACGAAAGTGATACCTCTGGTGGGCTACGCCTACGCACTTTACCACATCAGCCTTCATCCTCCCTGAAAACGATTCTCACACAATAAAAATGAGTGGACAATCGCGATATAAACCACAACTGTCCACTCAAATTTTACTAAATGCGCGTTAGTAGAAACAACCCAACTAGACTATTAAAACTTGGGAAAGTCCAAACCAATCTAACGTGACTCGGTTCCTTGATTGGGGCTACCTGCTACAGAATCCTCTCCTGGTGCTTCTGGTGTAGCACTGGGTTTAGCATCACTCTTTTCAGCATCGCCAGTTTTGCGGATACCTTCCTCTATGGGGGTTTGGTAGCCACCAGAAGCAGTAGGCGTACCTTCTTGATTATCAGATTTTTGTTTTTCTTGTTCAGCCATGACTACATTCCTAATCATTTATTCTTGAGATCATTTTAAAGAAATTAGTGATGTGAGTGTATCTATCTGGAATCTAGTTATTGCTGATTCGCCCCTCTATCGAAAGTATTATTTAGTACTACTTATGTATGCTGACAAAAATCCATAAATGTAGAATTTGTTAACCTTAGAACTCTTGCTATCGTTAAAGTACAACTTGGAAAGGGCTTGATGTCCAAGATGCTTTTGAAATTGCTTTATTGATAGTTGACAGGAAATGGTTCATATGTCGATTTTGGATGTTGCAAAAACTGCCAAGAGTTTGATAAAAATACTGATAGGGAATATAACATTTTTTTAAACCCACTTTTAAGCAACCTCAAGTACCTATTCACATAGAGTAAATTATTCTGAAAAAAAATAAATATCTTAACAATGTTATGGAGTAAAAGGCATTTCCCAAAAATAAATCATCATATCTTATTAGGAAAAATCTGATTTTAATTTCGTAAATTTTAGAAAAATTAATTTTATTTTGAGATTAAAGCAAATAAAATCTGATATTTTACAAACATTTTTCACACAATCAATAATGCTACTTCCTGAAAATGAAGGTCAAAGGCTAGAAGTACTTAACCAGTATCAAATTTTAGATACGCCACCAGAAGAAATTTTTGATGAGCTTGCTCAATTAGCTGCTAACCTTTGTGAAACACCAATCGCTCTGATTAGCCTAGTTGATACAGAACGGGAATGGTTCAAGTCAAAAATTGGAGTAACAACATCGGAAATTCCTCGAAGTATTTCTTTTGGTAGTTATACTATCTTGCAAAGTAAAATATTAATCATCCCGGATGCTTTGCAAGATGAACGATTGGCGACAAATCCTCTTGTAATATCCAATCCTAATTTCCGCTTTTATGCGGGAGTTCCCTTAATTAGCTCAAGCGGTTTTGCATTGGGTAGTCTTTGTGTAATTGATTTTGCACCGCGAAACTTGACTGTTAAAGAAGAAGTAGTTTTACAACAGCTAGCTCGACAAACAATCAGGTATTTAGAATTACATAGACAAAAATTAATTGATGATAGCCAAAGAAGTTTTAATCTTCTTTTCTCTAAAAATCCTAATCCAATGTGGGTATATAAGCAGAATACCCTGCAATTTTTAGATGTAAATGAAGCTGCTGTTGTCCACTACGGTTACTCACGAGAAGAGTTTTTACAAATGCGAATAACTGATATTCGCACTCCAGAAGATGTGCCTATTTTCAGAGAATATTTAAGACGAAAGCACACTAGCTTACATTTTGCTGGACAATGGCAACATCGGCGAAAAGACGGACAGATTATTGATGTTGAAATTGTCACACATGCAATAAACTATGCCAGTTACCATGCTCGGTTGGTTAATATCCGAGACATTACAAAATATAAACGTATAGAAAGAACCCTTCAAGAAAGTGAAGCGAGATTTAGAGTTATTTCTGAAGCAATTCCTATTCCATTAATTATTTCGCGTCTATCTGACGGTTTGATTTTATATGCTAATTCGGAGTTAATGCAAACATTTCGATTTTCATCTGAAGATTTGGTGAATCGCAAAAATTTAGATTTATACCATAATTCAGCCGATTTAGAAGCCATGTTAGAAGCTCTTAATCAAAATGATTCTCTTCAAGATTATGAACTTAAATTGAAGAGGGCAGACGGAACTGATTTCTGGGCGATCGCTTCCTTCCAATATTTGAAATTCAATAGTGAAACAGCAATTTTAACAGTATTTTATGATATTACAAACCGCAAAAATGTAGAAACAAAACTTCAAGAACAAAATGAGTTTTTGCGGAAAATTTTTGAAAGTATCCCGTTGATGATTGCACTCATTGATGCTAATGGCAAACTCCAATGGGTAAACCAAGAATGGGAAAGTGTTTTGGGCTGGAAATTTAACGACTTTCAAACTAGCGATGTGCTGGAAGCCTTATATCCTAATGCTGAATATCGACAGTATGTGATTAATTTTATGCAGTCTGCACAACGCAATTGGGGTGACTTTAAAATTCAGGTTCGGGATGGTGATTTACTAGATACATCTTGGACTAATGTTAAACTTTCAAATGGTCAAATTATTGGTATTGGACAAGATATCACAGAACGGAAGCGAACTGAACTGGCTCTAAAAGCTCAAGCCGAACGCGAACAATTGATGCGAACGGTTGCTCAACGGATTCGTCAATCTCTAAATCTCCAAGATATTTTAAATGCAACAGTTCAAGAAGTGCGAGACTTACTTGGGGTTGATCGAGTAGTAGTTTATCAGTTTGATTCAGAGATGATCGGCACAATTATGGCGGAGTCGGTAGAACCTGGATGGACAGTTTCTTTGGGCGTACAGATTCATGATTCGTGTTTTCAAACAGGCGCAGGAGTGGAGTATTATCAGGGACGTAAAAGAGCGATCGCTAATATTTATGAAGCTGGACTAACTGATTGCCATATTCGCTTGTTAGAACAGTTTGAAGTCAAAGCGAATTTAGTCGTGCCCATTTTACTAGAAGTGAGTTCTAAAAACCCTGGCTCTCATCTTTGGGGTTTACTGATTGCTCACCAATGCTCTAGTTTCCGGGAGTGGGAAGAAAATCAATTAGATTTGCTCGATCAACTTACAGTCCAATTAGCGATCGCAATTCAACAATCTAGCATCTTTGAGCAAGCTCAAACTGAACTTGTTCAAAGACAAAAAGCTGAAGTAAAGTTAAGACACGCCTTAGCTGAAAAAGAAGTTCTGTTAAAAGAAGTTCATCATCGAGTTAAAAATAATTTGCAAATTGTCTCCAGTCTCTTACAACTCCAGTCTCAAACTCTCAAAGATCCTGAAGTAATCAAAGTTCTTCGAGAAAGCCAAAACCGAATTGAGTCAATATCTCTAATTCATAAAAATTTGTATATTTCTGCGAATATCGGACAAATTGATGTATGTGACTATATCCATAATTTAGCAGCAAGTTTGCTCATTTCCTATCAAATATGGCCGGAAAAAATCGTTATAGAAACTGATATAGATTCGGTGAGTTTGAATGTTGACCAAGCTATTGCCTGTGGACTGGTTATCAACGAATTAATCTCTAATGCCCTCAAACACGCTTTCCCTAATCAACAAGCAGGAAAAATAAGTATTGCTTTACGTAATATTGGCAATAACATCGAGATGACGATTAGAGACAATGGGATTGGTTTACCAGATAATTTAGATTGGACAAATACTGATTCTTTGGGTCTGTCGTTAGTATATGACTTGGTTACAGAACAATTAGAAGGCGATATTACTCTAGAACGCAATCGTGGAACAGTATTCAAAATCCAATTTACGCAGTTAACTTTGCATCAGTAAATATCAAATGGGTCAAGCTAGGATTTTAGTTGTTGAAGATGAAGTGATTGTGGCTAGAACTATTGCTAGCCAACTAAGTCAACTAGGTTATATTGTTACGGGAACAGCTTCGTCGGGAAAAGTTGCCATTGCCAAGGCATCGGAAACTCAACCAGAATTAGTATTAATGGATATTATTCTTAAAGGTGAGATGGATGGTATTGCTACCGCTAGCCAGATTCGTGAGCAGTTAGATGTACCTGTAATATTTTTAACAGCTTATGGTGACGATCATACTTTAGAAAGAGCCAAAATTACTCAACCTTTTGGATACATCGTTAAACCATTTACGACAAAAGATTTAAGAATAGCGATCGAAATCGGCCTTTTACAACACCAGTTAGAGCGTGAGTTACGGGAGAATCGAGATCGGTTAGCAACCCTTTTAAACTCGATGAGTGATGCTGTAATCGCTACAAATGAGCACGGAAAAGTAACATTCATAAATCCCGCAGCTGAGGCATTGACTGGCTGGCAGCAAAAAGATGCTTTAGGAAATGAGGCGACGAAGATTTTTCATCTTGTCAATGAAGTTACAGATACTATATTAGAAAACCCAATCACAAAAGTGCTGCGGGAACAACAGGTTGTTTATTTAGAAGAATTCACATATCTGATTAGGAAAGATGGAAAAAGAGTTCTAATTGGCGATAGTGCTTCCCCACTTAAGGGACGACCTGACCAAATAAATGGTGTAGTAGTTGTTTTCTGGGATCTTAGCGAACGACAGCAAACAAAATTGCTAGAGCAAGCATTGGAAAAGGAGCAAGAACTTAACCGTCTTAAGTCCTTATTTATCTCTACTGTATCTCATGAGTTCCGTAATCCCCTAACTGTGATTCAAACGGCAGTAGAACTGATAGAAATGCAAGGAGTAAATTTGACAGATGCAAAAAGAGGTATTTATTTAAAACGAATTCAAGGTGCTGTGCAATCTTTAGAAAAGCTCATGGAAGAAGTTCTATTTATGGGTCGAGCAGAGTCCGAAAAACTTGTATATAACCCTGCTCCTCTTAATTTAGAAGAATTTTGTCGAGAGTTAATCAAAGATTTTTCTATTGTTGAAAATAAGGTGTATGAAATTGTTTTTACCTGTCATAGCGCTCGTACCGACGCTGTAATGGATGAAGGACTCTTACATTATATGTTCGGTAATCTCCTCTCAAACGCGGTTAAATATTCTCCAAGAGGTGGCAAGATTCAGCTTGATTTAATATGCGATTCCATTGAGGAAGTAGCAATTTTTTCTGTTCAAGATCGAGGTCTAGGAATTCCTGAACCAGACCAAGCTCGACTTTTTGAATCATTCTATCGAGCCTCAAATGTCCAATCAATTCAGGGTACTGGATTGGGGTTAGTAATCGTTAAAAGGTGCGTTGATGCTCACAAGGGCCAAATCAGCGTCACAAGTCAAGTTGGAGTCGGCACGACATTTACTGTAATTTTGCCCTTAAATTCTGAATTATAAAAATCTAGCTGGAAAACCCCAAAGTTTACTCCTCAAAAACCTCAAATTTTGAGGAGTAAACTTTTTTGATCTCGGTTATGAAAAGTAGTTATAGGTTACTAACATCCCGATTTTTAGAATTAGCAACTTGGGTTTGGTAGTGCCGCCATTTTTCATGTTGACGCACTCTTTTATCTTCGGTGAGGCTATCAAAACAATAGGCACAGGAGATACCTTCCTCGTACTTGTCAGATGCCTTATCTTCCTCAGAAATCGCATACCCACAACTGAAGCACCGATCAGAACTCCCTTTCTCCAGACCATGACTAACGGCTACCCGCTCGTCAAAGACAAAACATTCTCCTTCCCATAAACTTTTCTCTGCTGGAACTTCTTCCAAATACTTGAGAATGCCGCCCTTGAGATGATAGACCTCTGGAAAGCCTTGGGCAAGCATGAAGGATGAAGCTTTTTCACAGCGAATGCCACCAGTACAAAACAGAGCAACTTTTTTATGTTTAGTTGGGTCGAGGTGGCGTAGCACATAATCGGGAAATTCTCGAAATGAGCCAGTTTGAGGGTTTTCTGCCCCTTGAAAAGTACCGATATTCACCTCATAATCATTGCGAGTGTCAATCACAGTTACTTCAGGATCGCTAATCAAATCATTCCATTCCTGGGGACTGACATAAGTGCCAACTTGCTCATTTGGATCTATTTCAGGCAATCCCAAAGTGACAATTTCTGGCTTCAACCGCACCTTCATCCGCTCAAAGGGCGGGGTTTCGGCATAGGACTCTTTAGACTCTAGGTCTGCTAAACGGGGGTCAGAACGCAGAAACCAGAGAACAGATTCAATCGCCTGACGCGAACCCGCAATTGTACCGTTAATACCTTCTTGTGCCAACAAAATTGTCCCCTTGACACCTTGCGCTTGGCAGTAAGATAGTAGAGGATCTCGTTTATCGGCAAAATCTGGCAGCTTGACGAATTTATACAATGCTGCGACAACTTGGATATTTTCTGGCTTCATCCCTTTAGTAATGGAACAATATAAGTTACAATAGCAACGGCAACCAAAGTTACCGACTATTTTAATTTTATGGGGGTTTAGCTCAGTTGGTAGAGCGCCTGCTTTGCAAGCAGGATGTCAGCGGTTCGAGTCCGCTAACCTCCATTGGATATGATTTTGATAAATGTGCGATCGCTGGGAATATCCCAAAGCAAACACACCTAAATCAAAACCCCATTCTGTAGTAGAGAATGGGTAATAGCATACGCTAGGGAATGAGTCAAGGGATAGATAAGTTGGTGTTGCATCCAATTGCCCTAATATTCAAAGTCGTACTTAGTTAGATAAATTTTTGGGCCAAGATAGTCCGATAAAGTACTGCTACAATAGGCATCTTAGTTGGCATCATTAAGAGCCAGCTAATCAAAATTTGACTTATATATACTTAGGGGGTTGTTTGGAAAAGCGTCCATTGGGGTTAGTGGCAATTGTTCTCTACAAATCATTTACCGCCTTGCTGCTTATGGTTACTTCGATCGCTTTATTATTGACGTTAAAAAATTATCAAAATTTAGAGGCTTTTTCAGACGATTATGTTTTAGAAGGTAAATCGATAATCATTGATTGGGTTTTACAAAAAGTTATCAACTTAAATCCCAGAACTCTGGCATTTAGCGGCATTGGCGCAGGAATATATGCTATTGTAACTGGTATTGAAGCTGTTGGTTTGTGGTATGAAAAACGTTGGGCACATATTTTAGTATTGGTACTTGTCGGTATCAGCATTCCACCAGAAATTTATGAATTGATTAAGGGAATATCTCCTCTTAAGACATTAGTTTTTTTGTTAAATGTAGCAGTCTTTGTGTATCTATTCCGCAATTTTCCCAAACATAAAAAATAACTTTTATTCTGTTATATGGTCTATTGTTAAAAGTAACAACTGAGCAATATCTAACGCCAAACCAAGACCCCAAGTTTTACAATCGCTAGAAATACAATCTGGAGAGCGACTTGCCTAAAACGATTCACTCTACTCAACCACCACTGAAATTTATTCCCCAACGCCTTAATCTGCCAATACTCCAGATTGTTCGGTGGTTATTGCCGATCGCACTACGATTTCGCACTCGCCCTTGGCTACCAGCTGGTATTGTCAGCGTTGAAGCCAAGAATATTGAGGTATTAGCTGAACTTTATCAACAATTCCAAGCTGGAAAAATTCGCTTTTTGTTGGCATTTCGTCACCCAGAGGTGGAAGATCCCCTCTGTATGTTGTATTTGCTTTCTCACATTGTGCCACGGGTAGCTCGTCAGAAAGGTATTACCCTGCGATCGCTTGTTCATAGCTATTTTCTCTACGATCGCGGGATGACGGTTTGGGCTGGAAATTGGCTAGGTTGGTTGTTTTCCCGGCTGGGGGGTGTGCCGGTTCATCGCGGAAGGCGACTAGATCGGCAAGCTATTCAAACAGCACGAGAGTTGTTTGCTAATGGGAAAGTACCGATCGCAGTCGCACCCGAAGGAGGTACTAATGGTCATAGTGGCATTGTTAGCCCGCTGGAACCTGGTGTTGCTCAAATGGGGTTCTGGTGTGCAGAAGACTTGCAAAAAGCCAACCGGACTGAGACTGTGATGATTGTGCCGATCGCCATCCAGTATCGCTACGTTGAACCACCTTGGTCTAAACTGGATTGGCTCTTAAGTAAGTTAGAAGCTGATAGCGGTTTGGGAGTTAAGGAAATTGATTCGGGCGATAAACAAGAGATTTATTATCAACGCCTCTGTAGGTTAGCTGAATATCTCATTACCGAGATGGAAGAGTTTTATCATCGCTTCTATCATCAAGACATTCCAAAAACCATTTCCACTGATGAATCTGCTAGTCCTAATCAGGTGTTGATTAACCGACTTCATTGCTTACTGGATAAAGCTTTACAAGTTACCGAGCAGTATTTTGGAGTTCAGGCACAGGGTAATTTTATTGACCGATGTCGCCGCTTAGAAGAGGCTGGCTGGAATTACATTTATCGGGAAGATTTGCCAGATATTAATGCTTTACCACCATTTAAGCGTGGTTTGGCAGACTGGATTGCAGAGGAAGCAGACTTGCGAATGCGGCACATGCGGATGGTGGAAAGTTTTGTTGCAGTCACAGCGACTTATATTCAAGAACAACCAACGGCGGAACGCTTTGCAGAAACAGCTTTACTTGTATTCGATATGCTTTCTAGAATTCAGGATACAACACTCCCAGGACGACCCCGCTTAGGTTTGCGACAAGCACAAATTACTGTGGGAGAGCCAATTTCAGTTACAGAACGTTGGTCAAATTCTCAGGGCGATCGCCAAGCATCTAGAAAAGGTGTGAGCGATTTGACAAAAGATTTGCAAATCGCTTTAGAGAAGATGATTAGCTAAGTAGCCAGACGTAAATCAATTTAAGTTTGTAGTGAGGACTTTAGTCCTGATAAGCCTTGCATGAGCCATTCATCGCTCACTACAAACAAGGATTTTATTGCATGTCTAAACTTCTAAGACTTTTTAGCTCGAATTTTGTCAAAGATTGCACCTTCATCAAAGAATTTCTGCTGAATCTTGTTCCATCCTCCTAAATCTTCAGCTTTGAAGATAGTTTTAATTTTGGGAAAATTGCCTTCCGTTTCTTTTGTAACAGTTAAGTCAACGGGACGAAATCCTAATTTAGTAAACTCTCGTTGTGAGTCAGGGGTATAAATAAATTTAACAAATGCTTCAGCAATTGCGCGAGTCCCATGTTTATCTACATTTTTATCTACAACAGCAACAGGATTGTCGATGGAGATATTTACATCGGGCACAACGTATGAGATTTTTTTGCCATTTTTTGCTAGCAAAATCATCTCGTTTTCGTAGTTGAGCAACACATCACCTTTATTATCGTTGAAGAACAGTTCACTGGCATTGCGAGCAGTTTTAGGCAACAAAGGTGCATTCTTATATACCTTGGAGATAAAGTCTATTGCTTGATTTTCATTTCCGCCAGTTTTTGTCACAGAACCCCAAAGACTAAGGAAATTCCAGCGAGCACCGCCAGAGGTTCTGGGGTCAGGTGTAACCACATTTACACCATCTCGCGCCAAATCTGCCCACCTTTTGATATTTTTAGGATTACCTTCACGAATAGCGATCGCATCTAGAGATTTGGTAACAATTGCATTGTTAGGCGCTTCTTTTTCCCAACCCGGTTGAATAAAACCTGCCTCAACAAGTTTATTAATGTCCAGTGCAAGTGACAGGTGTACTACGTCAGCTTCCTTACCGTCAATTACAGCAATAGTCTGCGAACCTGAGCCATCATAGCTTTGATTGAAAGTGATGTTTTGATTATGTTCTTTCTTCCACTGCTCGATAAATTTAGGAATGATCTGCTGGTATGCTGCGTTAGTAACCGAGTAAGAAACAAATGTTAGGGTTACATCACGTGGGGAAGTTGCATCAGCATTACTAGTGTTATCAACATTACCTGAAGAACACGCAGCCATTAAGACACTCAAACTAACTCCGACCAAAAATAGAGATCCAACGACCCACGAAGAATACCTATACAACCAACTTCGTATTGGTTGTATGCACCACAGTATTATTGGCTGTAAAGCTTTTACGATATAAGTGCCAACTAATTTAGTTAGATATTTCCCCAACTTAGGAGTACGTTGCCATTGGTTCATCAAATTTTCCCCTGTTAATCTGCGGTATCTTGAGCAAGATGCTGTTGTTAAGGGGCATTATAAAACATTGGTTAAGGATAAATAATTTTTTATTAACCTAAATTTAAACTAATCCGCTTGGGTTAGTGATGTTTTCTCCAGGAGAATCCCCCTAATCCCCTTCAAAATGGGGGACTCTAAATGCAAAGCTCGAAAATAAAATTTACGCTGATTAGAACCAAAGTACTGTTATAGCTTGATATGAAAAAAAGGAGCCTGACTCAGGCTCCTCAATAAAAACTAGTAAGCTAAAAATCTTTTAATTTGCATCCTCAAAAAAATGAATCTCTTGTGGGGTGGGCATCTTACCCGCCCTAGTTGTGCAAATTAAATGCGCGACTGCTTAATAGGATTGCGACTACTTGATAGTCACCTTACCGCCAGCTTCTTCGATGCGCTTCTTAGCATCTTCAGCAGCATCCTTAGCAATACCTTCTTTAACTGCCTTGGGCGCAGCTTCTACCAAGTCTTTCGCTTCTTTCAGACCCAAACCGGTCAATTCCCGAACAATCTTCAGCACGGCAATCTTCTTATCAGCTGGGACTGAATCAAGAATTACTTCAAACTCAGTTTGCTCAACAGCTTCTTCAGCAGGAGCAGGGCCACCAGTAGGGCCTGCAAACGCTACGCCAACGGGTGCAGCAGCACTTACGCCAAAAGCTTCTTCAATTTGCTTGACTAACTCAGAAGCTTCCAGCAAAGACAGTCCTTTTAGTTGTTCTAAAATGTTATCGGTTGCAGCAGACATGGATATAACTCCTCTAATTTTGATTATTTATTTGTCATGGGCCATTGGTCTGTAACTATAGACTTTTGACTCTTGACTGATGAACCACGAAGTCTATTCAGCAGCCGGTTCGGTGCTGCTATCAGCAACAGTTGCGGTTTCGGCACTGCTATCTTGGACAGCAGCAGTTTCAGTGCTACCACCACTTTGCTCTTGGTCGGCCACAGCCTGCAAAGCACGAGCCAGTGAACCAGGAACTTCGTTGATACCCACAGCAATCTTGGTAGCCAAGGAATTGATAGCCCCAGCGATTTGCGCGATGAGTTGTTCCTTAGATGGCAAGTCTCCCAGTACCTTGACATCAGGTTCTTTCAGTAGGCGACCTTCCAGGACACCACCGCGAAGTTCTGTCTTCTTGGTGACTTTTTGGAATTCTTGGTATGCCTTAATTGCCGATGAAAAATCATCTTTTACCAGCAAAAAAGCGGAAGAACCATTGAGCAATTCTGACAAAGGCTGCCATTTTTCATTACCTTCAATGGCAATGCCCATTAGGGTGTTCTTTGTCACCTTACAAACGGTGCCACTAGGACGTAGCCGCCGCCGTAAGTCTGTGATTTCAGAAACCGTTAGCCCCTGATAGTCAATTACCAGTGCCAGAGTTGAATTACTCAAAGTTTCTTTGAGGTCAGCTACTATCTCTTTTTTATTTTCTAGTGTTCTACCCATTCCAATCTCACCTCCTTAAAACAATCGGTGATTGCCCTACTTGTAGCTTTCTTCTAAACGTGAACCCAAACAACAAACCCCGACTAATTTAGCCGGGGTTGAGTATTAAGACTCGTGATGCCATACTTATCACGCCTTTCGGGGTGGTAATTTTGACAATTAGAGTTTTAACCTCGGCAGGATATTTAAGCTATTAGCACCTGCTGTCTCCGGCTTTGCCTATTCAATTTTGTCATTTGTCTTCTGTCCTTTGCTTTTACAAATGACCAATGACTAATAACTAATGACTAAAAATTAACCAGCTTCGCTCAGTTTTAAATCTCGTAGGGCGGTGACATCAATTTTAATTGATGGCCCCATTGTGGCTGACACATAAAATGTCCGCCAATAACGACCTTTAGCTCCTGAAGGACGGTTACGGTCAATCGTCTCCTGCAATGCCTTCAGGTTGACTAATAAATCTTCAGGCGAGAAGGTTGTCTTACCAAACATAACATGGACAATACCAGTTCTGTCAGCTCGGAATTCTAGTTTACCAGCTTTGAATTCTGCGATCGCACTTCCGATATCAAATGTTACGGTTCCACCCTTGGGCGATGGCATCAAACCACGCGGCCCAAGCAATTTACCCAGCTTTGCCACCTGTGGCATCACATCGGGTGTGGCAATTAGTTTGTCAAAATCCATTCTACCTTTTTGGATTTCGTCAATCAATTCTTCTGAACCAACTATATCAGCACCAGCGTTGCTCGCTTCGTTTACCTTTTCGCCTCTGGCTATCACCGCCACCCGCACGATTTGCCCTGTACCTTTAGGCAGTGCTACCGTTGTCCGCAACTGTTGGTCTGTATACTTGGGGTCAATTCCCAACCGGATATGTGCTTCGGCAGCTTCAACAAATTTAGCTGTTGCTGTGTCTTTAAGAAGGGCTAAAGCCTCTAAAGGATGATAATCCTTATCTTCTACTTTTGCTTGTAGCGTCTGCAAACGACGCGATATTTTTACCATTTTTTCTCCTGGGGTAATTCCGAAGCTTCGCCTCTCCCCCGATAATTTTTAGTTATTTGTCCTTTGTCCTTTGTCTTTCGTCAGTTATCAATGACTAATCCGTGACTGTTATACCCATATTCTTAGCCGTTCCTGCCACAATCTTCATTGCCGCGTCGATGTCGTTGGCATTGAGGTCGGGGAGTTTGGTTTGGGCTATTTCTTGCAATTGTGCTTTAGAAATTGACCCAACCTTCTTTTTGTTGGGTTCATTCGAGCCTTTTTCAACCTTCGCCGCCTTCCGAATCAGCACTGATGCTGGTGGCGTTTTGAGTACAAAGGTAAAACTCCGGTCTTCAAAAACCGAAATTTCTACAGGTATCACCATTCCAGCTTGGTCTGCTGTTTTAGCGTTGTACTCTTTGCAGAACATCATGATGTTAACACCATGTTGACCCAAGGCGGGCCCAACTGGTGGTGCTGGGTTGGCTTTTCCAGCATTTAGGGCCAGTTTAATGACCGCCACTACTTTCTTCGCCATTTGTATTTAACTCTGTTTCTCTACCTGATTAAATTCCAATTCTACTGGTGTATCCCTGCCGAAAATTGAGAGCAAGGCTTTAAGTTTACTCCGTTCTGGAGACACTTCAATTACCTCGCCTTCAAAGTCTTTAAATGGCCCAGAAAGCACCATTATCTTATCACCAGTAGCCATGTCAATTTTGACAACAGCTTCCTGTTCGCTGGTTTGTTTGAATATACGTTCAACTTCTGAAGCACTCAGTGGTATGGGGTGGACATGACCGCGACCCTTGCTGCTACCACGTTTTTGCTCTGAACCAACAAAGTTAATTACATGAGAGGTGTTTCGTACCACCTGCCAGGTATCATCATCCATCATCATCCGCACCAGCACATAGCCAGGAAAAACTTTTTCTTCTGTATGCTGGCGACTGCCATCTTTGCGGATTTTCACCGCTGGCGTTTGCGGAATTTCTACTTGGATAATTTTGTCAGCTACATCAAAAGTTTGAATGCGTTGCTCCAAGTTAGTCTTTACACGCTTTTCACAGCCTGAAGCTACTTGCACAGCATACCAGCGTGCTTCTTTTGACGCTGCTTCTGCTGTTTCTCCTGTTTCCTCCGACTGCAACGTGGAGTTGCGAGGTTCGTCTGTTGCAAAAGTCATCAGAACACCTGTTTTGCTGCCCAACCAAACAATCCATCGACCAAGTATATCAAAGATGCCGAGAGCGCCACCATCAACAACACAGCGGCGGATTCGCTCACTATCTGTTTCCGACTGGGCCAAACTACTTTGTCAAGTTCTTCTTTGGTTCCCTGGATGAAGTTGCCTAAGCTAAACCCATTTGTAGTTTCTGGCAATTCTGCTTCACTTTTTTTAGCCACGACCGTTTATCCCCCGGTTTCTTAGTCAATTTTGGATTTTAGATTTATCCCGTGCTTTCAGCAAAGGTACTCAATTTCAGATTTTGGATTGAGAAGAAATCTAAAATTCGGTCATCCTGTTTTGCAGTTTCGACTCTATTTTACTTAGTTAACTGAAAGCAAAACAACTGCAAATACAATAAGTTTACCCGAAATTATTATCGCTAGCTGTTAATATAACAACTGCGTAATTATTTCGGGCTTTGTTTTTTGCTCTTGAGCGCGCCCTGGAGGACTTGAACCCCCGACATCAGGTTTTGGAGACCTGCGTTCTACCAACTGAACTAAGAGCGCACAAGCTGTTTTTGATTCAGTCATTGCGCTGAACTAAATTTTAGTTTAACGCAACACGCGATTTATATCATACTTCAATTTCGTCGATAAAACAAGTCAGCGGCAGATGCCGCTTGAGATTTCTCCCATAATGAAAGAAACACGAATTACAAAGGGCGGTCAAACCGTTGCTTAATCCGGGTTGCCTTACCTACGCGATCGCGGAGATAGTACAGTTTAGCACGGCGTACCTTACCGCGACGTAACACCTTAATGCTGTCAATCCGGGGAGAATGCAACAGAAATACGCGCTCAACGCCTACACCTTGAAAAACCTTACGGACTGTAATAGTTTCATTGATGCCACCATTGCGTTTGGCAATCACTACTCCCTCGTAGGGTTGTACCCGGTATTTTTCGCCTTCTTTAATTTTCACTCCTACTTTTACGGTATCGCCCACATAAATGTCAGGCAAATTAG
The DNA here is from genome assembly GCF_036917455.1 of Nostoc sp. Taxonomy (GTDB): domain Bacteria; phylum Cyanobacteriota; class Cyanobacteriia; order Cyanobacteriales; family Nostocaceae; genus Nostoc. The sequence goes on along the minus strand of NZ_JBALDK010000059.1, from coordinate 2,028 downwards.
ATTTTAACTGTTCCGCTTCAATGGAGCGGATAATCTCTTGAGCGCTCATAGTCTTTCTGTCTGCTTAAAAAAAACTCACGATCATCAATCATAAATCGATAATCCTATTTCAGTCTACTTCTACTTATTGGAGATTGATAATTTTACTGAGACAAGACTTAGTAGATCAAAGCTATATTGCAAAATACTGTACCACAGGTGTCAATTTATGAAATTTAGCGTCATCATCAGTACCTATAATCGCTTGAACTTGCTGCAAAGAGCAGTTGAGTCGGCTCGGAACCAAACAATTGAGTGTGAGGTGGTTGTTGCCGATGACTGTTCTTCTGATGATACCCAAACATATCTCAAAAGCTTAGGGAATAAGGTAGTTTACCATCGAAACGAAGTAAACCTTGGTCATGCAGCAACGGTAAATGCTGGAGTTGCGAAAGCTAGCGGCGACTGGATTAAGTTTTTAGATGATGACGACTATTTAGCGCCTAACTGCATAGAAGAGATGGCTAAGGCGATCGCACTTCGTCCTGATGCTGTAATCTGCTCTTGTGTGGCGGCTCAGGTGGATGGTAATGAAGTTGAACTCAGTCGCACTCCACAAGTTGGCCCCGGTTTAGCTTTTTATATCCCACAAGCCGATATTCATTACGGTATGCTCTTAGAGCTTGTACCCTTTGGCACACCTGTACAAGTAGCTTGCCGACGTGATGCTTTCCTGCAAACTGGTGGTTGGGATTCCACACTGGATGCTAACTGTGATGACATCGATTCGTGGATTCGGATTGCTCAGTTTGGCGATGCTATTTTCTTTAATCAGTGTCTTGCTTACCGCACTATTTGGCCTGGTGCATATAATCAAAAGTTTTCTTTGTCTCGGCGGTTGGCGACAAATATTCTGATGAAAGAAAAAATTTACACTTTGGTAAATGACCAACATCGCTCAAAGATTCCTGTATTTCAAGATATAAAAAATTACCTCAAACTCCATTGGATTTTAGTAGCACTGAAGCAAAAAAATCTTAAGAGTTTTCTTTCAATGATAGATCCTTCTATACTTTCTCCTCGGTCTTGGAAGTTTTTGCTAGCTGCTGCCTCATCACGTCGTTCTCAGGGAAACAATTCTCAGGTTCGTAAACTTGTATTGATTGAGTCCTAGCTTTTTAAGCTTTGACCATCGTTTGATTATGAGAGAACGTTATACCTAAAGAAAAAACATATTTAGAGCTTTCAGAAGTGGATGGAGGCTCTTATAAATTCCATGAAGTTATAGTTAATAACTCCCGGTTCGCTCATTTTTTTCTAGAACCGCAAAGCTTGCTAGAGAAGGTCAGATATTCAAGTAAATTAGGGAACGCACAGAATATTTTGTGTATCAATGGCAAGAAAAAGTCCTCAACCAAAAGGGACATCATCTAAAGTACTAGAATGCGTGCAACAGAATTGTCCCAGTCGCAGCAAACCCATGTGGAATGAGCATAACAATCTGCGATGTGTGAGAACTATTAAAGGAGTGGTACAACTGCTGTTAAAAATTCGCCGTTGTCAAAATATATCTTGTGATATTTATAAATGTATTTACTAATAGGTCGCCTATTCAAAGTTTCTTTCATTCGTAGCGGGTGGTGTGTCGCCTGTGCGCCTACTTTTTACAAACTACTTGTCTAGCAAACTTTGCCCCTCTAGAAAAAAAGACAACTTAAATAAGCATTAGCAAATCTATGCTAAACGCCTTAACTCAGCTTATGTCTTCTATTATGTAAGTCTAATGTTTACCAGTAACCATACACAGTCAATAAGTCTCTAATATTGCGACATTAATTTGTGAAGGGTTATCTAGAATAAGCACCGACACCAATTAGTGAAAGAGCAACATTAATGTGTGAACCATGACACTAATTTATGAACGGCGACATCTAATTTGTGAATGTATAACTAGAAACCATTGGTGACAAGTTAAGGAAAAGGGGAAATTGTCAAGCGTGGTGTTTGCAGTGGTCAAAATCGTGTAAAACTCAGTCTAGACAAGTGATT
>NZ_JBALDK010000058.1:0-29978 GCF_036917455.1 Nostoc sp. | reverse complement strand
AAAAAAGTAGATAAAAATTATTAATTTTAAATTTTCCTATACTCTCATAGCATAATCCATAGATGCCTGCCAAAAAGCTGGTTATAGAGTAAAGGTAAGAGGTTGACCTGACTAGCTCAGAATGCAGCAATATATGAAACAAATATTTTCACAAGGTGGTTGATTCTTCTACCTGTGTGTGATAATTTTCTTTTTACGATCCATAAAATACTGTAAATTTATCGGAATGCCGTTCTTTAGGGAATTTCGTTAACCTAGTTGCAGGGATTTGGAGTTAAGAATAAATAGTTAATCTATCGAGCTTATTTATTACAGGTAGTACATTGCGAACCAGCGAACTAGAAATTAATCTCTAAGCCAGGGCAACCTTATGAGCAAAATACATGCTGTGATTGTTGATCCCAATGTGCCGGGGCGTTTGGCACTGAGTGAAGTGACTGCACCAAAGCCTGCCCCAGATGAAGCTCTAGTGCGGGTAGCAGCAATTTCCCTCAAGATCCATCTTCCCGATCTGCAATGGCGGCAGAAAGATCCAAAACTTGCCCATTGGTACGATGAATTCTCTAAACGGCCTTCTATCCAAGCAACAAGACCAGAGTCCTAATAACTAACACTTTCTTGTTCCAAACAAGAGAACGAAAAAAGCATAAATACGCCCTCGCAAATACAAACATGAGTACAAAAAAACAACTTAAACTCGGAGCATTTTTACCCGGTAGCGGTCATCACGTGGCAGCATGGCGACACCCTAACACCCCTGCTGATGGAGGTCTGAACTTCCAACATTACAAGCAGCTGGCACAAACGGCTGAACGGGGTAAATTTGATATGCTTTTCCTCGCAGATGGTTTAGCCGTCTGGGATAGAGGGCAAGGGACTGAGGCTTTTAGCCGTTCGGGACAATTCAGTGTCCACTTTGAACCTTTAACTTTATTGTCGGCTCTGTCTGCGGTGACAGAAAATATCGGATTGGTGGCGACATCATCAACAACTTATGATGAACCTTATCATCTCGCCCGCAAGTTTGCATCACTAGATTATCTCAGTAGTGGTCGTGCCGGATGGAATCTTGTAACCTCTGCTGCTGAAGCCGCAGCGCAGAATTTCAGCCAAGAAAACCACCTAGAACACTCGCTACGCTATGAACGGGCGAGGGAATTTGTGGATGTTGTCACCAAACTTTGGGACAGTTGGGAAGATGATGCTTTTCTTCATAATAAGGAGTCAGGTATTTACTTCGATGCAGAAAAGTTGCATATTCCCCACCACAAGGGTAAATATTTCTCGGTGCGCGGCCCGCTCAATGTGGCGCGTCCACCACAGGGATATCCAGTAATCGTACAAGCTGGATCTTCCGAGGCTGGACAGGATTTAGCTGCCCAAACAGCAGAGGCGATTTTCACAGCACAACAGACATTGGCAGAAGCTCAAGCCTTCTACACCAGCGTCAAGGGGAGATTGGCTAAATACGGACGTTCCCCTGACCATCTCAAAATTATGCCAGGAGTATTCCCGGTAATTGGTAAGACTGAGCAGGAAGCTAAGGATAAATATGAGCAACTTCAGGAGTTGATCCATCCCTCGGTCGGATTAGGGCTGCTTTCTGGGCTAGTGGGTGGTCATGATTTGTCCAAATATCCCCTAGATGGGCCGTTGCCGGATCTGCCAGATACCAACGGTGGCAAAAGTCGCTTGCAGCTCATCACCGATCTTGCTCGCAGAGAGAATTTAACAATCCGGCAACTGTATTTGTGGATTGCAGGAGCGCGGGGACATCGAACGATTCTCGGAACACCAGAACACATTGCCGATCAACTTGAAGATTGGTTTGTCAATGGTGGAGCTGATGGATTTAACATTATGCCACCCTGGCTACCTGGAGGTTTAGAGGAATTCGTAGACTTGGTAATTCCCGAACTGCAACGCCGAGGAATATTTCGTACTGAATATGAAGGCAGTACTTTGCGCGAGAATCTTGGTTTGCCCCGTCCGGTGAACCAGTTCACTACAAAGACTGCTCGTGAACCTGTGAGCGTCGGTTCCTTGGCATAGTAGTCTGTCAATAAATAATTGATGGATAAATTAAGACTAGAGACGGCGATAAATCGCGTCTCTTTAACCATCTAGCAGTGTTTTTGAAGCGACGGCTTTGATTTCCTCAAACTTCATCTGGTTTGTTATTCCAGTGATTTTAACAATACAATCAAGTCGTCTCTGAGGAAACTTTTTATCGTGTTGGGCATCTTAACGGTTCTACTATCCTCCTTTGTTTTGACATTTCACAACGTTACAGTCCGAGTTTTGTTTTCAGAACATCTCGTACTAGGTTTATTTTTACTCGGTGGATACGTTAAACCGGATTTGCAGAATTCCTTCTTGCTGATGTTCATGCGAATGCTACTGGTGGTTCCACTCATGGCATCTTTATCATTCAAGCTATATCCATCTGCTTGGACAGAACTCCAAGACTTGTTCACTCGCAAGCGTAGGGATGTTCTAATCCAAGCTCTTGGCTGTGGGGTGCTGATGTTTGTGTATATCGCCTCACTTTACATTGCTATTGGCTTGATTCCCACAGGCATTGCCTTGACCCTTTTCTTCACCTATCCCGTATTTACAGCGCTACTGTCTTGGAGGTTTTTTGGCGATCGCCCCACATTGTTCCGTTGGCTAGTAATGGCTATTATTCTGGTGGGAAGCGCTCTCACTATTCCTCAATCTTCTGCCACTTATAGCAGTCATACCATTGCGATCGGCATTTTCGCTAGTTTTGGCGCTGGGATCGTTTACGCTTTTTATTGCATCATTGCTCAAAAATGTTTAGAAAAATTCCATCCAATTCCATTCACTTGGATCAGTTTTGCCTCTACTCTATTGCTTTCTGGTATTAGCTTACTGTTTTGGCCAGCTAATAACGCCCAACTTGACTGGACACCCCTATGGATTGGTAGCATACTTTCGGGTCTTGTCAGCTTTCTCGGACACACTTTAAACAATGTGGGAATTCGGATGGTTGGCGCATCTACCGCCTCCATAATCGGCTCTAGCAGTCCAGCATTAACAGCGTTAGTGGCATGGATAAGCATTAACGAAACTTTAAACGTGATTCAGAGTATAGGGATTGGTGTTGTCACATTGGGCATCGCGTTACTTAGTGCCGAAGGCTTTGTGAAATCGCTCAAAATTAGGGGTTGAATTGGGAATTGGGTAATTTTAGAATACTTTATAGCGCTTTTGGATTGAGTCGAATACAGACCTAACCCCCAGCCCCTTCCCTACAAGGGAAGGGGAGCAAGATTCAAAGCCTCTCTCCTTGTAGGAGAGAGGTTTGGAGAGAGGTCAAAATGCATTGCATACAAACGATAACCGTTTTATATAATACCAATTATCCCAAATAAAACTACAAATACAGACCTATCAACATAGATAAAAATTGACTTTCTAAATTACGAATTACGAATTAATATCAAATATGCCTTTCTCCGCTATCCTTTTCGATCTTGATGGGACTTTGACAGATCCTAAACCTGGTATTACTAGTTGCATTCAGTATGCGCTCTCTGAACTCAGTTACAAACCCCCGAATGCTGATGAATTACATTGGTGTATTGGCCCACCACTCAAAGATAGCTTTTCGCAATTACTCAATACCTTAGATGGCACAATAATTGAACAGGCGATTTCACTGTATCGTCGTCGTTTTGGCACAATTGGATTATTTGAAAACTCCCTTTATCCCCAAATTTCAGAAGTTTTAAAAGCAATTCGTTTTGATGGTTATAAAACTTTTGTTGCGACTTCTAAACCATATATTTATGCTACGCAAATTATTGAATATTTTGGCTTATCATTGCTTTTCGACGGTGTTTATGGTAGTGAACTTGATGGAACTAGAAGTATAAAAGGTGACTTAATTCACTATATTTTATTAACAGAAAAACTTTTACCCTCTACTGTGGTGATGGTAGGCGATCGCTCACATGACATCATCGGAGCCAAGCGCCATCACATCGTCTCAATTGGTGTCACCTATGGCTATGGAACTGAGGAGGAATTAAAAGCTCATGGTGCTGACTTGATTGCTCATTCTCCAAGTGATATTCCTAAATTAATAATTCGTAAATAATGCCACCATCTTTAACACTTTTCCATAGTTTACTTCTGTTTAGTACCGCTTTCATTGCAGGCGGCTTAAATGCTGTAGCGGGTGGTGGAAGCTTTATCACGTTTCCAACTCTTATCTTTACGGGTCTATCTCCGATCGCAGCTAATGCCACCAATAATACTGCAATTTGGGTAGCTTCCCTAGCCAGCGCTGGAGCATATCGTCAAGATTTGGGCATAGAGCGGCGAGATTTTTTACTTCTATGTGGTGTCAGTTTATTTGGTGGCATGATTGGCTCCATAGCTTTGTTGTATACATCGCCAGATGTCTTTAAAAAGCTGATTCCCTATCTATTGCTGTTAGCAACCCTGATATTTACCTTTGGCGAACCGTTCAAAAAATGGTTGCAGCGTCAAAACCAGAAGACATCACCGGAATCTATACCCTTGTTTAATTTGGTACTAGCTCAACTAGCGATCGCCATCTATGGCGGTTTCTTTGGTGCAGGTTTAGGGATTTTAATGCTGGCAACTCTAACGTTTTTAGGTATCAAAAGTATCCACAAAATGAATGCTTTTAAGACATTTTTAGGGAGTTGTATCAATGGTATTGCGATCGTTCCATTTATTTTTGCAGGTGTGATTGCTTGGCATCAAGCTATTTTAATGGCAGTCGGTGGTTCTCTTGGCGGGTATTTAAGCGCCCATTATGCTCGTAAACTTAAACCCCACTTAATTCGGAAATTTGTCATGATTGTTGCCTTCAGCATGACTGCTTACTTTTTTATTCACGGTTAAGAACTGGGAACTACTCACGAGTGATATATGGAAGCATCAAAAAAATCACGAGTCATGATCCGTGCTTTTAGTTCCAGAAATTTTCGCCTGTATTACACAGGTCAGGCAATTTATTTGATTGGTACGTCAATGACTCAAGTGGCTACTAGTTGGTTAGTATATCGCCTCACCGATTCCGCTTGGTTACTTGGTCTAGTGGGATTTGCCAGCCAAATTCCCACACTTTTATTAATTCCTCTGGGTGGAATCATTGCCGATTGCTGGAATCGTCATTTACGTACTGAAGGAGCTTAAAAGAAAAATAGCTCTGACGATTTAAAAGAGTGCATAATCAGCCATAACATCAAAAATTGGTAACAACAATGACTACTATAAATGACCCTACTGTTTTAGCTGAAGTAACTGATTTATCCCTCAAGTATGAAGAAGCGCTTTCTAATAACAATTTGGAGGTGCTGGATAGCTTGTTTTGGGATGCGCCCGAAGTAGTACGGTTTGGCATCACAGAAAACCTCTATGGCAGCGATGAAATTCGTAACTTTCGCCAGAATCGACCAAACCCAAAAATAGAGCGAGAAATCTCGAATCTCAAGGTTGTAACCTTTGGGAAAGATGCAGCAACAGTGACTTTAGAGTTTCGCCGCAATATTAATGGTGTAGAACGTTTCGGGCGACAAAGCCAGACTTGGTATAGGTTTACCGAAGGATGGAAGGTGGTTTCAGCCCATGTTTCATTATTGCCAGTGTCACTTTCAAAACTATGACTAGCATTTTTAGTTAGACATTAGCTTCCAGAAAAGATAGTGAGTGCCGATAATACTAGCTTTACCTGATTTCAAATCATTAAAAATAAGGTTCTTCAGCACTTGTTATCCTAAATTGTTAGCTAATCAAGATTAGAAGGCAAAAATAATTGTATCAAATAATAACTGAAGTATTTAAGGATTAGACGCAATTAACCAAGCCTAATGCAACACCCTTAGCTGAATGCGTGTTAACCAAGGGTTGTCAAAATTTGGTCAAACAAACATGAAATCCACCATTACCCCAAGGAGCAATCGTAAGCTGTGGAGGGCAGTGTACCAAGGGACAGCAGTGGAGGCAATCGCTTACGTTAGACGCACTTTCACAAAAATACTCTACCGAGTTATTCACCTTGATAGAGTATATAAATTTACTATAATCATCTTTTACCCGCATTCAGTTTATAATTTAGTAATTATTTATACCTCTGTATAAATACTGCAAATCTTGCCTACAGTTTACGTGGGGTTTCCCTTGCGTCGGCACAGGCAACTTAGAACCGAACACTAAAAAAACCTATGTTTCGACTCGGTGAGTTGGTCGAGTTTCGATTTTACGGTGATGGGCGATCGATTCGGATTGTCCAGGGCATTTTTAAGCTATGTAGGCAATAGCTAAGGCTCTACTCCTTCATCAATCCAAGCATCAATTGCTGTTTTTACCTCTAATTCAGTCACGGCAGACCATTCCTTTTCGTTAATAGTTGTTTTAAATACTACTCTTTTACCGTGACCAACTTTTTCCATTGAGTGTCCGCGATACAAATTTTTAGGTTTAATCATTTTTCTTAATCATCTTTATAGAATATTATAAACTTTCGCTCAATAAGAAGAGTAGTTTGATTTTCTATGATGGCTGATAATTAAGGAGATATATTATAACTGTAGTGTTAAGTTTGTAGTGAGGACATGGCATTAATTAAATTAAGTTTATTTCCGCGTATATAGAGCATAACAAAAAGGTTTCTTCGCTTAAAAGTGTGGTTTGAGGTGATTATCCCGAAATTAGAATAACTTCAGGCTCTTGCCGATGGCTCCTCACCAATTTCCAGTTCCTTCTTACTGCGCTTTAGCTGTTTCCAAAGTTCCTTAATTTGCTGATAAGCATCTTCTGCCTCAAGCTTACCATTGCTTTCTAAACTGGTGATCATGCCAACTTTTTGAGCAAATTCTTGTAAGTTAGCATTAAACACTAAGTTTTCTGGTTTAACTTGTCCGTAGTAGCGACCACGAGGGGAAATGAATTTATCTTTGTCTTCCTCATGAGACTGATTCATGACCTCACCTCCCTACTAATAAGTTTTCACCAATAATCTCAATCCAGTTTCAACTATCTCCTTAGCCAAATGGCTGTTTGGAAATATAGTTAGCGATTGCTAGAATCATGAGCCTTTTTTTAGTATGACTCATGATCCAAAATCGTCAAATGTAAAGTGAAGAATTTTAGCCATTTAGCTTTTGGCTGACAGAGGGCCTTGCCATGAAGCTAAAAACAGCTTAAGAGTCTAATCTTATTCACACTGCTGAAGCGTTAAAAGATCAACTATCCCAATTCTTCAAGAATTGGAAGATAGTTCAGACACACAATTACAATCATTGATGAGCTTGTGAAATGCTTACGACGGTAACTGAAATTCGCGGCATAACGGCTGCGTTCAGAGGTTGCTAAAAACTCGAACTTAGCACGAGCGCCTTTCTTCAATTCGCTGGGGGCAGATGTAGCATTAGCTTATCAATGGTAATACTTGCTAGAGGACATATGAAAAAGCTTCAGATTGGAATAGACATTGGCGGAACGAAAATGTTGTTACTTGCTAATACAGCAACCGGACTTCAATTTAAGAAAATTACCACAGGTTTTAATTTTTCAGGTGTGGATGCTGATACAGCAATTGCTAGTTTCTTAAAGGAATTACCAGCTCCACCAAGTTCTATAGGTATTGCTATCCCTGGACTAGTCAAGGAATCTGGACAAGTTATTTCTAGTGATGTACTACCAAAACTGAATGGTTGGTTGCCTTCTGTTACAAAAGACTCTCCCTGCCCTGTTTGTGTCCTTAATGATTCTGATGCAGCACTAATTGAAGGCAAGCATGAGGTTGGTTTACCAGCACATATAACATTAATTATTGTTGGTACTGCCATTGGCGCATCTTTTTGGGTGAATCAACAATTTTTGCAAGGCGCAAAGGGTTGGGCTGGGGAACTTGGTGCTACACCGATCATTACAGCACAGGGCAGCAAAACTTTAGATCAACTTGCAGGTGGGGCTGCGCTCTTGCAACGTTTAGGTGTTGATACTCAACAGTTAACTACTCTAGTAGAACAGAAGGATGCTATCGCTTTCAAAGCGATTAAAGATGCAGGACGCTGGTTAGGAATAGGGATTGCCACAACCATTCATTTGTTGAATCCAGAAGTTCTAGTGTTGGCGGGAGGAACATTAAATTGGCAAGGCTACCTTAAAGTAGCATTAAGTAGTGCCCAGGAGCATTGTATCCCTGAACTTTGGCAAGAATGTCGAATTCATGTAAGCGTTCATGGTGAGCTGCTGGTTGCTTTAGGAGCAATGCGAGCAGCGGCAGAGTTTGAACAGAAATTCTAAGGTTTTTATTACAGCACTTCCGGCTATTATGAGGTACAGTAGCAGCAACTAGCAAACCAGAGCACTATATAGCTTGCCATCAAACTGGTGTAACAAGTCTGTTAATTTTAAAACGAATTGAATATGCCGATGACTACTATTAGATGCCACACATGTTGGTAACGTTATCTGTTCTAGTGCTGTAGCAATCCCCTCTGTTGCTTGAAGTTCTTGTTGGAATACAATCATTTCCCTTTCTTTACACAGTTCAATCAATTCGGCAGGAACAGGTCTTCTATAAGTTTCCTCTATAATGCTTATACAAGTTACCAATGATTTTCCTATGAATTTCTGAGTAACTTCTTCATGAGTTATTGGGAAACCAGCTTCAGTTAAAGTTTTGGCAAAAATCCGATTAATAATTGGTTCACTATTTACTAATACTCCATCGCAATCAAAAATTATTAATTCTAGATTTCCCATAGCTTAAATATTATTTAATTCGTTTTGATTCAGTAAAATAACTATATAAATTATAATGATTATTATAAAATATGTTGATACGGCAATCTAATCTATTATTTGAATATAGTGATTAATCATCAAAACAGACACAATGAAATTATTTGCTATGCAGGATAAGAGCTAGTTTAAATTTTGATCTACTAACAACTACTTTCCTCAATTGTGAAGACAACGAGGATATCACGACAGGTGACTGGCGTTTACTAAATTTGGAGAAACAACCTTTTAATTTTCCTACAGCTCTACTACTGATAAATGAACAATATACTGAGGGAGGTGGCTTCTATAAAGATAAGAGCTCGGGATTGTGGCAGGTGCAAGACATTACGTTGGTTTAGAGTGATAAATAGCGATCGCATCTGAGTGCAGACATTATAATTCACATTAGGCGTGAATTATAAACACTACACAGATTTAGCTAACTGCCACCTTGGTTTGCTGTTTCCATACCGCATCTGCATACAATGATGTGTCGAAGTCCGGCGAAATATTGCCGCTAGTGATCTGGGCTTCGTGTAATGACCAGTCAGCAAAGAATAAGTCGTGGCTGATGCGTGCCACTACTGCTGGCACATCGCGGCGGATGCTGGGTACGTCACCGATAGGCAGACCGAAACTTACGAAGCCAGCAGGATTGAACACATGGATGTCCTTCAGGTAAAGGGCGTTGCCAAGTACTTTCTCTTGGTATTCATGGGCGCTACCAAGGTAAGGGTGGGTGCTGAGTTGATCGTCACGCTGGTCGGCTGGGGCTTCATAGCGATCGCGCCAGAGGGCGATGTGATGTGCAAATTCGGCGAGTTCCGGCCGCTTTGTCGGGTCAACAAAATAGCCAGTACCAGCGATCGCAAAATCGAACTCGAAAACATCCTCATTTACTTGAGCGACGATGCGATCGCCTTGATTGTGAGCAGATTTCCAAGGTGCAGATAAGTGCAGGTGGAAGTTAGAGAACGCTATTACCCGCTCGATTGCGTCTGGTGGTGGCGTAGAGCCAACCTGATTAAACCGCCAAGCTTGGAACCAGCGAGCTGCATCAGGTAGTTGCGGATAGTTATAGTAAGCGCCAGGATAACCTCGCAGGCGATTCACTGGCAGAGATGCGATCGCTGGCCGTCGTGCGAACAGGTGTACTGCCTTAGCGCCTGATTCCAATGCCACTCCTGCCGCATCGAAGGCCGAGGCCGCAGCACCCAACACTGCTACTGTTTTGCCACGTAGATTGTTGAAGTCGATTTCATCGACGGTATGTGCATATAATGTGCGTGGCAGAGATGCCAATACAGGCGGTATATTTGGGCCACCAGTGCCAGCTACACCATTGGCGAAAATAATTTTACGTGTGGTTTCCACCTGGGCGACACCGTTCACTTCTAAGTGTAGACGAAAGAAATCTGCGTCTGGCTCAATCCGCACCAACTTCGTCTGATACCGAACTGGAATGCCCAGGAAATGCCGATACCAACTGAGGTACTCAGCCCACGCCACTCGTGGAATGCGGTCAAGCGCTGCGTATGCCTCAATACCGTGCCGCGCCTCGTACCATACTTGAAATGATAGCGCCGGAATGCCCAGTTCTGGCCCTGGCAGATTTTTCGGTGTGCGTAGCTTTTTCATCCGCGCCCGCGTCAGCCACACGCCAGCATGAACTTCGTCAAGAGCCTCATCGATGACTGTCACGCGGCCAATGCCGGCACGCCGCAGGGCAAATGCGAAGGTGCTACCACTGCCACTACCGCCTACTATCGTCACATTGTGGTCAATGCCTGGGCGATCGCTTACCCAGTTTTCGGGATCTGGTCCGAGTAGGCGCAACGCCTCACGAGCGGCAAAATCGAGGTCAGTCGTTGTTGTCATGTCGGTATTTAAGGATGAAGATTTTATCGAGATTAGTGATACTGAAAAGCATAATATCATGAGGAGCTAATAATTAGTTTATCTAATATTAAGCTTTACGAATAAAATAATTACTGACTGTTAGCGAAGCGGTGCTGATGTCACCTAAATACTTAAAAGAAGCTACCCCAGTAAAGCTGTACTGTAATTATAAATTAGTTGAAATTTTCTATTAATTTGAGTAGCGAATAAGGCTTATCTTTATTTATTGGTGAGTGTCTTTAAAGAAAAACTTTTTAGTTTGCTGAAAATCCCAAACCGTTTTATCTCCTGCTTAAGAACACGCTCACGATGAGGAGATTCTTGTGGTGGTAATTCCCAAATATCACGGATCTCATGTTCTTGCCGATCTGTTAATTGGAGATGATGTGGTAATTGAGACTGTTGCTCAAATAACCAAGGTACTCCATTTAATAATTCTCTTTCTATTCCATGAAACATATTTTTACCCTTATGAAAAATAAGGTGATTTTGACATTTAGCTTTTTACTTCTTGCTGCAATTATTGGCATTTGGCGATATCTTCGTTAAAACTGCTGTCCCAAAGTTGTTTCACATCAACTTTTGTGGAAATTACACCCGCTTGAAAAAAGGTATCAGCAACCTTTTGCTGATAACCAATCGCTGCGTCAGAAACAGGAAGTAATTCTTGACGACGCTGTTGTTGCCCTTGCTTGGCATCCTGATAAACAATACTTTCATCAACATCGATAGTAGCTGCATAATTCTTCGACCACTTCTTAAGATTAGATTCACGCCAAGTTTGGGATTTCCGTAAACGACAGAGAAAATCAGTGATCGCTACTTTCTTTTGAGGATCAGCGATGTCTACGACGGGCTACGCCTACGCATTGGGTGAAGCAATAATCACAAAGTTACCGCTCAAAATATCTTTTGCAGATTCCAGCACCCGCGCCCCTTCTTTTTCAGCTTGGGAGATGGAGTAACCGTAGGTAGCCCAAGCATCAAGCTGTCCTTTACGAAAAGCCGAAAGTCCATCCGGTATCGATAAAGGAATTGCATTGATATCCTTCATCGTCAGCCCGACTTTTTCCAACATCTTAATCAGGAAGTAGTGGGCTGTTGTAGCTTTCACGTAACCCACTTTCTTACCTTTAAGATCAGCGATTGTTTTGGCAGTCGAGTCCTTGGGTACGAGTACAACTTGACCAACCGTAGGCCCTTTGAGACTCGCAATAATTTTTACAGATGCTTTCGATTCAATCGCAAAAATCGGCGGAATTTCACTAGCAGAAGCTAAGTCAATTGCACCAGCATTGATTGACTGTACCATCAAATTACCCCCGGTAAACTCAGTAAATTGAGTTGTGTAAGGGAAATTATTTAGTCCAGCTAACTTTAAATTTAAGTCCCAGCCACCTTTATATTTAGCAACACGCAATTGAGTTGTATTCGACACTGCGATTTGGGATGGGCCAGGATTAGCAGCGATCGTTGTCGGACTGGTAGACTTAACGTCTGAGCAAGCTGTTGTTGCTACTAACAAGCAACCCAGAGAGAAGAAAAAATTTTGCCGCAGCCAATTGGTAGACACGTTAATTTTTAGGTATAAAAAGACAAGGAAGAAAAATAACCACCAACTACTCTAGTAAGCTTGCTTCTTCGCCCACAATTCGGTCGTAGAGTGGCTGAAAGCTAAACCAACCGCCAGAATGGGTTCCTACTTGGTTATGAGTAAAAGTTGCTGTTTCGTGGTCAATGGGAAGTGGTTTGCCAGCTGCTTCTGCAAGTAGTTGGGCTTGAGCCGATCGCTCAAAAGAAATGTACCAAAAAGCAGCTTCGTCTACTGTCTGTCCCACTGTCAAAAAGCCATGATTCCGTAAGATGACAGCTTTTTTGTCTCCCAAAGATTCAGCAATTCTTTTACCCTCTGAAGTATCTAAAACTACTCCTTTGTAGTCATCAAATAGAGCGTGGTCTTGATAGAAAGCACAAGCATCTTGAGTTAGGGGATCAAGGAGGCGACCAAGACTTGACCAAGATTTACCATGCAGAGAATGAGCATGAGCCGCTGCAACTATATCAAGTCGCGCCTCATGAACCTGTGAATGAATGGCAAAAGCGGCGCGATTGACGGGAGCATTACCTTTGATAACTTCCCCTTCTCTATCGACCAAAATCAAGTCAGAAACCCGGATGTGGCCAAAGTATTTGCCAAGGGGATTTACCCAAAAATGGTCGGTAAACTCAGGATCTCTGGCGGTGATGTGGCCTGCTGTTCCCTCACTAAAGCCAAAACGAGCAAACAGCCGAAATGCAGCCGCAAGGCATTGTTTGCGGTAGAGTCGTTCTTCTTCAACTCGTTCAAAGACTGGCGGTTGTGGTCTAGTGTAATTTGGCATGTTTGGTAGCCCAAGCGAATTACACTGTTTTTCTCTGTAGTTTTGGTAGTGAGAGTTTTTGAAGAGGAATCTGAGTTAACTGTGGCATTGATAGCTGTTTGTTGACTGCAACCAGAAGCTATCAAACCAAGAAAAGACGCTGCAACTGCGAAGGTTGTACTAGCAGAACATTTTTCTTTGTACTGAAAGCGGTGTTCTTTGAAATAATTCCCCACAATGGACTCCTTGATATTTTGGGTCAGTTTGGCATTGTAATGAAACGACCAGTCTGTAGTACGCGGGAGGTTAGAAGAACTCCAATCACCGTTATGAATCAATCGGTAAGAACAACCTTAACAGTACAGGCTGCTGGAGAGCTTGGGATAATGGGCTTTGGAGATAGTCTGTTGGAGAAGCGATCGCCTTTTTACTTGCTTTCAAAGAAGTAGTATCAATTGCACTCATAGTTCCTCTCAACGGTTTCGGTTGGCTGCGAGATCCCCGATTTCTGATAAATTGCTACAAGTTAAAAGTCAGGGATCTGAACAAAATTAGAAGAATCCTCGTTGTGGCAATGGTGTACCGTTGATCTCGTAGTCGCCGATCGCACGAGCCTTAAAATGATTTGGATTGTGTGAGGACAAGGTGCGGGCGTTGCGCCAGTGACGATCAAAGTTGGAGCTTTTCTTTGTTGTGGAAGCCCCACCAACTTCAAACAACAAGGTGGCTGAACGTAGAGCCAAATCATCGACAATCAATTTGGCTTTCGCTGCACTTAGAGAAGTTGCCAGTGCCGCAGCCGTCTCTGCCTCTTCACCCTGAGCTTGGGCAGCAGGGAGGCGATCAAGACCATCAGCTGCTGCTAAAACAATCGCTTCAGCAGCAAAGGCATTGGCGGCAATCTGCCCGACAGTCTGCTGCAAGATTGGATCTTCTGAGGCTTGCTCGGCTACGGCATGGTAAAAAGTCCGGGGTCTGTTACGGATGAGGGCTGTAGCATCACGCAGAACGCTGCGAATAATACCGGCGTTGATGGCAGTCAGGACTAATTGCGGGACGATATTGTAGGGTAGGTTGTCTTTGTCTTTGTCTGTCTCAAAAATTACTTCCTCTGTCTCTACACGGACATTTTTAAATGTTGTTGTTCCTGTACCTGTAAGCCTTTGACCGAAGCCATCCCAGTCATCCACAAGGTCAATGCCCTCGCGGTTGGTGGGAATGAGTATAAACGCTTTATTGCCATCGGGTACTAGTACACGCACGAAAATTAAGTCTGCATAAAGGCTGCCAGTGCTGTAATACTTCGTCCCATTTAGACGATAGCCATCGCCATCAGGTGTTAATTTTGTATTCACGACTTGGCCGCCACCAGATCGCTTAACTTCCAGTTCGGTTGAAGCAAGTCCAATAATCGCGCCATCGGCAACGGCTTTGAGCCAGCGACGATTCCTTGGGGTGCGTTCTGAACGCAAAATCCGCTCTGTGACAGAAAAATGATTCCGCACAATGTGAGCGACATTTGGATCGGCATCCCCCAGCCGAATCACAACCTCGAATAGTTCGCGTGCCGTACTACCACCACCACCTTCGGCAACGGGGATTCGCAATGCACCCAACCTGGAACGCCGGATCAATTCAACCACATTATAAGGAAGAATGCGATCGCGATCGCGCTCACTTGCCCCCAGAGCAATAAAATCAAAAAGCTGCTGGAGTTCCGGTGAATTTGCTCTCACCGGAGCCGAAAACTGAATTGTCGTATCTACAAGTTTCTCTGGACTCTTAATCATTAGTTTCTATCTCCGAATATCCTATGGAAAATCTATGTTGGTGATTGGTGAGGCAATTGCTATTTCTGGATTTAGATAAGATGACAATAGGTGGGCTACGTATAAAGTAGTTAAGTAACCTTTAGTAATTTGACCATTGGACTTGGTATTAATTAATTCAGCGATTGCATCAAAAAAACGCGCTTTTGTAATGCGATCTAAATTTATATGATCGGAGTAAGTATTTAAGAGGTTGAGATAACTTGCACTGTTGTATATTATGTCCTCGAATTTTAGGTTTTGATATTGATTCATAGTTTAGTAGGATACGATTATAGAAATTAGCTCTATGCACCACCAAGATTTGCGGTGCATTACGAGAACAGCAATAATATACTCTACGAAACTGTTCCTCCTTCCCTTTTCCCTAATTACAAATTAGGGTAAATACTCCAGCCATCAAGAAGATGAAAAAGTTGCGTTTTCTAGATACTGTTAGCATAATGTATTATCAATTTTTTCCGACTTAATGTTCATTGCAAATGCTCAGGGCTTGATTTCTGCCGGGAGGATGGCATTATATTCTTCAGGAGTAAGTGTTACATCCTTGACATTAATCTTTTTAGTGATGAATTTTTGCTTATAGAACAAGTCAGATATCTCTTGCTGTCCTGCTATAACCTTATCGGTAATCGGTCTGATGCCAAAACGCCGACGGTTGACTATTGTTTCTAAGGTTGGTAAATCAAGCTTGGTATCACGCCCGACAATTTCGGCAACTTCTCGCGTATTTGCTTTAGACCATTTGCCTAATTTGTGGACTTCTTCAAGGAGAATTTTTATTACTTCAGGGTTCTCTTTCACAAAGCTACGTGCAGCTATCCAATACCCTCCTTGGGTTGAAAGTCCTTTAGCATTACGAAGAATCCGAACTTTTTCCGTTCTCTGAAATATAGCCAGGTGGGGGTCACTTAGCACAGCTGCATCAATGCTCTTACGCGATAATGCTGCACGAGTTTCTGGTGCTATCAGATTGAGATGTTTGACATCTTTTAGCTCTAGTCCTCCTTCTTGTAAAGCTTTAATAACAAAGTATTGACTAGCAGTAGCTCTTTGAAAGGCAATTCCCTTACCTTTTAAATCAGCTATGGTTTTGATGGGGGAGTCTTCCGGTACTACGATCGCCGAACCTTCACCACTACCCGGTATAGTATTAGCAAGAAGAACAAAAGGAATACCAGCTGCTTGGGCAAATATGGGTGGAGTTTCACCAACAGCACCGACATCCAAACTGCCCACATTTATTGCTTCTAAAAGCTGTGGCCCAGCTGTAAATTGCGCCCACTGCACTTGAATACCCAAGGGATTCAAGCGTTTCTCTAAAACTTGTCTACTTTTGGTAATATCCGCAGCAGTAAAATAGCCAATTCTTAACAATTTTGTCTTAATGCTACTAGGGGCTGCAACTGCTGCTTTTTCTTGTGTATCTGGTGCTTTACAACTTACTAAAGTTGTAAAGAGAGTAAATACTCCAGCTCCTAATAAAATTAGAAAGTTGCGTTTTCTAGATATTGCTACCATAATGTATTACCAATTTTTTGGGGTTTAAAATACAGGCTTTAATTAAAAAGCTAATTTTGGAATGATGTAAAAGTTGAAGATGGGAAATTTTTTATTTTGCGGTTAGACTCTGTTTGCTAACTCTCTCATCCAAATAATCTACTGTAAGTTGACCTATTTACAGTAGATTTTGATTGCACGAACTTTACCACAAGCTAATTTAAAAATCAAGCAGCAAGGATGACGGTGCTATTGATGCAAGTGGTAAAAAGAAAGAAACGATAGGTGTGATACTAGCGATCGCAGTTTACACCAGACTAGTTTGGAAGAAGCGATTAGCAGGGCGTGCCAGACCGAGATTTTCACGCAGCGTTGTACCCTCATACTCTTTGCGGAAAATCCCACGGCGTTGGAGTTCTGGCACAACCTTGTCAACAAAATCGTTCAACCCTTCAGGAAGATAAGGGAACATGATGTTGAAGCCGTCAGAGCCTTCCTCAAACAGCCATTTTTCCATCTCATCGGCGATAGTTTGGGGTGTGCCCACAAAAGCCAACCCGCCGTAACTGCCAATCCGTTGCGCCAGTTGTCGAATAGTCAAATTCTCACGTTGCGCTAAGGCTATTACTCTTTCTCGTGAAGAGTGACCACCGTTATTCGGTGGGATTTCTGGCAAGGGGCTATCGGGATCAAAACCCGAAACATCGTAGCCAATAGCACCATTTAGGCTGGCGATCCCACTGTCATAATGTACTAGGCTGTCCAAATGAAGACGCTTGGCATGTGCCTCGGCGACGGTTTCCCCCACGATGACTAAAACACCTGGAAGGATTTTTATGCTGTCTGGGTCACGTCCGATTGCCTGCGCCCGTCCCTTAATGTCTGCAAATAAAGCTTTGCCGGCTTCCAGATTACTAGCAGGTGCAAACACAGCCTCGGCGGTTTCGGCAGCTAATTGCCGTGCGGCTTCGGATGCACCTGCTTGAACGATTAACGGCCAGCCTTGGACAGGTCTGGCGATGTTCAATGGCCCTCGCACCGAGAGATATTTTCCCTGATGATTCAGAACGTGAAGCTTTGCAGGGTCGAAATAAATCCCTGCTTCCACGTCCCGAATAAACGCATCGTCAGCAAAGGAATCCCAAAGACCCGTGACAACATCATAAAATTCTCTAGCCCGCCGATAGCGTTCATCATGCTCTATCTCTTCTTCTAATCCAAAGTTGAGCGCTGCGTCTGGATTGGCTGTGGTGACGATGTTCCAGCCAGCGCGACCGCCACTAATATGGTCGAGAGACGCGAAGCGGCGAGCGATGTGGTAAGGCTGGTCATAAGTTGTGGAAGCTGTGGCTACCAGCCCGATGTGTTCGGTGACGCTGGCAAGGGCAGAAAGTAGAGTAAAAGGCTCGAAAGAGGTGACAGTATGGCTGCGCTTCAATGCGTTGATTGGCATATTCAGCACCGCTAAGTGGTCAGCCATGAAAAATGCGTCAAACTTGCCTTGCTCTAGTTTCTGGATGAATCGTTTCAGCGCTGGGAAGTTGAAATTAGCGTCAGGCAAAGTCCCAGGATAGCGCCAAGCGCCTGTATGTATGCTTACCGGGCGCATGAAAGCACCTAGTTTTAATTGCTTCGATTTGCTCATTAGTCCTCCGTATCAAGTTTAAAATACAGGTGCTTATCAATAAATTAGTAATATTTATAATCCTTTAAAATATGAAAAATCAATGTGTTACCACGGTAAACCGCAGAGGTTAATCGTTCCTTTTTTGGGAGCTTTGTCATTCACCGACAATACCATCGGCTCGTTGACTGTAAAAGGGACTGTGCCACGTGGCTGCTCAACCAAAAGAATACCATTGAAAGATTGCCATCCCAGACGAGTATAAAAGGGTACTAAATCCTGACGACATACGAGCAATGCGAAAGTTAAACCACACTTATTTAAGAAGGTTTCTGCGTGCCGAAAGGCAGCAGTTGCAAAGCCTTGACCCTGTGCTTCTGGGCTTGTCATTACTCCACCAATACCGCCAATGCGGATTGATACATCATCTAGCGTTACCTCGCGGGTAACAATCCCAATGTGCGAAACAAGCCGTCCACTTCCATCTTCTACAAGTAATCTCCATTGCGGTAAAGACCATTTAATGTGCCGTCCTGGGCGATAAGCAATGACCTCTGGTGGGTAAACTGCTGCTCTGAGAACACGCAACACTTCTTTCTCATCCACAGTCAGTTCGGTGATAAGTTTCAAATTAAATCTTAAAGGGCAGTTTTTTATCATCAATCATTCACACTCACAAGTTTGGGCAGTCTAAATATAGGAATATCCAAGAAGTAAGAAAGAACCTCTTGTCGCCAAGTATCATAAAGTACTGGCAAATCATCAATTTCAATACCAATAGCTTTTTGACTCAACTGCCAATGATCCCGAAGGTAAGAATTGCGTCGGCGTTGACCTTCTTCATCTGCTTCTATAACTTGTGCGATTAAATCCTCTTTCTCTGCTAGCGAAGCTCGATCAAATTTACGTTGCCACCAGTCTACAACTCCCAGGCGGTGAACTGCTTCATCTGGCAGGATTCTTTCTGCTGCAAACTTGGCTGAGTCTGGGTCGCTGATTTTGCTGGTACGGCTATTGATGAATAACAAAGCCACAATATGAAGTTCGTAATGCAACTCAAATGCTAAAAAGCCTTGCCAATTACGGATGGGTAAATCACCCATATAATCCCAATGCTTCTGCACCTGCTTTTGGATATCCTCAATTGGGTCACGTCCTGATATAGCCTGCGCTCTTAAACGAGTATTTTGAGCGTGTGCGCCATCATCACCGATTTGTCTACTCAAAAATAGCTGTAATTCTGGGTCAGCAAAGGAGTCAATTATCTTAGCGCAGACTTGTACAATAAACAGGTCATGGGCTGCACCAGCCACACGGAAGCGGTAGAAATTCTCTCTTTCCTCATCAGTTTCCGGCGATCTAGGTTCTTGCGATCGCTTCTTCGGAATGTGAGGGGCGTACTTATCAAGTAGTTTATCAAAAATTTCCAGTTCTAAATCAGTAGTCCAAGCTGGACGAGTAAATATTGCTGTCATAAAGTTTCCTTTGGGTAATGGAGAACAATTTAATCCAAAATCCGTCTTAAAAAGTTTGCTCAACGGGGGAACCCCCGCACGCAACTTTTGTCTCCGACACGCTACGCGAACGCAAAATCCAAAATCTCAAATTCTTAGGTTCTAGCTCCTATTTTCAAGTTGGCGCTCGCTTCACTATCTACCGTTAACGATCGCACTCTTGGGATGATTTCCGCCGCAAAACGCTCCATTTCTGGGGCAAAAGGCTGGAATTGCAGCATGAAAGTATCAATTCCTACTTTGGTAAATTCAGCAATCCGATGGGCTACAGTATCATAGCTACCAACCAATCCTGCTGCTGTACCGCCATTGCTCCCCACACCAGGGTACTTAGCCATGTTTTTGAACATAACTACTTCAGAATCTACTCCTTTGAGTAATTCTGAGCGATCGTCTTGTGCTAGTACCATTGCTCTGAGGTTTTGATATTCCGCTTCCGCCTCTTCGTCTGTCGGTCGAGCAATCACAAAAGCCGACATAGCAAAGCCCAGAGGTTGAGAGCGAAACTTAGTTTTTTTAGCAACAGCCACAATGGTTTCGCGGATGACTTCAATCGGACGACCATTGAGGAAAAATGTGTGGGCTTCTTTTGCGGCTAGTTCTTGGGCTGGTTCTGACTCTCCCCCTACATATACACGCGGATGTGGTTTGGCTATGGGTGGGGGATTGAGTTTCAAATCATTGATTTGAAAATATTTACCAGAGAAGTTGACTTTCTCTCCGCTCCACAAAGCTTTTACGACTCTAATCCATTCATCAGAATAACAATAACGCTCATCGTGGGTAAGGAAATTTATCCCTGGTTTTTCCATTTCTGGCTTGAACCAAGCACTCACTAAGTTAATAGAAAAACGTCCATTACTTATAGCATCAATACCTAATGCCATCTTTGCTAAGACGGCGGGATGAAATAGTAATGGCTTAACAGCTGCAATAATCTCGATAGAGTTTGTTGCTTCTGCTAGTGCTGCTGCTGCTGTCCAAGTTTCTAGCTGGTCAAGTTCTTGGTTTCTGGGATTGATGATATGTTGCGCTATTAAAGTTGTGGTAAATCCGCACCTTTGGGCTAACTGAATTAAATTCTTGGCTCGTGAGTAACTAGCATCACGAGGTTCAAGAGGATGGTTCGTCACGCCGCAGTTGCCGTAAACAGGAATCCAAATCCCATAGCGTGGTTCAGACATAGTTTTCTAGAACCTTTATAGTCGGTACTAAAACTTTATTTTTGCACTTACCTACAACAATATACGGCAAGTCAGTCTATTTATAGTAGTATACTATGAGGTTTGCATAGGTGAGGATAAAAAACAAGGTGTATCTTCCCAATCCTCATTTAATTTGGAGGCAAGAATGTCACAACCACGCTATGGTATTTGGGCCAGGGTTAGCGCGTCTCAAACCCTATTGACAAGCGGACTTTCCCGATCAGCAATCAAGTTGGAAACAAAGTAGCACTATCCAAACTAGGGTAAGATTTAATCCACTTAAGTGCCATTCTTTAGAGTAATGCCAACAGGATTTGAGAATAAGAAAAGAAAAACTAAAGCATCTTTTGCACCCAGCATAGATAGCAAAGACATTACCACTAAGTTTCAGGAATACTTCACAGAAATAAAGCGTATATTTTTTATAACATTTTACGTATAATCGCTAGATTCAGAGTATTTGTACGGAGTAAGACTTGATTTTATATAAATGTTTGTGATAATCTGCCCTCATCTATAAATTACAGTTAATTGATAAACTAACCGTAGTTTGAGATTACACAGTGTGCATCAAATGGGAATCACTCCTTATGCCAAAAGATTGGTATGAATGGCACGACCTATACGACACTGAGCCAAAATTGCAGCAGCGTCTAGAAATCGTGCAGGAATATATTGCTTACAGCTTGAATGCGTCGCCATCTGGAACTATCCGTGTCGTAAGTGTTTGCGCGGGTGATGGACGAGATTTATTAGGAACTTTAAAAAATCACCCTCGAATAAATGACGTATATGCACGACTTGTTGAACTTAGCCCCCAGTTGGTTGAGCGTGGACGAGCAACTATAGAGTCTTTGGGTTTAGCCAAGCAAATTGAGATTATCAATGGTGATGCAACTCTTGCCAGTAACTATGTAGGAGCAGTACCAGCAGATATCGTGATTGTATGTGGTGTCTTTGGCAATCTAGCTGAGGAAGCTGAACTCAGTCGCTTACTAGATAACCTGAGTTTTCTGAGTAAACCAGGTGCTTTTGTCATTTGGACTCGCGGACACTCCAACGGTATTACCTACTCTGACAATGTGCGGAAAATTTTAAGTGCATCTGGATTTGAAGAAGTAAACTTCAAGCTTACCGCTACGGGAGATATGGGTGTTGGTCTTCATCGATACAGGGGTGAAAACTTGGCTGCACCTAAAGAGCAACAGCTATTTGTGTTTTCCGGCATTCCTAGTAAAGCAAGGTAAAAATGTCTATTCAAAACACAGTGTCAACTTGGGAAGAAGTTTTAGAAACTGCTAGAAAAAATACCTCTGCGCGTAGGGTAAAGAGACCGGGACAATCTCCTTCTACTGCACCAATACCGAGCAGTTTACATAAAGTTCCTCCAAATACAGAACCACCAATCTTGCTTTATCGAGATACTAATTCTTGGTGTCCTTTCTGCGAAAGAGTTTGGTTTGCTCTGGAAGAAAAGGAAATTCCCTTTGCAACGGAGTTTATTGATTTAAGTAATAAACCTAAATGGTACACTGACCTAGTTCCCACAACCCTTGTCCCAGCAGCAAAAATTGAGGGTAATTTAGTATATGAATCTAAAGATATTCTCTTGGCTTTAGAAGAAAGGTTTCCCCATCCAGCATTATTGCCGGAAAATCCAGAGGAAAACGTTGTTGCTAGGCAGTTGGTTGAAGAAGCTGAGACTAACGGTTTTAAAGAGATTGCTTACAAATTCCTCAGAGAAACATCTGTAGATGCTGATAAGTTGGCATTACAAGCAGCATTTGAGGCGAAGTTAGATGAACTTGAGCAAGCTTTAGCTAAATATGCCGGCCCTTACTTTATCAGTACATTTAGCTTAGTTGATATTGTGTATAGTCCCCATCTAGATAGATTGGCGGCTAATTTACCTGTATATCGAGGATATCATCTCAAAGGAAATCCTCGCTTTCCTCGAATCAATGCTTGGTTTGACGCACTTAACCAGCGTCCTGCTTATCATAGGGTGAAGTCGGATAATATTACTAATAATTTATTGTTGCGTCGCAGATGGGGTGTAGAACCGATTGGAAATCCTTTACCTCTGGATGTGGCAGATAGTGAGAAAATTCAATATCGAGCCGAAGCCGCTGAAAGACTGAGCGATAATCGGGAAGTTGCGATCGCAGATGTTATCAAAAATTCTGGAGTCCAAGCAATAGCAGCAGACGGTGATTTTACCACAGTTAAGGACGCTGTCGATTTTCACCTACGACAACTAGCTGATTATCTCATTCATGGCAATGGCACAACTTTACCGGGTGGAAGGACTGGTGGTAAAAATAGTACTGTTGATCCCCTATTCGCTGCTGTGGGTGCTATTACTTTCGCATATTTGAGAAATCGCATCTGCGCCCCCCGTGATATGAGTGCTGGTGCAGCAACGGCGTTTCGGGCTGCGATCGATAAATTATTGACATCTGTTTATTAATTTTGTGTGCGTTGCTGAATGTATGAGTGAATTTGCCGGGCTACGCCCCGCTAACGCTAATATCCAGAGACGCAGCGAAAAGTCGGAGCGCTTCTGAATTCTGACCGGAGGCGGAGCGTCTCCGGCTTTGCTCCTAAATTCTGCCGTACTGTAAAAACTTATTGAGGAAAGGGAATTGCTAGCAGTCCATAGTGAAAATGAACTAGAATTAAATGCTGATGTGCTGGTAATTGGTGGTGGCCCTGCCGCAGCATGGGCAGCCTGGGCAGCAGCATCTCAAGGTATCAAAGTCATAATTGTTGATAAAGGTTTTCTGGGTACGAGTGGTGCGGCGGCAGCTAGTGGTAACGGCATCATGGCTCCTTCTCCAGAGAATTGGGACAAAGTTTTATCGGAGCGTTATCGCATAGGAAAAACCCTCGCTAACTCACGTTGGATCGAGCGTGTGATCGAAAAAACTTGGCTCAGTTTGCCCTTAGTGGAAGATTGGGGCTATCGTTTCCCCAAGGAAAATGGGGAATCTGTGCGCCAGAGCTATTATGGCCCTGAATATATGCGGGTACTTCGCAAAAACCTCTTGCGTGTTGGTGTACAAATTTTTGACCAAAGCCCGGCTCTAGAACTTTTATTGGCTGACGATGGCTCAGTAGCTGGGGCAAGAGGTGTGCAAAGGCAACATCATCGTAGCTATACCGTTCGTGCTGGTGCAGTAGTCTTAGCGAATGGCGGTTGTGCATTCTTGAGTAAAGCATTAGGTTGCAATACCAATACCGGTGATGGGCTGCTGATGGCAGTGGAAGCTGGGGGGGAACTCTCTAGTATGGAAGCTTCCAATCACTATGCAATTTCGACCGCTTTTAATGCCACAGTGACGCGGGGTGTTCCCTTTGGCTGGGCTAGTTACACCGATGAAGCCGGTAACGATCTTGGTGGCTATATCGATGGTCGTCGCGATCCATCGTTCCTTCCCAATGCCCTCCTGAAAGGCTCCGTTTATGCCCGTTTGGATAAAGCCACGCCTGAAGTCAAGGCAGTGATTGAAAAGTCTCATTTCATCTCTTTTCTACCCTATAAAAAAGCTGGCATTGACCCCTATGCAGAACGAGTCCCTGTAACCCTAATTTTAGAAGGTACAGTCCGTGGTACAGGTGGAATCCGTTTGACCGATGATAGTTGCGGTACAAAGGTTCCTGGACTCTACGCCGCCGGCGATGCTGCATCGCGGGAGTTTCTAGCCGGGTTAGCTTCTGGAGGCGGTGGCCCTAATGCTGCTTGGGCAATCTCTACAGGGCAATGGGCTGGAGTTGGGGCAGCTACCTTTGCCAAAAGTTTGGGCGCTCAAGCAAATGAACGGGTTGCGCGTCCTGCTGGTCAAGTGGGATTGCGATCGCCTACGGTGGGCGGAACGCCATCGCCTATGGAGGGGCGTAGCCCATCGCCTTCACCATCTTCTGAAACATTCGATAGTGAGGCGATCGTGCGCGGCGTACAAGACCAGATGTTCCCGTTAGAGAAGAATTATTTGCGTTCTGAGCAGGGACTTCTGGATTCCCTCGCCAAATTAGAAACGCTGTGGCAGCAAGTACAAGGGAACCCGAAACAAGATACAGTGCGCGATGTAGAATTTTCTCGTCGAGCGGCTGCTCTGACGGCTGTAGCGCGATGGGCATACTTTAGTGCTTTACATCGCACGGAAACACGCAGCGAACATATTCGTATAGACTATCCTGAAACCGATCCAAATCAGCGTTATTACCAAGCCACTGGCGGCTTAGAAAGACTTTGGGTAAGGCGTGATTGGATTAAGGATGCCATCGCTACACCACCACCACTAACCACTCAAACCACACCCTCTGTATCAAAGTTGTAGTAGGAGCAGAATCATGATCGAGCTTGTCAGCTATAAACTCTGTATCAATTGCAATCTGTGCGTCCAAGTATGCCCTACCAATGTCTTTGACTCCGTACCTAACCAGCCACCTGCGATCGCTCGACAAGAAGATTGTCAAACTTGTTTCATGTGTGAAGCATATTGTCCTGCGGATGCACTCTATGTTGCGCCCGAATCTCACACCAATGTTGCAGTCAATGAGGATGAATTAATTGAAAGTGGCATCATGGGTGAATATCGTCGCATCTTGGGTTGGGGATATGGCAGAAAAAACAATAGTGAATTAGATACTGCTCATAAACTGCGCCAACTACCGCGCCCCTATCAAAGTTAATTTCGTAGGCTTGATTCTTAGGAGAGAGATACAACTAAGAATCAAGCCTTTGCAGTCCTGAAGTGCAAGTTTTTGGTCAGATATCGGCTCAATAGCACCCTGAAAAGTAATTCTTGTGACGTTATCAGAGTTCTCATTAGCTAAAAAAGTTGCCTTAGTAACTGGAGCAGGACAAGGTTTGGGACTAGAAATTGCCAAATCACTTGCCAAAGCTGGTGCGCGTGTCATCGTCAATGGGCGAAATTTGGAACGGCTTAATCAAGCAGTTGCAGTTATTGAATCAATTGGCGGATTAGGTTTTTCGTTACCGTTTGATGTGACAGACGAAGTTGCGGTTCAAAGTGCGTTTATTGAGATCCGAGAAAAGCACGGCTATTTAGATATTCTGGTTAATAATGTGGGAATGCGCGATCGCCGTGGATTGTTCGAGTTTGAAATGGATGCAGTGCGTCGGTTAATCAATGCTGATTTAATTGCACCATTCAATTTGTCACGAGAAGCGGCAAAACTGATGATGCACAGGGGTGAAGGTCGAATCATTAATATTACGTCAATTGCAGGACAACTTGCAGGTGCGGGTGACGCAGTTTATACGACAGCTAAAGGAGGACTCGAAGCCCTAACCCGTACACTTGCCGCAGAACTTGGGGCTTTTGGAATTACAGTCAATGCAGTCGCTCCAGGCTTTTTTGCCACAGAGAGTAATGCTGATGTAGTTGCCGATCCAGCAGTCACGGAATGGTTGAAACATCGAACTTCTCTCGCACGTTGGGGATATCCACAAGAAATTACAGGCGCTGTTGTGTTTTTTGCTTCTCCAGCCGCATCTTACATCACCGGACAGGTTTTAGCTGTTGATGGTGGCTACCTTTCCCATTTCTGATTAACTGTTTTACCCGTAGATATACTTTTTCGGAGCTTGCATTTGCAGCTTATCTATGTGAATATTCTATGAGCAAAATACGGTAAATTGCCCAATTTATCGTAGTATTTATATTGCCTGTAGTTTAATTGTATGTATGCTCACTAAGTATTTACCAAATCGACTGATGAGGATTGTCAGCAGCCTTCTTCAAAATTATGAAATATCCAGAATTGGCATATTTGCCTTATTCTTTACCTGCGGGTTAAGTTTGACTCTTGTGATATCTGCGTGTTCTGCCAACAATACAGGTAATGTAGCAACACAGACAGCAAATCAAGGTGTGGTAGTTCGTATCGGCTATCAAAAAGCGGCAACTATCCTCAGTGTTCTCAAAAACCGAGGCAATTTAGCGCAACCTTTAAAGACTGCTGGTGCTTCAGTGACATGGGCAGAATTTCCCGCCGGCCCACCTATGTTAGAAGCAATGAACGCAGGTAGTATTGACTTTGGCTATACAGGTGAATCACCACCAATATTTGCCCAAGCCGGAGGTACTCCCTTGCTTTATGTTGCTTACGATCCTTGGAGTCCCAAAGCCGAAGCAATTATTGTACCGAAAGATTCACCAATTAAAACGGTTGCCGACCTTAAAGGGAAAAAATTAGCCTTTGCTAAAGGCTCGAACAGTAACTATCTTGTTGTCAAAGCTATAGAAGCTGCCGGATTAAAGTATAGTGACATTCAACCAGCACATCTAACACCAGCCGATGCCCGTGCAGCATTTACTGGTGGTAACGTTGATGCTTGGGCAATTTGGGACCCTTACCTAGCAGCAGTTGAACACGACACAAAGGTTAGAAAATTAACAGATGCGACAAATTTAGCACCAAATCGGGGTTACTATCTTGCGCGTCAAGAGTTTGTTAAATCTCACCCAGATTTGTTGAAAACCCTGTTAGGTGAAGTAAGCAAAGTAAAT
Organism: Nostoc sp.; assembly: GCF_036917455.1. Taxonomy (GTDB): domain Bacteria; phylum Cyanobacteriota; class Cyanobacteriia; order Cyanobacteriales; family Nostocaceae; genus Nostoc. Next base: position 2,715 of record NZ_JBALDK010000058.1, on the reverse strand, counting down.
GAATGGGCAACAAATAATCCAGAAGAAGTTGCCAAGTTTTTAGAACCAGAGCTAGGTATTCCCGCAGCAGCATTAGAAATTGCCGAAAAACGGCGAAAGTATGGTGTTTTACCGCTAACAGATGAAGTAATCACTCAGCAACAAAAGATTGCCGATACTTTTTACAAAATCAAGCTAGTTCCCAAGCAAATCCAAGTCAAAGATATCGTTTGGAACGGTAATAAATCTTAGAAGTCCTTCCCTACTCGCAAAAGCTTATGGATATCAACACCCAACAAATAAAAACTGATGTACTTGTCATAGGTGGCGGTACAGCCGGGACAATGGCTGGAATCAAAGCCAAACAAGCGAATCCCGATGCAGAGGTGCTGATCTTAGAAAAGGCTAACATCCGACGGAGTGGTGCGATCGCAATGGGTATGGATGGAGTGAATACCGCAGTCATTCCCGGGCATTCCACACCAGAACAATACGTCCGTGAAATTACCCTAGCTAACGATGGGATTGTCAACCAAAAAGCCGTTTATCAAACAGGCAAATTAGGTTACGAAGTCATCCAAGAACTAGAAAGCTGGGGTGTGAAATTTCAAAAAGATGCCCAAGGCAACTATGACTTAAAACAAGTGCATCGTGTGGGTAAATATGTCTTACCCATGCCAGAAGGTAAAGACCTCAAAACCATTCTTACCCGCCAAGTTAAACGCCACAAAGTCAAAGTCACAAATCGCGTCATGGCAACCCGTGTATTAGTCAAAGCAGGACGTGCTATTGGTGCAGTAGGATTTGATGTCAGAAACGGAGATTATATTGTTATTCAAGCTAAAGCAGTCATCCTGTGTACAGGTGCTTGTGGCAGATTGGGATTACCTGCTTCCGGCTATCTCTACGGCACTTATGAAAATCCTACTAATGCCGGAGATGGCTATTCAATGGCTTATCATGCAGGTGCAGAACTTAGTAATATTGAATGCTTTCAAGTTAATCCTTTAATCAAAGATTACAACGGCCCCGCTTGTGCTTATGTTGCAGGCCCTTTTGGCGCACATACTGCTAACGCCGAAGGAAATCGCTTCATTAGCTGTGACTATTGGAGTGGTCAAATGATGTTGGAAATCTGGAAAGAATTAAATTCTGGTAAAGGGCCAGTCCAACTAAAAATGACCCATCTCGATGAAGATACAATTGCAGAAATTGAATCCATACTTTGGGCAAATGAACGACCAAGTAGAGAACGCTTTCATCAAGGTAGAAATGAAGATTACCGCACTCACGGCGTAGAGATGCACATCTCAGAAATAGGCTTATGTAGCGGTCATAGTGCCTCTGGCGTATGGGTAAATGAAAATGCTCAAACAACCGTTACAGGTTTATATGCAGCCGGAGATATGGCTAGCGTTCCCCATAATTATATGATTGGGGCATTTGTTTTCGGTCGCATAGCTGGAACTCATGCCATTAAATATATCCAAGATTTAGATTTTATCGAACCAGATACCGATTTTTTAGAAGCTGAAAAAGCTAGAATATATGCACCTTTAAATCGTCCGAATGGTATACCTCACACCCAGGTAGAATATAAATTAAGACGCTTAGTTAATGATTATCTACAACCACCAAAATCAGGTAACAAAATCGAGATTGGTTTAAAACATTTTGTGCAATATCAAGAAACATTAGATGTAATGGGCGCTCGTGACCCCCATGAATTAATGCGCTCTATGGAAGTGCATTTTATTCGAGACTGTGCAGAAATGGCAGCTAGAGCATCCTTATATCGTCAAGAAACTCGTTGGGGACTTTATCACTATCGCTTAGATTATCCCGAAAAGAATGATGATGAATGGTTTTGCCATGTCAATTTAAAGAAAGATGAATTAGGACAAATGATATTGTTTAAGCGTCCTGTTGATACTTACATTGTGGAAGTAGATACAGTTAAAGAATTGTATGATGTAACTGTGAGCTAATATATTCAATCTGATGACAAATCTCAGTGTTAATCTTAACAAAGTTGCTCTCCTCAGAAATTCTCGAAATTTTGGTATACCAAGCGTAATCAAGGCAGCTTCTACTTGCATTCAAGCAGGCGCACATGGAATTACAGTTCACCCACGTCCAGATGAACGACATATCAAATATAAAGATGTTTATGAATTGGCAGAAATGCTAACTGTTGAGTTCAATATAGAAGGTAATCCATCATCTCAATTTTTAAACACAATACGAGAGGTAAAGCCAACACAGTGTACTTTGGTTCCTGATGCACCTGACGCTTTTACCTCAGATCACGGATGGGATTTAGCTACAAATGGCTTTTGGCTCAAACCAATTATACAAGAGTTAAAAGAACTTGGAATCCGAGTCAGCCTATTCTTAGATACCGACTTAACTCAAATCGAACTTGCTAAAGAAATTGGGGCAGCTCGCATAGAGCTATATACAGAACCTTATGCCACAGCTTTTCGTAAGGATGATGTGGAGTTAGTTTTACTAGAATATAAACAAGCAGCGAAAAAGGCTCAACAAATTGGTTTATGAGTCAATGCAGGACACGATTTAAACTTGCAAAATTTTTCTAAATTTTGCTCAATTACTAATATACTTGAAGTTTCAATTGGTCATGCCATAATTGCAGATGCCTTAGACATAGGACTATTTAATGCTGTTAATGAGTATTTAAAAATTATTTCTAATAATTAATTATTGTTTCTAAAA
>NZ_JBALDK010000057.1:0-4130 GCF_036917455.1 Nostoc sp. | reverse complement strand
GTACAGCGAAGCCGAACCCCTGTATCTGCAAGCTTTAGAACTGAGAAAACGCTTACTAGGAGACAACCATCCCGATGTCGCCACTAGCCTAAACAGTCTCGCAGTACTCTACCAATTTACAGGACGGTACAGCGAAGCCGAACCCATGTATCAGCAAGCTTTGGAACTGACAAAACGCTTACTGGGAGACAACCATCCCGATGTCGTTATTAGCCTGAACAATCTTGCAGTACTCTACCAATTTACAGGACGGTACAGCGAAGCCGAACCCCTGTATTTGCAAGCTTTGGAACTGACAAAACGCTTACTGGGAGACAACCATCCCGATGTCGTCATTAGCCTGAACAATCTTGCAGTACTCTACCAATTTACAGGACGGTACAGCGAAGCCGAACCCATGTATCAGCAAGCTTTGGAACTGAGCAAACGCTTACTGGTAGATAACCATCCCAATGTCGCCAACAGCCTGAACAGTCTCGCAGTACTCTACCATTCTACAGGACGGTACAGCGAAGCCGAACCCCTGTTTCAGCAAGCTTTGGAACTGAGAAAATGCTTACTAGGAGAGAACCATCCCCATGTCGCCACTAGCCTGAACGATATCGCATTACTTTACGAATCTACAGGACGTTACAGCGAAGCTGAACCCTTGTATCAGCAATCTTTGGAATTGTACAAACGCTTACTAGGAGAGAACCATCCCGATGTCGCCAATAGCCTGGACAATATTGCAAGACTCTACCATTCTACAGGACGTTACAGCGAAGCCGAACCCCTGTTTCAGCAAGCTTTGGAACTAAAAAAACACTTACTGGGAGACAACCATCCCGATGTCGCCACTAGCCTGAACAATCTCGCAGCACTCTACGAATCTACAGGACGGTACAGCGAAGCCGAACCCCTGTATTTGCAAGCTTTGGAACTGATAAAACGCTTGCTGGGAGACAACCATCCCGATGTCGCCACTAGCCTAAACAATCTCGCAGTACTCTACTGTTTTACAGGACGCTATAGCGAAGCCGAACCGCTGTATCAGCAAGCTTTGGCAATTTGTGAACGTACTTTAGGTGTAGGTCATCCCCATACAATGACGGTTCGGGGAAATTATGCAAGATTTTTAAGAGAAGCATATCGCTAATGATCGCCTCCTGCACACTACGCGATCGCACCCTTTCAAAAAATCATATCAAATTGATGCCACACAACAGTTGTAGTTCAAATTTTAGCAGAGATCGCCATCAATTCTAACTTCAAACAGCGATACCTTCGGTAAGCTTCGCTAACGCCCCTCTGTAACTTCAAAAGGCGATCGCTTGCTATGATCTCTCAAGAGACGCTGCATTGCAACGTCTCTACATACCTCAGCAATAACCTTAACTAAACGGTAAGGAATTAAGAATTTTGCAGAGTTCTTGCCTAAGTGATGGCTTAGTTAAGGGAATTTAGCGTGATTTCATTCAACAACTGTTATTGAAGCCCCTTCATTTGATGGAGGGATACCTGGTAACTCCAGACAGTATCCAGCACCATACACTGTTTTGATATAGCGGGGGTGGCGAGGATCTGGTTCTAGCTTGGTTCTCAAGTGGCGAATATGGACTCGAATCGTTTCAATGTCATCATCGGGATCGTAGCCCCAAACTTCTCTGAGGATTTCACTGGGAGAAACTGTTTGACCGTGGCGTTGTAATAAGCAGTGAAGTAGCTCAAATTCCAAGTGAGTCAATTTCACCGTGTCATTGAACCAAATTGCCTCAAATCTTTCGGGAACGAGAGTGAGTGAACCATAGTTCAAAATCTCACTATGCTTTGCTGCTTGGGGAATGCGGTCAGTCCGCCGCAAAAGTGCCCGCACCCGTGCCAGCAGTTCTTCAACTTCAAAAGGTTTAGTGAGGTAGTCATCTGCGCCAGCGTTGAAGCCTTCCACCTTATCCTGAGTTTGGCTCAAAGCCGTTAACATTAACACAGGAATCTCAGAGGTGCGATCGTCGCGGCGCAGGCGTTGGCAAACAGTAAACCCATCTACCCTGGGCAACATTAAATCGAGCATGATCAAGTCTGGCTGTAGCTGGAGAGCCAGCGCTTGACCTTTGATGCCGTCTTCAGCTTGACTAACATCGTAGCCAGCCATTTCCAAGTTGACGGCAACTAGTTCTGAAATCGCTGGGTCATCGTCTATGACAAGAATCCTCGGCATTCTTAAAAAATTATTACTACTTATTAAGGATAAATAACAACCTTTGATAGATACAAAGATTTTTGAAGCAATGATGAAAAAGTTTTTAAATCTTACATAAATATTAAGATTAAATGACTATGAAATCAAGACTCAATTACACGAAATCTTATAGTCTATGATGTGTTATACCCCCCCCTACAATCCGTCTTGGTTTTTACAAAACGGTGTGATGATGACTGTATACACTGCTTTGTGGGGAAAACGTCACTGGGAAAGTACTACTAAAGACCCAGAACCGTCTTATCACGAGAAAATCTTTGTTGGTGGCCAAGGTGTGCCAATTTTTGGCTTGGTTGCCATCCCGGAAAATGCTCATAGTACGATTATCGGCACTTATGGCATTACTGGAGAATTACAAACGGAATGGTTTTTGAGAGTGCTGGGGCGTAAAGCTTATGCTCAGGGATACGCTGTGGTGTTATTTGATTGGCGGGCCCACGGCAAAACCGCCGAACTATCCCCAACTCTAACTTCTGATGGTTTGTACGAGGGGGAAGATTTTGTTCGCATCGCCGCCGCCGCTAAGGCAATGGGATGTCCCGGAAAATTTTGGTTTACAGGGTTTTCTTTAGGAGGACAATTGGCGCTATGGGCCGTGAAGGTGGCTGGTGAGGTGATTAGGGAGTATGGAGATTTAGGGCTAGAAGATAGCGATATTGGCGGTGGTATGGTGATTTGTCCGAGTTTGGATTCGGAGCGATCGCTATCTTATCTAGTTACAAAGCCTTTCGGTAGATATTTGGAAGCAGGAATTGCCCAAAATTTAAAAAAACTGGCATGGCGAATCCATGATGCTCATCCTGAAAGCATTGATCCAGCAGCGATTGAACGGGCGAATAGCATTTGGGGTTTTGATAATGAACTAGTAATTAAGCGATTAGGTTTTTCTTCTGTGGAAGCATATTACCAAGCGAGTAGTGCTTTACAAATATTGCCGCAAATCTCGAAACCAACTTTGATTTTATATGCTGCTGACGATCCACTTTTTGACCCAGCTATCATACCGGAATTAGAAGAAGCTTGCGATCGCAATTCCGCAATAGATTTGTTGCTCACTAAGTATGGCGGCCATGTTGGCTATTTGAGTAGTAAAGAGTGCCAACGTCAAGTACAAGATTCCGATCCTTGGTGGGCATGGAATCGGATTTTACAATGGTTGGAACATCAGCGTAATTCGTAATTCGTAATACTTACCTTTGCCAACAAGCAAGCTACGTAATTCGTAATTAAGATTCGTCAGATTAAATCTAATGGGGTATCCTTGGTACGTCTACAGCGTATACGGATGTAAACATGAGAGAGATGGTGAAATAATAAGTGGGATACAGTCAAATCCTAGTTTAATTGCATTAAAACTCTCTACCCTGCGATATACCATTATCTACTAATAAAAGAGTGGTCTTCTATCTCTCAATATACTTTAATTATGCTGATTTCTAATTTTTTTACGCCAAGCAATTACTGGCTTTTCAAAACATAAAAAACCTATTACTGAAAGAAATATAGAAAATAATAGCATTAGCGAAATCCATTTGAAATTCCAGTGTATCCCTAGTTTTTCAAACTCAAAAATAACCAAGTAATGAGATAAAAATAATCCGTAAGATAGATTGCCGAAAAGCTCATCTAAATATGTCCTTTTAACTTTTATTAACAAAGGTAAAATTATAATTCCTAATATTAATCCTATCAATACTTCTCGGTTGTAAGGTAATATTAAACGGGGATAAAAAAAAGTTGCTGCCAATAATAAACAGGAAAAAATTAATGTCCACTTTACTGGTTGATTTGTAGTATTAAGCTGTTACGCAGCTAGATTGGATAATAAGAGATTAAATAATTAATCCAGTATCAGCCACCTATGCCAGCCAAAAATCATCTTTCTGAAGAG
>NZ_JBALDK010000056.1:0-17303 GCF_036917455.1 Nostoc sp. | reverse complement strand
CAAGATACGGGTGTAGGAATTGCACCAGGAGATTTAGAAAATATTTTTGAGCGTTTTTGGCGAGCAGATAAATCACGTTCTTATAATTCTGGTGGTTCTGGTTTGGGATTGGCTATTGCCCAAGCGATTGCTGAGAATCACGGTGGATTAATTACTGCCACAAGTCAATTGGGAATTGGTAGTTGTTTTACTGTGCGTTTATCAGTAGGTTCACTTAATGAATATTTGTAAAGCTTTTATAGTTCTGCCCTTCCATATAAATCCAAAGCCTGTAAACCTACGCTTAACAAATTCAGGTAAATCTTTTCGAGTTCTTTACTTTTAGTGTGTAAAGTGCAACTACTTACCAGAGATTACTGATTGATAACCATAAACCTGAGTTTTAGTTGTGCTATTGAACAATGCTTGAAAAGCATAACTCAATATCCATCTCTTGCTTGGCTTTTTCCTATCTCTACCTTTAGCGATATAGAAAGCTAATTCCAGTAGAATCTGTCAAGAATATTGTGCTAAATTTCCAAGTTCTTAAATTTTGTTATCCAGAGTAAATTTGCTCACTATGTTTTTCAGGAAGCTTAATATGAAAAAGCTAATTCATGCTATTGCATTAACTTTAACAATTGCGTCTTTATCATCTGCTGCCTATGGCTCAAACACAATGAAAACTAGCAGATTTCCTGAAATTGTTGGGGCAGTGCAATTCCCTCAAAATAAGGCGAAAGTTGTCAGAGATTCTTTCCAGCTAAAAATTCCCCAAGATAGCAGAGCTTTATCCCAAATGACTATTGCTGTACCTCAAGGTTTAACTGTAAGGAATGACATTAACTTATCTGACCAGTCTGGTCAAAAAATTGCTACCAATATTACTGTCAATGACAGAACCATTACAATTGCTTTCCCTCAGCAGGTAGCTCCTGGAACTGAACTCAACATTGATCTCAATCGTGTCTTAATCTCAGGAACTTCTAATGCTTGGCTCTATCCGGTTTCTGTCAGGCTTGTGGGGCTGAATGCAGATATCCCAGTGGGTGTATTTCGGCTACCAATTTACTAACAGGTGTTTTTGGTAAAAAGTTGAACAGCAATTTCAGCCGTGATGGTTGTGATGATAGGAGTATGATTGCGGGTGTCACGTGTATTAGTATTGTCTTTAAGCATAACAATTGAGTCGCTAGTATGTTTATCCGTTTGCTTGCCAGTTTTTGCTCAGACAGCTAGAGTATCAAATCTCACCTTGGAGACGGCAATAAACCAAGCTGAAGCAAATAATCCTCAATTGCTGGCAGCACAGCGCAGTATTTCTGTTGCTCAAGCAGGAGTTGCCGTCGCCGGAGTTATACCAAATCCCCGTCTAGCAATAGATATACCCTTTGGTCAAGCTGAAACTAAGCGTACTATTGGTATCGAGCAACCGATTGAACTGGGTGGTAAACGCGGAGCGCGTCTAGCTTTAGCCAACTCCCAGGTGCAACAAGCCCAGTTACAGTTAGACTCTTTACGTTGGCAAATTCGTATTCAGGTACGTCAGGCTTATGCAGAGTTAGCTTTAGCTCAAGGAGCACAGCAGAATACAGAACAATCTCTTGCTATCAACAAACAACTTGTTGATATTGCTAAGATGCGTTTTCAAGCAAATGATGTGGCACGAGCAGATGTTGTCCAAGCTGAGTTTGCATTTGCTCAAGCACAGCAAAAACTGGAACCAGCAATTAACCGCGTTCGTCAGGCTAGCATTCGTCTCAATACCCTTTTGAGCCAACCTACTGATACAGCGATTAATTTAGCGGATAGCGAGGCGTTCCGATTTTCTGGGAAAGACTCACAGCCAGGATTGGCGATTTTAGCAAAGCTTCCAGATTTAAGAGTATTAAAAAAGTTAGCGAAAGCGTCACGATTAGATTTAGCTCTAGCTCAACAACAAATACAAATTAATCATAAACAGATTCAAGTGGCTCACTCAGCCCGTATTCCAGATATCACCTTGGCAGCATCTTATGTTTGGGACCCTGGTTTAAATACAGATGGTGCGCCACCTCCTACGACGACAACGGCCGTCATTTTTGGCGTGCGAGTGGATTTGCCTTTGTTCAATAGCGGAGGGAGTGGAGTTAGACAAGCTCGTGCTAATCTTTCTGTGGCTGAAGTACAGAACGCAGTTCTAGAATCACAAGTTGATTCTGAGGTGGCAATAGCCTACGAAAATACTCTGAGTACCCAACGAGTATTAGAACGCGATCGCACAGTTTTATTACCACAAGCTTTAGAAGTTCTCAATTTATCCCGCAAAAGCTATGAGTATGGTCAAACTGGTTTGAGTGATTCTTTACTCACACAGCAGTCTGTGCAGGCTGTGTTTGATAACTTCTACAGTGATATCCTCGCCTACCAGACGGCTTTAGGCGCACTAGAGCAAGCCGTTAATCTACCTCTGTCTGTGATTCAAAACACCGATGCCCCCAAAACACCTTAAACAAGCGGGGTGTTTGCCGGGGAAACTTCCCTTGCCAAACATCTTTACCACTATTTTGCTGATGCTGTTGCTAATTGGTTGTCAAGGGAAAGACCCAACAGCCACCGAAACTCCTCCCGTAGTATCCTTACCTGTTGTTGACGTGCAACGCCAGGATATACCTGTGGTAGTCAACATTCGCGGCACAGTTAGCGCTTCTCCAAATATGAGTGCGAAACTTAGCCCAGCTGTAGCCGGAAAACTTGTAGCCGTTACCGTAGTACCTGGTCAGCAGGTGGCGAAAGGGCAGATAATAGCTCGTCTGGATAATCGTCAAAGTCTCGATCAGGTAAACCAAGCAACAGCAGCGTTACGTTCAGCCCAAGCGGGTGTTGCTCAAGCACGTACTGCTTTGGAACTTGCACAAAAGAATTTGTCGAGATCGCGCCGCCTCTACAACGAAGCTCTTAATCCGACGCAAAAAGCCACAGACCCCGGTATCCAAGGAGCAAGAGGAGGTGTTGCTCAAGCTCAAAGCAATCTCGCTTTTGCCCAAAATAACTTACAACGACAACAAAAACTCTTTAAAGAAGGCATAACACCCAAAAAAGACTTGATTGCCGCCCAAAATCAAATCGAAACGGCTCAAGCTGCTTTGAACATTGCCCAAGCAGCTGTACAACAAGTCGCGCCCGAAAAAGATGTGATTGCCGCTCAATCTCAATTGGAAACAACCCAAGCTCAAATTGCTGCTGCAATTGCTCAAGAGAAACAGGTTAATGCTTCCCGCGAGCAAGCCCAAACTCAACTCAGCTTTACTGATATCCGCAGCCCCATCGCTGGAGTTGTAGCTAACCGCTTTTTGAATATTGGTGATACCACTGACCCTAATATACCAGTCATTCAGGTCGTCAACTTATCAAAAGTGATACTTAATGCCAACATCAGCGCCGACAAAAAAGCTAATATTCGTGTTGGTCAAAGCGCCAAAATCCTCAGCTTAACCGACGGGAGCTATTCCAGTGTTGTCACGGCTGTTAGTCCAATTGTCGATCCCCAGAGTAATACCCGGAATATCCAAATCCGCGTTGATAATTCTGGCGGGCGGTTAAAAGAGAACCAAATTGTCACTGTGTCTATTATTACAGATATTCATCAAGCAGTAATTACAGTCCCCCAAACGGCGTTGGTTTCAGACCCAGAAAATCCCAATGGACGTATGGTTTATACCGTCAAAGCTGGGAAGTTGGAAAGAAAAAAAGTGCAAATTGGTATCCAGCAGAGCAATGTACTCAATGGCAACTTTGCTTCCCGCGTTGAGATTGTGTCAGGATTAACAGGTAATGAAAGAGTGGTAGCTAAAGGGGCTTACGGATTGGCAGATAGTACTCCTATACAGGAGGTAAAGCAATGATTCGTTTTACCAAGCTACTACAATCTCAAGCAAAAGCGATTTACCTAATATTTGTATTAATCGCAATTTTAGGTATATTCGCTTACAGTAATCTGCCCAGTGGAGTTTATCCCGAATTATCCTTTCCTCGGATTGCCGTAATTGCTGAAGCTGGGAATATTGCCCCAGAACAGGTAGTCCTTACCGTGACTCGCCCTTTAGAAGTAGCTACTAACCAAGTTTATGGTGTCCAGAAGATCCACTCAAAAACTGCCCGTGGTTCTACAGAACTCTCAATAGAGTTTCAGCCCACGACCGATATGCAACAGGCTCTCCAACAATTGGAAGCCAAAATTAATGAAGTACGGAGTACCCTGCCAGCTGGCGTTAACCTCACGGTTGAGCGAGTTACCCCTGCCATTTTTCCGGTACTCAGCTACAACGTTACCACCGATACTTTAGCGCAAACAGACCTGTACTCAATTACTCAGTATCAAATCTTGCCTTATTTAAGCAGAGTTGCAGGTGTTGCCCTTGTCAATCTTCAAGGGGGAAATATCCCGGAAGTGGAAGTGCAGATTGACCCGAATCGCTTGCAAAATTATGGTTTGAGTTTATCACAAGTTACCGACACGATTGGGCGTTCAACTCAGAATCAAGCGGTAGGTAAACTAGATAGTAACTACCAGCAAAATTTAATAGTTACCAATGGTCAGCCAATAAACACGTCTGCGCTTACAGAGATTGTGGTAACGACGAAAGGTGCTGGTAAACCTATATTTTTAGAGGATTTGGGACAAGTTTCTTTGGGTGAGGCTGACCCTACCCAAATTGTTAGTGCCAAGGGTAAACCAGGATTGACACTAAATATCTTCCGCCAGCCGAATAGTAATGTTGTAGCTGTAGCTGAGGCGGTGCAGCAGGAGATTAAGTCACTGGAAAAAAGTTTGCCGCCAGGAGTGCAAATCGCTAAAGCTTACGATGAATCTGGATTAGTTGTAGACGCGATCGCTAATGTCCGCGATTCTATTGCTATTGGTATTGTCCTGATTATTATTGTACTATACGTATTTTTACGAGAATGGCGCAGTACAGTAATTGCTGCCATCACTATTCCTCTATCTGCACTTGCGGCCTTTGGGGTGTTATCCTTGGTTGGTCAAAGTCTGAATCTCATGTCTTTGGGAGGACTAGCGGTAGCGATTGGCTTGGTAATTGATGATGCGATTGTGGTAATTGAAAACATCGACCGCCAACTGCAAAAAGACTTGAATTCAACCGCAGCTGTAGCAGCTGCAATGGCTGAATTAACTGAACCCGTGATTAGTTCCACGATCACCACAGTAGCAGTGTTTCTGCCTTTGGGACTCTTATCAGGTGTTGCCGGACAGTTTTTTACTAGTTTGACCACTACCTTAACTGCTGCGGTTGGTTTCTCTCTACTGTTGGCCCTGACTCTCACTCCTCTACTAGCAGCAAGCTGGCTGCGGCATCAATCAAATCACTCAGAACCCAAATTGTTAGTTAAGCTGGACAATGCTTATACACGGTTATTGCGTGTTGTGTTTGGGAAAGCGCGTTGGGTTGGTGCGATCGCACTGTCTCTACTAGTAGTCGGGGCAGTATTATTTACTCAGCTAGGTTCGGATTTTTTACCAACCTTTGATGAAGGCAGTTACATCATTGATTACCTCACACCACCAGGAACATCTTTAACTGAAACGGACTTTCTCGCACGCCAATTGGAAGAAATTATCGGCAAAACCCCTGAAGTCACAAATTGGACGCGACGTACAGGTGCAGAAAATGGTTTATTTGCGACTCAGCCGAATAAAGGTGATATTATTGTCGTCCTCAAACCACTGGGGCAGCGTCAACGCCAAGTCTTTGATATCATCGAAGCTCAACGGGAAGATATTTCTAAAAAGTTACCCCAGGTAGGTATTGACTTTCACCAAATCCTCCAAGATGAACTTAACGACCTTTCTGGTGCGGCTAGTCCTGTGGAAGTGCGAATCTTTGGCGAAGAACCAGCTATTCTGCGTAAATTAGGAGAGCAAGTTCAAGCCCGTATTGATAATATTCCTGGTTTGGTAGACTTGGTATCTAGTGGAGGAGTAATCTTACCACAATTAGATATGAGCGTTGATTCCACACAAGCCGGACAGTTAGGATTGACAGCATCAGACGTTACACAGCAAGTACAAGATGGCTTGTTTGGACGGGTAGCAACTCAGATTCGTCAGGGTGACAAGTTAGTAGATGTACGGGTTCACCTTTTAGACAGTGTGCGTCGAGATCCGCAACAACTAGACCAAATCCCAATTGTCGGTACAACTGGCACTACATTACCGCTTTCTGCTGTAGCTAAGATTAAACCAACAACAGGCGAAGAAGCGATTTTGCGTGAGAACCAGAAGCGTTACATTTCCTTTGCAGGTGGTGTTGAAAAACGCGATCTTGGTTCGGTTGTCCAAGATATCAAGAAAAAATTAGCTGGATTTAAGCTACCTCAAGGCTACATTCTCTCAGTCGGTGGATTAATTGCTTCTCAGCAGCAGTCTTTTTCACAATTACTGATGGTCATGGGTTTAGGAGTCTTGCTAGTCTATTTGGTGCTGGTTATACAGTTCCGTGACTTATTACAACCACTAGTAATTTTTACGACAATTCCCTTAGCGCTTTTAGGAGTAGTGCTGAGTTTGTGGGTTACTCAGACACCACTGAATGTTTCCTCGTTTATGGGAATTATTTTGCTGGTGGGTTTAGTGGTAAAAAACGGAATTATTTTGTTGGAATATACTAATCGGTTACATTCAGAAGGTCATACTGTAGAATCTGCTTTACTTGAAGCTGGTCGTGTTCGGCTGCGACCAATTTTGATGACCACACTCTGTACTATTCTGGGTTTACTGCCTTTAGCTTTGGGTTTAGGTGCGGGGGCAGAATTGCAAAAGCCACTAGCGATCGCTGTTATCGGTGGGCTTTCACTCTCTACTATTTTTACTCTAATATTTGTCCCAGTTGTGTTTCGTCTCGTTTCTCGATTTGAGCGTTAAAATGCTATGCAAATTATCATGTATTTGACAAAAGTTTTTTATCAAGTGGGTGATATTCCTATATTTAATCCTCTTTATATTCATGCTTGCATTATTCATCAATGGCTATTAAACTTTACAAGCCAGCCTTTGTCAGTTAATCAAAAATCAGCAATAATGTTCTCCCCCCATCAAGATGATGAAACTTTAGGGTGTGGTGGTTTAATTGCTCTTAAACGTGAAATGGGAATCCCGATTAAAGTTATCTTTTTGACTGATGGGCAAAAATCGCATACAGCAACACCCTGGATTCAAGCACCAGAGAATCTTATTGAAGTCCGTAAACAGGAAGCAACAACAGCTTTACATATTTTAGGGGTAGAAGTATCAGACATTCACTTTTTTGACTTAATAGATGGTACTCTAAACCATTTAAGTAATGAGCAATATCAAAACACTATTAAGCATCTTGTTGAGATAATACAAACTTTTAAACCAGGGGAAATTTATGTTCCTCATCGAAAAGATAATCATCCAGACCACGAATGTACTTATAAATTCGTTAAAGCCGCAATTGAACAATCACAAATAGAATTGGAAATACTGCAATATCCTATTTGGATATTTTGGTTATCGCCATTATTTATCAAATTAAAATTTTCTTATTTAACTGGTGCTGAGCGATTATGTATTAATTCTGTTTTAGAACAAAAAAAAGAGCAATTACAGTTTATAAATCTCAAGCTCCAATTCTTCCACCTCGGTTTCTCAAAAGTTTTTTGCTGAATCATCACGAAATTTTCTTTAAAACTCAACCGAAAATATAAGTTAGTAAGTTAAATTTAACTCTATTTTGAACTTTATAAAAGTGTGTAAAGTCTTTTTCTGTCCTTAGTTATGCCTAACACTTTTTTATTACTCTCATTATAATATAAAATATTTAAAACCTTGTTTCTCCGTGCTTTGTTCCAAACAAGAAATTTTTGGCTTTCCTGAACAAGCGAGGCTTTAACAAAGATTCAAGATCAGGATATTATTTTTCTCTCCTCAGAGATATGAAATAGTGCTAAACAATAATTAAAATTGATTACCGTTGAAATATTAACGATAGGTGGTGTTGATTTAGAACTATTTAAACTTAAACTCTTCTGTGATATCTTTTGCTTTAGGTATAATTTTACCGTCTTTAGTTAACTTAAATTGCAACCCCCGCCACTCAATTTTAGTGCCAAAAAGACAATAGCACCAGATTATAAAGCTCATGAAGTCTCGTAAAATTACAAGCCAGAAATATTTTTTTGCGCTCGAATCTTGGAGATATTTGACACCAACAATCCAGCCCATTATTAAACGTAATATCCAGGTAACAGCTAGCCAAAACCAACAAAAAATAGACCCTTTTATAGTCATCATTAGTATTAAGCTAGTGATGTTACCGTAAGTAAAAACTAGTCCCAAATAACCCCAAGGACGAGAAACTCGAATACCACGCAACCAGCGAACCTGATGCTGAATAGAATCAATCAAGGTGTTAGCAAATAATACGTGTTCTACTATATAGTCAGAAAGCATGACCTTGTAACCCACTTTGGCAGTTAGATAGCCAAGTTGAAAATCGTCTGCGAGATAATCGGCGATCGCTTCAAATCCGCCGATTGCTTTTAGCACTTCTTGACGGATTACAATCGTTGAACCGAGTGCGAACTTCATACCCTCTAACTGTTTGCTAGTGATAGCACCTGCGTGAAAATCGCAAGCAGTCCCAACCGCTTCTAACTTTTCTACCCATCCCTGTGCTATAGAACGATATAAACAGGTGACAACACCAACATTCTTATTATGTAGCGGTTGAACAACTCGCTGCAAGTAGTCTTTCCCAACTCGGATATCGCTATCAGCAATAACTAGGATTTCGTATTTGGCGAAAGATAAAGCATTTGCCAGATTACTCACTTTTAGATTTGTACCAATAATGCGCTCGCAGATTATTAAATGAATATCCAGTCTCGGAAAGTCTCGGATAATTTGTTTGACCACATCTATTCCAGGGTCTTGCGGGCTGCGGACGCTGAAGATAATCTGATAAGTTGAATATTCCTGTCGGCAAAATGTTGCCAAATTTTCGTACATATCTCTGTCCAGTCCGCAAATTGGCTTCAGGATAGTAATGGGTGGATAAAAATTGGGAGCATATATATGGGATTCTCCGAAGGTGACAACTGCTGAATAGATTGAGTAACAATAAAATACGATAGCTGACAAGCAAAGAATTACTATTAAAACGTCGATAACTTTCAGGTTGATATTTATCAAAAAAGCAGATGCAGAAATTTCCATTGACTTAAAGCATTAATCTCCCGATTTCGTCGATAAATATTGATTACAGACAATTAGTATCTACTTTCACTAAAGCAAGTTGAACGTCTGTAGTTATATGATATATTTCGGGGTTTGCGATCTGAATTTAAAGATAAAAAGTCAAGAACTCGGAAAGAATTGGCTTTTTGAGAAGGAATGACATTATTTTGGGATTATTCCAGGAAGCTTCAAAATCACAATTAGAAACCAGGACAATAAGCGATTACTTGCTATTTATCGCTGACTGCTAATAACTTAAAACCTTTCGCCAATACCAAAATTGATGCGGTTCTCACCGTCGCCATTGATGCCATAGTCAATGCGAATTGGCCCCAGTGGCGATTGTACACGCAGACCAAGACCATAACCGTAGCCAGTACCGTTTTTGTTCAGCACCTCCGCTGATCTGGTATTACTCCCCAGATCGCTGCCGATATCAAAAAATAGTGCGCCACTGACGACTGAGAAAACTGGGAAGCGATACTCGGCAGATGCTTGTATATAACTACGTCCACTACCTAATCCTCCTTCTTGATAACCTCGGACAGAGTTGCTACCACCAAGGGTGAAGGCTTCGTAAGGAGGCAAGTCACCAAGGATAGTTCCACCCTGCAAGTTAAATGCTAAAGTTTGTGGGCCTTTGGTAAGACTAATAAAGTTGACAGGGAAATATTGGCTATAGTTACCTCGCAACCTAGTGAGAAAAATATTGCCTAGTCCCACTGGTACTGACTGATCGACTCCGAAGCGGAGATAAGAACCGCTAGTCGGTTGTAAAGGGTTATTACGGCGATCGCTTTGTACCCCTAGTTGCAAAAGTAGCAAATCGTCTTCACCTTGTCCAGATGCACTAAGTGGAACTCGTTCTGTGGGTACTCCATTCTTGAACACCGTTCCTTCTTTTCTGATGTTGCCATTGGCATCACGGGTGGAAACTCGTTGATACTGCAAACCTGCTGAAGCCGTCCATTCAGAATTTTTGTAGGGATTATTGCTCAGGGGACGAGTAAAGGTGACACCGCCACCTAGACGGAGAACACGGGGGCGATCGCCATCCGTCTTCCCCTGTTCAAAGGTTTTGATGTTGTTATTTTTGCCATCAAAAATCAAAGAAATGGAACTGCGGCGGAAAATATTGGCTGTATAGGAAGTATGGTAGGGATCTCCGGCAATCCAGGGGTCGGTATATCGCAGGTCAAACAACAGTTCTCGTTCTCCCACCTGCACTTCTGTCCCCAGTTTTTGGTTCCTACCGTTCAGGTTTTGCTGTTGATAGCTAACTGTTCCAAAAAGTCCGCTAGCAGAACTAATCCCTGCCCCAGCCGCAATAGAACCACTGCTGCGTTCGGCTACGTTCACTACTACATCCACTTTGCTGGGGTCGGTACCAGGGTCAAGGGAGACATTTACATCTTCAAACAGTCCCAGTCCATACACGCGCTGTAGGTCTTTTTGCACGGTGTTGCGATTGAATATTTGTTCTGGCTTCAACTCCAATTCTCGGGTAATGATGTAAGCTTGTGTCCGTCCGCGAATTGGTTGTCCCTTTTCGTCTGTCTCTTGACCATCTTTATTGCGGAACCGGACTCTAATATTCTCTACTATCCCTTCTGCTACTTGCAAGGTAACAACTCCGTTTTCAGAAACTTGGGGCGCTCCAATTACGTTGGCTAGCACGTAACCTTGGTCTTGATATCGCTTGTTTAACTGCTTGATGCTTTCTTGCAAGTCACGCAAGTTAAGGATTTTGCCATATTGCTCCCGAAATACTTCATCGACAGTATTAGCTGGTAATACGGAGGCGACACCAGTGCCAGGATTGGCTTGCACTTCTACC
The DNA here is from genome assembly GCF_036917455.1 of Nostoc sp. Taxonomy (GTDB): domain Bacteria; phylum Cyanobacteriota; class Cyanobacteriia; order Cyanobacteriales; family Nostocaceae; genus Nostoc. The sequence goes on along the minus strand of NZ_JBALDK010000056.1, from coordinate 6,228 downwards.
TTGGTCAGGATGGGGTTAGGCTGCACAACAAAGCTCACCCGCACTCCCAAGGGGGTATCTTCTGGCGATGCTTGGACATTGGAGAAGAAACCAGTACCAAAGATGGCGTTAATATCTTCTTGCAGTTGGCTGCGAGTTGTCGTTTGTCCTGGTTGGGTACAAATTACTCTGTAAACTTGGTTTTCTAGTTCTGGTGATAGTTGCCCTGTCTGAGATTTAACCACTACTTCCGACACCAGTACGCGGGGGTCATTAGCTTCTGGGGCTGTGTTGGGTTTAATATTTCCTGGAGTTGTGGGAGATACAGGTGTCGCCGCAGGTAGCTTGACATTTTCCCCACCAGGAGTAGTGCTAGGAGATGGGGAAGGTGTTTTTTGTTGAGTGAGATTTAGGTTTCTTTGAAGGGTTTGTGCCATTGTTGACGTTGTGGAGGTTGGCACTACTACCTCTGGTAAAGCCAATGATGCTGAATTGACTGTTAAGGCTTTGACTGATTGAGACTTGAGATACTCCGAATTTGGAATACCTGTTGTGTTAGGGTGAGATTTTAGACTTTGACTGAAGTGAGTTTGAGCAGTGCCTTTTTCTGCCTGCTGATTTGTTCCTAGTGTAAAAATCTTTGTTGTCTGTTTTAGACTATTAGCAGTTTGTGCATTTCCACTCTCGCAGCTACCCAAAGGAGATGCAATTGCCAGCACTGCCACCAATACCGGGGATAAACGCATTTTATTTACATTCCTCATAGTTACCACACGCGTTACTCCACAGGAGTTACTTAGCGATCGCCTCTGGCGGGGCGTAGCCCATCGCAAGGCAATCATGCTCTTATGCAAAGCAACTGATATCAAAGCCAAAAATACTGATGAAAACTATAGCTATAGCCGGATTAGTTGAGAGATTCATGTGTAAATTTATCTGAAATATCGGTTTCTGATTATAAGCAGCGAAGGTCAAGAACTCGGAAAGATTCATCTTAAATAACTTGATATTTTCATTACCTTGTTAGTTACTGAGGCGAACGCGGCATATTTTTAAAAATTGAAGCAAATCTTTCCGAGTTCTTGACTTTTGTTCTCCATAATTAAATCCGACAACCTTGTTCATACAGGTTGTTTAACTCTAATTACAAGAGTGAATACACAAAAATGATATTATATGCTGTTACTATAGTTTTCTATTAAAGTGCAGTTTCTAATATTACCTAAAATTTTAGGGTTTGACATTTGCAATCTTTGTAAAGTGTAGCCAGAATTAAAAATAATACTTTATTCGATGATAAATCTTGCGGAAACTGCGTATCTAGTGGCAATGTATCGCGCATTGGAAAGCGAACGTGTAGATGCACTATTTAAAGAGCCATTAGCGCGTGTGTTAGCTGGTGGAAAAGGTGAAATGTTTGTTGAAGTTATAGGGGATAAAGACAAAATTACAAATGCGATCGCCATCCGCACCTATGTTATTGATAACTTAATTTTACAGTTAGTTAAGTCAAAAAAGATTGACACTGTAATCAATCTGGCTGCGGGGTTAGATACTCGACCCTATCGATTACCTTTTTGTGCATCGCTTCGTTGGATTGAAGTTGACCTGCCGGAAATCATTGCTTACAAAGAACAATTACTTAAAGACCAGCAACCTTTGTGTTGGCTTGAGCGTGTCAAACTCGATATTACCAACCTGGCATTGAGAAAGACTTTTTTTTCAGAGATTAATCTTGTAGCAAGACAGGCTCTAGTGATCACAGAAGGGTTGCTATCATATCTACACGAAACCCAAGTAGCATTACTTGCAACTGATATTTATGAGCAATCTCATCTGAATTGGTGGCTATTTGAATTGGAATCATCGTTAGCGTTGAAGCACTACGATCAAGTTTACGCTCGAAAAATTTTCGACCAATATTTTGCGAATGGAAATAAAACCTTGTTATTTGCTCCAGAGCAAGGGGCAGAATTTTTTCAACAGTATAATTGGAAAGTTGCAAAATCTGTATCTGCATGGAAAGAGTTACACCGACTCAACCGAGGGATCAAATTTCCCTGGTTACTAGAAATAATTATGAAATGGATTTCTAATGAATATTGGGAAAAAATTCAGCATCAAAGTAGTGTTGTATTGCTTGAGAGAAGCCCCGCCGTTGACGTTCTAGTAAAAACAAAGGAGGTTTTTGAAAAGAGATGATTCAACAACCTCGTATTTAGTTCTTATTTTTTGACCAATATCCCCTACCCCCTCACATCCTAGAGATCCTTATACCTTATGAATTTGGTGAAAACAAGCGTGCCATTCATTTATCCCCCTAATTTTTAGCAGCTGACTTTGAGGCACTGCTCCCAATACAATCGAAGTTTGGTAATATCCGAAAAATAATTGTAAAAGGAATATATTTTGAACACCATACTTTCTCGTAGGGTTGGCAGAGGTATTGCCTCTGTATTCATCTCCGGTTTGAGCTTTTGCTTTCACAATGGGGTAATTAGTGGCACATTACCAACTCCGAACTACCACATCATAAAAAAAATACCTTTAGGTGGAGAAGGACGATGGGATTATCTAACATTGGATAGTTCAGCCCGTCGCCTATATATTACGCGCTCTACAAGGGTAACAGTATTAAATGTTGATACTGGGTTGGTTGTAGGCGAAATTCCTCATACTGTTGGAGTACATGGGGTTGCCATTGCCCCAGAATTAAATCGTGGCTTTATTAGTAATGGTAAGACGGCAACAGCTACTGTTTTCAATTTAAAAACATTACAAGTTATAGGAGAAGTAAAAACTGGTTCTAACCCAGATGCAATTGTCTATGAGCCTATGTCCAAAAAAGTCTTCACTTTTAACGGCAACAGCAACACGGCAACTGTTTTTGATGCCAAAACTACTAAAGTTCTAGGGACAATCGCTTTAGGTGGCAAACCAGAATTTGCTGCCGCTGATGACTCAGGGCGGATTTTCGTGAATTTAGAGGACAAAAACGAAGTTGTCGCAATCAATGCTACTAATCTCCAAGTAAAGGGACATTGGGCGCTCAAACCTTGCTCAGAACCAACTGGTATCGCAATAGATAGACAGCATCAACGTTTGTTCATCGGTTGCACAAACCAACTGATGAGTGTAGTGGACGCAAATACAGGAAGTATTAAAGCTACACTGCCAATTGGCAAGAGGACGGATGCAATTGCTTATGACTTAGTGACTAGATTAGCTTTCAGTTCAAACGGTGAAGGTTCACTGACAGTGGTACATGAAGACTCTGCCAATAAATTTAGTATTGTGAATAACGTTGTAACTCAGCCAGGAGCGCGGACAATGGCGTTAGATTTGAAGACTCATAAGTTATATTTGGACACAGCTAAGTTTCAAGTAAAGTCCACCCCCGTCGCAGGGCAGGTGCGATCTCGACCAAGTATTATCCCTGGTACTTTTGTGATTCTGGTTTTAGGAGATTGACCAAAACAATTGTCAGGAGAGCAATTCGCAATTTTTCGATGCTCAAGGTTAACAGTCTGCCAAGCAAACTTTGCATGGTGGTCTGCACTTGTGCAGATGAGAGACTTATATAAGTCCTTTCCCCTCTGCCAGCCTCCACAAGTGCAATTTTGGGTTGGTGAACTATTAGGTTAATGTTCTCGTTTAAAGTCCTCCCTAGACCCCTCTTTCTCCTTGTTAGTTGGGGCAAAAGATACACCACGCAAGACTTGACCAAACTTAGGGGCAAGGATAACGTGGAACTGTTGAGACGCTGCCTGCGTAGCTGTTGTGTTGGAAAGTCTATCAGTGATGGCAACCACTTGGTTTGGATCTGCTCCTTGATCGCCACTGCTGCTAATGGTCGAAGTTACTGCATACAATCTGACAGTGCCATCACGATTGACTTGGCCTGTCAGATTGCGAAGACCATCTGTTGCAGGATTGTCAGCAGCAGGTAAACCAGCTACGGTGTATTGCTGACCAAGATTCAAACCTTTTTGCAAAACGTAGTCCAATTGCCAGATGCCGTTTACCAAACTCCACTTCTGAAGACCTGCGGTAGTGCTGGTTGCGGCATCAGCAGCAATACCGTCGCCTTCATCGGCAACATACAGCGTGGTTGAGTTGGCAAACCAAATACCAAAGGGATAGTAGATGGGTTGGACAGTTCCATTCAAGTTCTTGCCGATCTTAGCAAGGTTCGTGGGGAAGCCAGGCAGGATAGTAATTGGTGTATTAGCTGCATTGGCGCGGGTTGGTAACCTACCTGCGTTACCGACCTGGTACACAGTATTTATTCCGTTACTACCACTACCTTTTGTTACATATAAGGTGTTTTTGAAAATAGTCTCGCCTCGAAAATTGTTGTCTTTGGCAGTCTTGTCGGCTGTGTAGCCATATTGAGTAATGTTGAATGATCCTACCTGATTTGTGCCAGGAGTTGATGGAGTCGCGTTTTTACCAGGAATGACAATCTGCACACCTGCCGCAGCTGTGACGGATGGTGATCCGTTGCCATTACCAGCATTACCCACAGTGTAGTACAAGCCGTTTGAACCTAGTATACCTGCACGACCATTGTTCCCGGGATATGCGTTGGTTGTAGTTACCTTGGGGGTAAGAAAACGGTGAGAGATAAAGTGTGCATCATCAAAGTTGATTTGTGCTACTGCCCTATAGGTAGGAGTTGTTGTCACTGGGTTGCCCGGTTCGATAATCCCGGGCGTGTTAGAGTTTGACACGTCGAGCTGGTTGATTGGGCTAACGTAACCCATGAAAGTCAGCCCTTTGCCGTCGGGTGTGAGATTTAAGGCTAATTCCGATTTGGATGGAAAACTGGTAGTAATGACACTAGGATCGACGTACATTGTACGGATATCTCTGCCACAAGTAGTAATTTCCTGGAGGAAAATTGGCGAAGTGATGCCAAAGCTGCTATCAACTGTATCATTGTTGAAAACGTCTGGATAAGTGCCGTTTGCGATCGCTATACCCCCACCCGGAAGTGTCTGACCGACAGTTACGGTACTAGCTGTAGCTGCATAAGTACTGCCAGAAATAATCAGGCGATCTGAATTAGAACATTTATCATCCTTGTTCCAATCATCAGCTATTTTGACTATGGGCCAGGAGTAGTCAGATGTAATTGCTGGAGGCTGTAAGTATTGAATTGGGATCATGATGTTTGTATATGCTGTATAAACCGATTTTCAGAGACTCAAATCATCTTTTTTTGCAACCATGTATCCGCAACAAATTTTCTCTTCATACCTTTGGTAGATCGTGGCAAGAAGAATAATTGCTTGCTTATCCTGAACTATTGAGGAGATACAAGTTTTGCGATCTTTGCAGTATACCGATTCGCTTTAAGCGCAGGTACTAGAAACTGATGTGTTAAATACCACATCAGTTTCTTCATTTGTTTTTTTATTCCTCGTACTCCCTGCGGTCTTTATCTATTCGGTATTTTTCTATTTCCAAGTCCCTACAGTCCAGTGGTAATGTCTGGGTTCTATCAATCTGAACACCTTGCAGTCGTTGAGGACTTAAACCTAGAACCTGTAATGTAGTTGGAGCAATTTGGGTGGTAGAAACGGTTTGACTGATAGTTTTACCTTGGAGATTACGGGAAAATCCAGTGCTACCAACAACTAAGGCTACGTGGGTATCAGCATTAGTAAATCCACCATGCTCTGCACGCTTCTTGGTAGCATTACCAAAGAAATAGCCAGTTTTGAGTGGAACAATAATGTCAGGGGTGCGGTCGTTTGTCCTTGGATCTCCCAATCCGGCATTGATAATGCTCTGACCATACAATACTTTCCCCTGAGCAGCAGCATCCTCAGTTGAAAATAAAGTATTTCCTGTGGGATCGCTGACTTTATCAACAGCAGTATCAAATGAGTAATTTTTGGATTTCAGCAGGGCTAATGCTTTTCGGACATCAGATGGATTTTTCAAAAAGATCAGCGATGAAGTATCTTGACCTCGCTCAGAAGCAACCTGGATGCCGTTTCTTACTAACAGAGCAGCAACAGCAGTTAGGTTTCCATCACCACCAGCTTCCCCAGTAACACTATCAAATGTACTGCTCAAACCAACAGTCGGATCTTGAACTGGATTTTGTCCGTGCTTGGCGGTCAAAATCACCAAAGTTGAACTGTCTAATCCTTTCTTTTTCAGTTCATTCAAAATCATACCGATGCTAGCATCAGTGTGGGCTACTGCACTTACCAGGTCAGGACGGGCATTGCCATC
>NZ_JBALDK010000055.1:0-44690 GCF_036917455.1 Nostoc sp. | reverse complement strand
AGGGGTCATGCTTAAAACTGCTGGAATTCATGTGCAATAGACATTTTGGCAGTTTTTGACTCCTCTTTTCTCAGGCTTTGTGAGAAATCCGGGAAAGGAAGGAAGAAATAAGAAGCAAAGGAATATTTGGCGCAGCTTCACAAAAAAAAGGTGTTAGTGCGTAAATTTTAGAGATAACAGTCTTTATTAAGAATAGATATCGAATATATTTTATATTTGCTAAACCCAAAATATCATAATCTCTATTTTACGTATTAAACTCGCAACTCAAGGCTAAAAGCATGACTTTATCGATCGCACATTTAGGGCCTCCCGGCACTTACGCAGAACAAGCAGCTGTTCTTTATGTCAACTGGTTGACTAAAAATAAGGGAGTTGAAGCTACCTTATGTCCCTATCCCACCATCTCACAGTCACTACACGCCGTTGCTGATAGTCAAGCTCACCTAGCTGTTGTGCCGGTAGAAAATTCTATTGAAGGGAGTGTGACTATGACGCTAGATACACTGTGGCAGTTAGACAGTTTGCGGATTCAGCTGGGTTTGGTATTACCCATTGTCCATACCTTAATCTCCTGTGCGTCAGGCTTAGATAAGATTAAAACTGTTTACTCTCACCCGCAGGCTTTGGCACAATGTCAAGGATGGTTAGAGCGGTTTCTGCCGACTGTACAGATTATTCCCAGCAATTCTACAACTGAAGCACTACAGCGATTAGAGCAAGAGACGACAACAGCAGCGATCGCTTCTAGTAGAGCCGCTCAACTCTACAACCTGCCTATACTTGCCACTGGTATTAACGACTATCCAGGAAACTGTACTCGTTTTTGGGTAGTAAGTCAGGGTGAGGGGGACGCTGGATATCAAGCATCAACAACACCTACGAGTCACACATCGCTAGCTTTTAGTATGCCTGCCAACACACCCGGAGCATTACTCAAACCTTTGCAAATATTTGCTCAATTAGGAATTAACCTCAGCCGGATTGAATCTCGTCCGACGAAGCGATCGCTAGGCGAATATTTATTTTTCATGGATTTAGAAGCAGATGTCAAGGAAACAAAAATGCAATCTGCTTTAGCAGAATTAACTATCCACACAGAGATTTTAAAAATTCTTGGCGCTTACAATATTTTGCCGATCGGCGCTCTTACTTGAGAAGTTAGGAGTTATCAGTTATCATTTAGGGAATATAAATTATTTTTTGTTATTTCTTCCTAACTACTAACTGCTGTACAGACACAGATTTTTCACGTCTCTACTTCTCACTCATCACTTTTCATTAAATGTGTCTTTGAGAACAGCGCGAGCTGCCAAGTGATTACGAGTAGAAGTTAAGATCTCTGCTTCCCGCTCTAAACGAGTTGCAGTATCTTGCATTTCTAGCAATAACTGCTGCTCTGCGGCAACACCATAAAGATTACTGGCTACCCAATAAGATAGCTCTGTTGGTAAATCGGGCAAATCTTCTGGGAGTTCGATATTTTGTTCGGTTAATTTACCTGATAGACGCACAACATCTCGCAGTAGTTGTTCTACGTCAGTTGACAAAGGACGCAAATCTTTAGTCGGTGTTTGGTCTTCAATCCACTCAACTAAACCAACCCGATATGGCTTTTCACGAACATACTCTAATACACGAAATCTTTGCTGCCCTAAAGTCAACATCTTGATCCGATCGTCTGGCAGCCTTTGGTGATGAACGATTTCCGCACAGCAACCAGTATTTGCAATTGTACCTTTGACTGGATCGAACATCAAAACACCGAACCTGCGATCGCTCTCCAAAATCGTGTTCATCATGATTCGGTAGCGAAATTCAAAGATATGCAGAGGCAATGGTCTAGTAGGAAACAGAACTACTTCAGGTAACGGGAACAGAGGTAGTTCACGAACTGCAATTTTAGAAGATGATGTCATTGTTACCTCGGTATAAACTTAATCTTTAAAATTTCTTTTTCTCTGCTTTTCCCGTATTTTGTCTATATTCTATCATTTGTTTCCCAGCTAAATAAAAGCCCTGAGATATATTTCTCAAGGCTACGTAAGTATTTATACTAATGTTATTTGTCAGTTGTCCTTTGTTTTTTGTCCTTTGTTTATTCACAAATGACCACAAATGACTAATGACAAATGACTAATTAAAGTTTTACTTCAATATCTACACCCGATGGTAGATCCAATTTCATCAGGGCATCTATAGTCTTAGAAGAAGGCTGGTAAATGTCAATAATCCGGCGATGAGTACGAGTTTCAAAGTGTTCCCGTGAATCTTTATCTACGTGAGGCGATCGCAGCACACAATAAATCCGGCGTTTTGTAGGTAAAGGAATTGGGCCTATGGCTGTAGCGTTGGTGCGGTTAGCTGTGTCTACAATCTTCTCGCAAGATGTATCTAATAAACGTCGGTCAAAGGCTTGTAAGCGAATTCTAATTTTCTGCTGCTGTAGAGTTGCCATCTTTAATTTTCCAGGTTCTGCGTAATTAGGGGATTATTTACAAGGTTAAAGGTTACAGGGTAAAGGTTACAGAAAACTATCAACTGTCCCCTGTAACCTATTACCTTATTTATAGAGGGAAGAGAAAGGAGCAGAGAGGAATTATACCATCTCTGCTCCTTTGTTATGAGCGAAAAGGTGCTATTTGATAATTTTGGAGACGACACCAGCACCGATGGTACGTCCACCTTCGCGGATAGCGAAGCGCATTCCTTGTTCAATAGCGATCGCGTTGATCAATTCTACTGTCATCTTGATGCGATCGCCTGGCATCACCATTTCTACTTCTTTGCCATCATCAGAGGTGTAGGCTTTGATAGTACCAGTTACATCGGTTGTCCGTACATAGAACTGGGGACGGTAGCCAGCGAAAAATGGAGTCTTACGACCACCTTCTTTTTCTGTTAGGACGTACACTTCACCTTCAAATTGAGTGTGAGGTGTAATTGAACCTGGTTTGGCTATTACCATACCGCGCTCGATATCTTCTTTCTTGAGACCACGCAGTAGTACACCAGCGTTATCTCCAGCCAGACCCTCGTCGAGGCTCTTCTTGAACATCTCAATCCCGGTGACGGCGGTAGTCCGAGTGTCTTTGAGACCAATTAGCTCGACAGTATCGCCAACCTTGACTTTCCCGCGTTCAATCCGTCCAGTAGCCACAGTACCGCGACCTGTGATGGTGAACACGTCTTCTACTGCCATCAAGAAGGGTTTATCAACATCCCGCTCAGGAGTGGGGATAAAGGAATCCACAGCATCCATCAAGTCGTAGATTTTATCTACCCAAGGATTTTCACCTTTTTTGGTCTTAGGATTCTTGGTCATTGCTTCGAGAGCTTGTAGACCAGAGCCTTTAACAATGGGGATATCATCGCCAGGGAAGTCATAGCTGCTTAACAGTTCTCTGAGTTCTAGTTCTACTAGTTCCAAGAGTTCTGGGTCATCCATCAAGTCTTCTTTGTTCAAGAATACAACCAGACTGGGAACGCCCACCTGTTTTGCTAACAGAATGTGTTCGCGGGTTTGGGGCATAGGGCCATCAGTAGCAGCTACTACGAGGATACCTCCATCCATCTGAGCAGCGCCAGTGATCATGTTCTTCACATAGTCAGCGTGGCCTGGACAGTCTACGTGAGCATAGTGCCGATTTTCGGTTTCATACTCAACGTGAGCGGTATTGATGGTAATACCCCGTGCTTTTTCTTCTGGCGCGTTATCGATTTGGTCGTAGCCTTTAGCTGTAGCTTGACCAAGAGCCGCCAAGGTCATAGTGATGGCTGCTGTTAACGTGGTTTTACCGTGGTCAACGTGGCCAATAGTACCGATATTGAGGTGGGGTTTATTTCTTTCAAACTTTGCGCGTGCCATGAATGCTCATTTCCTTATTTTAACTAAGCGTTCCCTTTGCTTTTTGCAATGATAGTTTCAGCTACGCTGCGAGGCACCTCTTCGTAGTGGCTGAACTCCATCGTGAAGGTACCCCGACCTTGGGTTTTTGACCGGATATCAGTGGCGTAGCCAAACATACTTGCCAGTGGAACTTTAGATGTTACCTTAGCAAGTCCCTTTTCGGTGCTTTGGCTTTCAATCTGCCCTCGACGAGTGTTGAGGTCGCCAATGACGTTACCCATATAGTCTTCAGGAACTTCAACTTCAACTTTCATCATAGGTTCTAAGATGACAGGTGAAGCTTTCAGTACAGCTTCTTTCATCGCCATTGAGCCAGCGATTTTGAAAGCCATTTCTGAAGAGTCTACATCGTGGTATGACCCATCAATTAACGTCGCTTTAACGTCAATCAATGGATATCCAGCTAGAACACCGGATTCGCAGCTTTCTTTCATCCCTTGTTCTGCGGGGCCAACGTACTCTTTAGGTACTGTACCGCCGGCAATTTTGGAAACGAATTCAAAGCCAGTACCGGGTTCTCCAGGCTCCAAATTGATCACAACGTGACCGTATTGACCTTTACCACCACTTTGGCGGATGAATTTGCCTTCAACTTTGTTCACAGCTTTCCGAATTGTTTCTCGGTAAGCTACTTGTGGCGCACCTACATTCGCTTCCACCTTGAATTCTCGTAACATCCGGTCTACTAGAATTTCTAGGTGTAGCTCTCCCATCCCGGCGATCACGGTTTGGTTTGTTTCGGGATCGACGCGGACACGGAAGGTAGGGTCTTCTTCTGAAAGAGATTGCAGAGCCTTGGACAACTTGTCCATGTCGTTCTTGGTTTTGGGTTCAACCGCCACCGAGATTACAGGCTCAGGAATGAATAGAGATTCCAGAATTACTGGCGATCCATCATCACAGAGTGTGTCACCTGTCAAGGTATCTTTCAATCCCAAAGCTGCTCCTAGATCGCCCGCTCTCAGTTCATCGACATCTTGCCGATCGTCTGCTTTCATGAGAACTAAGCGGGAAATCCGTTCTTTTTTATTCTTACTAGCGTTGAGAACGTAGCTGCCCTTTTTCAGGACACCAGAATAAACGCGAACGAATGTCAGGCGACCGTAAGGGTCAGCCATAATTTTGAATGCCAGAGCCGCTAGGGGTTCGTTGTCATCAGCCCGCCGCTCAACAGTATCGCCATTGAGCAGTAAGCCTTGAATTGGCGGTACTTCACTTGGCGCTGGCAGGTAATCGATAACAGCATCCAGCATTAACTGCACGCCTTTGTTTTTGAATGCCGAACCACAAAGTACTGGTACAATCGTCCCCGCAATTGTGCCTTTACGCAGGGCAGTCCGAATTTCCTGTTCTGTAAGTTCTTCGCCGTCGAAGTACTTGGCCATCAGAGCATCATCGGTTTCTGCTGCGGCTTCTATGAGCTTGGTGCGGAATTCGTCTACTTGCGCTTGCAATTCTTCCGGGATATCGGTTTCCTGGATATCGGTTCCTTGATCGTTGGCGTAAATGTACGCACGTTGTCCTACTAGGTCAACGATACCTTGGAAGTCGTTTTCACTACCAATCGGTAGTTGAATGGCGATCGCATTCGCCCGCAAGCGATCGCGGATTTGATCGTGAACTTTATAAAAGTTCGCTCCGGTGCGATCCATCTTGTTGATAAAGGCGATCCGAGGAACTTTGTAGCGTTCTGCTTGCCGCCACACTGTCTCAGACTGCGGTTGCACGCCGCCCACAGAACAAAATACTGCGATTACGCCATCCAACACGCGCATGGAACGCTCAACTTCAATTGTGAAGTCTACGTGACCCGGAGTATCGATAATGTTAATTTGATGATCTTTCCAGCTGGTACTGATAGCAGCCGCAGTAATGGTAATTCCCCGCTCCCGCTCTTGCTCCATCCAGTCTGTGACGGCAGTTCCTTCATGAACTTCGCCAATTTTATGAATTATCCCAGAGTAAAATAATATTCTCTCTGTTGTTGTTGTTTTGCCCGCATCTATATGCGCCGCAATACCAATGTTGCGTACTTTGTCTAGCGGGATCGTGCGTGCCACAGCTACCTCCTATAGTTTTTGCCTCATGATATCTTGTATATTACTCTTTGTTAAGATTCTATACTTTTACGGAAAACCGTCTTTGTTTTTGTAAATCCACGATATACCGCTTGGGCAAGGCGATATATCGCTTTTTTACTTAATAACGATAGTGAGCAAATGCTTTGTTAGCTTCTGCCATCCGGTGCGTTTCTTCGCGTTTCCGAATCGCATTGCCAGTTTCGTTGGCAGCATCCATTAACTCATTTGCCAATTTACTTGCCATTGTCCGGCCTGGTCTAGACCGGGAATATTGCACTAACCAACGCAGTGCTAGGGTAGTACCCCGTTCTGTACGCACTTCCATTGGTACTTGGTAGGTTGCTCCACCTACTCGCCGAGCTTTTACTTCTACTAAAGGCGTGGCATTTCGCACTGCTCTTTCAAAGGTTTCTAAAGCACCGTTACCAGTGCGTTCTTCAATAGTTTTCAATGCTTCATAAACAATTCGGGCGGCAAGTGATTTTTTGCCATGACGCATGATCCGCCTGATAATCATGCTCACAAGGCGACTGTTATATACAGAGTCAGACGGAACTGGGCGCCTTTGAATAACACCACGACGAGACATACTTCACCTTTAATTCGGAATTTGGCAACGAAATTATATGCTATCAGACACCGGAAACCAAAACCTGTGGAACCCAACCCTCAGACTTTTTCAATTTTGTTTTCGACTGTTGCAGCAAGGCTGACCTATTGACTTCCAATTTTGGATTAGAATTTTTGGTAGACGTTCCGACCACAAGGATTGGAAAAAATCAAAAGTCTGTAAGCCTCATCCCCTTGTGGGTTCGACCAATCCAAAATTGCAAATCTAAAATCTAAAATTCATTGACTTGCTACCTGCAACTAAATACTCACGGTGACAAGATTCTAAACCTTAATGTTCAGACGAGAATTATGCTGTGGGTTACAGCCTTCTCCTCAGAACTTCTACACTTGCTCGCTTAGTGTAGGTGTAGCTTGCTTGATTTTTTTTAACAGACTTGAGCAGCTTTCATAACTGCTCTTAGAACACAGACCCTGATAGTTTTTTGTCCTTGAGCGTTTTTAAGGTAAACGATTAATCGTCTTGGGTGCGATTAATCGCCTAATCCTATTTTTTCGCTGCTGCTTTTGGACGCTTGGTTCCATACTTGGAACGCCCTTGTTTACGGTCTTTGACTCCGGCTGTATCTAGGGTGCCACGGATAATGTGGTATCTCACGCCTGGTAGATCCTTAACCCGACCGCCACGAATCATCACAACTGAGTGTTCTTGTAAGTTGTGACCAATTCCTGGAATGTAAGCTGTAACTTCAAATCCAGATGTAAGTCTGACTCTTGCTACTTTGCGTAAAGCTGAGTTAGGCTTCTTTGGTGTGGTCGTGTATACTCTGGTACAAACTCCCCGACGTTGAGGGCATTGTTTCAGAGCCGGGGACTTGGTTTTCTGACGCGCTTGTTCGCGCTCGGTACGTATTAGCTGCTGTATTGTTGGCATGAGTTACAGCGCGTAAAGCTGCTTATATGTCTAAGTTTTAACAAATCCTGATTATATCGTTTTTTAGGCTTTTATGTCAATTTTAATTTTTCCTTTATTATTAGCAAAATATGGCTAATTAGTGATTAGTTGTAGAAAAGGAATTGCCACAGCCACAGGTTGCGATCGCCTGGGGGTTGTGGAAGCGAAAACCACCACCCATTAGGTCTTCTGAATAATCTACCCTCAAACCGTTGAGGTAATTTAAGCTTGTAGCATCTATGACTACTTGAATCTCATCCAAGTCAAAAACCTGGTCGCCAACTTTTATTGCTTCATCGAACGACATATCATAAAAGAATCCAGAACAACCACCTGGTTTTACTGCCAATCGAAACAAAACATTTGGCTGCTGCTTGGACTTTATCCGCCCAATTTCACTTGCGGCTGCTTGACTCAAATGAATCATGGAACTCGGTTTTTGCAATTGAATACCCCATCTTCATTTTACAGACAGATGGGTTAACTCTTACTTCTCGAAAATTCCAAATTACCAAAGTTATGAGCGCGATCGCTATTACTACATTTATAGCACAACAAGCAGAAGTCCTTACCTTAACTAGGTAGGGACTTCTGGGGTGCAGTGGTTCGCAAAGACGGTTTGCACAAGAAATGTATTCAGTTTTTAGATTAGAGTTTTAATCCTTAGTACGGGCATAGTCATCTTGGTAACGAATAATGTCATCTTCTCCCAAGTATTCGCCATTTTGCACTTCAATTAATATTAAGGGAATCACGCCAGGATTCTCTAAACGGTGAGATGTACATTGGGGTACATAAGTTGACTCATTATTGCTCAGTAGTACTTCTTGCTCACCACAAGTCACCCTAGCTGTACCAGAGACGACAATCCAATGTTCGCTGCGGTGGTGGTGCATTTGTAAACTGAGGCGGTGTCCGGGCTTAACTTCAATGCGCTTGATTTTGTATCCGCGCCCTTCTTCTAAGACTGTAAAAGCACCCCAAGGACGTAACTCAGTTGCAGCAATTCCTCTGGAAGTGATATTTGAAGGTAGGTGTAGAGTTTCAGTCTGTGTAGTTTCTTGATATCTAGCCATAGTTACCTCATTTGAAGACATAACAAACCGTTAGTACTCTTAACTATTGATAAAAAATCTGGCGCTATTTTGCAACGTTGAAAACCAGCAATTTTGCCGCACCTTGATAAACATAACAAAATCAAACGTGACGGTGTAAATCATCACTCCTAAAAGTGTTGTATCTACACCAAGTCTTCATCAAGCAAAATGATAGCTTGTTCTAAGCTTTAAAAAAAGATTGGGAATTGGGTATTAGTTCTTTATTCTTTCTCCCCCTGCTTCCTCTGCTTCCCCTGCTTCCCCATTCCCCATTCTCCATTCCCTAATCATCGTGGTTTCAAGAAAATACCAATTCCATTATGAACACGAGCAGCAGTACTAGGCGATCGGTCGAGTAGTTGTCCTCCTAAGTAAAGGCTGGTAGAACTACCCCCATCCAAATTTAAGGCATCTACACAGCCCATTTGTTGCATCAGTTGGGCATGTTCTGCCAATGTTGGCCCATAACCGCCGGCACGATTATGCACGGCAGCTATCATCAGTGTGCCTGTTGCAGTTGTACAAATGCCGCTACGAATAGCCTTTTCTGCAATAAAGGCATTGCTGAATTTTTCGGCTTTGGCATCAAGGACAATTTGGCGATTTTGGATTAATAGGGGGCCTGCTCCGATAATGTGGGGATAACGACTAAAATCAGTGGGAGTAGTACTGCTGGAAATACTCACTGCGCTTCCAATGGGTAACTGTGAAGCAGCACTAGCAGCGTTAGCGCGTAAAGTTAGCAGGTAGCCATCCTGGGGAATGGGAACGGCCGTCCCACCAACTTTGCCACCTGGTAACTGTTGAGTAATTTGGTCTTTTTGTACCACTAGGATAATTTCGTTATCCGTCAAGGGTGTGTAAGTTGCTCCCCAAGCTGGTGTGTAACGGGCAATGCCACTTTGGATATAGCCACTATTAAGAAACAGAATTGGTAAGCGCTGGTTATTTGCAGTAATTAAACTTTCTTCTAAGGTGAGACGACCGAAGTAAAATTGGCCTGAATCATTCCAAGCGATCGCACCTCGGTTAAGAATAGGGCCTGATAACCACTGATTATCCCGACGAATCGCACCCAATGGCAATCTGTTATTGCGGTTAAAATAACCACCGTTAATTCCAGCTACTGCTAAGTAACGTTGGGCTGTTTGAATTAAGGGAGCAGTACCAGCAAGTCCATTAGGGCTAGCCCACATAGGTTTCAGTGTTAGCCCAAATTTGCGGGGATCAACTTCTAACCAGACCACTGGAAAGCGTTCTGTGCCTAAGTTGACATAATTTTGTCGCCAGCGTAATCCCGGAGCCCAAGTAATATCTCGTTCTTCTAAAGGATCGGGTCGAATATCGATAATGAGGCGATTGGGGTTAGGGACAGTACTAACTTGAGGCGATAGACCAAAGGGAACGCTCAAACTAATAATAGTTTGGTTTTTCACCACCTCCACTTTTTGAATTAGTGGATCGGGGGCTGGTGGTATTGGTTGTGTTGGTGTAACTGGTAATAATTGTTTGAGTAAATTTGGCAGTAATGCTGGTGGTACTGCTGGCTGGGGGGTATAGCGTTCTATCAAAACAGGATCGGCTATTCCATCCAGGGTAATTGTCCACTCTCGATTTGGCGGTGTAGTGGGTTTGAGAGTTGGCGTGTCTGGATCGGAGGATGGAGTTTGCAGTTTTGCGATCGCTCCTCCTTGTGCTACTTGCCAAGGAGTTGGACGATCTAAATTCACAAGAATCCGAGCCTGTTGCAAAGGATTAACACTCGCGTCTGAAAGTTGCTGACTCTGAACAATATTTGTGACTTGCGTTTTTGGGGTAGCAATCACCAAGGTGTTGCCATTGGTTCGGATTTCCCATCCAGATGTTTGAGCGAAATTGCTAATATCAAGGTAGCGATATGCTCCTAGTAGCCTGGTGGATAAAACCAGTGGCTTTGTCACCGATGAAAACCACTGTATTGGTTGCTTCGCTGAGTTACTACTGCTTAAGAAATTTACTCCAATTAATTGCCTGAATACCCCATCGCTGAGATGAGTTGTCACCTGACCAGATTTTCCAGGTCGCTGCAACCAAGTTCCTGGTAAAGTACGACCATTAAGAGAAATTTGATTACCAAAGGATGCCACCCCTGTTAAAGGTGGTGCAGGTGACTGGGAAATTGGTATTTGTTTGGTGTTCGACTCCTGGGCGTTGGTAGCACAGGTACTCGTTAAGCACAGTACTGTTAAAAGTATTGGTGACACCGTAGCCCGAAAAAATCTGCGTTCGCCCTTGGCGATGGCTCTGCCAACGCTAATCCCTAATTGGCAACAACTCGGCATTTTTACCATAATTTACTAGTTACTTTTGAAAAATATTACCCAACGTATAAACTAACTAATTATTCGGAAATATAAAGATAACATGACTTTATTTCTTATAAAAGATGTTATCCTATATATTGGCTAGTTATATCTTTTAAAACAAACGAATTTAGAAGCTAAAGCCACTGCAATCAAGTGTTTTAACTGGCACTAATTCTAACCAGACTATACACGGTAGTATTGGTTATCAAAACTAGATTAAGATATTCGATCCTGACTGAATGTTGCTATTTCAGTGAGGTCTAGTTAATAGTAATATATGTGTCAGCTGGTAAGCAGAGAAACTCCAGACAATAACAATATTTGGGAATTGTCAAATGGGTATATATTGTAATACGCTGATTTTATTGCAGGCTCAGGATGAGTTTGGCTTTAAAACATAGGACAGCTTTTAGTTTTGTTTCAGGTGAGCCGCAATAGGCTCTATGAGTAGCTACCGTGCATCTGGAAAAAGGGAATTGAGAAAATACTTAGCTTCACAATATAAAAAAGAAACTGTCAGGGCAAAAATCATGTCTTGGCGGGAGTAACGTTGTCTAACACCGCATAAATACATAAAAAATACGCAACTATTTTAACACGGGGAAACTAAGAAAGCAAAACCGAAGTTAAAATTTTTTTTCCCTAAATTTCGCTGCTTATATATTTCTCCATCGTGAAATTTAGAAATTTTTTCTCATAAGTAGTGGCAAAATTGGTAACTCAATACTTCAGGAACAGGGTATGAATAATCAACCAATGAATCAAGACCAGAAAATCACAGCGAATATAAACTCAAGAGATACCTATCAGGGGCAAAAGTGGTTAGTAGAAGAACGAGATGCCTGTGGTGTAGGTTTTATTGCTCATCGTGAGAATCATACCAGCCACGAAATTGTCGAAAAAGCTTTAGCTGCTTTAACCTGCTTAGAACACCGGGGAGGTTGTAGCGCCGATCGAGACTCTGGTGATGGTGCTGGAGTCTTGACAGCTATCCCTTGGGATTTGTTCCAACAAGACTTTGCCGAAAGGGGGAAGGAATTTCCATCCATCAATAATATAGCTGTGGGGATGATATTTCTACCACAAGACCAGGAAGCAGCACAAAAAGCTAGGGTGGCAGTTGAGCAAGTAGCAACTGAAGAAAAATTGATTGTACTGGGCTGGCGAGTAGTGCCAGTGCAATCTGATTTACTGGGTGTACAAGCAAAAGAAAATCAACCCCAGATTGAACAAGTTTTGTTAGCTTCTGTTGACAAAAGTGGCGATGAATTAGAACGACAGTTGTATATTACCCGCCGTCGAATTAGTAAAGTTGCAAGCAATATTTCAGAAGAATTTTATATCTGCTCTTTGTCAAGCCGGACAATTGTTTACAAAGGCATGGTGCGTTCTGCCGTATTGGGAGAATTTTATCAAGATTTAAAAAATCCGGTTTATAAAAGCGCCTTTGCTGTGTATCATCGCCGCTTTAGTACAAACACGATGCCAAAATGGCCCCTAGCTCAACCAATGCGGCTTTTGGGTCACAACGGCGAAATCAATACCTTGTTGGGTAACATCAACTGGATGATGGCACGAGAAGCTAGCCTGAATCATCCGGTATGGAGCGATCGCATCAAGGAACTGAAACCATTAGTTCACATTGATAACAGCGACTCCGCAACTCTAGATAACGTACTGGAATTACTAGTATGTTCTGGACGCAGCCCCTTGGAAGCTTTAATGATTATGGTTCCAGAGGCTTACCAAAATCAACCTTCTTTAAAAGACTCCCCAGAAATTGTTGATTTCTACGAATATTACAGTGGTCTGCAAGAAGCGTGGGACGGGCCAGCGCTTTTAGTATTCAGCGATGGCAAAAAAGTTGGTGCAACACTAGATCGTAATGGTTTAAGACCAGCCCGCTACTTGATAACTAAAGATGACTACATTGTAGTAGCTTCGGAAGCTGGTGTAGTAGACTTTCCAGAAGCCGATATTGTCGAAAAAGGTAGACTCGGCCCAGGACAAATGATTGCTGTGGATTTAGTCAACCATGAAGTACTGAAGAATTGGGAGATTAAGCAGCGCATCGCCAAGCAGCATCCTTATGGAGAATGGTTGCAACAGTACCGACAAGAACTCAAAGAACTTGTTAGTGGTAAGCCATCAGATGTTAATGGAAATGGAAATGGACATCTGGCTACTGAAAATGGTCACGCACATAATATAGACAAGCAAACCTTGCTGCAACTTCAAACTGCCTTTGGCTACACCACAGAAGATGTAGAAATGGTGATTCAGCAAATGGCGATCGCAGGTTCAGAACCGACTTTCTGCATGGGGGATGATATTCCTTTAGCGGTGCTGTCAACAAAACCCCACCTGCTTTATGACTATTTCAAACAGCGCTTTGCTCAGGTGACTAACCCGGCGATTGATCCCCTGCGGGAAAAGCTAGTGATGTCTTTGAAAGTCGAACTGGGTGAACGGGGTAACTTATTAGAACCCAAGGCAGAATATGCGCGGAGATTGAAACTTGAATCGCCAGTGTTAACAGATGGTGAATTAGAGGCAATTAAGCTGTCAGGATTTGCCACAGCCGAGTTGTCAACCTTATTTG
This sequence comes from Nostoc sp., assembly GCF_036917455.1. Classification (GTDB taxonomy): domain Bacteria; phylum Cyanobacteriota; class Cyanobacteriia; order Cyanobacteriales; family Nostocaceae; genus Nostoc. The sequence goes on along the minus strand of NZ_JBALDK010000055.1, from coordinate 31,130 downwards.
CGATCGCCACCGGCCCTGAAGGATTGAAAGCCGCAGTCCAATCTTTACAAGCACAAGCAGCTGAATCAGTTCGGGCGGGTGCAAAGATTTTAATCTTAAGCGATAAGGGGAATGACGGTATCAACCCAGAAGATACATACATTCCTCCTCTATTAGCAGTGGGTGCAGTCCATCATCACCTGATTCAAGAAGGGCTGCGAATGAAAACATCCCTGATTGTCAATACTGCCCAATGTTGGAGTACTCATCACTTTGCTTGTTTGATTGGCTACGGTGCTGGTGCAGTTTGCCCATATATGGCTTTAGATACGGTGCGTGATTGGTGCGTCGATCCCAAAACCCAAAAGTTAATGGAGGTGAAAAAACTTCCGACCCTCAATGTAGAAGAAGCTTTAGGAAACTATCGCAAAGCAGTAGAGTCAGGTTTACTGAAAATTCTCTCCAAGATGGGAATTTCTCTGCTCTCCAGCTATCAAGCAGCCCAAATTTTTGAAGCTATTGGCATTGGTGGAGATTTAATCGAACTAGGGTTTCGTGGTACGACTTCCCGTATGGGTGGTTTGAGTGTTAGCGAACTCGCTGATGAAGTACTTTCTTTCCACGCCAAAGCTTTCCCAGAACTGACGACCAAGAAGTTAGAAAACCTGGGCTTTGTGCAGTACCGTCCTGGCGGCGAGTACCACATGAATAGCCCCGAAATGGTTAAGGCGCTGCATAAGGCTCTAGATGGTAAAAACTACGACCATTATGAAGTTTACAAAAAGCATCTCCAAGGCAGACCAGTAACGGCATTGCGGGACTTGTTAGATTTCCAAGGTGAGCGTACCCCAATTTCTATAGAAGAAGTAGAGTCAGTAGCTGATATTGTCAAGCGTTTCTGCACAGGTGGGATGTCTTTAGGCGCTTTGTCAAGAGAAGCCCATGAAACTTTAGCGATCGCCATGAATCGCATTGGTGGTAAATCTAACTCTGGGGAAGGCGGCGAAGACCCAGTGCGCTATAAAGTTCTAGATGATGTAGACGAGTCTGGTAACTCGCCAACCCTATCTCATTTAAAAGGATTGCGGAATGGGGATAAAGCATATAGTGCCATTAAGCAAGTTGCATCGGGACGCTTCGGTGTCACGCCAGAGTACCTAGTCAACGCCAAACAAATTGAAATCAAAATTGCCCAAGGTGCCAAGCCTGGAGAAGGTGGACAACTGCCAGGGCCAAAGGTGAGCCAATATATTGCGATGTTAAGGCGCTCGAAGCCAGGTGTGACGCTGATTTCGCCACCACCACACCACGATATCTATTCAATTGAAGACCTAGCACAACTGATTTTCGATCTGCACCAAATTAATCCCAAAGCAAAGGTATCAGTAAAGCTAGTTTCAGAAGTTGGCATTGGCACGATCGCGGCTGGTGTAGCTAAAGCAAACGCTGATATCATCCAAATTTCTGGACATGATGGTGGTACAGGTGCATCGCCACTAAGTTCGATTAAACACGCTGGTTCGCCGTGGGAATTGGGTTTAAGCGAAGTGCATCGGGTTTTGATGGAAAATAGTTTACGCGATCGCGTGATTTTACGTGTAGATGGCGGACTTAAGAGTGGTTGGGATGTGGTAATAGGTGCATTGATGGGTGCTGAAGAATTCGGTTTCGGCTCCATCGCCATGATTGCTGAAGGCTGTATCATGGCGCGAGTTTGCCATAAGAATACCTGCCCTGTGGGTGTGGCCACTCAGCAAGAAGAACTCCGCAAGCGGTTTAACGGAATACCGGAAAAGGTTGTCAACTTCTTCTACTTCATCGCCGAAGAAGTGCGGAGTTTGTTAGCACGACTTGGCTACCGTTCTTTGTCAGAAATCATTGGACGTGCAGATTTGTTGAAACTGCGCGAAGAGGCAAAACTTACCAAAACGCGATCGCTAAACCTGGACTGCTTACTGAAGCTGCCAGATAGCAGAGACAATCGTAGCTGGTTAGTGCATGAAGAAGTCCATAGCAACGGCGTGGTTTTGGATGACAAGTTCCTTGCCGATCCCGATATTCAGACTGCAATTAGGGATCAGTCTACCGTTACCAAAACTTACCCTATTATCAATACTGACAGAACAGTAGGTACAAGATTAGCGGGTGCGATCGCTTCTCAATATGGTGACAGTGGCTTTGAGGGGCAAATTAATCTCAACTTCACAGGTAGCGTAGGACAAAGCTTTGGTGCATTCAACCTCCCCGGCATAATTCTGACACTGGAAGGAGAAGCAAACGACTACGTAGGAAAAGGGATGCATGGTGGTGAAATCATCATCAAACCTCCAACGGATGCAACCTATAACGCATCACAAAACGTCATAGTTGGCAATACCTGCCTCTATGGTGCTACTGGTGGCGTGTTATTTGCCAACGGTTTAGCTGGAGAGCGATTTGCTGTGAGAAACTCCAAAGGCATCGCAGTGATTGAAGGCGCTGGGGATCATTGCTGTGAATACATGACTGGTGGTGCGATCGTCGTCCTCGGCAAAGTAGGGCGCAACGTTGCTGCTGGAATGACGGGCGGACTGGCATATTTCTTAGATGAAGATGACTCATTTCGTGATTTAGTTAACCCGGAAATTGTCACAATTCAACAGGTGATTACAGAAGCAGGTGCAAGACAACTGCAAGAGTTAATCCAAACTCATGCCGAACGCACTGGTTCACCAAAGGCGAAGAAAATTCTGCAAAACTGGCAAGAATTTTTACCGAAATTCTGGCAATTGGTTCCGCCTTCTGAAGCTGATAGCCCTGAAGCCGCTCCGCAAAAAAAACAACTGAGTTCAGTTTAGTGACTAGTCATTAGACATCGTAATTAAAATAAAGTAGGCACAATTCATGAATTGTGCCTACCAGGGATTTACAGCAGCGTATGCTTGATAATTTTAATTAAAAAGACTCTTGTAATAGCTCCGCCGAACATCCCAAAGGATAATCCAAAAACGAATACTTCTACAACAAAAAAACAGAAAAATATTACATGAGATAGTTTAGGAATTTATGAACGCTATGCTAGCGAAATAATTTTTTGATCGTAAATATAGCTATACTTGCACCTATTGCCCCCAACATACCTGGAATCAAGAATGTAAAATTAATTTTCCTCAAATTAATAATTATTTTAAGTATTTCATGATAAAAATAAATAATTATTTTAAGTATTCCATTTAAATTCTTAAATTAATCAGGTTTAAGAATAATAAACCCGATAACTAGACCTTCATGCCCTCCAATAGCACCAATTAATAGTCTAAATATTTCAATAAAAAATTGCTTTTCTTTGTGATAAGTAGAGTAGCTATTTCAGCAAATGCTCCTCCAAAAAAAGGTAACCCAAATATTATCGCGAGAATTATTAATAACTCTAGAGTGCTTGGTGGTTGAGGAAAAGGTGATGCAAAAAATAATATTGTGAGAAGCATTGGTAATATTACATCGCCTGATTTCCACATAACCATAATTAATAATTATTGCTTTTTATTAGCAAGCAATTTTTGGTCTGCATCTTCTATTTCTAAAAGTTCTGGAATAGTCACAAAGCGATAGCCTTGCTTTTTAAAGTTGCTAATAATTTCTGGTAAAGCTTGTACAGTTCTAGAACGGTTTCCACCACCATCATGCATTAACACAATACCACCAGGTTTGGAATCTTTAATTACGTTATCGATCAACTTTGGTACAGGTGGTAATTTATAGTCTGTGGAGTCAGCCGACCACATAATCACAGCATACTTCTGTCCTTTTGCATAAGCAGATAATCCATTGTGCAACATGCCACCAGGTGGTCGGAATAGATTCGTTTTAGCGCCTGTGATTTGATAAATTAAGTCTGTTGTGCGATCGATTTCAAAAGCTGCTGCTTGTTGATTAAAGAAGTGATACCAGTGATGCCAAGTATGGTTAGCAATAACGTGACCTTCAGTTACAATTTTCTTTCCTATTTCTGGAAAATTTTTTAAGTTCTGTCCGACAACAAAAAACGTTCCTTTGATATTATTTGATTTCAGAATACCTAGTACTTGCTCTGTAGTGTCAGGCCAAGGGCCATCATCAAAGGTGAGAGCAATTACTTTTTCACCCTGAGAGAGTTTTGCCGCTTCAATTACTGCCCCTTGAAAACGTGACGGTAGAGCGTAAGACAGTCCTTTTGTTTGTGCTTCTTGCTGCCAACTTGTAAGCATCGCCGCCTTTAATTTCTCAATTCGCTGCTGAGTTCCTACGTTTGCGGTTACATCTTTAATATCTATACCTTGTCTACTTTGAGCCTCTGAAGCGTTTGGTCTTAGAAGCATCATGAAAGCAAGGCTAAAAACACCACCTAAAGCAAGCAGTGCAATTAATATTCCTTCTGGCCACAGAAACGACTTATTGTTTTCCACCTCATAGCTCCTTCAAATATCGAACCATCAACCACACTTATGCCGATACGTTATGGCACATTTTTTTAGATATTTTAAGATACCAGTTACTTTCTGCTAATGCTGAAAACTGGAATTTAAACTAACCGAAATTCACAATCGAGAAGACAGACTACACAGCTTTAACTTAAATCTAGATACTCTATAATTTAGATAAGCACTTATACAATAGTTACTACTGTTTAATGAAAACCCATTCATAAAAGGCAATGTCTGTACTTCTAGATCCTTATCTCTAGTTCTAAGAAGAAGCATAATTAGATAATTAACCACACCCAAAAATCCTCTTGATAGAAGTTTTGAATCAGTTACTGCCTTTCACTTCACAGCTAAGGCAGCATTATACTTTCAAGTTTTATAGCTTTACAAATAAAATGAACTAAACTGTCTTGCCTACAACTTACAATTTTTGCAGGCTAAAGTTTTTATGGTCAGACTGTCTGACAGTAAAGTTGTATAATTTACAACTTAGTTCATTATTTGATTAATATACAAAACTACTGACAAGGAGACGGTATCTTCCAAAAAATAGTTTAGTAAACTATTAATTAATCAAGATATATTCTACTGCCTGCTGTTATTTCTTCTTTTTTAAGAAAAAGTTAAATTTTAAACTGACAGAATGTTGCCTTGTACTTTCTATGAAATAGACAGACGAAAATTGATTAAATATAGTTTCTCATTGCCAAGGGCCATTTATTCATTAATCTATACACTTTTGACTCATTTAGCAAAAATAATTTTATCGGCAGTTTAACTCTATTTTTGATGCTGATACTTAAGCCTAAATTGCTAGTAGCTTTTTTCTTTTAATTTTCTGCTCGATCGCAAAAGAGGTTCATATATCATTCATAGTACACTTTAATATATACTGTTACCGTGTAATTACTGAAAATAATCTTATGTGTATAGGCAAGTTAAAATTTGGAGTAGTATGGCATCTATTGAATCATTAAATTTTAAAATTAAAATGTAATGTTTTTTACTACGATCGCGTATTGCAATGGCTTTCGTATTTTAAACAACATTTACAGAGTAGTTTTTCTACGTAATATCATTTAGTTTCTTTTTGACTAAACTTTCATCAATACTGCTATTCGCCTTTTTTTGCTAAAGTGAAGCAGATACAGCAGTTTATAAGTAAGTGAAGTACAAAATATACATACATAAAGTTTCTATCTCCTGCCGACGCTCGCAGACTCCTTCTAAGCGTACTCCTGCAAAGAAGCAAGCTACGCGTAGCGTATCTAAGAGTTGCTATGCCGCAGGCTCTACGCTGCGCTATCGTGCCTTGGAACCTGTAACTTCGAACTTCATGTAAAATACAATCATTGTATTGTCAGATATGCAGTAAAATGCATTACCACTTAATAACCAATTTTCTTTCTACTCAAAGAAAAAAGCGACTGGCTGTATCACTCTACCAATCGGTAAATAGATTTTTGAGCAGCAGGAAGCAAAACTGAAAATTATCTAATAACTTGCCTTATAATTGCAACAATTTGAGCCAAAATAATCAAGCTATTTGTCCCACTTCTGAAACTGGCTAGAAACTTTTATGATTCCTCACGAAAGTGATGCAAAAGAAGATACTGCGTCGTTGAAAGTATTGCGTAGTTGGCAAGAAAATCTGATTTTAATTGCGATCGCATTATTTTTAGCACTATCGATCAGGACTTTTATCGCTGAACCCCGCTATATACCTTCTGATTCGATGTTGCCAACCTTACATACTGGCGATCGCTTGGTAGTTGAAAAAGTATCCTACCATTTTCACCCTCCCATAACTGGAGATATTATTGTTTTCCAGCCACCCGCAGAATTACAACGTCGGGGATATCCCAAAGACCAAGCTTTTATCAAGCGAGTTATTGGTCAGCCTGGTGAAATAATTAGTGTTAATTCTGGCAAAGTCTACCTCAACGGTCAACCTTTGCCAGAAGACTACATTGCTGAACCACCAAATCAGCCATATCAACCAGTGAAAGTCCCAGAAGACGAATTTTTTGTTATGGGAGACAACCGCAATGATAGTAATGACTCTCGCTATTGGGGCTTTTTACCCAGAAAAAATGTTATCGGTCGGGCAACATTTCGTTTTTGGCCTCTCGATCGCATTGGATTTATTTAAATAGTTAGGAGTCATTCAATTTTGGATTTTAGATTTTTCCTTCAATTAAAAATTAAAAATCTAAAATTGGCAGAGTTAATAGTTACTTTAAAACTTCTAACTTTTAACTTAAAATCTTAAATAATACATCAGTTGGGCGATCGCATCACCACTTAACTCTAGCCGTCGTTGAAAATCAGCTAGGTTACGGTAAGGCCCTACTGATTGCCGATTTTGAACTACTGCTTCTGCTAAAGACAAATCTAGAAATGGAATTTGTGCTAACTTTTCAACTGTTGCTGTGTTCGTATTGACTAAATGGGTCGGATTGTCTAGAGATTCCTGATCATAGTAAATAAAATTCAACAGAGGCTTTAATGGCTCCAAGCGCGGTACTGGTATAGCCAAAGCTGCGGCGATATCTTCAATACAGTAAAATTTAACACCAGAATGCGAAAGTTCTACAAGCGATCGCGCTTGGTGAATTGACAATCCTGGTAGGCGTAACCAATCATCTACAGTCGCTTGATTAGCATCAATACGAATACCTAATTTTGCCGCTATCTGAATTTCTTCCCCAGATTGGAGGCGATAGTAAGGATCGTTGAGGAGCTTGGCGCGGAGTTTTTGCAGTCTGGGATTCAAAGGTAGCCAGTTATTCATATCGCTTACTTTAACCAATATTGAGGTCAAGCCCTCATCCCATAAGGGTTGATTGTAATGCGATTGGGGTTGAAATCCCCTTTTCGCTTACATAATTACGAATTACGAATTATTTAAGAAATCTGGTCTAGCAATTGGCGGCGCTTTTGTTCAAACTCATACTCCGAAATCAGTCCATCTTGGCGCAAAGCATCTAATTCTCGCATTGCTTCAGCCATCGCTCCTACCTGATTACTTACCTTGTGTGAGTTTTTTGTCGCTGACTTGCCGAGATTAAAATTACGATCAAAAGCTTCTTCATCTTGGGCTAAATACCAAACTCCCTCAATGGCACTAGCTACTTTGGGGATAGGTGTCCACGAAAGCAGCACATACAAAATACCCCACAACGGTTGTCCTAGATAGAATTTATGCAATCCTGAAATTGTCAGCGTGCCAGAAAAAGCTAAAACAGCAGCAATACTTCGACTTTTGCGCTTAGTCAACATATTTATAATAAATCTACCAATAACACAGTTCCTACAATCAGATAGTCAACTACCTTGTCTTGCCCTTCAGACTTTTGGATGGGAAGTTCTACGCACAATTTAGTATTTGAAGAAATTTGAGTAAGTTTCACATGACTGTGCATTGAGCTTTGATGCTAATTTTAAGTTTTTAACAGCTTTATTACTACTATGTCACAGACCTTACTACCGTCGGGATGGGTTGAAAAGCTTTGCGATCCTTACGCTGTGCTAGGAATTTCTGTGATTGCTGACGATCGCCAGATTTTCAAACGCTATCACACTTTAGCGAAACTCCTACATCCCGATCGCTATGCTAAAAACTGCAATTCAGACCAAAAATTAGCAACGGCAATATTTAGCCATTTAATCAATCCAGCTTATGAACAACTTAAACACCGACAGAAGCGCTTGATTGCGATCGCTATGCTGCGATCGGATACAAGAGTTTTGGAGCAGAAGTCTTTGTCTTCTCAAAGTGCCATCGCTCATGAAATTACGGAAATGTCTACACCTGAAGCAGAATTGTTTTATGAAGAAGCGATCGCCTGCTATGCAGAAGCTCAATACAAATCACTAGATCAGTTTTATCAGGTGACGCAACAAATTAGTATACTAAATCTAGTTTATTTACGGTTGCATAAACCACACCTTTTCCTACCACAAAAAGCTGTTCCCATCATCCCGGAAGAAGAAGTCAACCCAGTTGAACCAGTTTTGACAAACTACGCTCAACGTCACTACGAGCGAGCTATGGAATATGTCAGGCTAGCCAAATGGACCCTAGCTGTGCAAGAACTGCGCGATGCCATCAAGTTAGAGCCAAATAACAGCGACTATTATGCCTTGTTAGGTTTGGTACATCTCCAACAGAAATTTATGGGGATGGCTAGGGTTTACATCTCTCAAGCATTAAAACTGAATCCGCAAAATTCACTAGCTTTGAAATACGCTCCCGGACTGAAGATTCAACCAGGTGAAAACACCAATCCAAAATCAATGGCTAAAGCTATGAGTATTGCTGCTTTATTAAGTCGGTTTACAAAGGGTAAAGGTTCTCAAGTCAAGTGTTGAAATTTCGGTAACAAACCGTACTAAAACCGAAGCTTCGTCACTAGATTACTCACCTAGACTAAAATAATAAATAGAAGTAAAACTATTAAGCTGCTGAGTCTGGGCGCTCAGTTTAATATAAGCAATATGGGATTCTTCGATTCTGAGATCGTTCAGCAAGAAGCAAAACAGCTATTTGATGATTATCAAGCGCTAATCAAGCTTGGTAACAACTACGGCAAATTTGACCGCGATGGCAAAAAGCTGTTTATTGAGCAAATGGAAGCCATGATGGATCGATATCGCATCTTTATGAAGCGCTTCGAGTTATCAGAAGACTTCATGGCACAAATGACCGTAGAACAACTGAAAACGCAATTAGGTCAGTTCGGTATCACTCCGCAACAAATGTTTGACCAAATGAACCTCACTTTAGAACGGATGAAAGCCGAGCTAGAAAAACAGGCTTAGTCAATTTTAGATTTTGGATTGGCAATTAATCCAAAATCCAAATTGCGCTGGAAGCGCACCAAAGGTACGGCCCAAAATCTCAAATTATTGTGACTTGGGGCGAGAGAACTGCGAAGGTGACTTGAAGTTTTCTACTGGTGTGTTTTTAAGTGCTTTCTCCATAAAATCTTTCCAGATGGGAGCGACCATAACACCACCTGTTGCATGGTCAGCTAATTGTCTGTTGTCGTCTCTCCCTACCCAAACCGCAGTTGTTAACTGTGGTACAGTACCAACAAACCAAATATCTTTTTCTGATGATGTCGTTCCCGTCTTACCGGCGGCTGGGCGACCGATCGCAGCACCTTTACCAGTACCTTCAGAAATTACCGATCGCATCACATCGAGAATTGCTGCTGATGCCCAAGGATCGAGAACTAGCTGAGGCTTGGGAGTATTATCTAGCAATACATTACCACTACTATCAGTGACACGGGCAATTACAGTTGGTGGTGACTGCCAACCATAATTAGCAAATGTGGCATAAGCACTAGCCATTTCCAGGGGTGTAACACCAATTGCACCAAGAGGCAAAGAAGTAACAGGTTCCATCGGACTCATAATACCCAAGGTACGACAAGTTTCGATAACTCTATTCATCCCCACAGCCTTACCAATCTTGATTACAGGAATGTTTCGTGACTGAGCTAAAGCCGTGCGAATTGGCATCGATCCCCTAAAACTGTTATCGTAATTTCTGGGTGAGTACCAACCGTTACCATCTCGATAGCTGACTGGAGAATCTTCCACAGTTGAATCTGCCGTATATTTACCAGTAGCAAAAGCAGTGTAATATACAAACGGTTTAAAAGAAGATCCGGGCTGGCGTTGAGCTTGAGTTGCCCGATTGAATTCACTAGTCTTAGGATCTATACCGCCCACCAATGCTTTGATAAAATGTGTGCGCGGATCAATTGACACTAGGGCCATTTGGTTTTTAGATAATCCCTGATCTAAAAGTGCTTTATGCCACTTAGTGACGGTTTCTTCTGCCATTATTTGGAACTTGGCATCAACCGTTGTTTGCACGCGCATCCCACCTTTAAGTAGTGTGTCACGCCCAAACTTTTTAGCCAATTCCTGAGCTACGGTGTTGGTTACATAGGGTAGGGCACTACCTTGAAAGGATTTGATTTTACCAAGTTTGATTTCCTGCTTGAGGGCATTGTCATACTCAGACTGGTCGATCCAGTTTAATTCCAGCATCCGCCCCAGCACTTCTTTTTGTTTCTGTTTTGCCAGCTTCATGCTCACAAAGGGGCTGAATTCTTCTGGTGCTTGGATCAAACCCGCCATCATTGCTGACTCACCCAAGGTTAAATATTCTGATGACTTATTAAAGTAACTGCGGGCTGCCGTTTGTACACCATAATTATTATGACCCCAATAAACCTGATTGAGGTACATTTCTAAAATTTGGTCTTTGGTAAGAATTTGCTCTAATCTGATTGCCAGCACTGCCTCCGCTAACTTGCGGGTAAAAGCACGCTTTTGAGATAAAAACAGGTTTTTTACCAATTGCATAGTAACAGTAGAGCCACCCTCTTTGACTCCGCCTGCTACCGCATTAACCACTATAGCCCGGCCAACACCAGTGGGGTTAATACCGTGGTGATCGTAGAAGTGGTTATCTTCACTTGCTAATACAGCCCGTTTTAAATTCGGGGAAATTCTATCCAGGGGTACGACTTCGCGGTTGGCTTCCCCGTGGATACTCGTTAAAAGTTTACCCTTAACGTCATAGATGTAAGTTGTTTCTGAGGGAAAGAAGTTACGTAGCTGTCTTACATCTGGCAAATTACGGAAACTAATGGCTAAACCAACCAGTCCTCCGGCTACAATGGAACTTGCCAACATGGTAATTGAGAGCAGAGTACCGCCAGTTACCTGACCAACTCCTTTCAAAAACTCAAAACCTGATGAAGCCCGACGTTGTGGCTGTTTATCTTCAAAAGTCCTAGAAGACGACACGGCGATTTCACTTCCTCACTTATAAATTTAACTGTAATTGATTGGACGAAGCAAGGCGGTTAATTTTTTGCAATTATAGTAGTTTGGCAGATGAGAAAGTGGATAAATTGCAAGTGTTTATAACCAACTTAACTTCTAGCGGGCAAAACATAGCTAACAGTGGATTTTCTAGTATGACGCAAGATTTTGCTTGGTTGCGTCGTGGTGTTGTAGAAGTTTTTCCACAACCAGTTGATGTTAACAGTGAAAGTCTAGAAAAGCTTTTGCTAACTACAAACCAACCTTTGAGGATCAAATTGGGGATTGACCCTACTGGTACTGATATTCATTTCGGTCATAGCATACCAGTACGGAAACTGCGAGCGTTTCAAGATGCAGGCCATATAGCAGTTTTAATTATTGGCGATTTTACAGCACGCATTGGCGATCCGACTGGGAAATCTGAGGTGCGTCGTCAGCTTACTGAAGCAGATGTCGCCCAAAATGCCCAGACTTATCTTGACCAAGTACGTCCTATCTTGGATTTTGACACACCAGGAAGGTTAGAGGTGCGTTATAACTCCGAATGGCTCTCTGGGCTTAACTTAGAGAAAATTTTAGAGTTACTCTCGACAATGACGGTAGGGCAGATGTTGGCTAAGGAAGGATTTGCCGATCGCTATAAGAAAGAGAATCCAATTTTTATCCATGAGTTCCTATACCCGTTAATGCAAGGTTTCGATTCCGTTGCTGTTAAGGCAGATGTGGAATTGGGAGGGACAGATCAGAAATTTAACATCGCTGTGGGCAGAGATTTGCAGCGCCATTTTGGTCAAAAGCCCCAGTTTGGGATGTTGCTACCAATTTTGATTGGCACAGATGGGGTGCAAAAAATGTCCAAGTCTTTAGGTAATTATATTGGGTTGTCAGAACATCCGGGGCAAAAATATCAAAAATTACAAGGGGTTCCAGATAATCTCCTGGAGGAGTATTTTGAACTGCTGACGGATTTACCTTTGGATAATCTGCCAGAAAATCCCCGCGATCGCCAAACACTTTTAGCTTATGAAGTTGTCAAGCAGTACCACAGCGAAACAGCCGCTAAAGAAGCCAAAGAAGCAGCGCAAAGCGGCGGAAAGGAAGGTGCAGTTCCCGAATTTTCTCTAGCTGAGGTATCCCATCCCGCTAAATTAGCCTATATTCTCAATATCACCGGCTTATGCAAAAGTACAGGGGAAGGGAAGCGGAAAATTCAAGAAGGTGGGGTGCGCTTAGATGGCGATCGCATTACCGATATTGATACTACTTTTGCTGATTCTGGTGAGTTACAAGGTAAGGTTTTACAAGTTGGGAAAAATAAGTTTGTGCGTTTAGTTTAAATGGGGAATAGGGAATGGGGAATGGGGAACAGGCACAAAAACGAGTTATAGTGCCTTTGGATGTGCCGGATGAAGAAAGTGCGATCGCTCTGATAGATCGACTCCCCCAAGTTGGTTTTTGGAAAGTCGGCTTAGAGTTGTTTACCAGCACTGGCCCAAAAATTCTGCAAGTTTTGAAATCTAAGGAAAAACGCATCTTCCTAGATTTAAAGTTTCACGATATCCCTAACACTGTGGCTGGTGCTTGTCGTAGTGCGGCTCGTTACGGGGTAGATTTATTGACAATTTATTCTACTTGTGGTAAGGAAGCTCTGAAAGCTGCAACAGAAGCGGCACAAGAAGGGGCTGCCCAAGCGGGTGTAAAACCGCCTAAGTTAATTGCTATTACTTTGTTAACGAGCATTTCTGCTAGACAGTTGGCGTTTGATTTAAAGATTCCCCTAGAATTACCAGAATACGCCCTAGAAATGGCATTGCTGGCTCAAGAGGCAGGATTGGATGGGGCAGTTTGTTCGCCCCAAGAGGCGGCACAGTTGCGAGAAACTTGTGGAGATGACTTTTTGCTAGTTTGTCCCGGTGTTAGACCAAATTGGGCTGATATTGGCGATCAAAAGCGATCGCTTACTCCAGCCCAAGCAATGATTGCTGGTGCTGATTATCTAGTGATTGGCCGTCCCATCACTGCTGCTACTGAGCCTGAGTTAGCCTGGAGGAGGATTTCTGAGGAGTTAACTACAGTGGCATGAAGCTAATAGTTAATGACAAACTAGGGGATAGGGTGCAGGGTGTAGGGCAGAAAAATCTTGCCTCTTCATTTAAGAAGAAAAATTATAGTTGGCTTTTAGCTTGTGGCTTTTGGGTTTTCGGAGCAAATATCCTTGCTTATCCAGCGTTCTCGACAAACCCCACCCCTAACCCCTCGGCGCTAGCAGAAAAGGAAAATGTCAACGACGGGGCGAATTTGTGTTCTGAGCAAAATTTAGAAACATTAACTATACAGCTACTAGAAGATTTACCTAGTTATACCAATCGCGCTACTCAACGCGCCCGTCGCCTCAGCAGAAGCAGCGATATTTACAGTTATGTGCTAGTGGCAGGAAAACCTGAGTTTGCTCCTCTGCCCCTTAATCTTGAAGAATATGGTGCAGATGCGTCTAAAAGCTCTGCATCAGGAGTTGAGCAAGTTTTCTTCACTACTTTGGGACGGCAGTACATAGGAAGGAAAGCGTTAGAATTGCAGGAATTCCACTGGCTGTTGTTGACTAAAACTACAATTGGTTGGCGTTTAGTGATGATGTTTTCTCAAATTAGCTCCAATTCAGCACAGCAGCCATTATCGCCGCCCCGGGATAGTAGTAACGGTACTGTTGCCCAAGGGGTTAAAACTTGGTTACGCGATTGTCAAGCTGGAAGTGTCCGACGGATGCGTGCTGTAAATGGGAAACGATATCCCTGACAGAACTGAAGTTATGGGCTGATAGCGAAAGTGTACGCTTAGTGGACTGAATTAGACCTGTCAGAAATATTAACTTGGTGGCAAAAGAATGATAGAACGCAATTTTGACCGTCTACCAAACCAATTCCTTATTCCGAATCCCCGTTTACCGCGTAATTCGCCGCATATAATTTCCCCATAACTGAGCGGCTTGAGCGCTGCTACCAGACGTGGGGGAATTGTTGTCATTTCCCAACCAAACACCAGTTACAAGCCGCCGACTAGGAATAAAACCGATGAACCATAAGTCAACGTTTTTATCAGTCGTGCCTGTTTTTCCAGCTTCCCCCAATCCCAGAGCCGCACTACGACCAGTACCTCTTGTGATGACACCACGCATCAAACCAGTCATCTCGTCGGCTACACCATTCGTCAGTACTCGTTTGTTGCCATCTGGATCTTGATCGAAGGAGTAGATTACACGGCAGGTTTTGATATCATTGCGATCGCGGCAATCACCACTGTCTAAAATTCGGTTAATCGCATGGGGAGGATTCCACACTCCCCGATTGCTAATAGCGCCAAAAGCACCAGTCATTTCCAAAACATTGACCACACTTTGACCCAGTACTAAGCCAGGAACCGGATCTAGGTTTGACTTTATTCCCAAATTCTGCGCCATTGCCACCACTTTATTCAGCCCGATTTCTCTGGCAACTCGTAGGGCGATGGGATTTTCTGAAAGAGCAAGCCCGGTAGCAATATCTAAACTAGTATCAGCACCAGCACGACAGGGTTTATAAGTAAAGCCTTGCCAAGTTAAAGGGGCGCAAGAATAACTTTTTGATTCGGAAATTCCCTGTTGAATAGCAGCAGTGTAAGTAAAGATTTTGAAGGTGGAACCTGGTTGTCTTTTGGCTTGAACGGCACGATTGAACTGACTTTTTTTGTAATCAGTTCCGCCTACCATTGCCAAGATGCTACCTGTGCTGGAGTCAAGAGTTACCAAAGCCCCTTGAGAAAAATTAAAACTTCCACCAGCGTTGTTGACTGAATTCCGTAACGCTGATTCTGCTTGGCTCTGTACAGATGGATCGAGCTGGGTTTCAATGATATAATTCCCTTCGTTTGCCGCTCCTTGTCCTAAAATCGATTCCAGTTCAGAAAACACATAACTGTAAAAATAAGGAGCGATCGTCTTAGATTGCTGTTCACAAACTTTAGGACTAACTTGGACGGTAGAGCGTCTAGCTCGATTCGCATCTTCAGGTTTAATTTTGCCCATCTCCAGTAACCGCTTAATTACGCGATTCCGGTATTCAGCTGCTTCTAGCTTATTTGGCCCATCCCCGCAAAAATCAAATGCGTTGGGAGCAGGTAAAATTCCTACCAACGTTGCTGC
This sequence comes from Nostoc sp., assembly GCF_036917455.1. Lineage (GTDB taxonomy): Bacteria > Cyanobacteriota > Cyanobacteriia > Cyanobacteriales > Nostocaceae > Nostoc. The sequence goes on along the minus strand of NZ_JBALDK010000055.1, from coordinate 15,680 downwards.
TTCTGCCAAAGTTAATTCTTTAGCTGGCTTCTCAAAGTAATACCGGGCTGCATCTTCAAAGCCAGAAGTATCTCCCCCTAAAAAAACCCGATTTAAGTACATCAGCAAAATTTCATCTTTGCTGTAAAAGGTTTCTAGCTTGAGGGCGACAACTGCCTCTCGCAATTTGCGTCCAAGGGTATCCTGTCTACCTACATACTCTCGGAACAAACTGCGGGCAACTTGCTGCGTAACAGTGCTGGCTCCTTGTTGCACATCTCCGCTACGGCTATTGATCAATACGGCTCGTAAAATCCCCAGAGGGTCAACCCCAAAGTGCCAGTAATAACGAGTATCTTCTGAAGCCACCACCGCAGCAGGCAAATAAGGGCCAAATTCCTCTAAGCGCTTCATATCTACATGAGAGGTTGTTCGAGGCTCTCTGAGCGGGGTGGCTCCATCACGAGCGTAAACAACTACTGGGGCGCGTGTAGCTGTTGGTAGGGGTCTAACTGAAAATTTCAGCCATTCTACGCCAATCACTAAAGCTAACAGAGCGCTGACACCGCCGACACCATAAGCTGTAACACTTGCAGCTTTGACATACCAAGCTGGTGGATCGACGTATTGCAAGCGCACAGAAGCGGCGAGTTCTGGGGGCCCCAGGGTGAGAATATCGCCATGACGCAGTTCCAGGGAATTAACACGACGCTTGCCACGATAAATGCCATTGGTGGAGTTTTCGTCTTTGATCACGAAAACTGGTGTGCGCTGAGTAGAATTCCGCGATAGCGACAGGTGAATTTGGCTGACAACAGGGTTACGGACGACGATATCGCTGGATTTGGAGCTACGACCGAGAATATAGCGATCGCCCAACAGTGGATAGACCTCTGCTTTATCCGCCCCCGCATCCTGCACCCAGAGTTCTGGTACTTTGGCATTAGGCTTGAGCGCCAGTTTGGAAAAATCAACCCTAGCTTGGATAGTATGGACTGCTTGAGTCAGTTGACCAATTAACGTTTGTGGCTTTTGAGGGGGTTGGGGAAAACTCATCGGCTATTCACATCACACTTTTTAGTGAAGAATCGGGCGAATTACAATTTAGATGTTAGTCTTTCATCATTTTACTCATAAGCCAAAGCATAAATTAGCTATACTGAATTTTTTGCTCTAATTTATACTTAATCTTACTTTGCCATCAAAATTAGTTTGTTCTTTTCGTCACTTTTTTTCAAAGGCATAAATTTCTTCCATCTTCTCAAGAGCCTGTTTTATATACATTCTTAGTTCAGTAACTACAGACAGAATTTGTATTAATGTGTTTATAAATACTAATTACTAAGAAGCAACAAATTTAATTTTTAACAATTTTACATATCCACAGATTCTGAAACAAACCAAAATATCTTCATTTAGGAAGATTTTCTAAATCTTATTGTCTGTTTTAATGGGGCGAGTGTTCCGTTGAGGTTAATTTCAGAATGATGGGAAAATCTCTGACCCTGATTGGTACAGCTTTATCTTTGGCTCTCACCACTAATATTGCTGTAGCCGAATCCAGTAAATCCCCCATAGCCCAATCCAGTAGCGAATCTACTAGTGCACCAACGGAAATCAAGATGTCGCCAGAAGGGATGAAAATTCTGTGCGAGTATTTCCCGCTTAACTCTCGCTGTCCCGGCGGTACAGCAGCTAACCCCAGCGCTCCTAGTAGCACTACAGTACCAGCAGAAACCACACCTAGTAACAGCACCACTCCCGAAAGCACTCCAGCACCAGGAAGCATGACACCACCTGGACCTGGCAGCCCCGAAAGCACTCCAGCCCCAGGGAGCATGACCCCACCCGAACCTGGCGCTCCTAGCAACTTAACTCCAGCACCAGGAAGCGTTACCCCACCCGAACCTGGCGCTCCTAGCAACTTAACTCCAGCACCAGGAAGCGTTACCCCACCCGAACCTGGCGCTCCTAGTAACTTAACTCCAGCACCAGGAAGCGTTACCCCATCCGAACCTGGCGCTCCTAGCAGCACTACTGTACCAGGAAGCTCAACTTCACCTGAACCTGGCACTCCTGGCAGCACTACCGCACCAGGTGTAAACTCTCCCAGTACTCCAGGCTCTAGTACTCCTGCTCCAGGTAATTAAATTAAAAGCTGGGGCATAATCTGAATACTAATTTGCCATCAGCGATCGCCGGTGCATCTTGATTTTCTGCACCAGTTATATAAAACTGGTGTAGGATACAAATGAAATAAAAATCTTTGGAATCTTATAGATAAAGTCTTCGCATATAAGACTAAGCAAGGGTTTCATTAATCAATAGCCTGGGATGATTCATCCCAGGCTTAATAGTTTAGAAAGGCTTGAGCCAGAGGGCATTTTTAGCCGGAGGAATACTACCCTCTACCTCCTACCCCATTCACTGCGACCTACCAGTTGAAGTCGGTGTTTTTTCCAAGGAAGCAATTAATAGGCAAACAATACCGATACTAATAAATGAATCTGCCACATTAAATACAGCAAAGTTAATCAGGCGGAAATCAAGAAAATCAACAACGTATCCTAAAACAAAGCGATCAATACCGTTGCCCATAGCTCCACCTAAAATCAAGCCATAGCCCAACTGATCCCACAAATTTAACGTTGGGCCAAACAAGGCCAAAGCTATCAATACTAAACTGACTCCTAAAGATAGCCAGCGCAACCACTCGACTTTTCCACTTAATAGACTAAAAGCCGCACCAGTGTTAGTCACATAGGTGAAGTGAAATATTCCAGGTAAGAGTGGTAGTGTCTGCCCCAAGCTAAAGGTTTGCACCACCCAGTATTTTGTTATTTGGTCTAAGAAAAAAGCTATGAAGGCAGCAATCCAGAAAAGGCGATTTTTTAAACGCATGAAACTAGGGGCTAAGGACTAAGGACTAAGGACTAGGGACTAGGTAGAAGAATTTTAAACTTTAAATAAATTTCTAGCCCCTAGCCTCTAGGTCCTTCATAACTAATAAAACATTAAGTGACGCAATATATATGCTATTACAGTAACGGCACAGACTACACTTAATTGCCCTGGTAGTGCAAACCAAGAGTATCTAAGGATTGCTTGCATCAAAGGTATATTTTCTGTGCCTTTCCACTGAAAAATATAGCTAATAATCAAATAAGTGATACCGCATAGATGGAGAGTTAACAAGCCACAGATGCAACTAAAAGCGAGAGTTTCTAGTCGAGGTCTAGCTTTAAAGGCAACTAAGCCACAAATCCAAGCTCCAGGAATAAAGCCTAGTAGATAGCCAAACTGAGATAACTTAACATAACCAATACCTCCGCCATCGGCAAATACAGGTAATAAGGTTAGTCCCATCACTAAATAGGCTATTTGCGAGAGCGCACCGGCATTTTTGCCCCCTAAACAACCCACCAACAGTACTGCGCCAATTTGAAAAGTGACACCTAAAGAAAAAGTCTGAATTCCGTGCTTACTCCAATTCCAAGGAAAGGTGATGCCATAGGCTTCTAGGAAGGTGCCACCCATTGTCAGGAGTAAGCCAATCATAGACCATAGTAATTGATTGGAAGCAGCAAACATTTATCAGACAACCAGGAAAAGGCAAAAGGGAAAACCAACAGCAACTAGTATGTTCATTAGTATTGAAATGAAATTTGTGCTGACACCTCTAAGAATTAGCATATTTTTTTTTGCCTTTTTGGTATGGTAACTTTCAGTTCTGCAAATTATGGCTTAGGTGTCTATAGCTGTAATTTTATTGACTGAAGCCTAGTCTGATTCTGGTATTTGACCTAATACGCAGTAAAGTTAGCAAAATTTAGTATTTAAACTAAGTTTTTCGATTCAGCGCCAACTTATGCTACAAAATGTTAAAGATAGTTCTTTAATTCACGATTTTTTAGCGATCGCCCTGCCTACTCTCCATAAAATAGGCAATTGACGGTTTTTCTTCTACTTTCTCTAAACTTAGATTGTTTAGTTATGACTTTTATCCTACTTAGACCTATAAGCAGCAAGAACTTTCATCAGTTCTAAAATTTATTTTAAGTTTTACATATTACCACAATTTGTCATTTTTTATCACTGGACTAACAAACCTACATTAAAATAATAGAGTCTAGTAAATATATGTAACCAACTTACTGTGGTACTATTTGTGACATCTGACTAGCAATAGCAGTATAAATTTTATCAAGTAAAAGTAGAAACGAGTGTTTGTTCTTCATCAAAAAAAAACAAGCATTTTTTGCTTTATTAACCTATCCTTTACCTTGACATTCATCCTTTGGGGGTATCCTTAGAATCGCTCACCTGAAAAGTTACCCAAACTATTGATAGCGATGCCTTCACCTCTTAGTGTAATAAAAATCCATCGCCTCACTGCTTCAATTTCAGTGTTAGCACTGACATTCAGCCTAGCTGCATGTGGTGGCGGACAGCAAAACCCAGATAATACGGCCACCAAGGAGACTCCTTCTGGCACTGCTACAGATACTACTGCCTCCAGCACAACCAAATTAGATTTGGGTGGAAATATCAAGTTAAGCGGGGCTGGTGCGTCTTTTCCAGCACCATTGTATGATACATGGTTTACGGATCTAAACAAAAAATATCCAAATCTGCAAGTTGACTATGCCTCAGTTGGTAGCGGTGCTGGAGTTGAGCAATTTATCAAAGGCACTGTAGACTTTGGTGCTAGCGATGTTGCCATGAAGGATGAAGAAATCCAGAAAGTGCCAGCCGATAAGGGCGTTATTTTACTGCCTGTAACTGCTGGTAGCATCGTGCTAGCTTACAACTTACCAGATGTTCCAGAACTTAAGCTACCACGAGCCGTTTACGCTGATATTCTACTAGGCAAAATCACGTCTTGGGATGATGCCCAAATTGCCAAAGCGAACCCAGGTGCAAAGCTTCCTAAAGAGCAAATCACAGTTGTTTATCGTTCAGATGGTAGCGGAACAACAGGTGTGTTTACAAAACACCTCAGTGCTATTAGCCCAGAGTGGAAGACTAAAGTTGGTGAAGGTAAAACTGTCAATTGGCCTAAGGGAGTTGGTGCTAAGGGGAATGAGGGTGTTACCGCTCAAATCCAACAAACACCAGGTTCTATTGGTTATGTCGAGTACGGCTATGCCAAACAAAACAGTCTCAAGTTTGCGGCTTTGGAAAACAAAGGCGGTAAATTTATTGTCCCTAGTGAAGAGTCAGCCTCTAAAACCCTGGCATCAGTAACTCTACCCCCCGATCTCCGCGTCTTCATTTCCGATCCAGAAGGGGCTGATTCCTATCCCATCGTCACTTACACCTGGATTTTGGCTTACAAGAAATATCCCAATGCGGCAAAAGCTAAGGCAGTTGAAGCTGCGATCGAATACGCTTTAACTGAGGGTCAAAAACAGGCCACAACATTAGGATATGTTCCTCTACCCCAAAACGTGATCGCAAAGGTGGCTGCTGCTGCCGATCAAATTAGTCCAGAGTATAAAATCTCTGTTGCTGGTACTAGCGCTACTAAATAGCTTCAGCTAAGACATGAGGCATTCCTAGACAATAATTTTTAGGCTGGTTACTAAACTAGTTTTAAAAGACGATGAGGCAACAATTTTGTTGAGATGGTTGCCTCCCATATTTTCCTCTGATTTAATTGTGAAAGTCGGTAGTCATGACTACAAATTCTCAAAATCTTTCATCAGCGACAAAAAATCGCACTGATGTAGAAAAGTCCCTAGATCGGGGTTTTATTTGGCTTACTAAAATTTTCGCCTTTGGGGTTGCTGCCACTTTATTATGGATCGGCTTACAGGTTGCGATCGCTTCTTGGCCTGCTATCCAAAAATTTGGCGCTAGCTTTTTAGCCAACACCACTTGGAACCCAGTTAATGATACCTACGGGGTGCTACCTCAAATTTATGGAACTCTCTTGAGTTCTTTTATCGGTCTACTGATAGCTGTACCGATTGGAGTTGGTACGGCTATTATCCTCAGTGAGGACTTTTTACCCGCCAAAGTGAAGTTGGTACTGGTATTTGCGGTAGAACTACTCGCAGCTATTCCCAGTGTTGTCTACGGCGTGTGGGGTATTTTCGTTTTAGTGCCTATCATAACTAACTTGGGAAAATGGCTCAATACTTACTTTGGCTGGATACCATTTTTTAGCACCCCCCCTACAGGGCCAGGAATGTTGCCAGCGGGTGTCATATTAGCGATTATGACTTTGCCCATCATCACAGCCTTATCGCGTGATGCCTTGATTTCTATACCACCCAGTTTGCGCCAAGCCGCCGTAGGATTAGGAGCAACCCGTTGGGAAACGATTTTGCAAATTCTGATTCCAGCCGCCTTTTCAGGGATAGTTAGTGCCGTGATGTTGGCACTCGGTCGGGCAATGGGAGAAACAATGGCTGTAACCATGTTGATTGGTAATTCCAACAACATTAGTCTCTCAGTGTTAGCACCAGGCAATACGATTTCTTCTCTACTGGCGAATCAATTTTCCGAAGCTAGTGGTTTGCAAGTTTCGGCTTTAATGTACGCTGCTTTAGTTCTATTCTTCTTGACCTTGGTAGTCAATATCATGGCCGAGTTTATCGTTCTGAGAGTCAAGCGACTGTAGCTTAGTTTTGGATTGAATTATGACTTCTAGTTTTCCAGAGCGCAGTTTAATTCGCGCTCCCATGTCTCAAAGGACACTGTTTAACACTGTAATGACCGTAATTGCATTTATCTGTGGGGTATTGGCACTTGTGCCTTTGCTAGCAGTGATTTCTTACGTCATTATTCAAGGTTTTAGCAGTTTGAATCCTAGCATCTTTTTTGAACTGCCACCCAAAGCTTTACAAAAGGGAGGAGGCTTTGGTAATGCAATCTTGGGCACACTATTAATGGTAGGAATTGCTGCCCTGATTAGTATCCCATTTGGGATTTTAGCGGCAATTTACATCACAGAATTTAGCTCGGCTAATGTTGCAAGATGGGTACGTTTTGCAGCTAACGTATTGAGTGGAGTCCCCTCAATCATTGCTGGGGTATTTGCCTATGGTATTGTGGTTTTGACACTGGTTAAGTTAAACTTAGGATCGTATTCTGCTCTCGGTGGAGGGTTTGCGCTGGCAATTTTGATGTTGCCAATTATTGTCCGAACCACTGATGAAGCCTTGCAGTTAGTATCGCAAGATTTGCGGCAAGCATCTGTAGGATTAGGAGCAACAAACTTTCAAACAGTAACACAAGTAGTTTTGCCAGCAGCTTTACCAGCAATTGTAACTGGGGCAACGCTAGCGATCGCCAGAGCATCTGGAGAAACCGCACCTTTACTATTTACCGCCCTGTTTTCCAATTTTTGGCCTGGGAGCTTATTTGAACCCACAGCTTCCCTTGCTGTTTTGGTTTACAAATATGCCATTTCTCCGTTTAAAAATTGGCAATCACTAGCTTGGGCGGCATCTTTGATTTTGGTATTGATGGTTTTAATCACAAGTATCATCGCTCGTTGGGCTACTCGCAAAAAAGCTTAGGGAAAGAGCTTACACATAGCGGATTTGTATCGCTAAAACTAATACTGCACTTAATTTATGGCTACTAATATTAGCACAGTCAACGGGACTGAAACCGTTTTACGCACCGAAAACTTGAACGTATACTACGGCAAATTTTTAGCCTTACAGAATATTTGGCTAGACATACCAAAAAATCAGGTGACAGCCTTTATCGGCCCTTCTGGTTGTGGTAAAAGTACGTTGTTACGATGCTATAACCGCCTCAATGACTTAATTGAGTCATTCCGGGCAGAAGGTAAAATACTTTTTTACGATAAGAATTTGTATGCATCCGACATCGATCCTGTAGAAGTGCGTCGGAGAATTGGGATGGTGTTTCAAAGACCAAACCCGTTTCCCAAATCAATTTATGACAACATTGCTTTTGGAGCCAAAATCAATGGCTACAAAGGTAATATGGATGAATTAGTAGAACGCAGTTTGCGGCAAGCAGCTTTGTGGGATGAGGTAAAAGATAAACTGCGACAAAGTGGTTCCTCTCTATCTGGTGGACAACAGCAGAGGTTATGTATTGCTCGTGCGATCGCAGTTCAACCTGAAATTATATTAATGGATGAACCTTGCTCCGCTCTCGATCCCATTTCTACCTTGCGGGTTGAAGAACTCATTCACCAACTTAAAGAGCAATATACCATTGTTATCGTCACCCATAATATGCAGCAAGCAGCACGGGTTTCTGATAAAACAGCCTTTTTTAATGTCAAAACTACAGAGACAGGAGGTCGTAATGGCTACATGGTAGAGTACGACGCAACAGAGCTAATTTTCAACAATCCTCAGCAGCAAGATACCAGAGATTACGTTAGCGGCAGGTTTGGATAACTAGATAAATATTACACATCATTGATGTGAAAGCAATGAGGGATACTCAGAAATTAAAGCTGTGCGATATTCCTCTAGTTTTATTATTTGTTTGTCAAGGTTCGCGTAGGCATCGCTTGAGCGATTGCGGCTGTTTCTCGATCGAGAAAAACAATAATAAGGCTATTTAACATAAATCTTGGTTAAGTGGGTGGTTTACCACACCCACTCCAAACACCTCAAGCAAAATAGTAGATATACTTACACCGTGCTTCATTTTCGGAGTTCAAACTTTTTTAAAGCGGGTGGCGGGAATCGAACCCGCATTAATAGCTTGGAAGGCTATAGTTTTACCACTAAACTACACCCGCAAATTTCCAACTTATTAAGTATAACATAGCTTTTAGAAAAATTCAAGCATCTAGTTAGAATTAGCAGGCTGGATTTTGATTCGTACAAACAAATTACTCAAATCTGGTTTTTTACCATCGTTGTTGTGAGCGGCAAGAAAGTTTTCTGTTTTGAAAACATCATTAAGAACTCGCTCGTATGTGCTTTTTTCACTTTGTAGTGTTGTTGGTTCTATTTCTAGAACTACAGCCTGTTGAAACTTGCCATTGCGATCGATTATTAAACTAACAAGCATCTGTGCAGGCTTAACTTCGGAATCGCTTGGGAGAAAACTTGAGTCTAATTGTTTTGCGTTGCTTCCCGTGTATGAAGCGATAACGTCGGGTAAAGCATCTTGTCGAAATCCTGCTGTTTGTATAAATTTAATCATTTCATCTCTCAGCAAAGGAGCTACTATTGCTACCGATGCTCCCCCAGTCGGAGTTGATGGAGTTTCCCTAGTCGAAGGTGGTGGAGTTTCTCTAGCTGGAGTTGGTGGAGTTTCCCTAGCTGGAGTTGGTGGAGTTGATGGAATACCTGTTGGTAGTGCCGTTCCCTTTCCCAGTGTGATTTCTTGACGACGTTTCCAAGGTAGATTACCGACTGGAACCGTAGGTGGTGGCGTAACTGTCGGTTTGGGCGTGGCGATCGCTTTTGGTGTAACTGTCGGTTTGGGCGTGGCGATCGCTTTTGGCGTAACTGTCGGTTTGGGTGTGGCGATCGCTTTTGGTGTAACTGTCGGTTTGGGCGTGGCGATCGCTTTTGGTGTAACTGTCGGTTTGGGTGTGGATGCAGGAATTCTCTGTTGTCTATTAGGTTGAGAGGCGTAAATTCGACTCTTTTGCTGGAGATTATCAGCAGAATTTATGGCCCCAAAATCTTCATTTCTGGGCGTAGTTCGTGCTGTTACAGACTTTTGAGTTGTGGATGCTGGCTTTGGCGAAACTCTTTTGGCTGTGGATTTTGTTTCAGGAGGAATGTCTATCAATTCAACAGGAATAGCAGATTGGCTTTGCTGGGGAAACCACAGACTAAATCCATTAGATGAGCATATTAGCCAGAACGCCAGCAAGTGCAGAGAGACTGAACCTATAACGACAGAAATCCACAAACCTGGTGGGTCAGTGTGTCGCCTCCAGACTTTGGCTGGAATTGGAGTTTTGTCTGCAACCGATGGTGTCATATTATATAAACTGGATATGATTAGGCACTCTTACTCATTGTTAATGCTTTAAAATACCAGTCTAAATTTTAGCGATTAACCATTACCTCTGGTGTAACAGCAAAGGTCAAAACTGTTTCGTCCACTCCTTTAAGTTCTAGCGGACTACCTTTAGTAATTTCTTCTTCCTGCAAATAATCTGCTACGGCAGCAGAAACCAGGATTGTACCCGGAATAGCAGCAGCTTGCAACCTTGCAGCAATATTTACACTTGGGCCAATAGCAGTATAATCAGCCCGTTCAGCACCACCAAACATCCCCACAACAGCAGTACCTTGGTGGATACCGCAGCGAAACTGGACGCTAGTAAGTCTGTCACCATCAAATACACCTTGATCTCGCCAGCGCTGATTCAAGTCAGCCAGTGAGCGGTGCATTGCTCTGGCTGTATTGATGGCACGACGCACTTGTTCGTTGGGGGTTAGCTCTTCCGGCGCTCCATATAAAGCTAATATCGCATCTCCCATAAATTTATCTACAGTGCCGCCATTGCCAAATACAACCTTGGTCATAGCTTCTAAATATTCATTTAGCAATTCTGCAACTCGTCGGGATCTGAGAGTATTTGATAACTGGGTAAAACCCACTATGTCACTAAACAAAACTGTAATTAAGCGTGGTTCTGGGCGTAAATCTAAGGTTAAATCACCGGTTGCGGCTTTTTGTACCAATACAGCTGGCAAAAAGCGTTTTAGCACCGATTCTGTTAGATAAGTATTTAACTCCACGATTCGGCGTTCATTTTCTTTCAATGCTAAAAGATTCCGAACTTCCGCTAAAAGTTCCCGATCGTTGAATGGTTTTGCTAAATAAGCATCCGCTCCATGTTCTGTACCTTCGATGCGGGTTTCCTCGTCAACTTTTGCTGTCAACAGAATAATTGGTGTTCCTTTTAACTTCTCCTCTTTGCGGATCAGCTGAATCATCTCAAGTCCGCTCACCAAAGGCATCATTAAGTCAGTCACAATCAAGTTAGGTATAATTTCTTTAGCTATGTTATGCCCTTCATAACCATTACGAGCCGTCTGTACACGATAACCGTTACGGCGGAAAATCTCAGATACATAGGTTCGCAAATCCGGGTTGTCATCTACAACTAAAATTGAGTGTTGAGTCTTAAGTGCTGAGTCTTGAGTATCAATATGAGGGGAGGAATTTTTTGTAATATCTTCAATATTGTCTGTTGTTGACTCTACCAGTTCTAAATCAGCCAATTCTACACTAGCGCGGCTCGTATTCACTTCCGCAGGCGTTTCTAGTATTTGTTGTGCGGGTAAATGAGCGTTTCCAGTCACAAGCCATAAACTAAAGGTAGTACCTTGACCGTAAACTGATTCCACAGTGACTTGACCACCATGTAATTCTACCAATTCTTTAACTAAGGCTAAACCCAAACCACTGCCTTCATAGGAACGGTTTGCTGAACCTTCAGCTTGGCGGAAGCGCTCAAAGAGGTAAGGAATTTGTTCTTGAACAATGCCAATTCCCGTATCTTGTACTTGCAATATGCAACGATCGCGCTCAGATTTTAGTCTGACAGCGATCGTGCCACCTTCGGGAGTAAACTTCATGGCATTTGACAGCAGGTTGTAAATCACCTTGTCAAATTTTTCCATGTCCAAGTATACCGGAGAACATTCATCTAACTGGGCGATCAGATGCAGTTTCTTTTTCTCACAGTAGGGACGAAAAGATTCCACAATTTGGCTGACAAATTCGACCAAATCGCAGGGATGGAAACTAGGCTGCATTCTTCCCGCATTCAGGCGTTGTAAATCCAGGAGTTGATTTACCAGTCGCAGGAGGCGACGGGAGTTACGCAGAGCGATCGCACTTTGGGAGAAAGATAATCCTTCACCAGCTGCCACCGCCGACTCTAAAGGCCCTTGGATCAAGGTGATCGGTGTGCGAAACTCATGGGAAATATTCTGGAAAAATTCGGTTTTTTGTTTGTCTAATTCTAGTAAGCGTTCAGCTTGCTGGCGAGTTTTTTCATACAAGTGTGACTGCTGCACAGCGATCGCTGCTTGAGCTGCTACTGCTTTCGCCAAATCGATATCAGATTGCAGCCACTTCCGTACTTTTTTACCTTCATGCAAAGTAATACTACCGATGCATTTACCATCTGCCAATAATGGGACAAACATTAGCGATCGCGCTGGCATTTTTAACGGCAAATTAAAACCCTGCACATCTGAAGGAGAATGGCTAACGTTACCAATTACCACAGGTTCATGTGTCTGTAGCATTTGTTGAAGGATTGGATTTTCTTGTATAGATGCTTGAGAATAGGGTAATCTTGGAGTTGTTAGGTAATGATTACTACTTGAGTTATTGTTTGAGGCTGGCCATGCCTGGGTTGAGCTGTACCTACCTAAATTTTCTAAATGTTGAAAACTATCATACAAGCCCACACACTCGACAAACTCATCATCTTCTGTCCACAAAGACAGGACGCAGCCATCAACTTGTAAGGCTTGCCCCAACTGTTGAGTAATCGCCGCAAAGATATCTTGGGGGTCTAGACTAGAGCGAATCGCACTAGTAATTGTATTGATTAAGCTCTCTCGCTTGGCAAGGGCACGTACTTGCTCGTAAGCATAAGCTTGAGACAAAGCTAAGGCTGCCTGATCCGCTACCATTAACACTAGCTGCACCTCATCCTCTCCCCAGAAGCGGGGTACAGAACACTGGTGCAGTGCCAGCACTGCCATAAGTTCTTGTTGGCAGATCAATGGCACAACTAAACTAGAACAAATGTTAGCAGCAACGAAAGCTTCGCCACGTTGGTGCAGTTCGGGAGTATTACCGTGAATGCGCTCATCATCGGTTACATCGTGAATCACCTGAACTTCGCGGGTTTCCCATACAGTTTGAGCCAAAACAGTCACAGGTGTCGAGGGAGAGAAGGACACAGCAGAAGAATTATTTGCCTGCACCTCTACTAATGTATGTTCCCCTGCTTCTTCAGAAAGAGCCTTCTGATAAATGAATCCTTTATCCGTCAACTGCTCATCTTGGAAGGGACGCAATAGGCACACATCTACCTCCAACATGTGGCCCACTGTATCTACAATTGCCTGCAAAATTTGGCGATAGTCTAAAGCACTGCGAATTGTGTTTGTGACGGTATTCAGCAGCGACTCTTGTCGGAGTGTGCGGGTAAGTTCGCGGGTGCGGGCTTTGAGGACATTGTGAGTATCCAAAGCTTGGCGTACTACTGCTTTAAGTTCCTCTGCTTCCCACGGTTTAGTGACATATTTAAAAACCTTACCAGCGTTGATTGCTTCCACCAAGTCTTCGACATCGGTGTAGCCAGTTAAAATAATTCGGATAATATCTGGATATTGAGTTGCTGTCAGGCTCAAAAATTCTGTACCGCTCATCATCGGCATTCGCTGATCGGAGATGATCACCGCGACCTCTCCTTCTTGAGCCAGTAGATCGAGGGCAGCAGGGCCAGAGGTTGCCCTTAGCACCTTATAGTCGCGATAGAAGGTGCGGTAAAGCAAGTCAAGGTTGTCTGGCTCATCATCGACGACCAAAATTTTAGGCTTACTGTTTGCTTGGGATTTCATGCACCGCTTTCCTGCTGTAACGGCAGTCGGATAAAGAATAATCTGATTGGGGAAGGATTTTTCTTCCTCAGGTAAGAGCAGAGCATTTCGACCAATAAGGTTGTTTGGCTATATGACTGCTGAGTGTAGGAGCGTTTACTCACAGTAATTCGTCTCAATGGCTTATGCCCATTAACGTTTGCTTTGGTGCAGTGTAATTGCTTTCATAGTCAGTTTTAGGGTTATAGAGTCGATCCTTGCTTGCCAAATCTTCTTTCACCTCCTGTGAGTAATGTCTGTAGATACAGCACTCATAGCTAGCTGAAAATTCCAGATGAAGCTGCATATTAAGTTTTCCCTCCACAGTCGTTGTACTAACACTTGCGGGTAAATTTTATTTATGGTAGTCATGGTAGAGTCGGGAGATTAAAACAATAAGATTTAAAGCCAAAGTATACTATTAGACAAATACCTCTTTCTAATTTAGCAATCAGAACTATCATTAAGACAAGTGGTATTGGTTAAAAAATTAGGGATTATGAACCTTGCAGATTCTTTCCTGGTATCTACACAGCCAGCTCTTATGACCTAGTAGCAAAGTCCTGTTAGTGTAGCTTCAATTGCATAAACAAGTTCAGTACTACAACTAAAGGTAGTTTTTAACCAGAGCTTATTGCTAGTGTACTTACTTAACAATTTTGTAGTTAATGTCTACGGCTAGGTTATGCTATTTATCTACCCATTCACTTAAACCTGTACAAATCTACAGATGTTTTTGTGGTCAACAGACTGACATGCTCTCTATCTAAAGCAAGGAATGCATCTGAACTCAACAAACTTAAGATTGTGGCTTGACGAAGTTGTAACTTCTAAGACTATTTAAAAATACAGGTTATTAAGCCTCAAACTCAAGTGTAAAACTTTGTTTGCTGTATAAGCAAAAGTGAATTAGCAATCTTAAGTCAGTTCAATCTCCTGGGCGGATATGAAGTTTTTACTAAGTTTAAATGGTGTTTGAGGATATTTGAGAAAATTTTCGTTGAATAAAATCAATCCTAAACTAGCCTTGAAATATCGGTTTTTTCATCCATACCAGGAACAGCCAATCGATCCAGCTTGCTGGCAATTTCAAGTTCGGACAGCTATACCTGCTGATTTGATCGATGTTTCCCAAATTATTGCTGAAAGCTTTCACTCCCAAAAGGGTCTGTGGGGATGGGCTTTTCCATTGCTACGTCTGGGTATTTACGAGGACTTAAGGCATAGGATGGCATCACCTCCACCTCGTCATGTTTGTTTAGTCGCCTTTGAAGGTACTAGTGGTGCGGCGAATAATCTAGTGGGAAGTGTGGAACTGGGTGTACGTTACAGTGATTCGTGGAATCAGACTAGTATAGGTTTTCCTTATTTATCTAACTTAGCGGTTCACCCAAAATACCGTAGACATGGTGTGGCTTCAGGGTTATTGACTAGCTGTGAAAAAGTTTCGCGAGAGTGGGGATTTCAAGACTTATATCTTCACGTTTTGGAAAATAATCATGAGGCAAGGCAACTTTATTTCAAGGTGGGATATCGAGTCCATAAAGTAGAATCGAATTTGAATAGGTTTTTACTAGGACGCTCAAGCCAGATGCTATTGCATAAACATCTGAGTGTTGATTCAAATATCTGAATTTTTATAAACTTTAATATTGTAATTATTTTGGAGAAAATCTATCATCAATATCGATAATTAGGGCACAAACTGACCTAACTAAAAAATTAGCCAATATTAGCTAAATCGCCTGATATATATACCTGCTGATATTTTTGGAAAGATATGTATTTGGGATTTTTCACAGATATTTCTATTCTTCATATTAATAAACATATAACTTGAGAAAACTTCGTTTAATAATTTAAGTGTTACATTTTATCTTTTTTGACTTGTCATGAAACAACAATTATTTTAGAGTATTTTATAGAGGTAAATAAACGAATTACAAGAGAACATATCGGTATAATTACTCTGATAAAATTAGCGATCCCTCATAATAACTTTGTAATTAAGATATTCATCTTTATAAAAACTTTAATAAAACACTATCCGAATTTGGGGACAAATCTGGTCATATCTCATAAGATATGATCATTCAATTACTAACCAATGTGTATTTATTA
>NZ_JBALDK010000054.1:0-6536 GCF_036917455.1 Nostoc sp. | reverse complement strand
AATGACAACTGAAACCCTCACCATAAATATAACCTAACCAATTAATATAAGTCTTGATATAAATTCATTTCCTCAGTAAATCTTGATAAAATGAACTCATGTCTAATCCAACTTCTGCCATTGTTCTGACTGATTTAATCCCTTGCTGTAAACTACATAGCAAATTTCTATTTTGGGCAAGTATTGAAATTGCTTCTGTCCATGCTTTTACATCTTGATAGGGAACTAACAAACCATCAATATTATGCCTGACTAATTCAGAAATACCCCCAATATTAGAACCTAGTATAGGAGTTTTCACTGCATAAGCCTCCAAAACTACTAAAGGGCCTGTTTCTAACCATTGGGAAGGAACTGCTAATACATCAAAACTTGCGAGGGTTTCAGCAATTAAATCACGGGTAACAGGATTGGCAAACTGAATGCGGCGATCGCCAGCAGCTTGAGCGAAAACCTCTTGTTGATAAGCTTTTGCTTCTTCTCCTTGCACCAACCCATGAATAACTAATTCTACTTGCAAGTCAGATGGCAAGCGACAGACTGCTTCTACTAAAATATGAATACCCTTGATCCTATCCCAACGTCCTAAAAAACCAATTTTCAAAGGTTTCTTTATATTTAACTTATTCTGTAAACTTGGTTTAACTTTGATGTTAGTTGAATCTACTCCCTGTCTGCACAAAACGAGTTTTTCTTTAGCTACACCATTCAGCAGCAATGCATCATAGAGCCATTGACAGACAGCTACTATGCGATCGGCCAAACCTACCATCTCCAGTAAACGATTTTGATGTGTGGCAACTAAAGTTGGTGTAGCTAGAGCAGTAGCTAGACGGTTATTAGATAATGAGGAAGAGGCGATCGCACTTAAGGGTAGGGGAATTCTAGACAATAGAGGTGCTAGGCTTGCTGGTATCCCTCGTGCCATAGCCCAGCAATTACCACACCGTACCGACTCAATGCGTCCGTCACAGACTTGTTGCCCATTCAATAGCATTGTGCCACGCAAACAGATATATCCAGGGACATGGACGGTTAATACTGTTGGCATCCCTAGCTGTTTCGCCTGTCGCATGTGGTGTATGCTGCAACCAGTTACCCAAGAGTGTTGATGGTAGATGTCAGCTTTTTGTTGCTGGAGCCACTGAGCAAAATATTCAAACCCACCATGTGGTGTAACATCACGAATTTGCTCAAGGGTGAGATCGGGAAAAACAGGATAACGATAAATGCTGATATCATTATGTTCATAGATTATTTCCTGAGTTCCCTTTTGAGGAGCAGCAACAATACTTTTTACACCTTGGGAGTTTAATTGACTTACTAATCCATCGACATAAACCTCTGTACCTCCAGAAGATTCCGGAAAATAGTATCCGAGAGTTTGGATGACTTTCATTTAAACCCTAACAGCCAATTGTTTGTTAAATTATTATTGTCAATAAAAAGTTATTTTTTTACTTTGCTTACAAAGCAATTAATAGAATTAATATTTTTATTTTTGAACTGCAAAGCAGGCTTTTCAAAAAAATGCCAGCTAAGAATAGCTAATGGCATTGTCAGTAATAATGAAAGTATAAAATAAAAACCAACACCAAACTCATCTAAATTAAATTGAACAAGAAGTTGCTGAATAGGAAATGAGTAAATATAAATCCCATAAGAATAATCACTATGTTTATCAAAATTGCTCAAGGGCAGATTGAGAGATAGCCATAAAATAATGTATGGTAAAGTTAATGGCTCTACCCAGGCATATAAATTAACATATATCGCCACTGAAGTAACTAACACTAAACTAATGAAAATTATCGAATTCCAATAAACCTTTTCCCTGTAAAGCCAGAAAACTGCACCCGAAAAGAACAAGACTAACAATGGTGGTACTCTGTTACTAGTCCAATATAATAAAATTATTCGACAGTGGCATGAGTCTAACAAGTAAGTTAATAATAGTACTAGGAAGATAGCTAAAACAATCCATCGGGACTTTGTGAGTATGGATAAAGAACCTAAAATAGCTATAGCGATATAAAGAAAAAATTCCCATTCTAAAGTCCATAGAGAACCATTCAATGATTTTTCTGGATGGGATGCCATCAGCCCAGCTATATCTGGTTGTTTAATTGATAAAAATAAATTACTAAAAACATAACTAAATGGACTATCTGATCTTAAGAAATAACCACTTGTATTTCCATGTACATTTATATATGCAATAGGAGCTATAACAAAAGAAGTAACCAATAAGCAGACCCAAAAACCAGGAAAGATACGTAAGATCCGATGCCATGAATAACGCCAAATATTGGGATTTGAAATATAACTACGAGTTATCAAAAATCCACTAATGATAAAGAAAGCATGTAAAGCTAATGAACCGGAACTTAGCTGTCCTTTACTTAGAGATAATAAAGGCTCATTGCCAAAATTACCAAGGATGTAGCTATGTTGTAGAACAACTAAAACAGCAAATAAGAAACGTAAAAAGCCTAAGCTATTTTTTTTATGGTTAAAAGCAAGCCCTAAATTAGATTGAACTGAAGAAAAAATCATAGCAGTTCCGTATAGCCTATACTTTTTAAAAAAGATACTGTTTTTTCATGTCCATCGCTTAAAGTAACTAAAGGTTTCCAGCCCAAAATTTGAGATGCTTTTTCCGATGAAAACCGAGTGATAGTTGAAGAAAATAAATCTGCTAGCCAAACTGGTGGATGTTGAAAAGATGGTGAATTTACAAGCATTATAGGTGAAGTAATTTGAGCTTGCTCTTGTAATAAATTATTATGCACCTTCGGCACTAATTTGAATGCTTGTCGCTTAATACTACCAAGTATAGGCATCCTGTTGATAATATCAATTAGTTCTAAATCTTGGATTAAATGGCGAACTAAATCTTTCATTCCTGCTGGAGTTTGATCGGATTTGTTAATTAACTGACTACGGCTGTATGAAGGCAAGTTATGAGCAAATTTCCCAATCAGTGGTGTAATGAATTCACGCCAAGAACAAAAACCATCATTGATAATGAATCTTTCACCATGTGCAGTTTCACAATTTGCTGCTAAAAGAATTGCATCAATCAAGTTTTCTACATAAGTGTAGTTAGCAATTCCCTTTCCTTCTTCAATCCAACAAAAATTACCTGTGCGAGCCAAATCTATAGGTAATTTAGTATAGGTTTTCCCACTAGGCCCATAAACACAAGATGGGTTAAGAACGACAATCCTAGTATTAGGGCTAGACTTAGCTCGTGCAAGACACCAACGTTCCATTTTTGCTTTACTAATGCCATACTCACCGCCAGCAGGCTGATAAGGACTGGATTCATCAACTAATTGATTAGTCTCAGGATGTCCAAAAACATACATAGTGCTGAGAATAATTAAACACTCCACTCCAGATTCGATTGCTGCATTAACTATATTTTTTGTACCTTCAATCGTCACCTGTGCAGCATTACCTCCATCACGTCCATAGGCAAGATGAAATACATATTTTGCACCAGCAACACTGGCTTTTACTTGCTCGTAATCTAATAAATCAATTCCCGGCATTTGAATGGGGAATCTAGCTGCACCAGCACAAGTTTTATAGTTGCGAACAGGAACAACTATATCGGAAAATCCTAAGTTTACTAATCTAGCAATTAAATGTTCTCCAATAAAACCTGTACCACCCGTAACGACTACTTTTGATAGTGGAAGAGAAATTGCTTGTTGAGAATATGCTGAAGAAACCAAGAAATTACGTTGAGCATAAGCCCACTCAATCATTTTTATAGTATTAGCAGCTTGTTTTGCTGTCACTCTTGGTGTTTTTTGCTCGTGTATTGCTGAGGCAAATTCTACAAATTGTTCTGCAAAGCAAGAATTAAATGTTGGCAACCAATCACCAGATTCAAAGGATTTATGGGGATATAATTTGCCTGCAAGTTTATCAGATTGAGAGGAGCGCCAAAAGCATGTATCAAAGGTATTAAGTTCTAGACTGAGTTCTCCTAATTCTCCTTTGAAAATAGCTGTATTTTTCAAATCGTGGGTACGAGAAAGTATTAGTTTGACAGGAATACGATCCTGAGCCAGCAGTTGAAATTCACAATTAGCTTCTACTCCACCAAAGCAATCATCATAGTAACTGATTGGTTGTAGGGAACCAACTAAATCTTCAATTAAATCTAGATAATGAACTCCCATATCAGCGAGGACACCGCCATTCTCTTTTCGGAAAAAAGCACCACTCTCAGATAGCCATCCATAAGCCCCACCACATTCAATTTCAATACTTTGAAGTGAACCAATGAGTTGATTTTTTAAAGCATTCCTCAAGGCTGTCACTGAAGGAAGTAGTCGTCTCACCATTCCAACTGCCAAAACTTTTCCAGCTTTCTCTGCAAGTTCATGTAACTTCAAACAACTTGCTGCATCCATTGCTAATGGTTTCTCGCAGAGAACGTGAAAACCTTTCATCAAAGCTAGTTCAACAGCTGCGACATGGAATTGGTTTGGTAAGGCAATAACTACTGCATCAAATTCTCCCTGCCTAGAGATATTATTTAGGTAATTGCGGAAGTCTACTTCTTCACATTGAATATTGGGAGAAAGTTGTTTAAGCTTACTTAGAGTTTTTGTAGAAGCGTCTGTAACAATAGTGTTAGAGATTAAACCCAAAAGGTCAAGGGCTGGTAAGTAGTACTCTGTTACAACAGCTCCGCCACCTAATATTTTTAAATTGAGGTTATTTAAGTAAGTTTGTGGATTTATCATAAGATTTAATGTGAAAGCTGCAATTTGTCAACTTAAAGTTTTATGCGCTAATTAGAGATTGATAAATATCAATATACTTTCTAGCTTGGATATCTAATGCATATTCTTTAATAGCTATTTCTCGACAATTTTTCTTCATTTCACTCCTCAAAGTATTATCTTCTAATAAATTAATAATTCCTTCGGAAAAGCTGTCAGTTTTTTCAGGTTCAGCGAGATAACCGGTAATATCAGGTCGTACTATATCTGGAATTCCACCAACATTGAAAGATATCATCGGTGTACCACAAGCCATACTTTCTTGTAAAACTAGAGGGAGATTATCAGCTCGTGTAGGAAAAATAAACAAATCAGCAGCAGAATAAGCCATTGATTTTAAACGATCGCTAGTGACGTAGCCTAAATATAAACTATCTATTCCTGCTTCTTTCGCTATTACATCACCATTGTTACCTAAAATTAACACGACTGTCTCACTTTTAAGAGAGGCAGGTAGCTTAGATAAAGACTGAAGTAATAGATCGCTGCCTTTTCTGCGATCGCTAACCGATTGGGCTCCAAACATGAGTACCTTTTTATTAGTTGATATTCCCAGAACAGAACGACACTTTTCGGGATCAAGAGGTTTATATGCTTCTGTATCAATTCCGTAAGGAATATGGTGAATAGGAAAACAATTTAGTATACTCTGCTGGGCTAAATTGGTAAGCCATCGACTGGGAGTGACAATAGTTAAATTTGAGTGGCTGTAAGTCCATTTTTTTAACTTCCATTCCAATCCAGTATTGTCCATCTGGATAGATGGATAGCTTTCTGGATAGGGACATTTTCCACAACCAATCTTCCATCGGGTACAGTCATAACTGTAAATACAATGACCTGTAAATGCCCACATATCATGCAGTGTGAAAACTGCTGGTTTACTTTCAGTAAGGGCAGGAATTGCTAAGTAGTTAAAGAAACCACTATGTATAACATGGAAGTTAATTACATCAGCCCATAAATAAAATGGATCTTTTTTAAGGTTAAACGAGCTAATTTTATGGATATCATTCAAGCCAAGATTTGACGTTACTTTGCATAGCAATGATTCAAACTTCGATGTTCCTGCAATGAGTTCTGATTCCTGAGATTCAAGAGTTTTGAGTGCTGCAATGATTCTTCCATCCACACCTTGCTTTTTCAAAGCAGTGTAGAGACGATGCATTGCTATTGAGCCACCACCAGCATTAAGATAATCGCTTAAACTAATTTGTAAAATTTTCATTATCAAGGCACCAATCGGAATACCACCTATTTTGAAGGAGATCGTTGGAGTTTCACAGGCTATGCTTTCTTGCAACGCTAGAGGCAGATTATGAAGAGGAGTCGAACAAATGAACAGGTCAACGACAAAATAGGCAATCAAATGGCGCTTGATGAAGTCGGTAGCCTGCGATCGCGGCTCCTCCACCAATATCAGATTGATTAATATGTAGTATAGGACTAGTATTTGATTTCTGAAAAAGCTCCGTACATTTGAAGAGTCGCAAAATCAAAGGTAGTGTGTCGGAGAAACCACTCAAACATCCATTTGAGATGAGAGAACGAAGGAATCAAAGCACAGAAACGCCGTACCCAAGTTTTAGCTTGTAACCAAATATCCTCAATTGGATTTTGTGATGGGCAATTAGGGCAGGGCAAACGCATCTAAAGTACTCTTGATCACGACCAAGATTAAGACCCAACGAAAAATCAGTATTTCTGGCTTGATTTATTTTCCAAGGCTCA
>NZ_JBALDK010000053.1:0-17967 GCF_036917455.1 Nostoc sp. | reverse complement strand
GGTCAATTTCCCCTAAGCTTGATGCCGCTAGCCTTCGGGTAGAATCATCCAGTTGTGGTTTGCCGATTAACTCCACCAAAGCAGCGATCGCTTTTATGCGATTTGTCTGAGACAGTGCTATCTTTGCTCCCTCTGCGATTGGTGTGAGAAATTTTACCCACTCGTTTTGTTCAACTTTAAACTCGCCAAAGCGCCATTTAACGATTTCTGCCACAATAGCATCTGCGTTGACAGAATTTTTCCACTCATCAACCGCCGCAGCAGCGAGAAAATAAGCGCGAAACTCGTAAAATCCCCTTTTGACTCTATCAATAGCTCTGTATTCTCCGCAGCCATCATCAAATTCCACCAACGCCTGAATAAACTCTTCCTTCTTCTTCCTTTCCACATTCTCACGTCCCAACCATAGCAAAATCACCTCTTTCCACTGCGGGGCAAAAATGCGATAAACGCCTAGCGTGGGGTTGTCGGGAACATGATTCAGAAACTCGTGCCAATCGTCAACCGCCAACGCTGCAAAATATTCCTCAAATGTGGGATGGTAGAAAGCGTAAACTTTTTCTTTCGTTGCTGATTCCGCAGCCACTCCAACTTCATTTAGCCATCCCAACTTTAACGCTAACAAAAATAAAGAATTTTGCTGTTTTGCATCACCTAATTCCTCACGTACAAACTTATGTCGTAGCCGAAACCGTGACGTTTCTTGATCGATTGCCCGTTTTGCCAAACGTCCCAACGCAGCGTTTAATTCCTCTTGCTGTTCTTCAGTGGTAGGGAAGCGGTTTTCTTTCCACTTGTAAACCTCTTCCACAAACTGCTGATAAAGTCCAGCTTTAGTTTCCGGTAAACCTTTATTAGAACCTTGCCAAGTGCTACACAACAGCGCTAACCGCAAAGGATTTTTAACTAAATCTTGGATGCGCTGACGTTCAGCTTTATCTAATTCCTGCCATAATCTTTCCCCTTTGTCTGCATCCTTGTTGTGAAACCAACGCCGAATAAACTCTTGCACTTGTTGCGGATATTCAAAATTGAGTAACCGATACGTCTCAAAATCTGCTAAAGCGTTGGCGTTTGCTTCCCAAACATTCACCCGACAAGTCAGCACAACCCGCGCATTTTTCACCCATCCCGTCAACTGCTGCGAAATCTCAGTTAATGGTTGGGGTGAAGACATTTCATCTGCTGCATCCAACAACAACCACACACGATTATTCTTGAATAAATCTGCGAAAGCGTTTTCCTGGTCTTCTGTTACGCGCACCACTTCTAAAGCATTCTTTAGCCAATCTTGCAACAGATAATTTTCTACACTCTTTCCTTGCAAGTCTGCCAAAGAAATCCAAATTGGTAAACCCAGATTATTCTTTAATATCCAAAAAGCTATAGTTTGCAACTGAGTAGTTTTTCCCGCACCCGGTTCCCCAATTAAAGCGATGCGGTGTCCTTGAGTTTTACCAACACCATCACCGATAACTTGCTCTAAAAAAGCCTCATGTTCAAATCGCTGCTTTTCTTCATAACTCGGTTCGTAAAGCCGCGAACCTTGTTCTGGGAAAATATTCTCGCTGCACTTCTTTGGTTTGTTACGCTCCACCAATGCTAAAGGGACATGAATTTCCTTTAGCTCAAATTTCATCTCATTATCAGCAAACAGCAACTCATTTGTGGTGAGACGCTTGTGCTTTTCCAGCATAGCGCCACAGATTTCTTGCCAGTCACCACCCTGAGATTTTTCTTTTGCAGCCTTGGGAACTTTAACAGAGTTGTTTTTTTGAGCTTCTCGGCATTTATCCCATTCCCCACCTTGCTTAAACAACCAATTGAGGTTTTCTTCTTTATCGATGCTGGGAAACTTGAGCGCGAAAAGCCAAATTTTTGAGTTTGTTCTAGTTTTGGCGTTGGTTTGTCCGCGTTTATCCTGAAGAATTTTCAAGCTTATCAGACAGTTGAGCGCATTCCTAATTGCTTCAGGCTCTAAGCTGTCGCTATACTTCTTCGTCAGTTCTGCTAGTCCTTCTAATGTAGAATGCGTTACCCATAACTCAGTACCCGCTTGCCAGTCAGCTTTGCAGTCCTTTGATTCTTCCAAATTTTCCACAAAGGACAGTAAAGCAGACAGCAATATTTTTGCTTGTTTTCTACCAGCGTCGTAGCTAAGATTCCGCCCCATGTAAGTACCGTCATCGAAAAGAAAAAAATTTTCTAAAAAGTTCTGTGCTTTCCCAAGCCAGACATTTTTCCCAAGCACCCTATGTAGATTCTAAACGGCTTTTAATCAACGCTTGGGAAATTTACTTGTAAATTAATCCCAACCTTAACCTCGATTTGAAATTGAGGTGAGGTAAATAAATGAAAACTCAGCGCAAACAAAGCCAAAGCACTCGTCAAAAGCTTTATCGCCAAATCATTACGATGTTGTTATTAATACAAACAATTTTAATTGGCGTAAACGCCGAAAACCGCCTTCAGCAAGGAGACTCAACAATCGAGGTTCTGATGTGGATGATAAACCAGTGTATCCCAATCCTGAAACAAGCCAGCAGTTTCCAAGAAAAGCAAAAAAAGAGCTTGTTACCCAAACATCACCTTTCTGAGGATAAATAATCATAGCTCCTCTTTGCTAGAGCTACCACACAAGTTGAATTACCCCCCTTAATCCCCCCTTGGAAAGGGGGGAAACAAGAAATCTAGTTCCCTCCCCTTTCCAAGGGGAGGGTTAGGGTGGGGTAAAACCATTGTTCTTCAGCTATTTCAGACTTGTGTGTACACCGTAGCCTTAGCAAGGAGTGGGCTTTTTTGAGTTTAATAACTAATCAAGTGGACAAGTCTATTCGTTCAAAACGCAAGTCTATTCGTTCAAAACGCAAGTCTATTCGTTCAGAACACAAGTCTATTCGTTCAGAACGCAAGTCTATTCGTTCACAATACAAGTCTATTTGTTCACAACACAAGTCTATTTGTTCAGAACGCAAGTCCATTTGTTCAGAACGCAAGTCTATTCGTTCACAACACAAGTCTATTCTCAACAATTTGTTGTTTAGCGTCGTGTAATTACTGAGTAAACAATCCAATCTTATTAAAAACAATACCTTTTTTTGCAAGTTTTACTGAACCACTACATTGTCCCATTGAGACACTCTAGAAAGATAAGGTTTAGTAAAAAGTATACATTGATGTCACGCAAAAGAAGAAGCTCTCCCGTGCTAGAAAAAACCGAACAGAGAGTAATCGGATTTAAATCAATTGATTCTAGCCTTGACTTTGGTAATTCCATCAGTTTAAACCATTTAACCGAGTTAACCGGGCAACTCCGCAACCAGATAGACGAGTATAATATGATGCTAACTGCCCTTGACTCGGCAAAAGCAGAAATAGAAACCCTGGAAAAGACCATTCGGGAAACTTCAGAACGCTTAGTCAGTGGTGTGGTGTTAAAGTATGGCAAAGACAGTCGGGAATACGAAATGACAGGCGGAGTCCGCAAAAGCGATCGCATTCGTAAAGCCACTATCACCCGGTTAAAATCTACCGCAGACTCAAAAGCGGCTTCTACACAGACAGCTGTAACAAGCAATAAATAGGCATCATTACACCATAAATGATGCGTATTGCTTTGCGATCGCGCTTGTCTCTTTGTTGCTTTATTCCTCAATCAACTCATTTGTTATAAAAAGATGATTGCAGACAATGTAACAATAGCGATCGCAACCAAATTCTTTTAGCTATACCCAGCAGTGAACGCCCCTAACAATATCTTTGCACAAACTCAGAATCGCAAAGCCGATCATATTCGGATCTGTTTAGAAGAAGATGTTCAGTCGCATCAAATCACCAATGGATTAGAACGTTATCGTTTTACCCATTCTTGCTTACCCGAACTCAACCATGACGATATTGATATCAGTACAGCTTTCTTGGGAAAACACCTTGGCGCACCCTTGTTAATTTCTTCCATGACTGGCGGAACAGAACAAGCCGCAACCATTAATCAACGTTTGGCCCAAGTCGCGCAACATTACAAAATTGCAATGGGTGTTGGTTCCCAACGGGTAGCAGTGGAAAAACCCCAGGTGGCTGATACTTTTGCTGTCCGCAAGTATGCACCCGATGTTCTGCTATTTGCAAATTTGGGGGCTGTGCAACTTAACTATAAGTACGGCTTAGATGAATGTCTGCGGGTAGTTGATATCCTAGAGGCTGATGCCCTGATTTTACACATTAATCCTCTACAAGAGTGCATTCAACCCAAAGGTGACACTAATTTTTGGGGTTTACTTGACAAGATATCTAATTTGTGCAGCAAACTGCCAGTGCCAGTAATTGCGAAAGAAGTTGGTAACGGCATTTCAGCAGCGATCGCCAGCAAATTGATAGCCGCCGGAGTAGCAGCAATTGATGTCGCTGGTGCGGGGGGAACTTCTTGGGCAAAAGTAGAAAGCGAACGGGCCGAAAATCCCTTGCAGCGTCGCTTAGGGATGACTTTTGCCGATTGGGGTTTACCGACAGCAGAGTGCATTACAACTATTAGAGCGATCGCAAAAGATGTGCCTTTAATTGCTTCGGGAGGTTTGCGTCATGGATTGGATGTTGCTGTTGCGATCGCCTTGGGAGCAGATATAGCTGGTTTAGCAATGCCTTTTTTGCAAGCAGCAGCAACATCAGAGACAGCAGTAGCGGAACTCGCTGAAGTATTAATTGCCGAAATCACCACAGTCTTATTCTGCACTGGTAACGCCACCTTGTATCAGTTAAAGCACTCTGGTAGTTTACAGCGCATAGAATAAATTAGGTAGGTCATTTGTCATTTGTCAATACCCCAGTTCCCAGTCCTTAATCCCTAATCCCCAATTCCCAATAACTAATGCGTAATTTTATCAAACAAACTTTTGCTAGCTTAGTTGGCACCTTATTAGGACTAATTATTTTCGGTGGTCTAGGAACTACTGGATTATTCTTGCTAATATTGGCTGCTACCTCCTCTAAAGATACTGGGCCAAATGTGAAAGATAAGTCAGTGTTGGTTTTTGACTTGTCGATGAAAATTACTGATAGCGAACCTAGTTCTGGCGAACTGTTTCAAAACACAATATCAGGTGTGGATGATGAAAGGATATCACTCCGCAAAGTTGTGGAAACTTTGGAAAAAGCGCGACGCGATCCGCGAATTGTTGGGATCTATCTGGATTCAACTAACACAAGCCAAGCGGGTAACATCGGCTATGCTTCCCTTAAAGAAATTCGGAAGGCGCTGGAAGAGTTTCGCGCTTCTGGGAAAAAGATTGTCGCTTATGGCAGTGATTGGAGTAAAAAAGAATATTACCTTAGTTCAGTGGCAGATTCCATTGTCCTTAATCCTTTGGGAATGATGGAAGTCAACGGTTTGAGTTCACAGCCAATGTTCTTAGCGGGTGCATTACAAAAGTATGGCATTGGCGTTCAAGTCGTGCGAGTGGGTAAATTCAAAGGTGCTGTGGAACCGTTTATCCTGAAAAAATTGAGTCCAGAAAACCGCGAACAGACTCAGAAATTGTTAGATGATGTTTGGGGAGAGTGGCGCACTACCGTCGGTGCAAGTCGGAAAATTGAACCTAACCAGTTGCAAGCGATCGCAGACAGTCAGGCGATACTGGAAGCCACTCAAGCTAAAACCAACGGTTTAGTCGATCGAATAGCATACCCTGATGAAGTGGTAACAGACCTGAAAAAATTGACAGCTAGCGATAAAAACGACAAAACATTCCGACAAATTAGTTTCAATAGCTACGCAGAAGTTTCTGGTAAATCTTTGGGTGTAGAACGTAACTCCAAAAATCACATTGCTGTTGTTTATGCTGAGGGCGAGATTGTTGATGGTAAAGGTGATGATGGGCAAGTAGGAGGCGATCGCTTTGCCAAAATCTTCAATAAACTCCGACAAGACAAGGATGTAAAGGCTATTGTCTTACGGATTAATAGTCCTGGTGGTAGTGCTACCGCAGCCGAAGTCATGCAGCGAGAAGTGAAATTAACCCGTGAAGTAAAACCGGTTGTAGTGTCTATGGGCGATGTCGCTGCCTCTGGTGGTTACTGGATTGCTAGCGACTCTAATCGCATTTTTGCTGAACCAAATACCATTACAGGCTCAATAGGTGTGTTTGGGTTGCTATTTAATGGTGAAAAGCTGGCCAATACTAACGGCATCACTTGGGATTCGGTGAAAACTGGAACATATGCTGATAGTCAAACAGTTTCGCGCCCAAAATCAACCCAAGAGTTAGCACTTTATCAACGCAGTGTTAACCGCATTTATAATATGTTTCTAAATAAAGTTTCTCAAGGTCGCAAACTTCCAGAACAAAAAGTAGCAGAAATTGCCCAAGGAAGAGTTTGGTCTGGTGTAGCGGCCAAGGAAATTGGTTTGGTAGATGAAATTGGGGGTTTGAATAGTGCGATCGCGTATGCTGTCAAAGAAGCGAAACTAGGAGAAGACTGGGAAGTTGAAGAATATCCTCGCACTAACAGTTTCGGAGAACGCTTTTTTGGGCGCGCAACTGAAGAAGCGCGGACTGCTTTAGGGATTGAGGTGGCGCAACTCAAACCATCTAACCCCCTCACCAATGAATTCCAGAAATTCCAACAAGAAGTAGAGATTTTGCAAAAAATGAACGATCCAAAGGGGGTTTATGCCCGTTTGCCTTTCAACTTGAAGATTGAGTAATTTTCTGTAGGGGTAATTCATGAATTGCCCCTACATTTTGTACTTGATGCGATTAGTCTTTTTCTAGAGACAATGCTATAACCAGTGCTTTGGATACGTCCTTTCTGCTGCTAAATTATTGAAGATCACAGCGCATAGCACTAGAATCATCGATCCCTCAAAGGCAGGTGTTAGCAGAAATTGCCAGTCCGGTTTCGTCATCATAACGACTAATGCAACAGCACCCGAAGGTGGGTGTACAGTTCTGGTAAACTGCATAATTGCGATCGCACTAGAAACAGCCATTCCCATTGCCAAGGGAGAGGAACCGAGAAAATGCAGAATTATCAAACTTAATATAGCAGCTAAAAGATTACCTCCAATGACATTGCGAGGTTGAGCCAAAGGACTGTCAGGGACACCAAATATCAAGACACTTGTAGCACCAAAAGGAGCCATCAGCAAAGGAGAATTAGTTTTGACAGCAAGGTAAGACGTTGCTGTAATGGCTAAAAAACTACCAATCCAACTCCAAAAAACATGCCGATGATGAGGTCTGTCTATTGGACAAGCTAGCGGACACGAGCGCCATCTACCAAAGGTTTTAAACCAATAATTTTGCCACTTCAACTGAACTTTTTTACTATCGATCATGAATCAACCACTCGATAATCATGACTCTTTGAATTGACTGAGCAAGGCTTTGATTAAGTTACAATACCATGACATTTACAAAAAAGTCTCTAAAAAGTATCTAAATACACAGATTTTTTTATCTTATTGGAATCAAACCTAAATATCCTAAGTTTTTAGAGGCTTCAAAATAAAAACTATCCCAAAGTCGATTGCAAAATCTCTCTATTCCTCTTAGAGGATGTTTGAAAAGTCCTCTCGTTGGTAGCAAAACATTTCAGATCCCCCTAAATCCCCCGCTCAATTGGGGGACTTTGATTCCGGTTCCCCCCTTTTTAAGGGGAGCCAGCGCGGTCTTGGGGGTTTCCCCCATGAGCGACTGGCGTGGGCTAGGGGGGATCTCTAAGTGCCTAAAATCACAGCCAAATACTTGTTCATTCAACCTCTTAACTCTGTGTTCTCTGCGTCTCTGTGGTTCGTTTATTAGAATAATTTCTTTTTTAGAAGTCCCTTAAGCAGACATAATATTTGTGGCTTAAGTGATACTCAGTAACGCAACCGCATCAAATATCTCAGAAATATTACTGAACCATCAAGACAATAAATGTAACTAATATATACATAAAGATTGTCAGGGTGCTAAATATGTCAGATTTACCGCTTCAGTGCAAAAATTTGAAAGAGCAAGTTGAATCGATATTACAACTTTTACAGCAAGAACCAACCCTACATTCCCAAGATATTACACCTGTAGAAACTTCCCTAACTAAGGCGATTTCTCCCAAATTTGAGATTGTGTTTGCAGGTGCGTTTAGTGCCGGTAAATCAATGCTAATTAATGCACTATTAGAGAGAGAATTACTTTACAGTGCAGAAGGACATGCTACAGGTACAGAATGCAAAATTGAGTATGCAGATGTAGATAAAGAACGTGTTGTTTTGACATTTTTAAGTGAAGTAGAGATTCGGGAACAAGCAGTTTATTTGTGTCAGCAGCTAGGATTCAAGACAGTACCTAATATTAACCAAACTGATGTAATTAACTTACTACTTGAAGGTTCTGAAGCGATTATTCAGCAGGAAGGTGGTGAGAGTAAATCAGAACGTGCAAAACAGGCGAAGGCGTTAATGTTATTGCTAGAAGGATATATAGCAAACCGCGATCGCATCAACACGGTTAATAATGCTACATATTCAATGGAGCAATTTCATTTTTCTAACCTCAAGGAAGCTGCTGGATATGCCCGTCGGGGTAGTAATAGTGCGGTATTGAAGCGAATAGAATACTACTGTAATCATCCTCTGCTAGAAGATGGAAATGTAATTATTGACACACCTGGTATAGATGCACCAGTAGAGAAAGACGCACAACTAACTTATGCTAAAATTCAACATCCTGATACTTCGGCGGTGGTGTGTGTGCTAAAACCTGCTTCAGCGGGTGATATGACAAAGGAAGAAACAGAATTATTGGAATTAATGCGCCAGAATGGGGGAGTACGCGATCGCGTTTTCTACGTCTTCAACCGCATCGATGAAACTTGGTACAATACCCAACTACGACAACGATTAGACGATTTAATTAATGGGCAATTTGCTAATTCAAACAAGGTTTATAAAACCAGTGGATTACTAGGATTTTACGGCAGTCAAATTAAACAGACAAGCCAAGGAGATAGATTTGGTTTAAATTCTGTTTTTGCGGCAAGTATTAAAGGTTTAGATGATAAAGAAGAAACACCACAATTTGTCTATGCCTTTAACAACTACTGCGTAAATTCAGGAAAGCTTTCTACCAGTAAATTCCGTGTTTCTGTTAACGGCTTTGAAACCCCAAATCAAAATTATGTACGGATTTTGGGAGATTGGGGAAATGAACTTATAGACAAGCTAATTCAAGATAGTGGGACTGATGAATTTCGCACAGCTATCACTCGCTATCTTACAGAAGAAAAGCGTCCGCAGTTATTTAAAAATCTTGCCGATGATTTGGAAGATGTTTGTATTAAACTGAAAAGACATTATCAGAGCGTACAACGTCATTTAGATAGTCAACCTCAAGAAATTGAAGCTATGAAGTCGCAAGAGTTGCACCGCCCAAATCAGCAACTCCAGCAAATTGGTAGAGAATTTAGCGAGCATATCACAGAAGAAGTTAACCAGATAATTAATAATTCTTGTGATGCTTTTGAATCAGACTTTAAACAATTGCAATCACGAATGATTCGCCGTTTAGATGAATTGCTAGATAGTTTTTCTGTGGCTTCTGCTTATCAACGTGCAACTATTAGCCACCCTCGCAATGCTACCGCACCTTTAATTGCTATTTTAGTAGAGGCATTTTATTATTTAGCAAATCAATTAGAAGATATTTTGATTGAATCTTCTCAGCAAGTAGTTGCAAATTATTTCCAGCGATTAATTGAAAAAATTCGCAAATCAGAATACTATCGCCAATTGTATCGTTTATTAGATAATGATGGCGGAATTGAACAAGAGATTAGAATTTTAGAAAAAGGAGTGACTCAAGCATTAATGAGTGCAGCTAGTGTAGAGTGCGATCGCTTTGTGCGAGAAAGTCCGAGATTTTATGACGAAGGCACTTTTTCTATATATCAATTTCGTCAGACTTTATTACAAACTTCTCAAGGTTACGACGCTGAAAGTATCGTGGAAGCAGAACCAGCCATTAGGCAATTATTGAAATTAGATTTTGAGCCAAAAGTTTCTCAAACTATTCGTAAATCTTTCCGTCAAACCATCAACCAAACGCTGAAAACTCAGTTGTTACCAATGGCAGAACAACAAGCAGATGAGATTTTGCAGCAATACCCACAAGCGCGTGCTTATTTAGAGAAAACATTGCAACAAGAGGCTGAAGAAAAAATTGCGAATAATCGCCGATTGTTGAGTGTTGTTGAAGAAAATATTGTCACCTATAATTCAGCAGCTTCTAGTATCAATAGTTGTTTACAAGCGATGAAATTATATGATCATTTATTGCCTGTAATTGGTGAGTTGTTTGAAACTGATAAGAAGTTTACTAATAATGGATTTGTGATTTCAGATGTGGTACAAGAGGTTTAATTATACATATCACAACCCTATTTGATTTGTAAAATTCGCGGTGTCCAGATCCCCGACTTCTTCAAGAAGTCGGGGATCTAATTTTTAAATTCGCACTCAATAGTTATGCTTATCAAACGCCGACAATTTCTTACAACCTGTGGACTAGCTACGATAGCCACTCAGATACCAGCATTTACTGCTGAAGGTAAACTACCCCCAAACATCATCCGCAAACCGTCACGCCTACAAGTAGGTGATACTGTAGGATTCATCTCACCTGCGGGTATCGTTGACGCTAAAGATATCGAAGCAGCGCAACAATCACTCACACAATTAGGGTTAAAAGTCAAACTAGGGAAGCATATTTTAGATCGTTATGGCTATTTAGCGGGTAAAGATGGCGATCGCGCCCAAGATGTAAACTTGATGTTTAGCGATCGCACCATCAAAGCAATTATCCCGATGCGTGGCGGTTGGGGCTGTAATCGCATTTTACCGCTACTAAACTACTCGCTAATCCGCTCACATCCGAAAATTCTCATCGGGTACAGCGATATTACAACGCTGTTGTTGGCAATTAACGCCCGTAGTCAAATGATTACTTTTCATGGCCCAGTTGCTACATCTACTTGGAATCAATTTACAGTGGATTACTTCAAACGCATCCTATTTAATGGTGAAGCAGTGACTATGCAAAATCTCAACCCTAGCGAAGTGCGGGTGGAGACAATAGCACCAGGAAAGGCGAGAGGTAAACTGGTAGGTGGAAACTTATCAGTCCTGTCAGCAATGGTAGGTTCAGCTTACCTACCTTCTTGGAACAAAAGCATCCTGTTTGTGGAAGAAGTTGGCGAGGATGTTTACCGTGTAGATAGAATGCTGACACAGTTAAAAACTGCTGGAATACTTAATCAAATTTCTGGCTTTATCTTTGGGCAATGCACTAATTGTAAACTTGGAGATGAACCATCATTTACATTAATGCAAGTATTGCAACAACACATACTTCCTTTAGGTATTCCTGCTTGGCATGGTTCAATGATTGGTCATACTAAAGATAAATTTACCTTGCCAATCGGTTTAGAAGTAGAAATAAATGCTGAACTTGGGACAATACGAATGTTAGAGGCGGCTGTCACTCTGGTTTAAGTATTAGCCGTGCCACATTGATTTTGATTAAGATTTTAATAGATAGTATGAATTTCTCCTCGCCATGTTACGACTAACAGAAGTAAAGCTTCCACTCGATCATCCTGAAGATGAGATCGAGACTGCCATCCTCAAAAAGCTGCAAATCACAAACGAAGAATTGATCGGTTATTCCATCTTCAAGCGCAGCTATGATGCCCGTAAAAAAGGAGAGATTAACCTTGTTTATATTCTGGACGTAGAAACAACTCAGGAGACTCATCTACTCAAGCGCCTGAAAAAAGATCCCCATGTGATGGTTAGGCCAGACATGAGTTATCGCCCAGTGGCGCAAGCACTTAGTAATTTGGCGATTCGCCCCATCGTCATTGGTACTGGGCCTTGTGGCTTATTTGCGGGTTTGATGCTGGCACAAATGGGTTTCCGTCCCATCATTTTAGAGCGTGGGAAAAAAGTTCGCGATCGCACCGTTGACACCTTTGGCTTTTGGAAGAAAAAATCAGACTTCAATCCAGAATCTAATGCCCAGTTTGGTGAAGGTGGGGCGGGTACATTTTCTGATGGCAAACTTTACAGCCAAGTCAAAGATCCTCAGCATTATGGACGCAAAGTACTAACCGAACTCGTCAATGCGGGAGCTTCACCAGAAATTCTCTATATCAACAAACCGCACATCGGCACATTCAAACTGGTGGGAATAGTCCAAAGTATGCGGGCTAAAATCGAATCCCTCGGCGGTGAAATTCACTTTGAAAGTCGGGTGGAAGATATCAACATCGAAAATGGACAGGTGCGGGGAGTCACCCTTGCCAGTGGGGAATATATCGCCAGCGATTATGTGGTTTTGGCAGTAGGACACAGCGCCCGCGATACCTTTCAAATGCTATATAATCGCGGGGTTTACATCGAGCCTAAACCTTTTTCCATCGGCTTTCGCGTCGAACATCCTCAAACTATCATCGATAAATGTCGTTTTGGCGCTCAAGCCGGTCATAAGCTTTTAGGCGCAGCCGATTATAAACTGGTTCATCACTGCGAAAATGGTCGTTCCGTGTATAGTTTTTGTATGTGTCCAGGGGGTTTGGTGGTTGCAGCCGCATCAGAACCAGGGCGACTTGTCACCAATGGGATGAGCCAATATTCTCGTAATGAGCGTAATGCCAATAGTGCGATCGTTGTGGGCATCACACCCGAAGATTATCCGGGCAATGCCTTGGCGGGAATTGACTTTCAACGGCGCTTGGAAGAAAAGGCTTTTGAGTTGGGCGGTGGAACTTATGAAGCTCCGGGGCAGTTAGTGGGAGACTTTCTCAACCATCGCCCTTCTACAGCGTTGGGTACGGTTAAACCGTCCTATACACCAGGGGTACATTTGGGTGATTTGAGTCAGAGCTTACCAGATTATGCGATCGCAGCCATCCGTGAAGCCCTGCCTGCTTTTGACAAACAAATCAAGGGATTTGCAATGGACGATGCCGTTTTAACTGGGGTAGAAACCCGCACCTCATCACCAATTCGGATTAAACGCAAAGAGGATTATCAAAGTTTAAATACAGTCGGTCTTTATCCGGCTGGTGAGGGTGCAGGATATGCAGGGGGAATTCTCTCTGCGGGTATCGATGGTATTAAGGTAGCAGAGGCAGTAGCTTTAAGTATTTTGAAGAATTGCGTACTTTAGCGCTGTAAGCATCGCACCAGTTTTGCATAATAGATTTTGGGCAATTGGTAAGTTAGCCCAATCTCTTAAAATGTAAAAGTAGTCCGAAGTACGCCTACAGTTGTAGTCTCATTGTTACTATTACCTTCTGGGTTAAAGAGAACAAACGCACCAGGAGTAATGCTGATATTATCGCTAACTTTAAAGCGATAATAGCCTTCTAAATGATAAGGAGTCGCCCGATTGTCGCCTGTGGGGGAAAGTTGAGCAGAACCACCAGCATCACTACGGTAAAGCGGCTGACCAAAAAGAATCCCGGCATTGTTCCCTGACTTGAATAAATCTGTGAAGTGAACTCCCACCATCCAACTTGTAAAGGTGGTGGAAGCATTCACGCTATTAGAAGAAGCATCAACAAATAGTGCTGCACCATAGCCAGATAAGGCTATCTTGGGAGAAAATCGCCATGTTACTGTACCCCCAAAGGAATTGAGTTTGACTGGTGTCCCAGCGTCAACACCAGCTAAAGCACCAACATCACCACTAATTAATCCAGTACCTAAAATATTGATTTCGTGATAACTATTGGCATAGTTTAGACCAACATCTAAACTAGGACTGGGCTTAAAGGTTAACTGTGCAGCAACAATACTGCTTCCACTAAATACACCACCCCCCAAAGGTGTCGTAGAAACTCCTGGTAGTACCTCATCAGCAGATTTTTGAGGTAAATTGGCATTGACGCTACCGTATAAAGCGCGTAAATCCAAATTCGGGGAAATACTATAAATAAATCCCGCCGCCGATGCTAAACCAGTACCCGAAGTCCCACCAGAAACCCGTAACACAGGATTTAAGCCTGCAAAACGAGAAATTGACTCTTGGCCTTCGCCATAAAAAGGCGTAATTGTTGGGAAAGCATCTGATGTTTCCGCCGCAGTTCCGGCAAACAAGGTTAATTTATTAGCAACGGGAAAGATATACAGCAATTTATAAAGCTGAACATCGTTCGCGCCAACACTCGACAAAGTATTGACATTTAACCCTGGAAATTGCGGCTCAAAACTGGTACGAGCGCTACTAGCACTTAAAAGAGGTGCAGCTAATCCTAAACTTTGTTGGAGGCTACCTTGTCCATTGGCTCCACCCAAAAAGTTATAAGCTTGCAATCCAGTAATTAATAAATCTTTACCAGTAAAGCTAGTGGTAAGATTTAATCGCACTCTATTAACTAGGATGATGTTCGAGTCGCTGTTATTAGGAGCGCCGCCGGTAGCACCAACAGCAGCAATAATTGCCTCTCCATTAAGTTTAGTAGTTGTAGAAAATTGATTTGCTTCTAGTTTTGCGGAACGAGCTTCTACAGCATCTACTCGACCCCGCAATGTTGTCAATTCCGCCGTAAATTGTTCTTGTAGTTTCTGCAACGTGGCTAAATCTTCTTTCTTAACCAAATCACCAGTTGCAGTGGCAATCAGTTCGTTGATTCGTTCTAAACAAGCATTTAAGCCAGCAGCAAATTCATAGCGAGTCATCGCCCGATTACCGCGATAGGTTTGATTGGGATAACCTGCAATACAACCATATCGCTCAACCAAAGACTGGAGTGCCTGAAAAGCCCAATCTGTCGGTTGTACATCAGACAATTGGGATACAGATGTTACTTGTGCAAGCTTGTCTGAGGATGGAGACGAATTTGCGGATTGTGGTGTCAGTTGCTGCTGAAACTTAACAGCAGAATCTACACCTAAATCTTGATTTTTTTGATTCTCATTATCTATCAGCAATTCACTGGAGATATTATTTGTTAAGTTGCTTGGATGAGAATCATTTTTTTGATAATTGCTATCATTTTGATTAATAGCTAAGTTTTTATCTGCAATTTCTAAATTAGGAAGGGCTTGCACAGGTGATAACCCGGCAATTAAGCATAAAAATCCCATCCCACTAGCAGAAGCTAGTAGATATTTCACCATGACAACTCCCAACACACATAATATGGTAAAAATTAATTGCGATTTTGAAATTGATTGATAAGTAAATTTAAAGTAGATTTAGCCAGAGAATCTTGCTAACCTTAAATTTTTGATATCAGGATTTTTTCTGAATTGACTTACCGCAAAATCAGCTTATCTCGCAAGTATTAAATTATAGTAAATACTATTTTGGGAGAGAATTAACAAATAATCATATTGAGATTTTTGATAATTACTATTGGCAAAATAATAATTACATCCGTTTGATTTATGATACAGAATATAGATATTTAGCCGATATTAGAGGCTAAATACGTAGCAAAGAATAATTTACCCAAAAAAAATAATAAATTGCGATCGCAGTTTATTGGCTTGAGTGTAGGGAAGATCGGGAGGAAAACGGCAAAAATCATTTATCTTGGGATTGTTAACCAGTTTTATCCCAGAGAAGCTTCATAGCGATCGCATAAAGAAAATTTTAGGCTTTAAACTCTACCACACTTTCGCAAAACAAGCAATATTTTACAGTAAGTAATATTTTTAACAAAACATTTGTAACTACCCTTGCAGTTTATTTACCCACCGCCTGCTATTCTTATAGTTACTTCGGTCTGTCATAGCAGATAGATTATCCTCAATAATGTTTAAATTTCTTAGCGCTCATATACCATCCTGGTAATGTGGGTGCTTTTACTTTATGCCTCATAGCAGCAAAAAACCTAACCCCTTTCCCAACGCGGAAAGGGGCAATCAAAGTCTCTCTCATTTTAGGAGAGAGGTTTTCCAGATAGCTTAAGCTAAGAGTGGAGCTTTAACTTGACCAAAACGGCGATCGCGACTTTGGTAGCTCAACAAAGCCTGATATAATGCTTCTCGATTAAAATCTGGCCAAAGAATATCGGTGAAATACATTTCTGTATACGCCATTTGCCATAAGAGAAAATTACTCAACCGCATCTCACCACTAGTCCGAATCAGTAAATCGGGTTCTGGAGTGGCTGCTGTATAGAGATATTGTTCTACAAGACTTTCATTTACTTGTTCCGCACTGAGTTCGCCACGTTGCACGAGTTGAGCTACTTGATGACAAACTCTGGTAATTTCGTTGCGGCTACCGTAGTTGACTGCAACAGTAAAGTGGATTGCTTGATTATTCAATGTCTCTCTCATAGAACGTTCCATTTCCGTTTGTAGAGACTTGGGTAAAGCCGATAAATCTCCAATAAACGAGATTCGTACTCCTTCCTGATGCATTTGAGCCAACTCGCGGTGTAGTAATCGCTCAAACAAATGCATCAGAAAATCTACTTCTTCAATAGGACGCTGCCAATTTTCTGTTGAGAAAGCGTAGGCTGTCAACGCTTTGACTCCCCAATCCTTGCAGCAACGCAATAGTTCTTTGAGCGTTTTTGCTCCTTGGCGATGTCCAGCAATGCGCGGTAATCCTCGACTAGTTGCCCATCGTCCGTTACCATCCATGATGACGGCGATATGTTGGGGTATTTTTTGCGGGTTTAAATCGGGTGATTTGTCATTTGTCATTTGTCATTTGTCCTTTGTTATTTCCTAATGAGTGATTTCAAATAAATCTTGCAAATATTTTGGTGTGAGGGTATTGTTCCAACTCCACAGACGATGCATTGTGTAGGCGAAGGTGAAGAAGAGAGTTGTTTTGTTAGTTAATGACCAAGCATTCCAGTTGAGTGTACCCATCATGCGATGGAGAGTACGCATGAGGTTGTTACGTTGATAGTTTTGCGATCGCGTTTTGATGAGCGTGCGTCCAATTCGCATCAACCCAGTATCCGGGAAATTCCAGACTCCAAACCCCCAGAATTTGGTCATGTGGTTGATTTCATCCTGCGCTAGTTCTTCTAAAACATCTTGGAGTGCGCCTGTGGTGTGAGCCATTAACCAAATATAAAGACAGGTTGCACCGTATTCAGTAGCAATGCGATGTAAGCCATGGCGATATAGGTCTTCTTGAGCGTCATCTGTAGGAAGATAGTTTCTAACAGTCCGAAGTTTTGGGGTAATTTTCTCGCC
The DNA here is from genome assembly GCF_036917455.1 of Nostoc sp. Classification (GTDB taxonomy): domain Bacteria; phylum Cyanobacteriota; class Cyanobacteriia; order Cyanobacteriales; family Nostocaceae; genus Nostoc. The sequence continues at coordinate 758 of NZ_JBALDK010000053.1, read as the reverse complement.
TGTTAATTGGGTGTAGACTTTCATTAATGCTGGTGTGTGCTGACGTTCTTCCTTTTCCCACAAACCAAGTTCCAGCAGTTCGCCACTTTCACTGATAGTTCCACCAACAAACCGAGCCATCTGAGAATGCAATTTTTCTAAATACTGCCGACTTGTTTGGGTATAGCCGCGAATGGGAGCTTCTGTATCCATTGCACCTATCAATATAGATAGAAATACCTCTGCGTCTAAGCCGATAATTTGATTGCGGTTAATTGTGTGCCAGTCGATGTGTTTCCAGGGACGCGGTTGGGGATTGGCAAACTGTATCGGTAAATCTTGTAGGCGATCGTGTAGTTGTTCGACTGCAATATATCTGTCTATGAGGGAACGAATGCGATGTTGTGTTTGCAGGTAGTTAGGACTGGGATAGCCTTGACCTGCTAAGTCTTCTCTAACTGGGTTGAGAGTATTAAGCATTTTTTTATACTTTAATTTTTATCTCTATGCCCAATAGCCTAAGCGATCGCACTTTGTTTTGTCAGTCGGCTGAAGTCGGCAGTTTTATGTCATAGGGTTGCAAAAGTCGGGGAAAAAGTCTTTAGTGTAGTATAGATGTATTGCATAGAGGTTTATTAAGTATGAAGGTCTACGATATATACTCAAAGCGTCAAAAAAGACTTATCCCGGATTTCTCACAAAGCCTGAGAAAAGAGGAGTCAAAAACTGCCAAAATGTCTATTGCACATGAATTCCAGCAGTTTTAAGCATGACCCCTC
>NZ_JBALDK010000052.1:0-14763 GCF_036917455.1 Nostoc sp. | reverse complement strand
TCCCGATCTTCAACGAGGGTCTGACCAGTTTTTTTTCCACAATTCTCTGAAAGCCTCTTGACAAAAGATTTACTGCCTTAACTTGTCACCAATGCATCTCGATTAAGCCTGCGCTTGAGCAGAGGAGCAGGGGAGCGGGGGAGCAGGGGAGAGTTCAAATACCAAGTTATTTTCCCTCTGCCCATCCTTATATATTCTGGTATAAAAAAATTGGTATTCCAGTTAACACGCAATAAAGCTTGATGCATGGTTCAATTAGATACTAAAGCCCCAAAAGCCGGAAATATCTATATTTGGAGATGTGGTCGGATGGTTTTACCTAAGATATATAAGACTTTTATGATAATAGCTACTGTTACACTCGTAACAGTATTGGCAGTTTCAGGGTTTGCTAAAACAAAACCTCAACACAATATAATAATTTTTATTACAGATGGATTGCGACCTAGTAAAGTTAATGCTCAAGAAACTCCTAATCTTCATGAGATTCGCCAACAGGGTGTAAGCTTTGTCAATAGCCATTCGCTGTTTCCTACTTTTACCACCGCTAATGCTTCTGCGATCGCAACTGGACATTATCTCGGTGATACTGGTGATTTCAGCAATACAATTAATGTGGGCTTTCCTGTCAATAGTGCGAGTAATAGCCCCGTTCCTTTCTTAGAGAATAATGCTGTTCTGGGGGAAATTAGCCAACACTTTGATGGCAATTATTTAAACGAAGAAAGTCTATTAGATGCCGCGCGTGAAGCTGGGTTTAATACCGCCGCCGTTGGAAAGATTGGACCGGTATTAATTCAAGATATTACTCAACGAAGTGGTAAGTCTACAATCATAATTGATGATGCCACAGGTTCTCAAACGGGAATTCCTTTGAGTTCCGAAATAGCTGAACTGTTAACAAAAAATGGCATTGACTTAAAATCTCCGACACGAGGAGATAACGGCAAATCTGGAAGCAGTACAGTACCAGGGACTAAAATCGCTAATATAGTTCAACAACAATACTTTGCCGATATAACCACAAAAGTGCTATTACCTCTATTCAAACAACGGCAAAAACCTTTTGCTTTAATTTATTGGTCACGCGATCCAGATGGAACTCAGCATAACCAAGGTGATAGTTTAAACACTCTGACTCCAGGGATTAATGGCCCCACATCACTTGCCGCCCGTCAAAATGTCGATAACAATCTCGGTCAAATCCGTGCTGTTCTTAAAAAGCTAAATTTAGAAGATTCCACAGATATTTTTGTGACAGCCGATCATGGTTTTTCTACCATCAGCAAAGAGAGCAAAACCAGCTATTCAAAGACACTTGATTATCCAGATGTTGTGAAAGGATTTTTGCCACCTGGTTTTCTAGCTATTGATATTGCTCATGGTTTAGGATTGCCTTTATTCGATCCAGATAAACAAAATGTTGCAGTCGATCCAACTCAGGGTCAGTTTTCTAAAAACGGTTTGATTGGTAAAGATCCGAATAAACCTGATGTGTTAGTGGCTGCCAATGGTGGTTCAGATTTGATTTATTTACCTAATAGTCAAAATAACAAAGCACTTGCTAAAAAAGTTGTAGATATCCTCTTAAAAGAAGATTATGTTAGTGGTTTATTTGTAAATGATACATTAGGTTCGATTCCAGGGACTTTACCCTTGAGTGCGATCGCGCTTAAGGGTAAATCTCATCTTCCTAGCCCTGCGATCGCAGTAAACTTTCGGACATTTGATACTGGCTGTGGCGATCCAACAGCTTGCGGTGTGGAAGTTGCAGACTCTGCTTTGCAGCAAGGACAGGGAATGCATGGTTCTTTTAGTCGTGCTGATACTTACAATTATATGGCTGCGATCGGCCCTGACTTTAAGAAAGCTTTTGTAGACCGAGTACCAGTGAGTAATGCTGATGTGGCTATTACCTTGGCTAATATTTTAAATTTGAAGACTCCTCATCAAGGAAAACTTATAGGTCGTGTCTTAGATGAATCTTTGGTCAGAGGAGCTAAAAAAGTTTCTTTTAAATCTAATACTTTGACATCCCAACCAAGTACTAATGGATTAAGAACAATCTTGAAGTATCAAACTGTTGGCTCAACTAGATATTTTGACGTTGCTGGTTTTCCTGGTCGGACACTCGGTTTAGCAAAATAGTACGCCATTGCTATATTTAAATCTTTGAAACTCTCAAGATTATTTCATTCCTATAAACTAAAAAAATGTAGCAATAAACTAAATTTTTGATGAGTAGATATTCCAATTACACTTACTGTATCCGTTCAGATAACCTAGACTTAATAGAACAGGCTTTAACCCACATTCTTGAGCAAGAAGACTCTCATCGTATTCCTTTGCCTCCCCTGTCTCTAGATGGTATCGAGCTATCCATAGAAGAAATTGAAACCGACGTTAAAAAACTGCGTCGTTATAATTCTAAGCTAAGTAACGAACTATGGGCGTTTGGAGTGTTTGTTGGTGCGCTTGAATGGACAATTATAAAAACTTTTCCTGATGAACTGCTATGCCATCGAGCAAAAGATGCCGAACGACCCCGACTATCAGAATTAGCAATACACCTTGGCACTGATGCTTTTTATATAGGTTACGGCGAAGAAGGTAGTATTTTTATGGAAACGGATGCCAAAGGTGGCATTTTCATCTCTGGCTCAGTTAATGAAGAACACTCAGAAGAAGGTAAATTTTTTGAGGAGCAGATTAACCTAGTAGATCGTATCCAATCACTAGAGCAAAAAGCGCCTCAACGCTTCTTCCTGTTAAACGTCCCAGAACAGATACAAACAGCAGAGCAAGAACTCAAAGAGGAGGAAGATAAAAGGTTTGAGGAGTGGCAAGAGCAGTTTTTAGATGATTATACTAAACGTTATTTTTGTCTAATGACATCCGATAAGTTGGAAAAGTGGAAGGTAAGGTTTAGGCAGAACAGAAATCAGTTATTTAACAAAAAAGGAGGAAAGCAATTATTTCGAGCTTGGTCTAATGCATATACATGGCAGGATTTTAGCGATATGCCTAGTGGTTTTTTAATCACATTTGAAAGAGCCATAGGACGATTATTAGGTGGTACAAATTCTTACTGGCATTTAGGAAGAGAACCTTTAGTTTACCGTGCCTACACCCAGCAAAAACAGCTAGAAACTGATGGGGCAAGGCTATTGTACTTTCGACCTGCAAGTTACGCAGTTAATTAGCGAATAGCCTTTTATTTCCTTGTTTATAGCTAAACCACTTCTTGTCTACTTTGTCAATATGCAAATCCTAACACTGTCAGTTTGATTGGCAGGATTTTGAAGATATTGGTACAAGCCCAGTGAACTTTTTCCGCTTCAGTTTAGCTAAAAACTTTTTTGTCACATCACCTTTATCAGTAAATCAAGACCAGTTAGGCATTGTCGCCAGCAATTTGTGCGTAATAAAGCTTGTACAATTATCAAGGCGGTTTTTACTGCCAGAATACTTCTCAGGTGTAAAATTTATCGACAGCAAAATTTTTATACTTTGTATTTTTCCATCCTTCACTTGTGGCAAAAATGACCCAAGTTAGGCACTCGTATATTGCAATAGATAACTTTTACCCTTATGACTGGAGAGCAAAATCTTGGGAATAGAACTACGCAGTTTCGTATTTCTCGACAGCCTGCAACCTCAACATGCAGCATATATGGGAACAGTAGCCCAAGGCTTCTTACCATTACCAGGGGATACATCACTGTGGATTGAAATCTCTCCTGGTATCGAAATTAATAAAATTACGGATGTAGCCCTGAAAGCGGCCTCTGTCCGTCCGGGAGTACAGGTAGTTGAACGACTCTACGGACTATTGGAAGTTCATTCTAGCTCCCAAGGCGAAACACGGGCTGCTGGTCAAGCCATTTTAGCAACATTAGGAGTCCGAAAAGAGGAATGTCTCAAGCCGCGTGTTGTTTCTAGCCAAATTATCCGCAACATCGATGCTTACCAAACACAACTTATTAATCGCACGCGACGGGGACAGCTACTACTAGCAGGACAAACGCTGTATGTATTAGAAGTGGAACCTGCTGCTTATGCTGCACTCGCTGCAAACGAAGCTGAGAAAGCCGCATCGATTAACATCCTTGAGGTTCAAGCTGTAGGAAGTTTTGGACGGCTTTACTTAGGTGGACATGAGCGAGATATTCTAGCAGGTGCGGCGGGAGCGTTATCGGCCATCGAAAGTGTAGCTGGTCGGGCAAATCCTCTAGGTGGTCGTCAGGAGTAAAGGAGAGAAAATGGCAAATCGAGAGCATCTAGCTTTACTAAAAGCAGGTGCAGTTACATGGATTGAGTGGAGAAAGAGAAATCCTCAGATTGAACCAGACCTCAGCGCCGCAAATCTGCAAGGGGATAACTTCAGAGGCGCAAACCTCCAAGGGGTAAATCTGAGAAAGGTAGATTTGGGTAATGCTTTACTCGTGCGAGCAAACCTCAGTGGTGCTGACCTCAGTAGTGCCAACCTCTCCCAAGCCTTGCTCGTTGAAGCTAACTTGAGTGATGCTAACTTCACTGTTGCTAACTTGAGTGGTGCTATACTTACGCAGGCAGATTTGAGTCATGCTAATTTGATTGGAGCCGACTTGAGTGAGGCAAATCTAAGAGGCGCTGCGATCGCTCATGCTAATCTAATTGGAACTGACTTCAGAGGCGCTAACTTAAGAGATGCCGATTTAGGTGCAGCGAAGCTAATCCGGGCTAATCTCTCTTTTGCCAACCTAATTGAAGCTAACTTGATTGAGGCTGACCTCAGCGAAGCAACTTTATATGAGGTGGAAATATTGGGGGCTTATCTTTATAAAACCGACTTATACAAAGCTAATTTGAATAAGGCTCGCTTCAGTGGTGCTTACCTGCTGCGGGCAAACCTAAGTGAGGCTGATTTGAGTCAAGCTGATTTAAGCTGGACTAACCTTAGAGGCGCGAATTTGGCAGGGGCAAATCTCAGAGCAGCTAATCTCAGAGGAGCCGACATTCGGGGAGCTAATCTTAGCGGTGCAAATCTTCAGGAGGCAATTATGCCTAACGCTTCAAGGCATAATTAGTTAACAATAAAGAGCAATTGATGTTTAAATTCATTTTCTGAAGTTTAAACTAATTCGCAGTGCAAAATCACCCAGCACTGCTGAATTAATTAGCTTCATTTTAGCACCATCCTCTTTGGGGCATTCCTTGGCAGAATAAGCTTCAGTCGTTAAAGGAAATATATAAAATTTATATAAAGCTAAAGTTTTTTTATGCTCAAAAATGCTTTGGATAATTTATCAATTTAACTTATATATTCTAAAATAAATTTCTTTAATATAAAATTATTTTTTTTACATAAAAAATTTCACATTGAAACCTAACTTAACGAGAATAGCGGATTAATCGGGAAAATTTTGCTATTCCTAACTAGAAATACAGCATTTTTGAAAATAGACTTAATTAAAATTTATAAAATCTTAACTTAGTATTAAAAATTAAAAATCTTCTATTTTTAAGATTTTGTAAAGAAGTTGACGCAACCTTTTGTTCGTGGTACTTAAGTAATTAAGTTGAAGTTAAAAAAATAATTAAAACAAATAAACTTGAACTCAATTACCTATCATTTTCAAAATCAAATAACCAAATCAATAATTTGATATTTTTTAATGAATATTGGTATTAATTAGGTTAATAAAGGTATCTGTATTTAAATTTACAGTTTTAAGTAATCCACATTTAACTTATAAAGAGTTCTTTGACTGAGCATTAGTGAGAAATTTAGGAAAAATAATATGGCAGTTATTTTCGGCACTACGGCTCCTGACACAAGAAATGGGACTTCAGGAGATGACACGATATATGGTTGGGCTAATGGTGGTAATGCCAATAGTTTGTCTGGTAACGATACCCTAAATGGTGCAGATGGTAATGATAATCTGTTTGGCGGGACAGGAAACGACAGTTTAATTGGTGGACTTGGCAATGACACACTTGATGGTGGCTTGGGTATTGACAGCTTGAATGGGGGAGTAGGTAACGACACTTATCTTGTTGACAGTGGTGCTGACACCATTACCGAAGCTGTTAATTCAGGGACAGATATCGTCCAGTCTACTGTCACCTACATACTGAGTGTCAATTTAGAAAACCTGATCCTGACTGGAACTAGCGCCATCAACGGTACAGGTAACAGTCTTAACAACATACTTTTTGGTAACACTACTAACAACACTCTCAATGGGAGAGCAGGCAATGACACCTTAGATGGTAATTTGGGCAATGATACCCTCATTGGTGAAGATGGCAATGATAGTCTACAAGGCGGGCCCGGCAATGACAGCCTCAATGGAGGGTCTGGAGACGACATCCTCATCGGTGTTTTTCCTGCTAGTGTACTCTCACCTGGATTAGGGGAGACTGATATCTTAACTGGCGGGATTGGGCTAGATAGATTTATCCTGGGAGACGCTAAAAATGTCTTCTACGACGACAAAAGCACTACCAATGCTGGTTTTAGCGACTTGGCAACTATTACTGACTTCAACCCTAGTGAAGATCGAATCGAACTCAAAGGTTCACCAAAAGACTACCGCTTGCAATCTACTGGAGGGAACACACAAATATTATTAGATAAACCAGGAGCAGAGCCAGATGAGATTATAGGTCTTATCCAGGGGAAAGTGAACCTTAGACTTGATAGTAACGATTTCCTTTTCTATGAACGGGAAAATGCTGGACAAGCTACAAACAATACACTAGCTAATGCTGAAGGATTGGGTTCTTTATCATCAGGCTCAGACGTTAAACTTTCGGGTGAGTTAGTAACAGTTCAACCAGGGGACAATCCTGATTTCGACTTTTTTACATTTTCTCTAGTAAATCCCAAAACTGTCACCATCAGTGCGGTAACAACCGATGATACAGTTATCGGACTGTTTAACAATGCTGGGATTCTACTGCAAAGTGACGACGATAGTGGCCCCGACTTTGGATCGTTCATAACCGCTTCACTGGGGACTGGAACGTACTCAATTTCAGTGAGCAAATATGCTTTTTTCCCTCAAGATGGTGGAACTTTCACTGGCTCTAGTGACAGCAATTCTGCTCCTTATACACTAGAAGTAAGTTTGGTATAAGAAAGTTGTTAACTTCAGGGATTACTAACATTAGGAGGCTATTAAAAATACTTTTACTGCTAGCTAAAGGAAGATTAAGTTTAAAAACAAAATCATCTGACTATTTTATGAACAAAATAATGAATAGCACTAAATTATCCAAGCAAGATAAACGCAGATTCATCGGTAATTTATCTCTAAAAAGGTACTTTATCGCTGCCAAAGCGCTGTTATTTACAATACTCATATTAAATTATGGCGCTAATGCAGTAAATGCTGCACCTCAATCCCTACGTGCTGATATTAAGATTCGCCTTATTCTGAATACATTATCAGACTCTCCTTCTGTTCGGATTGCAAAAGATCCACGAAACAATACCCTCTATTACCTCAAACGAAATGGTGAGATTTATCGAGTCAATTTAGGCTCCTCTACTAATACACTTGTATACAACTCTAGTAATCATAATATTGGTGAAACTCAAGGTTTTGCTATTGGCCCTAACGGTACAATTTACTTGGTTGGCAATGCAGACCTTGTGAATAACCAAACTAAAGCAATTATTGTTAAAGGCGAAATTCAGTCGGGTACACAACAGCGTATCTGGTCTATTTTAGCTAAGAGTGCAGGATATCCCAAAAGCAAAACAGCTTACGATCATCGCTTCAACGGCGTGGTTGTTAGCCCAGATGGTAGCTTTATCTATGTGAATAGCGGTTCTCGTACCGATCACGGTGAAGTTCAGTCTTCTGATGGGTTGTATCCCAATACTCGCGAAGTAGGATTAACTGCCTGTATACTCCGACTTCCTAGTAATGGCAAAAATCTCTTCCTTGCAAACAATCGAGCAACCTTAAAGACAGCTGGCTATATTTTTGCAGAAGGAATACGTAATACTTTCGATATGGCATTTGCACCCAATGGGGATTTATTTGGTACAGAGAATGGTCCCGATCGCGATATGTCAGAAGAATTAAATTGGCTACGTCTAGGTGGTAACTACGGCTTTCCCTGGCGCATTGGCGGGACAGACAATCCACAACAATTTCCCAATTATAATCCTGCTAATGACCGATTGTTAGACCCTCGATTTAACGCAGTTCAAAAGGGCTACTTTCGTAACGATCCAACCTTTCCTATTCGACCTAATGTAACCTTAATTGAACCAATTCCTAATCTTGGGCCGGACGCAGACAGTTACCGCGATCCAGTAGATGGCAAAGTCAAAGATGCCAGTGTTCTTGGACAAAGTTTTAGCAGTTTTACAGCACACCGTTCTCCTTTGGGCTTAGTTTTTGATACACAAGGAGTAATGAGTCCAGAATTCAATAGAGATGGATTCATGTTGAGTTGGACACCAGGCGACTCCACTGGCGAAACAGTAGCAGGCCCTTTTAAAGATCCTAGCCAAGACCTACTGCATTTAAACTTAACTAAAGTAGGAACTACCAACTATAAATTTAACGCTACGCGTATTGTCAAAGATTTTAGTAATCCCATTGATAGTGAGATTATCGGCAATAAAATTTATGTTCTGGAATATGGTGGAAATGAAGGAATTTGGGAAGTAACTATGCCAACTCAATAAAACATTAGTACTCGATCTCTTTTGGCAAAATCCTTAAGCGCCCGTCTTAGAATTTCTTCACTGGCACATAAAGAATAAACGTCGGCGGTGTCAAAAAAGTTTATCCCCAATTCCAAAGCTAGTTTATTGAAGAAGAATTCAGAAGTCAGAATGGGCTAAACCTTAGCTATCCGCTAACAGGAGCGCAGACGTTTCCTGTGAACTCCGGTCAGAATCAAGACGCTCTCTACAAGACGCTCTTGCTAGCTTGCTTAAGAGCAGGGGTACGCGGAATCGCTCTAAGCGAATCTATGCCGTAGACTTTACGCTGCGCTATCCGCTTTTTCGGTCAGAATACCCAACTGAATTCTGACTCCTGACTCCTGAATTCTGTTTCGATAAATGGGTGACTCTTTTCTTCTAGTACCGATTCTCGCAATTTACGAGAACCATCGGTCATAGTACCCAAAGTATATTGAGCAAATTTGAATATGCAAATTAGATGTGTTTTAGCTTAGATGCTCAATTAAGGACAGGGATATCATAGCCAAGCTCGGTCATATTGAACAGGCCAGAGTTTATCGTGTCCCAACTGTTTGGCTGCCAGATGCGGCCAGTAAGGATTGCGGAGTAGTTCGCGTCCCAACAGCACTATATCAGCTACTTCTGTGCGAATAATCTCATCAGCCTGTTCAGGGGTTGTAATTAAGCCTACAGCTCCTGTATGGATATTGGCTTCGCGACGGATGCGTTCGGCAAACTGAGTCTGATAACCAGGTTTAACTGGTATATTGATGCCCGGTATAATGCCCCCTGATGAATTATCGATGAGATCAACTCCTAAAGACTTAAGTTTGTCACTTAAAGCGATACTTTGTTCAATGTCCCAACCCTTATCTACCCAATCGGTGGCAGAAATACGTACCCAAAGTGAATGCGTCTCGGGCCAAACCTTTCGGACTGCTTGAACAACTTCTCTGAGTAAACGAGTTCGGTTTTCAAAGCTGCCACCATAATCATCTTGCCGTTGGTTAGAAAGAGGTGAGAGAAACTGATGGAGTAGATAACCGTGGGCAGCATGGATTTCAACTACCTTGAAACCAGCTTGTAGAGAACGTTTAGTAGCTTGGACAAAGGCATCAATAACTTCCTGAATTCCCTCAATACTTAGGGCTTCTGGAACTGGGCTATCTTTGCTAAAAGCGATCGCACTACTCGAAACCAAAGGTCGCCAACCTTCTTGAGATTCATCCAGCACTTTCCCTCCCTTACTAGGTTTGGCAGTGCTGGCTTTTCTGCCTGCATGAGCGAGTTGAATACCTGCAACAGCTCCAAAGTTATGAATCAATGCCACACTTTTGGCTAAAGTTTCGATGTGTTCATCCGACCAGATTCCCAAATCTTGAGGGCTAATGCGTCCGCGAGGTTCTACGGCTGCTGCTTCTGTTAGCACTATACCTGCACCGCCAACTGCGCGAGAAGCTAGATGAATAACGTGCCAATCATTAGCATATCCATTTGTGCTGGAATATTGACACATAGGTGAAACGGCGATGCGGTTACGAAAAGTAACTTCACGAATCTTTAATGGTTCAAATAGATGTGCCATTGGTATTGATTCCTTTTCTTGCTTAGTGAAAAATAGGGGTGTAAGGGTGGTGAGTCACTCTCTAATTCAATATAATTGTTCTGAAAATCATGACTGGTTTTGCCCCTACCTTTCACACCTCGATAAATCAAATTGCTCTGAAACTAGGATTAGCTTTTCTCTCTACACCCCAACATCCTTATTTTCAGACATTAAACGGCTGTAGATTTTCTCGGACTTATACTGACATAAATGATAAACGCCACAGCCAATAAAAATAATCCTATAGCTGACTAGAGTCCCGCTCGAAATTTGGATGAATAGGCTGATTCTCAAGCTCTTGGCTCTGCAATTCCCAGATATCACATTTTACTTCTTCTTTATCCACTAATAACTGTAGATGATCTGGGAATTTAGGTTTTTGCGAAATTGTCCAAATTTCTCCATATAAACATTCTCTTTCAATTTGTCCCGAAAACATAACTTTCCTCTCCATAAACGTCAAAGCTTAAGTTTAGTAACTCCTAATTTAGGAAAGACGAAGTAACAAAATATTCGTTCTTCATTCTTTCATCTGATTTAAAATACACCTACTATTCCTCCCTGATATTAGTTATTAATAAAATCTCTCACCTGTAGATCGTTAAGTAGCTTGTTTAGTTTCTGAATATTAGGTTCATTTTTTTAACCCTCTAATGAGACTAATGCCAAGGTATACTTTTTCTCCTTAACTGTTTTTTATCCTATAGATTGCAGTGTTATTGCTGCTATAACAACAGTTTTAGCCGAATAAACAATGAATTATACATCATTAACATCTCGAATTATTTAGGATCATTCATTGATTTAAGGCTTTTCGAGAAAAGATCAAGTGTGCTTAATAAAACTAGATTTAATGGCACTAAATTAATTCTGAGTTTCTTGATAGCATTAATTATGAAAGGTCAATGTTGAAAAAATTGGTATCGATTACTTTATCTCTTAAAGCTATATTCGGTCGTACTTGGTCATTAGAAGTAATAATTATTACTTATATTTGGTCTTCAGGTGCTAGTTGAGTATTTACAAACTTCAAAATATCTTCAGATATGATTTTCGGGACAAAAAACTTCAGTTACGCTTTCAAAATGCACCTTGAAGACGAATAAGACCCTCCCCAGTCTTTTTTGAATTGGTACTCCCAATGCTTTTGGACTACGGCTGCTTCTACTGTCTAAGTTTCTAGCCGATCGAGTTGTTGATTTCTGGGATTCTAATCATGTGTTCTGCAATCAAGGTTGTAGTAAACCCACATTGTTCAGCCAACTGGATCGGATACTTAGCTTGTGAGTAACTGACATCACGAAGTTTAAGAGGGTGGTTCATTATGGCGCAGTTGCCGTAAACCCTTAACATGGCTCAGACATAGCTTTCAATAACCCTTGTAATAGACGCTAAAAGTTTACTTGGTACTATATTTTGAGTTTATTGGCTAACCTATGATAATTTACTAAAAATCTTCGGTTAATTAATCTAGTTACCGTAGTATACATTTATGAGATTTGCATGGATTGTGCTAAAAAACAAGAGGTCATTAAAATTTATTGATATTACTCCTTAAGAGAGTTCAGTCTGTGGCGAAAACTTTCTCAAAAAAAGACAAGTATAATTTTTGTCTTCAATGGTTAAAACAATAGATTCTGCGTCGAAAGTGTTAGATGAGTCCCCACGCGATATTACATCTACATTACAAAGTGTGACAAACTGGTTGGGAGAACTACGTATAATTTATACTAATTTCTTAAAAACCAGGCACTTATTGCCTTTGAGTTATCTTTAGGTAAACTGTTCGCCTTATCAACAGTTTACGCCTTGACAAACAAAAAGTTTCAGCTGCCCTTAATCTAACTTTTTAAAGAAGCTCGGTATATTGTCGTTTATTTATCAGTCAAAATTGTGTAAGCATCATTAACTAAGTGCATTTTCTCTTGTGCTTGTTTTAGTAGTTGCGGCTGATTCACAAACAAATCTGGATGCCATTTTTTTACTAAAGTTCGATAAGCCTGCTTTACCTCAGCCTGAGAAGCATAAGCTTGCAATCCTAAAATGCCGTAGGCGCGAGTAATCTTATCTTTTTCCGTCTGGCTTTTGGGTTGAGTGGGTGCTTTGTTACTTTGAGTTGTATTTTGCTGTTTGCTAGTTTGAGAACCAGGCGATGTCTCACGACAAGCCTCAAGGCTACGCATATCTGCTTTCATCCGCGCTATTTCCTCATTGAGTTCCCAATCACGAAATTTCGCCTCCACCTCTTCTGAACGCTGAGACGGAGAAGCTTTTGGCGATGGCGGTGGAGAAACTGATTCTACCCTTCTACCACTAGTCTTAACAGTATTTTCCTGTTGTTGCTTAATAACAGGATCTTTTTCGGGGGAAATTCTAACTCTCTCTGGCTGTGGCGAATATTTTTTATTAGTATTCGTGTATTTTGGTATTTCTTTATAAGGTTGATGATTTGAGAGGAGTTTGACTTTTTCTAACTCTTGTAGCAAATGATTAAAACCATTTTGTAATTGCTGCAAACTTTCGCGTTTATTAGTAACTTCTACTGGCTCTTGACTGAATTCAAAGCAAATTACTTTTTCGGCTTGCCGTTCATATTCAGCCAAAATTGATAACCCTTGACTGCTGAAACTAAAAAAATAATCTTCAATTGCAGTTATACAAAGTTTAGCAACTTCCTGATGATAAGATTCCTTGGCTAATTGTTCGTCTTGTTTTTGGATATTCTTGTTTAACAGATAAGAAATACTTCCCACGACAGCAGCACCTACCGGGCCGCCTAATAACCAACCAATACCACCACCAACAGCGATAGAACCAGGTTCACTCAAATCATCAGTATTGTTTGGCTTTGGGGGTAATATTACTTGTGGTTCGCGAAGAAAGGGAATTAATAAATCTTGCGGTCGTTCTTCTTGGAAAAACTCGTAAGCTTGATAAAGCCATTTTGCCGCAGATAATTGTAATTGATTTAGGTCTCTTTTAAGAGTATTTATTTGCCAATCTTTAAATTTATTTTCTGCTAATGCAACTGCCGCATCAGCTTGATATTTTGTGAGTAGTTTGGGTAATGCTAGCCAATCGCGTAATTCTCCGATGCTAGTAATGAAACCTTTATAAATTAAATTGGCTGCTTTTTGTTTAATTTCAATTTTACTATTTTGTTTCTCGTCAAAAGATTTTATTTCAAGAGCAATCGGGTTAATTTTAGCTTTTAATGAGAGTTGGATTTGAGAAGCGATCGCTTGCACTCTTGGCAAACGCACATTACCACGATTTGGTTGCAAAATTCCCACAATATTTTGCAAAGCTGTTTCAAAAGCCGCCAACCCGCTACTATTAGCAGCAGCAACATCGCCTTTTAATCTGGCTCTTAAGGCAGGTAAAGCATCAACACGATATAAATTACTAAAGCCTGGAGGTAATTCGGCTCGAAAGCTTTCTGCAACAAATAGCAGGCGATTTTGAACTTGTTTTTGCTCGTCAGGTTCTAGCAAGTTAAGAAAATTGGCAACAAATATAACTGTTTTAATACCGCGATCTAATAGCCAATCTCGTAAGTTTTCCCGCTCACCTAAAGTCATTAATTTCCGTGCATCTAATAATTGGATAACTAAATCTGCACTTAAAAGTTGTTCTCTGACTAAATTATCTTGTTCATCTCTATCATTTGTTCCCGGTAAATCGAGAAATTCTACACCAGTTTCTAAGAAGGAATGCGGACAAAAAACTTCTACAGATGCTACATCTTTTCGCATTTGCCTATTGCCATCAAGAATTGCAAATTGTTGTAGAATTTCTGTGCCACTGCGATAGATTTCTGTACCATCTACCAATAGGATGCGAGTCCGTACATCAGAACCATACTTGACAGTAATCGATGCGCCTGTGGTAGGGATTAAATCAATTGGTAAGGTGCGATTTCCTAGCATGGCATTCAGTAACGTAGACTTGCCATGATTAAAGGGGCCAAATACCGCAATGCGAAAACTAGGATTAACTAGATGATTGCAAATGGTAATTATATCTTGATGTAATTGTGATTTGCGTTCTAAATTCAGCAAACCAGATGCAGATTTGAGAGAATCTGCTAAATCCTTATAACCTTCATACTGTCGTTGCATAGTTTTTTGTTCTCAGCTTCTAGCTAGTCATGCATATCGTTTTATATTTATGCTAGGCATAATTAAACATACAATAAAATTTTAGTTCAGAGTGAGCAATTTATCATTTATAGGAAAGTTTAGCTTTAATAAACTTATGACACCATTGTTTTTTGTTAGGTTGTGTCAAAGTTCCTTTTTTTATTTCTTTATTTATTTGTGTACTTTGCGCCCTTCGTGGTTCGTTAAAATAATTTAATTTTGCAATAGACATCTCCGAAAACGTTCAAAGCCTTTATGGGGCTAGACTATAGCCCCTAAACGCAATCATTCTAAATTAGCTAGTCTGTACGAAAAAA
>NZ_JBALDK010000051.1:0-78780 GCF_036917455.1 Nostoc sp. | reverse complement strand
GCACAGGCAAAGCCATCAAAACCCTGACTGGGCATAGCAGTGGGGTCTATAGCGTAGTCTTCAGCCCCGATGGCAAGACACTGGCTTCTGGCAGTGAAGACAAGACAATCAAACTCTGGGATGTCAGCACAGGCAAAGCCATCAAAACCCTGACTGGGCATAGCAGTTGGGTCTTAAGCGTAGTCTTCAGCCCCGATGGCAAGACACTGGCTTGTGGCAGTGATGACAAGACGATCAAACTCTGGGATGTCAGCACAGGCAAAGCCATCAAAACCCTGACTGGGCATAGCAGTTGGGTCAAGAGCGTAGTCTTCAGCCCCGATGGCAAGACACTGGCTTCTGGCAGTGATGACAAGACGATCAAACTCTGGGATGTCAGCACAGGCAAAGCCATCAAAACCCTGACTGAGCATAGCAGTACAGTCTATAGCGTAGTCTTCAGCCCCGATGGCAAGACACTGGCTTCTGGCAGTGTTGACAAGACGGTAATTTTATGGGATTTGGATTTCGATAATTTATTACACAGTGGTTGCAACTTGTTGAATAATTACCTAGTTGCCCATCCAGAAGCGTTAGAAGAGTTGCAATCATGTCAAACTCCATCTCGCTTGGTGTTGGGGGCGACAGCGTTAGTCATCCAAGGTGATAAGTTAGCGCGAAATGATGATATTAATGGCGCTGTTGAAAAGTTCAACAAAGCACAGCAGTGGGATAATAATTTAAAGTTTGATTCCCAGGCGAGAGCAAAAGAGTTTGTCAACAAAGGCAATGCTGAACGCTTAGTTGATGAAGGAGACAGCCGCTTACAAGAGAAAAAGTTTAAGGAAGCGATCGCAGCTGATACCGAAGCTCTAAAGTTTGATCCAAAAGTCGAAATTCCTATAAGTTCTTGGGCTGAACTATGCCGCCAAGGTAGTCTGCAAAAACAAGCTGCTTATGTGTTACCAGCCTGTGAAAAAGCCGTTGCACTTGCACCTGAAGATGGCAATATTCGTGATAGTCGTGGCTTGGCTAGGGCGCTAACAGGCAACTATCAAGGAGCAATTGAGGACTTTGAAGCATACATCGCCCAGCCTGGAGATAAAGATAGTAAAGCACAACGGCAGCGCTGGGTGAAAGATTTACGGGCGGGGAAGAATCCGTTTACAGAAGCAGAGCTTAAGAAATTACAGAATTAGTTCAAAGAGGTGGTTAGAAACCGCCCTGGCTTTGCAATACTGTTCGTTTAAGGCAAGAGACGCGATAAATCGCCGTCTTTACAATAATCAGTCCTTCGTCTTGACGGCATATCGCGTCTTTGGGATCTATTATTTTCATCAAATAATCTTAACCGAACCATATCGTGCTATAGCTCAGAACCAATATGTTTCATGAAGCGTTGCAAAACTGCTTCTGGGGTGAGGTTGGGACGGGGTAGCTTTTCTAAAGTCCCTGGACGGATTTTTAGATGAGCAAATTTAGGTCTAGTGTTAGTCTCTGCGCTAAATAAAGCATCTAAAAGGGCTGAATCGTCTCCGGCTAATGTAACGCCATAACCGCACGCTTCGGCAATTTTGGCAAAGGAGATACCCGCAGAAACGGTGGCTTGTGCGCCTGTGGAATCGTGGACTTCATTATCTAAGAGAATATGGATTAAATTAGCACCGCCATAAGTGCCAATAGTCGCAAAATTACCCATTCGCATTAATGCTGCACCATCGCCATCAATCACCACAACCTTCAAGTCTTTCCGTGCTAACGATAGTCCCAATCCCATTGAAGAAGCGCAACCCATAGAGCCAACCATGTAAAGATGATTGGCACTATCTTTACTGGCGAAGAGTTCGCGTCCCGTATATCCAGTGGTGGCAATTACTACAGTGTTTTCTGCATCAATGAGTTCCACAATCCGCGCTAGTGCTTCGCTGCGAGAAATGCGTTGTTCTTTATTTTCCCGAAAAAAGCTTTGCTGAATATGAGCGCTATTACTATTTTCTCGTTCGGGGATAGAAGAACGGGTGAGTGCATGGGGGGCGATCGCTCCCTTACGCATAATTAGAGCATAAGGACGGCGCTCTTGTTGTATGTAAGCTGTGGCTCTTTGTAGAACGGGTTCTATTTCTGCTGCATCTGTAGGAAAATATTCCCAAGGTACAGTCATAGTTTCCAGCAATTTCTCTGTGATTTGCCCCATTAATTCATGTTGCGGTTCATCTTGTAAATTGCGATCGCCCCTTAGAGTACAAATCAGTAGCAGCGGAATCCGAAATATATAAGTAAGGGAGGTTAGCGGGTTAACTGCATTTCCCAAACCAGAGTTTTGCATCATTACTATAGCTGGTTTTCCAGTAATTGCTGCTCCGGCTGCGATCGCTACAGCATCTCCCTCATTAGCTGCGGAAATATATCTAAGTTGAACGTCATTGATGACGTAGTTAATAAAAGGCGTGAGAAAAGAACAGGGTACGCCAGTGTACCACCCAAAGCCAAAATTACGCGCCGCTTCTACAAATTCCTCTGCCTGAATCATAATTAAAAATTTACAGCAATTTCCAGGTATTTAAACGATTGAGATGGGGATTGGGAAGTTGAGAGTGGCGATAAAAAATTATTACTTCGACTTCAGAAAGCAAAACTTGCGCTTCAGAACTCAAAACTTTAACCTCAAAGCTTCGCCGATGAACCTCAGAGCTTCGTCGATGAACCTCAGAGCTTCGCCGATGAACCTCAGAGCTTCGCCGATGAACCTCAGAGCTTTGTCGATGAACCTCAGAGCTTTGTCGATGAACCTCAGAGCTTTGTCGATGAACCTCAGAGCTTCGTCGATGAACCTCAGAGCTTCGCCGATGAACCTTAGAGCTTTGTCGATGAACCTTAGAGCTTTGTCGATGAACCTCAGAGGTTGTTTGAAAACTAGTTAGCTGTGATTTTAGTTGCTTGTTGATCCCCCCTAACCCCCCTTAAAAAGGGGGGAACCGGATATTAAAGTCCCCCTTTTTAAGGGGGATTTAGGGGGATCTAAAACCTTTTGCTACCAACGAGAGGACTTTTCAAACATCCTCTTAAAGCTTCATTGACGAAGCTCTGAGTTCAAAATTTTCACCTCCTCACTCCCCACTCCCTATTGTTTCAATTGAAAAGCAAGGTCAAGATCGTCTAAAGAATTAACATCTAACCAGTTACCGCGAATATAAAGCACCTTGATTGGTTTTCCTTGCTCGATTAAATAATTGCATAATTCTGGCAAACCCAAACTCTTGAATTCTGGTCGTTTTTGCAACTCATTGAGTGCTTCACTCACCCACTCTCTACCTTGACTCCGCAAGCGCAGCATCCCAATCCAGCGTCCGCTAGAGTTTCCTAATTGCGTTTGTGTTGTTTTAGAAATGTCCAACAAGTTAACATCCTGTCCAAACAGAGAAAGATCGTCTGGAATTGAGCAATAGGCGTAGTCAGGTGAACCGCTAACAGATTTGCTGTTCGCCACAGAATCAACTACAGCCACAATTTCTCCAGGACATTCTAATAAATCGCGCAGGATGTAGCTTCTAAATAGTAAATCACCGTAAAGCACCAGCATTTCTTCGCTGAAGCTACTTTGAGCTACGGCTAAGGATGCTAATTCTCCCGTTGTTTCATAATCTGGGTTGCGGATGACTTTAGTCCCCGGAACGTTAATAGTTTCTGCTTTGTAACCTGCGACCACTGTAATATCGTTGATGGCAAGTTTTTTGAATTTGTCCACCAACAACCTGAGTAGAGGTTTACCTCCAAGGGGTAACATTACTTTTGGTTTATCTTGCGTCAATCCTGCTAATTCTTGGCCTCTGCTAGCAGCCAAAACGATCGCTTGGGTATCGTAGCGTCCGTTGTTGAAGTAGCGCTTTTCAGCTTCTAACAGTTCATCCGCACCCTGTAGCCGGAAAATTTCTTTTACAGGGGCAATATCATCTTCAATGTTGATTAAAGTTTCACTAGCTTTTACTTCACGTGCGATCGCTTGCATACTAGCAACAGCAGATCGAATCAGATGGTTTGCCCAAATGACCAAATTAACTTCGGCTTTGCGAAACACATCGGTAGGAGTACTGTAATATTTAGTCGGTATAAAAACCAACGGGGAACGACCCGCCCATTCTTTAGCAAAGGCTAGCACTTGGTCAGGGCGCGATGATTTACTGTGAATCAAGATGGCGGTTGCTCCGGCGGCGTGGTAAGCTTCAGCTCGGCGCATTGCTTCTGAAAGATCCCAACCGGCAATCAAAGCTTCGAGTCGGGCGACAATGCAAAAATCTGGGTCTGTCTGACTATCCTTACCTGCTTTAATTTTGCCGCAGAATTCATCAATTTCAGCCAAAGGTTGGCGACTACCGTTAATAAAGCTGTTGGTTTTGGGAAAAAGTTTGTCTTCAATACAAACTCCAGCAATACCTCGCTGTTCTAATTTCTTAACTAAGCGACGCATGTTGTTAAAGTTGCCATAGCCTGTATCGCCGTCTAATAAAATCGGGATGCTGGTAACATCAGACATAAATTCAAGCATTTCCACAATTTGAGTCCAACTGGCTTCATTATTATCTCGAACGCCATATTGAGCAGAAAGGGCTAATCCACTCGCCCAAATTCCTTTAAATCCAGCTTCTTCCACAATCCGGGCGCTAATCCCATTGTGAGCTTCCATGATGAAGTCGAGTTGAGGCGATTCTAATAATAGCCGCAATTGGGCACACTTACTTAAGTTTGCAGTGGTATTTGTGGGTGCAAATATTTGATGCATCTATTCTGCTTTTTTCAACCTATATAATAATTGAAGATATTTTTAGAGATTTTCTGCGGCTTCTATCTGAGGTAAAATATCATTCTTCGCACGTTCAATATCCTGGGGAAAATCGATTTCTAACCAAGGTAATCCAGTGATGTCTTCGTAACCAAATGTTTCTGGAGTTTCTAACAGCAGATCCCGAATTACTTCTTCATAAGGTTCATCATCCAGTCCATCAGCAACATATTGTTCTGTGCGAGTAGCAAGATGGTGAGCAGCAGCACTCCCAAAACGAAAGAATCCTACTGACTCGCCTGCAAAATCATAAGCTAAACCAAGAGCTACTTTTTTGCGAAACTCTACTAGATAATTATCTCTGACACAAAGCTTCACGGGTTCATCCCCAGGTTCAAAATCTCGATCTAGTAAAAAGCTGTTGGGGATATTTGTCTTTACCAGTCGTTCGATGATGCGGCGATCGCACAACACATCTGCATCCATTAATAATATGTCATCACCAGCAGCTAAATGCTGACGTACAGCCCAAAGGCTAATTACACTGCCTTTGGTGTAGTCAGGATTATAAACTGTACTAACCCAATTTTCGGCTCCTAATGCTTTGATTTCATCCTGAATTTTTTGTGATTCATAACCTACAGCAATTACCAACTCGTCAATCTGGCAATGACGAAGATTGTTCAAATGGCGCTCTAATAAAGATTTCCCGTTAAATTTAAGTAAGCATTTGGGTTGATTTTGCCCGTCTTTACCTAAGCGTCGTCCAACGCCAGCAGCTAATATAATTGCCTTCATTGTCAAGTCACCAACAAAGCTAAAACACCAGGAAATCTATAAATTTTCCCAGTATTTTATAATGACTGTTTTTTACTCAAGACAATATTTGTTAATTAATTCTTAACATGGAAGAAACAGTAACTCTGTATCGCTTCAACTGCGAAACACTTGGCGAAACCCAAAATAGGCGATCGCATCTTTCATATTTGAGGCAAAACGTTTTACCATACCCATACGGATATCGGTGACGTACTCCAAAGTCAAGACAATACGCTGTTCATTTTCACCCAAAGGCGTAACTCTGTGGTAAAGCTTGTCACCATTGAATAAGACTAGAGTACCAGGAGTTATGGAGAGCGATCGCATTTGCGTCTCCCGTTCTGGAATATCCTTGTAGAGTTGATATTCCAGCTTACTGGATGAATTATCAACTAAACCAAGCAACACTGTATAGCGTTTCCCGTGATAGTAAGAGGTATCGTAATGATACTGAATGTGGTCTCCAGGCTCAGTGTAATAGTACAGCGCGTAAGTATGGGGATCGGTATCAGGACAGGGAAGGAGTTTTTCTCCCGTAATTTTGTTCAGGAACTCAAAAAAGGCACTGAGTTGATAAAACTCTCCAAAAATCGGAGCAAGGCTGTCTAAACTATAGCGGCTGATACTACCGCCCTTTTTATGATTGGGAATATAGTTGCGGTTGATAGCAGGTTGCAAAGATGGCAAAAGGGTTAGAAACTGCTTGATGATGGAGTTAGGGAGAAAGTTCTCAACCACCAACAATTCATTCTGTGCTTGAAACTCCGCTTGAAGTTTTTGGTAATCAACAACTGCTATAGCTTTATCAATTTCAGTTTGAAGCTCCATTGATAGTTTGATAGTAGTACAGGATTGCAAAAATCAACATTCATTGAATTTTAGTTCAAGGCAGGGAAAGGTTTGTCGAACTCACCTTGTTTTGTGCCCAATTCCTAATTCCCTTAATTTGCTTCAGACTGTGGGAGTGCAAAGAATTGCCAAATTACCCATAAAGCAAAGGTTGGTGCCCCAATTGTAGCTGCTATTAGTAACGGTTCTAATCCATCTAGTAAGGTAACTATGGGAAACAAATACAGCACATCTTCAATGTCAAACCCGGCAAAATTTGGTTGACGGCTAGCGTCTTTACCTAAACGCTGTTCCATTTGGTTTCGCAAATGAAAGATGCAAGCAACAGACACCCCAGATACTATCCCCATCAGCAATGCCCACCAACCAAATCTTCCCTCTCTAAGACCATATCCAATGCACACAAACAATAGAATGTGGATAATAGCGTCACTAGCGAGGTCATACTGATGTCCCCATTTGCTGCTTTTTCCACTCAAACGGGCTAATTCACCATCTGTATGATCTAGAAAGTTGGATAAAGCAAACAGCCATGCCCCAATGTTAGCCCAGACGATATCGCCAACCGCGTAGGCATAGCCCGTCGTAGAAATCGCTACGGCAGCCGCCAACCCTGTTACAAGTCGTACTGTGGTGAGATGATTAGGGTTTACCCAACTATCTTTTAGAGGTTTAACTAGCCAGTAAGCAAGTTGAGCATCCCAAGGCTTTGCGATCATAGATAAATTTGAATTTGATATGGTCTTTGAAGAGCTATAACAGTAATTATTAACTACTCAAAACCTTAATTGATAATTGATAATTCATAACTTTTGTCTTCTTGTACTATTAGCTTTCCATCTTTAGTTAGCTTGAGTTGTTGCCCTCGCCACTCTATAGTGTTGCCAATCAAGCCAAAACACCAAATAGCAAAGCTGAACAAGTCGCACACAGGAACAAGCCACAGAAACTTTTTGACAATTGGATCTTTCAAACTAATAGTACCAACGAACCAAGCCATAAGCAATCTTGTTATCCAACAGATACATAGTCCTAGCCATCCTAGTATTGAGCCATCCGTGGTAATTAACAGCAACAAGCTACTGACTACACCATAGGTAAAAATGAGTCCTACATAACCCCAAGGACGAGAAACTCGTTTACCACGCGCCCAACGGATTTGTCGCCTGATGGCATCAACTAAGTTGTTACTTATTTGTACGTGTTCAACGATGTAGTCAGAAAGCACAACTTTGTAACCTGCTTGGACAGGTAGATAGCCAAGTTGGAAATCATCTGCCAAATAATCAGCGATCGCTTCAAATCCACCGATCGCTTCTAGTACTTTTTTCGGAATGGCAATGGTGGAACCAAAGGCATATTTTATACCATTTTCTTTGATATTGCTGACTAAAACCCCTGCATGAAATTCTGTAGTAGTACCAATAGCTTCTAATACCGATATCCATCCTTGAGCTAAGGCTCGATACATACAGGTAACGACACCAACGCTTTCATCTTGCAACGGCTGGATAACTCTTTGCAAATAGTCTGTTCCTACTCGAATATCACTATCAGCAAGGACTAGAATTTCGTATTTAGCTTTGGCTGCGGCATTGGCTAAGTTGCTAACTTTCAGGTTTGTACCAATGATGCGATCGCTTACTATTAACGAAATATCCAATTCTGAGAAATTGGAGATAATTTTCTCTACAACCTCTATGCAAGGGTCTTCAGAGTTTTGCACAGCAAAGATGATTTGATATTTTGGATAGTCCTGCTGACAAAATGAGGCGAGATTTTCATAAGCATTGCTATCAATTCCACAAATGGGTTTGAGGATACTAACAGGTGGATGAAACTCTAGATCGATTGGCTGGGGATTGGCAAAAAAAGTTATTGCTGCATAAATTGCACAGCAATAAAATAAAACTGATAGTATGCACAAAACTATCAGAAAACTACTAACAATCAGATGAAGATTTGTTAAGAAAATTGATACAAACATAGCCATTGATTACCAGGCAATTAATATTAGTAGTTTATAGATTCACTGCCGAGAAGTTTAGGATTTTTGTATGTACATTAAATGTAATTTTGATGACAAAGCTATTACTTTTGAATTATGAAAAATCAAATTTAGGTAGTACGTTGGGATAGGAAATGATGGTTGGTAATTTCAAAGCCGTTAGTAAGGAGCGCTTCGCGGACTCGATCGCTTAACAATGCAGCCAGTTCTGCTTCGCCTGTGCCTAGTTCTCCATTTGCGTTGGCGTTCGCGCAGCGTCTCGTAGAGAAGCCCACCACAGGCATCGCTGGATGAGAGTAAATCTCTACCAAGTTTGCCTGAATTTGGGGTATCAACCCAAGTAAATATTCTTCTGTAATGCCCCCAGTTTGCAATAAACCGTAAACTCTTTGGGTAAAGCTAATACCTTGGGACTCTAGCAGTTTCTCACCATAGCGGCGTAGTCTGCCAAATACTCCTGACCAAACTAGCTTTGTCAGTAGATGACTGCGATTAACTCTCAAGGTCATTCCTAGCTCCTCACTGGGAAGACGAATTACTTTAATATCAAATTCTGCTGCTAGGTCAACTAAAATACGCAAGACTACTGGATGTATATGCAAATGCAAATGTCCATCAACATGAGAAAGAGGTAAACCACTAGAACGGTATTTTTCAAGCTGGGCGCGAATTTCTTCCCGTAGTTCTTGACGAGTTTCCTTAACAAATTGATAGCGCAATCCAGCGATTAATGGACTATTGGAAAAGTTACCTTGTTTGTCAACTAAATGGGGAATTTGCTCTGGTGGTAAGACAGACTTTCCACATACCAACACAAGATGTAGACCAACAGCCAGATTTGGGTGGGCACTTGCTAAGGTGACAGCCTCTTTTGCAGCATCAGCGCTCACCATCAGGCTGGTACTAGTTAGGACTCCTTGTTTGTGTGCTTTGATAATTGCTTGATTAACTCCTTCAGAGAAACCAAAGTCATCACCATTAATGATGGCGAATCGCTGTGCTTGCATAAGTTTTATATTTTTAAGACAGAATTAATTACACAGTGTCATTGCGATCGCAATCACTGTAAATATTTTTGTTCATTTACTTATTTAGCTGGGTTTCTGTCACTTCCTCCATAAAAACAACCAAAAATTAACTAACCAACAACTACTGATTCTGCTTTGGCTGTTGCTTGGGTGCGACGGTCTTTCAAGTAAGAGAAAAATTCTCGCCCTTCACGCAAGCGGCGCACTAACATTTGGGGATCGGTAAGCATTTCACCAACAATAGGGATAATCGCTCTGGGACGGAAGTAGAACTTACGATACATTCTCTCAACTGCATCCTCAATCTCAGCACTGGATAGATTTGGATATTGCAGTGTAGACATTTGAATTCCTGAACTAGCAACTAAAGAACTGTTGCTAAACCAATTATTTTCTTGTGCTTGACGATAAAGTTCTGTTCCGGGATAGGGAGCGGCGATGGAAACCTGAATTGTATGAGGACTAATATCGCAAGCAAACCGGACTGTTTCTTCTATGGTTTGTGGGGTTTCGTCAGGTAAACCAATGATAAATGTGCCGTGTACGGTAATGCCAAGTTTATGACAATTTTCCATAAACTTCCGCGCGACTTCCAGCTTGATTCCTTTTTTAATCCCGTCTAGAATTTGCTGATTGCCAGATTCAAATCCGACTAAGAGTAAACGTAAACCATTATCGCGTAGTTGTTTGAGGGTGTCATAGTCGAGATTGGCACGGGCGTTACAACTCCAAGTTAGTTTGAGTCGCCGCAGATGTTCGCTAATTGCGATCGCACGCTGTTTGTCAATCGTAAAGGTGTCGTCGTCAAACATATATTCTCGCACCTTGTCGCCGAAGATCGCTTTCGCTTCTTCCATTTCGCGTCCAACTGCTTCTGGGCTTTTAGTACGGTATAAGTGTCCGCCAATTGTTTGCGGCCAAAGACAGAAGGTACATTTTGCCGGACAACCCCGCCCAGTGTAAAAGGAAATGTATGGATGCAATAAGTAGCCAATAAAATATTTGCTGATATCCAGATCGCGGTGATAAACCGGCAAGACACTGGGCATAGAATCCCAATCGTGAATCAAGGGGCGGTCTTCATTATGACGGATATTCCCCTGGCGATCGCGGTAGCTCAAACCTGTGATTTCTTCCCAAGATTTACCTTCTGCCAGTTCTTTGCAGGTATAGTCGAATTCGTGACGACATACAAAGTCAACGATCGGGTTTTCAAGCAACGTCTGTTCTGGTAAGACTGCTACGTGCGCTCCAATCAAACCAATCTTGACATTCGGGTTTTGAGCCTTGATTGTTTGGGCACACTTCACATCATTAGGCAGCGAAGGCGTGCTGGTGTGCATGATAATTAGCTCGTAATCTTGAGCAATTTCGATGACATCTTCTACTGTTTGACCGTGTGGAGGTGCATCAATCAGCTTGCTACCAGGCACAAGGGCTGCGGGTTGCGCCAGCCATGTAGGATACCAGAAGGAAGTAATCTCACGCTTGGCTTGATATCGGGAACCGGCTCCACCATCAAAACCATCGAAGGAAGGAGGGCTGAGAAACAAAGTTTTTTTCACAGGTATATTTCCTTATATGTAGTTCAGCGGTTCTACTTAACACTTTTTTAGGATAAAACCTAAAAAGCAGCATAGCCGATTCTAGTCCTAAATTTTTTTGCTAATCCCTAATTGGCTTATCTAGGGAATTCCTTCTGAGTGCGACCGTCCAGTTAGTCACACTTTTGACATTAGATTGCAATATCTCTGTCATTTAGATAGGTTTTACTAAACCTTACGTTGATGTTAATATAAGTAAATTTCATGAGTGAAAACGAAATAGCTGGCTCAGTATGCTAAGACGGCTCATACAGAGTCTTATTCATTTGTTTTCAGTCATTTACCGTTCACTGCTGACTGTAAAAGTCAGAATGCTTGCCGAATCAACCATTAATGCGAGGTACAAAATGACAGTTCAATCTTCTAGTTCGATCCAGCAAAAAGTCACCAGTCAAGTGCTATCAGTGCCTGTACAATCTGCGCTCTATATTGCACTGTGTTCTTTGACTCTGTGGACAATTTATTTCACTACATACCCCGCTATCCATGACACAACTCATACTCTGCGTCACCACACATTGATGGTGAGTTGCCATTAGTTGATTGAGTCAATGATTAGCAGGAGTGAAGAAATCAAATGACCTTATTTAAGTGGTCTAAGCCGATCGGTGCGATTTGTGCGATCGCAATTATCCTGTATGGTTGGATCGGACTTGCCCAATCCCCTCAACCATCGGTGCGGCTAACAACTAATCCACCGATTAATCAGGTTCGACCTCTTGAGGCTGAAGCCACTACAGTGTTGGGATCGGGGCACTACAATCCGCCAGTGCAGCTGATGCTCCAAGCCTTCGATGCTCAAGGGCAATCTTTAAAGGATGCCAAAATCCACTTGCAATTGTTCACCCCTCCTAAAAACCCTTGGTTCACAACAGATTTTCCGATCGTCGAAGGGACAAAGTTGCTGGACATTGAGGGCAATGCCCCAACAGGGCAGTTGCAGGTTCAACAAACCTTGCCGATCCGGGGAACGTATCAACTCCTAGTAGCAGTTACTCCGCTTGTTGCCAATGCGTTTGCGCCGATTCAGCAAACTCTGACGCTGACGCTGCCTGAAAATCCCTTAAAGTTTCGCTACTTTGGCATCCTGGTTGTGATTTTGCTGGCAGTTGGACTACTAGGAGGTTGGGTGATTGGGGGCAGACAACCGATTCAACCGGGAGAAATTGCCCCGCAACAGGTGCGATTGTTGTTGAGTGGATTGATTGTAGTAGCGATCGCTGCACTCCTGCTCGTCAATATCAGCGCTGAACTTGCCGAATCGCACATGTCGATGCCAGGTATGGGAGAAGAAGTTCCGTCCTCTGGTAAGCCCGCCAAATTGCAGTCTCAAGGACTTTATATGCAATTATCGGGTGACAAAAGTGCAACGGTGGGTCAACCTGCCAAATTGCAGGTCAGCGTCAGCGATCCTAAAACCAGCCAACCTGTAACAGATGTAGTGTTGAAGGTAACAACCACCCAACTCGAAAATAATTGGGTGGCGTTTGCTTATCAAGGGACTCCAGACAGCAACGGAAAATTGGTGTGGGAGCAGGAATTTTTTGACGGTGCCCCCCATAGCGTTGTTGTCGAGGTCGTGCCGCAAGCAAACGTCAGCCGTCAATTTCAGCCATTCCAAGTTGCAGAGAATATTCCAGTTGAAGGTGTCGCTCCGCCGATGGCTGTTCGGTTGATTTCGCTAACTTATTTCACCGGAATTGTGGTAATTGGTTTGTTGCTAGGGCTGTGGCTGCGACACAGGCAGACTCCGCGCACCGGGTTGACTTGGAAGCGTAGTGTTTCGTAAGTCAGTATCAACCTCGGTTGTAAATACATTTGCCCTGAGTTTCTTTACCAATGACCAAACAGGCTGATTGCCTAAAATTCATGTCGGATACATTGAGTGTTCGACATGAATTTTTATAGACACAGGATGAGAAATTGAACCCTGCAATTTATCTATGAATCAACAACACATTATATTTGTCTGCACAATCTGTGGAAGTAGTCATCAGACAAAACAGGATGTTGTGAAAAGCGACGGTGAACGGCTGCTAGAGAAATTACAAACCCTATATCATGACTGGGTGTTACAAAATGAGTTCTCGATTCAACCCGTTGAATGTATGGGTGTTTGCGAGCAGGTTTGTGCAATTGCTTTCGTCTCTCCTAACAAACACACCTACTTATTCGGCGATTTACCTGCTGATGCTGAACGTGTAGAGAAGACAGCAAGTGCCATACTTGACTGTGCTACTCAGTATCACGCCAAGTCGGATGGTTTGCTCGCCTACGCCAAGCGCCCGGAACTGCTCAGAGCCGGAGCGATCGCCCGGATTCCACCTCTGCCACCGGGTCATTAGCTACGAACTTTGGTGAGAATTTTTTGGGAATAAAACGAAGCTGATTCTTCGTTTTTGGCACAATCTTGGGCAAATTTAATCAAATGATGGCCGACAAGGCCAACGTGAATCAAGTTTTCAATATTACCTGCTTTTAGGGCTGGCTTCGCCATTTTCCAGAAAGTTTGACGATAGTTACCAAATATGCCTACCCGCAGCAAAATATTGCTTAAATAAGTTAAACCTTTGCGAATATTAGCTCCAGATGTCCGAGATGGGCTGTTAGGAACTTCGATGCGGTTTGGATAGGTGTGTTCCATGTTGTAGGCGAACCGCTCATATAAAAATTCCGGCTCATAAGCAGTTGTGATACAACGCCGCCACATCTCGACAACTTGCTCGTAGGGCATCAAAAACTCAACATTTGATTCGCGGTTTTCATCAAAGAGAAGTCGTCCTTCTGCTTCTAACCTCCGCCATAATGGAGTTCTCGGTAAAGCATGAAGTAGGTTAATTGTCAACATCGGAATTTGCGATGCCCGAATAAATTCGATAATTCGGTCTGCTGTTTCTGGTGTATCTGTATCTAACCCGATAATGATTCCTGATACTACTTCCATGCCATAGCTATTCAAAACCTGAATTGCTTTTAAAATTGGCATACTCAGATTTTGGTCTTTGGAAATCGCATGGAGAGCATTTGGTTCTGGTGTTTCGATACCGCAAAAGATTGTGCAAAAATAAGCTTCGCGCATCATCTCTAGCAGTTTGGGACTTTGAGCTAAGTTGAGGGTTGCTTCACAGGCAAATTGGATGGGGTAGCCATTGCGTTTTTGCCAGTCAATCAGATGCGGAAGTAACTTCATGGCAGCGCGGCGATCGCCAACAAAGTTATCATCGACAAAATACACTGCCCCCAAATTGCCAGATTGTCGCATTGCATCTAATTCCGCAACTACTTGCTCTGGTGTTTTCATTCGGGGACTGTTGCCATAGAGTTCGGGAATATCACAAAACTCGCAGTGATAAGGGCAACCACTAGAAAACTGGACATTTGCCAGAAAATAATCATTGATATTCAGCAAATGATAAGCTGGGGTGGGAAACTCTGTTAGGGGCAAACGTTCCTTGGTTTCAAAGCGGATTTGCGCTTGGGGACGTTGAGAGTTTTGGTCTAGATATTCGATCATGCGATCGCTTCCATCTCCCAATTCACCCAAATTTAAAATGTCAAACTCAGGATAATATTCTGGACACCCAGATACCGAAGGGCCACCGACAACTGTAATTTTCCCGGCTCGATGGGCAAGTTCGTTAATTTGATTAATCTGTGGTTTTTGGATATGCATTCCACTCACAATCACCACATCAGCCCATTGATAATCAGCCCGCGTTGCTGATTTGACATTCTCATCAATAAACCGCACTTCCCATTCTTGAGGTAAGTAGGCAGCCACAATTAAAATACCTTGGGGTGGCATAAAAGCCCGAACTTTACCCATAAGTGGGTAAGCGTGATGAAAAGTACCAAAGGAGCGGCTGTACTTAGGAAAAATACACAGAATGCGTCGATGGTTCGAGGGAACGTAGCTGGTTCTCTTAGTGATGGGAGCGGTTTTTGAATCGGCCGCTATATAAGTTGGGTTCTCTAAAGACTTCAGATTTACAGTCATCGCAAATTTCACCCCAGAAGACTGAACAGCTAATTTGACAATCTATTGACTTAATCAGCTGTCATCCAAACTAGCTTACCGCGATCTTTCAGAAGTTTTTAACTGTAAGATATAAAATTTCTCCTAGAAGGGCGAACTGAATTAGTTTGCAAGCCACTGTCATGAATTTGATTTACTTTCTTTTGCGTTCTTCATGGGGAATGGTAGCGGTAGCGATCGCTACCGGATTCCTGAGTGGCGGTAGTAGTGCTGGCTTAATTGCCTTAATTAGTCATACAGCAAGTAGTAGTTCCGCTTCCCGCTTCACATCCATCGCTTGGGGTTTTGTGGGGCTGGCGATCGTTGCACTGATTACCAGTATCATTTCTCAAGTGATGCTGATTCGTCTTTCTCAGAATGCCGTTTTGCAATTACGGATGCGTTTGAGTCGCCAGATTCTCGCTTCGGAATTGAGTCATCTGGAACGCTTAGGGAATCCTCGATTATTGGCAACTCTCACAGAAGATATTCAGGCGGTTGCTAATGCTGTTTATCAGATGCCTTTCATTTTTATTAATTTAGCGATCGTCCTGGGCTGCATAGCGTATATAACTTGGCTTTCTTGGTTAGTATTGGTAATGGTGTGTGGGATTTCAGTAGTGGCGATCGCTAGTTGTCAGTGGCTACTCAACAGAGGCGGGAAATTGCTGGCCTTAGCTCGTGAAGATGAGGATCATCTGTTTAAACATTTTCGGACTATTACCGAAGGAGTTAAGGAACTCAAACTAAATTACAGGCGACGTGAAGACTTTTTAGCAGAAAAACTGCAATCAACTGCTAACGAGTTTCGCCATCACAATGTTAACGGTCTGACCCTTTTTGCCATAACTTCAAGCTGGGGTCAACTCATATTCTTTTTTGCCCTCGGTTTTGTCTTGTTTGTGTTGCCGAATCTGCTTACCATCAATTCTGAAACTCTTTCTGGTTACATTTTGACCTTCACTTACTTGGTGTTACCAATGGATAACATCATCAGCAAACTTCCCCTATTAAGCAAAGCTAGTATTGCCTTGCAAAAAATCGAGTCATTGGGTTTATCTCTAGCTAGTCGAACTGAAATTTCAACTGTTCCACCTGCTCTGAAAGATGATTGGCACAGCTTAAAATTTAAAAGTGTTACCCATACTTACTACACAGATCAAGAAGACAATAGCTTTACCTTTGGCCCCATAGATTTGACACTCTCTCCTCAAGAATTAGTCTTTATTGTCGGTGGAAATGGTAGCGGTAAATCTACATTAGCTAAACTAATTACCGGACTATATATCCCTGAAAATGGTGAAATTTGGTTTGATAATGAGTTAATTAGTGAACAGAACCAAGAATGGTATCGGCAGCATTTTTCTGTGGTATTTTCCGACTTTTATTTATTTGAAGAACTTTTGGGATTAAAAAATGCTGACTTGGATATTCAAGCAAAAAAATATTTAAAACAACTGCAACTAGACCATAAAGTGAAAGTTGAAAATGGGCAACTTTCCACCACAGCACTTTCTCAAGGACAACGGAAACGACTAGCTTTGCTTACAGTCTACTTGGAAAATCGACCAATTTATCTATTTGATGAGTGGGCAGCCGATCAAGATCCAGTATTCAAAGAAATATTTTACACTCAGATATTACCCGAACTGCGATCGCGGGGCAAAACAGTACTAGTGATTAGCCACGACGACCGCTATTTTCATTTAGCCAACCGAATTATTAAACTTGACTATGGAAAAATCGAGTCCGACAAAACTTAATCCAAACTCCTATTCTCTGGCAATAACTATATCGTTGGACTTAATAACGGCGTAAGCCTCTTTCCCCTCAGACAAATCTAACTCTTCTACCGATACTCTGGTGATAATCGAAGTTAACTCAACTCTGTGAATAATCTCCAGTGTCACCTCACTATTAACTGCTCCTGTGACAACTCGTTTAACAACACCCTTCAGAATATTGCGGGAGCTAACTTTGAGTGATTTCTTTTGAGTACTAATTTCTGTCTCAGGATTTTGAGTGTAGAGACGTTCCTCAGTTGGTAGGGAATTGGATGGTGAAGAGTGTTGATTAAGACCGCGTACCAATTCCCGCAGAATTTCGGTCTTGGTTCGCTGAGACTGGCCGCAAAACTCTTCTAAAATCTTTCGTTCCTCTTCTGAGGTTTGGAATGTGACCCAGCCTTGTTCTTTTTTAGGCATAATTTTACCGATATAGTTGGGAAAATCTTGGTATTATTGGTACGATTCTACCTAGCATCAATTTTAGAAAAAAATCTCTCAAGCACCTTATTCTATGAAAAGAAGACAAATTCTTGGTTTCCTAGGTGTAGCAGTTGCTGGCTTGTTCTTGGCAATCGGTTTACCGTTAGTTACTCCTTCTCCTGTAATAGCACAGTCAAACACCACTATCCTCGTGTCCGCAGCCGCCAGCTTAAAAGAGGCACTAGAAGAAATTAAGCCTTTGTACCAACAAAGTAAATCAGATGTCAACATTAATTATAATTTTGGGGCTTCTGGCGCTTTGCAGCAACAGATTGAGCAAGGTGCGCCAGCCGACATCTTTATTTCTGCTGGCAAAAAACAAGTGGATGCTTTAGAAGAAAAAGGACTTTTGGTACCAGGTAGCCGGATTAACCTGGCAAATAACCGTTTAGTCTTGATTGTGGCTCAGGATGTTGTTGGCATTAGTAGCTTCTACAATTTAACAGATAGTAAGATTAAAAAAATTGCGATCGGTGAACCCAGAAGTGTACCCGCCGGTCAATATGGGGAGCAAGTCTTAAAGAAATTGAAACTTTACGATCGGGTAAAGTCTAAATTGGTTTTTGCTAACAATGTGCGTCAAGTTTTAGCAGCAGTAGAAAGTGGTAACGCCGAAGCTGGTTTAGTTTACGCCACTGATGCCAAAATTTCCAATAAGGTAAAAGTCGTAGTTGCTGCTGACGATAAGTTTCACTCACCAATTGTCTATCCAATGGCAGTAATTAAAAGTAGTAAAAATATTCCCGCAGCCAAAGAGTTTATCCAGTTTTTATCTAACAGTCAAGCGAAGGATGTACTCAAAAAATATGGGTTTATTATACGTTGAAGAATAAGGGGTTTAAGCCCCTTATCTTAATTGAGGTCTAAGAGGATGAATAAACAAGTATTTCGCTGTGATTTTAGGTACTCAGCGATCCCCCCTGACCCCCCTTTTTAAGGGGGGAACCGGAATAAAAGTCCCCCTTTTTCAGGGGAGCCACTTGCTTCACTTGGGGTCTCCCTAAGTGAAGCAAGTGGCGTGGATTTAGCCGGATCTAGAACGTTTTAATACCTACAATAGGACTTTTAAAACATCCTCTAAGAAGCCGTGGATTGTAACTTTTCTAATCGCGCCAGCACTTCTGAACTGTGAATGTTTGGGTTGACTTTGACAAAAGTCTCGCGCAAGATGCCTTGAGGATCGATGATAAAACTATGGCGGCTCGATAAGAAACCGAGCCACGAACCATAAGCTTTGCTCACTGAACCATCGGTGTCAGCCAATAGTGGGAATTTTAGTCCCTCTGAATCACAAAATTTGGCGTGAGAATCAATGTCATCAGCACTTACGCCAAGAATTTGGGTATTTTTATCAAGGTATTGAGGTAAGTCTTGCTGAAAACGACGAGCTTCTATGGTGCAACCAGAGGTGAAGTCTTTAGGGTAAAAGTAGAGGACTAGCCACTTACCGCGCAGGTCAGAGAGGGAAATTTTGCTATCACCTGTGTTCGTTGGCAAAGTAAACTCTGGTGCGGGTTGATTAATTGTAGGAAGTTTGCCACCAAGAGCATCAGCAACAGGGGTAAAGTTCAGCCAGCTGATGACAGAAATACAGCTGGCAAATAATATGTTTAAAAAAGTGCGGCGGGAAATCATGGTGTAAACCAGAATTACAACTTTACACAAGTTTACAATTCTTGGTTGCAGCAAATCTCACTTAGAGTCAGATTTGGGAGGGTTATCTGTGCTTTCGATGTATTGGCTATCTAGCAGAAAGGCTCCCCTGGTGAACCGAATACCCCAATATCCACCGGGACGACGGTCAATCACTATACCCTCTTCACCAATGCGAATAACATCAGGGGGGCGCAGCATGGGCATAGGTTCAGCTGTTTTGACGTAGGGCGGTAGTGCCACAACCCGCACTTTACTACCAATTGCGAATTCTTGAGACATCTTAATCAAGCTAGGAGTTTTGATTAACTCATAACTCATAACTATCTTGAAAGTCTAGTAAATGGGGAATTGGGCAAATGTGGTTCAATAAATCACTTTTAAACCGCAGAGGCACGCAGAGCGCAGAGAGGAAAGCAGAGATTTTAGAAGTTACTTTGAAAGAATTAATCCCTAAAAAGGGGAAAGGGAAAGGGGATGAAATTTTCCCCTTTCCGCATCTTCTGCAAGAAGTCTATTAATTTTGGACTGTGGAAAATAAGGACTGGACATCAGTCAAGGGTAAGTGCCACAGTAATTCTGGTTGCCAAGTATCTGGGTCAAGGTGGGAGTTACAACCGCGTTGATATGCTTGCCAGAGTCTGTCCCAGCTAAATTGTTGTTGAGAATTTAGGTTTTTATGGATGACTCGTAACAGTCCTAGCCCCAGCATCAAGTTAGTTGTGCTAAATTTTGTTCCTAATAAAAATGCTTGTACTTCTGCTTCCCCAATCAAGTCAGCACCGTAGCCTGTAAGGACGTGAATCCAATCATGGAGTTGTTTCCGACGGCTACCAGTGGTAAAAGGTTGTAGATTGTGTTCATTGAGGAAATTCGCCCAAGTTCTGCCAAAAGTGCCAGTAGGGAGAAAACGCAATCTCTCTATTTCAACAATTTGGGGAACATCTCGTCCTTGTGCTATGACGACGCGATCGATTAAATCTAAAACCTGTTGCAGGCGAGGAGTGGGATTTGGAGAAGCAGCAAAGGGTTGCATCATAATCTATCTTGGGATGAGATGGGCAGTACTGCCCATCCCAGAATTATTATTTTTTGAAAGATTATTATTGAGGATTGCTTTGTTGACGGCGAGAAGGAGCATTTTGACGGAATTGCTCTATTTTCTGGCGCTGTTCGGGGGTTAAGACTGCTTGAATCTGTTGTTTCTCAGACTCCCGAATTTGTCGCATTTGGGTTTTCTGTGCTTCACTCAGATTTAAATCAGCAAAATTACCTTTTTTGCGACCATGATGCTGACCTGGTTGCCCTTGACCTGTTTGCCCCTGAGCCTTACGCGCTTGCCGTTCAGCCTGATGCGCTTGTTTCGCCGCTTCTAATTTTGCCTTTTGTTCTGGGGTCAAAACTGCATCAAATTTGGTACGGCTATCGCGGCGAATTGTCTGAATTTGGGTTTTTTGGGCATCTGTTAGATTTAAGTCTTTCCAAGGGCCCCTTTCTTTTTGTGGAGTTTGTGCCAGTAGCAAGGGTGAAGGAGAGGCTGTTTGAGCGTCAACAGCAAAGGAGGTTGCAGTTAAAGTTAGAGCGATCGCTCCAGCGACTAGCGATAATACTTTGAGTTTCATTACTTATCCTGTGGGTTTTTCCTGGTTGGTTGTCACCATCATAAGAACTTATCTTTAGTAGTTACATGAGGAGAAGGTCATGGTTTTACCCATGACTTTAGTCATGATTGAATTTTGACAAACTTGATTGACAATAAATAGTTAGGAGGTGGGAGTTAGAAGTTATAAATGATGAATATTTTTATGATGATTGATTTATAAATCCTTAGTTAGCTTATTGCATTATGTTTTTATCCGCTGCGGTTACTATTAATTACTCACTTGGTGAAAATTGTAGACTGCCGAAGTAACCGTTAAAAGAGTTAGAATTTATAACTCCAGACTCTTAGCTCATTCATTAACTGGAGCAAAATGACTGATGAATAGTCAATTTAAAATTAACAAGCATCCTTTTCCATCTCTACTTTATCTGGAGTGGATACTATTGGCAATTACTGCATTAACAGCAGTTATCCCACCTCCGTTACGGCGATTTCATCCCAAACCTCCAGAGCTATCAATTTGTGGTACATTTCCCAACTTGTCAGTTTGCAATCTATTACCGGAACTGTCAATTTATAGTCTGGTTATTTTTGCATTAATGGGCTTGATATTACCCACCAAGAGCAAGACCTCTAAAATAATATACACGATTACTGAAATTTCATTAATTTTAACTACTGGGTTGTTTGGTGAAAGATTCGCTCGGCTTTTTCCCTTTCTTTACATAATTTTGGTTACTCGCAGTTGCCTAATATTTAACTTACCTGGACGTTTATTTGTTACCTCCCTATCCTTTACATTGTTCCTATTTACAACACAGTTAAAATATCAGCTATTCAATTTACAAGCATCCCCACAAGCACAAGAAAAATTTAGATTTCTTAGCTTGAATTGGTCGCTAGTATTTGGCTTAAGTTTGGTCTTTGTATTGTTGATGATGAATGCAGTATTATCTGAACGCCACAGCCGAGAAAAGCTAGCGATCGCTAACGAAAAACTCCGTGAATATGCCATGCGAGTTGAAAATCAAGCTACCTTAGAAGAACGTAACCGCATTGCTCGTGAAATTCATGATTCATTAGGACATTCTTTAACTGCTTTAAATTTGCAATTAGAAACAGCTTTAAAACTGTGGCAATCTAATCCAGGTAAGGCTGAAACATTTCTAGCAACAGCAAAAGAATTAGGTTCCAAGGCGCTAAAAGATGTCCGCCAATCTGTTTCTACTATGCGTTACAATCCCTTACAAGAGCAATCTTTAGATAGTGCGATCGCTAGTCTTTCAGAAAATTTTCATCGCTCTAATGGCATTTTACCAATTTGCCAAATCAACCTGGAATATTCTCTACCACCTGAAATCAATACTGCTATTTACCGGATTATTCAAGAATCTTTGACAAATATAACTAAATATGGTTATGCAACCGAGGTGAAACTGGAACTCACGACAACCAGAGGAAATTTGCGATTGATAATTCAGGATAATGGTAGAGGTTTTGATTTAGGGCAAAATACTACTGGTTTTGGACTTCATAGTATGCGCGATCGCACTTTAGCACTTGGAGGTGAGTTTAATATTAATAGCGCTCCTGGTTCTGGTTGCAAAATTACAGTTAATATTCCTTTAATGAGGTTGAGATGATTAAAGTATTGTTGGTAGATGACCAAAGTTTAATTCGTCAAGGATTAAGAGCGTTATTAGAATTAGAACCAGATTTAGAGATAGTCGGAGAAGCAGAAAATGGCGAACAGGCAATTAATTTGGTTGCTGAATTCCAGCCAGATGTCGTATTGCTAGATATTAGAATGCCTATTATGGATGGAGTTGCAGCCACGAAGGAGATTCAAAAACGTTTTGCAAAAACTAAAATTTTAGTCCTAACAACTTTTGATGATGATGAATATGTATCAGCAGCATTGCAAAATGGGGCAATGGGTTATTTATTGAAAGATACACCATCAGAAGAATTAGCTGTTGCTATTCGTGCTGTTTATAAAGGATATACTCAATTAGGCCCAGGTA
The DNA here is from genome assembly GCF_036917455.1 of Nostoc sp. Lineage (GTDB taxonomy): Bacteria > Cyanobacteriota > Cyanobacteriia > Cyanobacteriales > Nostocaceae > Nostoc. The sequence goes on along the minus strand of NZ_JBALDK010000051.1, from coordinate 56,154 downwards.
TAGTTAAAAAGCTCTTAACTCAGTTTTCTAATGGTATAGTAACCCAGTCACCGCCTGTACCATCAACTTTAGCCGAACTTACTCCCAGAGAAAAAGAGGTTTTGCGGTTAATTGCTACAGGCGCTAGTAACCGAGAAATTGCTCAACAACTCTACATTTCTGAGGGGACGGTCAAAAATCATGTGACGAATATTTTAAATCGGTTAAATTTGCGCGATCGCACTCAAGCAGCGATTTGGGCAAATACATATTTATCCTATTTGAAGGAAGCAAGTTAAATAATTCGTAATTTTAATCTATATAGGAATCATTTTTGATTTTTGAAATAAATATAAGTATCTGTAGGGGAGCCAGTCGTATGTGCGGGAAACCCCCGACTTGAGCGAACTGGCGTTGTGTTAGACGGAACGTCGTAACGCGCCATAAGCGTTGGGGTGGTGCCGTACTCTCCTAACGCACCCTACGCATATTTGAAAAATCAAATAAATAAGTTGGTATAAATAAACCAAATTATGTTATGAAAAATGCCAAATCAAATTACAGCTTATTTAAATAAGTCTAAACATTCATTTTTTAAAATACCTTTGGTGACTTTGATATTATTAAATGATTTAGCAATTATCTCTTCACAAGATAGGTTAATTTGAGATTGATTTACCTTGATTAAATCTTGAATTGAAGCACCATATACAATTTCTGATAAACCACTCCAAACACAAGCAGTTGCACACATCGGACAAGGTTCGCCAGTTGTATATATGCTATAACCTTCTAAAGAAGGGTTTTGAAGTTTAGATGTTAAACTACGAATAACATTGATTTCTGCATGGGCTGATGGATCGTTGTCTCTTCTAACAGTATTATGACCTACGGCAACGACTTCGTTATCTTTAACAATTACAGCACCATAAGGTGCATCTCCTTCTTTTGCTTCTGCCAAAGCTAAACGCATAAAATATTCTGGGTTCATATAAGCTGCTGTTAACATAAGGATAATGATTAATCATATCGTATTTCTAATGCTATAACTGGGAATTAAGATTAGTTAATGGTCGAATATGTTACTGAGCAGACAAGAAACAGAATTCTACTTAACAGACCTGGAAACACCAATAGGTAAAGCGATTAATTTAACACTTGCCGCTTTGGTGTTACTATCATCAGGAATTTTTATGGCGGAAACTTATAATATCCCTGATTCTGTGCGGTTTCAATTGCATCTTGTTGATACTGCGATCGTCATCATATTCGCGGTGGAATATTCACTCCGTCTGTGGAGTGCAGAAAATAAAGTTCAGTATATTTTTAGCTTTTATTCTATTATTGACTTAATGGCGATTTTACCATTCTTTCTAGGAATGGTGGATATTAGTTTTATCCGCCTACTGCGATGGTTTCGGATTTTACGATTAATTAGATTTATAGATAGAAAATTTTTATTCGCCAGTATCAGTACCGAAGATGGAATGATTTTTACGCGAATATTATTTACATTATTTGCAATTGTTTTTATTTATTCTGGTTTAATTTATCAAGTAGAGCATCCAGTTAATCCTCAAAATTACGGTACATTTTTGGATGCATTCTATTTCTCTGTTGTCACAATGACAACTGTGGGATTTGGCGATGTTATTCCTATTTCTGAATTAGGGCGCTTGCTAACAGTATTGATGATTTTTACCGGAATTGCGCTGATTCCTTGGCAAGTGGGCGATTTAATTAAGCGAGTAGTGAAAACTGCTAATCAGGTAGAAACCGTTTGCTCAAATTGTGGTTTGGCTTTCCATGATGTAGATGCGGGGTTTTGTAAAAGGTGCGGAACTAAGTTACCAAGTCGGAGGGTTGATTGAAAAAGGAAATTTCACGGTAAGATAATCTTTCTTTGGCAACTGCTCAGAAAAGAGAATATAACCAATGCCTAACCTCAATCTAATTTCAGAATATAAAAGCTTTGGTGGCAAACTCGGCTTTTACAGTCATCCCTCCTCAAGCTGTAACGGTGAAATGCGCTTTGCTGTCTATCAACCACCACAAGCCACTCAAAAGCCTGTGCCAATTCTCTATTTTCTCTCTGGTTTAACTTGTACGGAAGAAAATTTTATGTTTAAGGCGGGGGCGCAACGCTATGCAGCTGAGTACGGTTTGATGCTGGTTGTACCAGATACTAGCCCCCGGAATAGTGGGATTGCAGGTGAGGATGATGATTGGGACTTTGGCACAGGTGCGGGCTTTTATGTTGATGCTACAGAGGAACCGTGGCGTAAAAACTACCAAATGTATAGTTATGTCGTCCAGGAATTACCTGCTTTAATTACCGCAAATTTCCCAACCCAACCCGAAAAACAAGGAATTTTCGGTCATTCAATGGGGGGACACGGGGCGCTAGTCTGTGCGATGAGAAACCCAGAACTCTATAAATCAGTATCAGCTTTTGCACCTATTACTGCACCTATGAATTGTCCTTGGGGTCAAAAAGCTTTTAGTGGTTATCTTGGCAGCAATCAAGAAAGTTGGCGTGCTTATGATGCCAGTGAATTGGTCAAGCAAGTGGGATATCATAGTCTAATTCTCATCGATCAAGGAACTGCCGATCAAGTTTTAGCTGAACAATTAATGCCAGAAGTTTTTGAACAAGCTTGTGCAGATGTTAAGCAACCCCTAAATTTGCGTTACCAAGAAGGCTATGACCACAGTTTTTATTTTCTCGCCAGTTTTATTGAAGATCATATCCGCCACCATGCGATCGCTTTCGGAGTTCCAGTGACTAAATAAACACCCTCTTAGCTTCAGCTTTCCAATTGCTTTTTTGTCACTAAAGCTGATTTCGCTCAACTAATAGCTTCCATCTAACGATTTATTAGTGAGTGCAGTCTTAAGGTGCTTGCCCAAAAGCCTGAGCTATAGCATTGCGGGCAATCTTAGGTTTTAGGTTCTCATCGAAGGGAAGCGGACGCAGAAATTTCCAGAGACTTGAATTGTCCCTATAGGTTTTCTTTGGCATCCAGTCGGGATGACGTATCCAGGTATGACGGTCGGTAATTCCCCATGTAATCACAGTATCAACTTTAGCGGCAAAGCACAGGTCAAGATATCGCTTATAAGCGTCGGCTACCATCTGGTCTAGCTTTTGGATACTATCAGGCAGTGGAGTATCAATGATAATATCTAATTCTGTAATCATTGGTTTAACTCCCAAATCGTTGAGCCGTTTTAAGACAGAACTAAATCCTTTGGCATCAAAACCATAAGCGGTAGAAAACCATAGATGCGACTGGATACCTGCGCCATCAATTTTAACGCCACTATTCTTCAGATACTCAACCATTTTTAAGAAACGGCTTGATTTCCATGTAGCGCCTTCGATGCCAAAATCGTTTAGATAAAATTTCTTGGTGTTATCAACTGAAGCGGCAATTTTAAACAAGTCTCGAATTAATTCTGGTTTTACCCCTTTACGCAAACCGTAGGTAGCGTCATCAGTATTATTTTCATTATCAGCGATAATTTCATTGGCAATATCCCAAGACTTTAAAACGGGGCTATGACGATAATGCCCCATGACTCCTTTGACATGGCGTTCGATCGTCTCAAGAGTTGGGGGATAAGGAAGCCAGTCTGGTCTTCCCATGTGCCAGAAAAGGGTATGCCCATGTAATGCTATATTATTCTTCTGGCAGAAATTAGCGATCGCATCTGCTGATTCAAAGGTAAATTTTCCTGGCTGTGGTTCAGTGGCATTCCATTTTAATTCACCATTCGGTGTCACAATCGAACACTCACGAGCAATTAGGTTAGCGTAATCTTTATCTTTCAGCAAAAATTCAGCATCAACTGCTGCGCCATAACGCTTACCTTTAGCAGCAGCTAATTGCCGAAGTGGAGAATCTACATTTGTATCAGTTCCTGCAATATAATTCGTACTCTGGTCTTCTTTCTGCTTATCCTTTTGTAAAAAGCCCATAGTCAATAAGGCAGAAAGGGTTGTGTATCCTGCTCTTGTTAAAAATTTTCTCCGATAAGGCATAAATTTTACTTAATTAAGAAACACACGAATTATTATATTACATAATCCGTTCTGAGACTTTTTAAGGTTTGATGATGATTCCTACTGTTCTATTTTTTACTTTAACTAGTCATCTTCGATCAGAACTGTAACAGCTGCGATCGCAATCAACATTTCGTCATTTTTATCATTGAGTTCGGGAATCGCCCGCCCTTGAACTATCATCCCCCCAGATTCTACAGTGAGGGTTTTTCGCCCAAATGGTAATACAGCAAGTACCTCTTCTTCTCTAACTTGCTCTGGGTATGGCACTGCGACCTGAACCTCTATAATCATTTGATTGGGGTGACTTAAACCTGCAACCTCCCAAACACCAGGTAAAGCATTGTGAGCGATCGCATTTCGTACTGCCCTAGATGCTGCTACAGTTGGTTCTTGCCCATGCTGATCTATTCCCATCCCCATCTCGATAATCAAGCGTTTACGCGCCATTGCTATCTCCAGTAAATTTGCACCTTTCACTTTATATAAATCAGGAGTCAAAAGCCAGAATCTAGAGTTCTCTGAATACTGACTTCTAACTCCCCAAGCAAGAGAATATATCTATACCCATCTATACCCGCATTTCTCACAAACAAGCTTGAGAGGAAGGATGGGCAGAGAAGAAAGAACTTGATATTTGAACTCTCCCCTGCTCCTCTGCTCCCCTGCTCCTCTGCTCCCCTGCTCCCCTGCTCCCCTGCTCCCCTGCTCCCCTGCTCAAGCGCAGGTTTAATCGAGATATGGTGAGAAATCCAGGTATGCTCTTCTGGGAAAGAGGTAAAATTCGTGGCAGATTCTGATTAGTTTTGGAACTTATATCGGTTGAGGTGATTTAGATCATACGCTGCAAGCGACTCAGACGCTCTGAGTAACTTTTCATCACCTGTATAGCAAACATGGGTGTTTCCTGAACAGCAAAGAGAAACCCTTCGTGATTAAGGAAAGCTAGTTTGCTATCTACCTTAGCAATGGCTGTGTAAGTTCTATTTTGCACTCCTACAAGTACCCCAACACCAAAAACTTCGCCCGTTTCAATGGTTTCTACAACCTTGCCATTGACTAATATATCTACCTCTCCTTCCAGAATGCCGTAGATTTTATCACCAGACTGTCCTTCTTCAAAGATGACTTCGCCTGCTGAAAATGCTTGAGGAGCGGGTTGTTTTTGAAAGATACTGACTGTTAATACAGGACTTAGCATTAGAGCAACCCCAAAATTATTGGTTTTTAGACGAAACTTTTTGATAGCTTTAGGCGAACCCAAAAAAGTATACTACTTTCTGTTGGTTAACTCTCAATCTCCACAAAATTCCTGATTAGTCCCCTAATCGTCAATATTAGATGGTAGTAGGGAACTTGGTTTCAAATGTTGCAGTTGTGCTATGTCTATGGAAATGTTTGGTAATTCTGCAACCAGAGTTAAATCAACTGCGTAGGTATCGTTAAGCAAAAAAGGCTGAAGATTAGCATTAATTTTAAAGCCTTCTGTTGTGGGGAGATTACCCAAATCTAAATCTTGAGCATCAATTAACCGTTCTGGTATTCTTCCTATTTCCCGCTTGGGGTCTATAAGCGTGTAAACGCTGTTCGTTCATGAGCAGGTGTGAATTAGACGCATCTTGATGAAGCTTCAACAGTATTATCCTCAATTTCGGAAAAATTAGACACAAAGTTGACAATCGCTACAATTTTCTGAATCAAGATTTTGTCATTTTTAATGTAATTGCGATGGCTACAAATGCAACTTGTATTTTCAAAGGATGTTTTAAAAGTCCTATTGTTGGTAGTAAAAGGTTTTAGATCCCCCTAAATCCCCCTTAAAAAGGGGGACTTTGATTCCGGTTCCCCCCTTTTTAAGGGGGGTTAGGGGGGATCAACAAGTGCATAAAATCACAGCTAATTACTTTTCAAACAATTTCTTAGGCGATCGCATTTGCTGATTTGGCGATCGCATTTGTTGATTCGGAGTTCGCATTTGCTGATTTGGGGTTCGCATTTGCTGATATGGCGTTCGCATTTGTTGATTCGGAGTTCGCATTTGCTGATTTGGGGTTCGCATTTGTTGATTTAGCGTTCGCATTTGCTGATTCGGCGTTCGCATTTGTTGATTTGGGGTTCGCATTTGCTGATTTGGGGTTCGCATTTGCTGATTTGGGGTTCGCATTTGCTGATTTGGGGTTCGCATTTGCTGATTGCACTTATTCTCAAACAACAAATCGATTGAAAAATGAGTAAAAATACAGATAAACTCGTAATTATTTCGTTGAACTTTTAATGAAATAAATCCACAAAACTACCCATCTCAGGCAAAAGGATACTCCACTATGTTGAAAAAGGAATTCTTAAAAAAAAGGATATCTCATGTCTTTAAGAACTCGTGGTTCTGCTGCTGTTGAAAAAGCCCAACTTCGTCTCGCCTTGCTTAAATCCGTTGATGAAAATCTGGATTTAGGACATGGATTAACCATTGAAGCCTACAACTACCTGATCAACACTACCCGTTCGACGTTAGAAGCTCATAACACGCTTGTGTCCAATCTTGAAGAATCCCGTAAAACAATAATCCAGATGGATAAAGCCCTCTCCGAAATGTCTGAACGAATGCTAAGTGGAGTTGCAACTATCTACGGCAGAGACAGTATACAGTATTCCAAAGCTGGCGGCTCTAATGGAAAAAGAAATAAACAATCTAGTTCAAAAGCTGCTCCAGTTGTAGCGGTTCTTGCCAGTCAACCGGTTCAAGCTGCAATTGCGAATGCGTCAATTAACGGTAACGGTACAACTCCTTTGCTGCAATAATCCACTCTTTGCATAAATCTAGTAGCGTGTCAAGACTAAATTGTTGCATTAAATATAAGTTGGGTTTCCTTACGTCAACCCAACCTACCTTTAATCCAATACAGTTCAATTAAGCAATTTTTTCCTTCTCTTTCTTTTCTCTGCGTCCTCTGCGCCTCTGCGGTTCGTAAAAAAAATGACCTTGACAAAGACTGCTAGGCTTAACCCAAGCGTATTGACCTTTAATCCATCTGAATTTTATAGTAGCGATGTGACGGGCTAGGCGTAGGGCGTGTTTTCAAACTATTTGTTTAGCCTCCTAACTTTTTAGATCCCCCTAAATCCCCCTTAAAAAGGGGGACTTTAAGAGACTCTTTGCCCCCCTTTTTAAGGGGGGTTGGGGGGATCTAAGACTTTGAAAACACGCCCTACGCTCTTGTGCAAGAGTTATATCTTTTATTTGGAACTTTAATTAACGAAAATTCAAGGTAGGGAGAGGTTTATCAAACTCCCGTTCAAAAAGCAAATTTTGGTTTCCATACCATCTTCTATAATTGATAAAACCTGCACACCTAATTCTAGGCATGAGACTGTGACCGAATCAGGAAGTTACAAAGATACTGTAAACCTACCCAAGACTAACTTTGAGATGCGGGCAAACGCCATCAAGCGCGAGCCGGAAATCCAAAAATTTTGGGAAGAAAATAAAATTTACGATCGCCTCTTTGAAAATAACCCCGGCGAATTATTTATACTGCACGATGGGCCTCCCTACGCTAATGGCTCACTCCATATTGGTCATGCCTTAAATAAAATTCTCAAAGATATTATTAATCGCTACCAACTGCTACGAGGTCGTAAAGTTCGCTACGTTCCTGGTTGGGATTGTCACGGTTTACCGATTGAGTTAAAAGTTTTGCAGAACATGAAGTCAGCAGAACGGCAAAATTTAACGCCTTTACAACTACGCCAAAAAGCGCAAGAATTTGCTTTAACTACGGTAAATGACCAGCGCCAAAATTTTCAACGCTACGGTATTTGGGGTGATTGGAACCACCCTTATCTAACTCTGAAGCCGGAATATGAAGCGGCTCAAATTGGCGTGTTTGGTCAGATGTTCTTAAAAGGCTACATCTATCGCGGTTTAAAGCCGGTTCACTGGAGTCCCAGTTCTAAAACTGCTTTGGCTGAAGCTGAGTTGGAATATCCTGAAGGTCACGTTTCCCGCAGTATCTATGCAGCTTTTGCAATCACAAGTTTGGCGGAAGCTGTAAAACCACTGTTGGCAGAATATCAGTCAGATTTGGGTGTAGCTATCTGGACAACTACACCTTGGACTATTCCGGCGAATTTGGCGGTGGCGGTGAATGCAGATTTGAATTATGCAGTGGTGGAAGTTTCTAACTCAGAGGCGCAGAGTAATTTCAAATACCTCATCGTTGCTGCTGATTTAATCGAACGTTTATCTTCAACGTTGGGAGTTGAGTTAACTGTAAAAGCCACATTTAAGGGGAATGACTTAGAACACACTACTTACCGTCATCCTCTATTCGACCGCGAAAGCCCGATTGTAGTCGGTGGTGATTACATTACAACTGAATCGGGTACTGGGTTGGTACATACAGCCCCCGGTCATGGTCAAGAAGATTACATCGTTGGTCAGCGTTACGGTTTACCTATCCTTGCACCAGTGGATGACAATGGCAATTTTACCGAAGAAGCGGGAGAATTTGCCGGGTTAAATGTGCTGGGTGATGGGAATCAGGCGGTGATTGATGCCTTAAGTGCGGCTGGTTCTCTGTTGAAGGAAGAAGCATACCCGCACAAGTACCCTTATGATTGGCGGACGAAGAAGCCAACGATTTTCCGCGCCACTGAACAATGGTTTGCTTCCGTGGAAGGATTTAGAGAAGAAGCGCTAAAAGCGATCGCTACGGTAAAATGGATTCCAGCCCAAGGTGAAAATCGGATCACGCCGATGGTGGCGGAACGTTCCGATTGGTGTATCTCTCGTCAGCGCAGTTGGGGTGTACCTATTCCCGTTTTCTACGACGAAGCCACGGGAGAACCACTGCTGAATGAGGAAGTTATCAATCACGCCCAAAAAATTATCGCTGAAAAAGGTTCTGATGTTTGGTGGGAACTTTCAGTTGAGGAGTTATTACCCGAATCCTATCGCCAAAATGGCAAGTCTTACCGCAGAGGTACAGACACAATGGATGTATGGTTTGATTCTGGCTCATCTTGGGCATCTGTCGTCCAACAGCGTCCAGAGTTACGCTACCCTGCTGATATCTATTTGGAAGGTTCCGATCAACATCGCGGTTGGTTTCAGTCAAGCTTGCTCACCAGTGTAGCGGTAAATGACATTGCACCTTACAAAACTGTCCTAACTCACGGCTTCGCTTTGGATGAACAAGGGCGGAAGATGAGTAAGTCAGAAGGAAATGTGGTTGACCCAAATACAATCATTGAAGGCGGGAAAAATCAAAAAGTAGAACCGGCTTATGGTGCAGATGTCTTGAGATTGTGGGTATCATCGGTAGACTACTCCGGCGATGTCCGCATTGGGAAAAACATCATCAAGCAGATGAATGATGTTAGAGGCAAAATTCGCAATACGGCGCGGTTTTTGCTGGGTAGCTTGGATGATTTTGACCCAGAAAAAGATGCAGTTCCCTTCGAGGAATTGTCAGAACTTGACCGTTATATGCTGCATCGCATAACCGAAGTATTTGAGGAAGTAACCGAAGCCTTTGAAAGTTTCCAATTCTTCCGCTTTTTCCAAACAGTGCAGAATTTCTGCGTGGTAGATTTGTCCAACTTTTATTTAGATGTTGCCAAAGATAGATTGTACATCAGTGCAAAAGATGCTTTCCGCCGTCGCAGTTGTCAAACAGTGCTGAAAATAGCTTTAGATAACTTAGCACGAGCGATCGCACCAGTGTTATCCCACACTGCCGAAGATATCTGGCAATATCTCCCTTACAAAACACCTTACAAATCTGTATTTGAGGCTGGTTGGGTGCAGATTGAGGAAAAATGGCGGAATCCAGAATTGGCAGAATTTTGGGAAACACTGCGACAACTCCGCACCGATGTTAATAAGGTGTTAGAACAAGCCCGGATAGAAAAACTCATTGGTTCTTCCCTGGAAGCGAAAGCTTTGATTTATATACCTCACAAACAGTTAGGTGATGCTATCAAAGCCTTTAATCCTGTTAAAGGTAACGGGATTGACGAACTGCGGTATCTATTGCTGACTTCCCAGGTGGAATTATTAGATTCTGCTGAAGGATTGCAAGGATTGAAATATACGGCGCAAACGGAAGACTGGGGAATTGGGGTAGTGAACGCAGAAGGGCAAAAATGCGATCGCTGTTGGAACTACTCTACTCATGTGGGAGAATCAGCAGAACATCCCTTAATTTGCGAACGGTGTGTTGCAGCCTTAGCCGGAGAGTTTTAACAGAATAAAACTTACTGGCTACAAACAAAGCCTGATGAGACTAGCTGGTTTTTGCTTTCTGATTGGATTTTTGCTCTGAATTCTTAAAACGTGTCGCCTGACTTTTGCGGATGCGATCGTTAACCACATTAGTACCCCATCTGCGTCGTGTTTGAGTACCAGAAGGTATCGGTTATATGTAGGGTTGAAAAAATGTAATAGCTTACAGCTTCAACTTGATTTTGCGAAGGCGATCGCAGTTTGTCTTTAAGCCAAAAGAAATATTTGGACTCAGACATTTAAGCGATCGCCTCAACTGAAATTTAAGCAGCACAAAAAATCGGGGTAGGTGATGAACCCGCCCCGACATCTGATATACTACGCCCAACGGCTTTTGCTACAGGCTTTAAACTATCAACTAAACGCACCATATCTTCTAAAGAGAGGGCTTGGCGGGCATCAGAAACAGATTTTTCTGGTTCTGGGTGACATTCAATAATTAATCCATCTGCACCGCAAGCGATCGCAGCCCTAGCCACAGGTGCTACTAGTTCCCGTTTACCGACTGCATGGGAAGGATCTACAATCACAGGCAAATGAGTTATTTGCTTGAGTGCTGCCACTGCTGCTAAATCTAGGACATTGCGAGTGTAATCATCAAAGCTGCGGATACCGCGTTCGCACAACACCACATCAGGATTTCCGTGGCTGAGAATATATTCAGCAGCCATGACGAATTCTTCAATTGTCGCAGCTAAACCACGTTTGAGTAGTATTGGTTTACCAGCTTGTCCCAAAGCTTTGAGCAAATCGAAGTTTTGCATATTGCGGCTACCAACTTGCAGCATATCAGCGTGGGCGGCGACTACTTCAATTTGAGAAATTGACATCACCTCAGTAACAACTGGCATAAGGTAATGCGATCGCACTCTTGCCAAAATCTTCAATCCTGACTCACCCATCCCCTGGAAAGCGTAAGGAGATGTGCGAGGTTTGTAGACACCGCCACGCAAGCCTTGCACCGATGCAGTAGATAGCTTTTGGGCGACTATCTCCATTTGTTCTAAGCTTTCAACGGTGCAAGGGCCGCCGATAATTACCAGTTCTTCGCCTCCGAAAGCGACTTTTTCTGAAATTTTAACGATTGTCTGGTGGTTGGGATGAGATTGTGCAGCAAGTTTAGCATTCATCATGATTTCATTCTCTTGAAAAGTTAGGGATTGGGGATTGGGGTAAGAGTTGAATGGCACGCTTGTAAAGGGAAAATCGTTGAGGCAGCAGGGGTGCAGAGGAGCAGGGGAGCAGGGGAGCAGAGGAGCAGGGGAGCAGAGGAGCAGGGGAGCAGAGGAGCAGGGGAGAAAGAAGAAGTTTTAGGTATTGCGTTCGGATATTTATTCCCCTCTGCACCCTTGCTCCTCTGCCCCTCTGCCCCTCTGCAATCCTTACGCTGCATACTCTTCAACTTAACTTAGTGCGAGTTGTTTTCCAGTCCCTAGTCCCCAGCAACAAAAAAGCCCGAAACCTTTGAGGAGTTCCGGGCGCGTTCTGATTCATCGACATGACGCTACTTACCCGGAACTTACTCTGGGCCAAAAGTAAAAGCCATAAAACCAGCTACTTAGATAAGTCATGACGATGAAATTCTCCTTAAAACAACAAAAACCGCAGAGTTAGCTCTGCGGTTCACCGGGCGGTTTCCATTAGGAAACTCGATTCACTCCCGGTGAACCACCCTATACCAAAAATAAAAGTAGGAATTTGTGTCAAGCATTTGTGCGGCTTTTGCTGGAAAACTTAATAAATATGCCTATTTAAGGTAACATTAACAGGAAGATTAAGTGGTGTCAAGACCCCCAACAAACCATAAAAAAGCGATAGACTCAGTACAACTGTAGGAGTAAAGACCCGCTAGGGGCAACACTTTGCCTTAAGCTATCTTGCGTCTACATGAATTGCCCTACGACAGATGTGCTTTTTCAAGTCATCTATATTTGGTATTTCTTGCGAATGCGTAACTCTTAAAAATATATACAGCAGTTTACTTTTGAAGTGAGATCCAAAATGCAGGACTCAAAACCAGATATATATAAAGAGTTTCTATCTTCTGCCTCCAAACCTGTAACTTTGTACTTCATGGAAAAAAACTGCTGTAATTTTCCTGACTTGTCACCTTAACTTGCGAAAGCTAATTGCAGGCAATTGACAATGGCTACACATTATTCTTACCCAATTCCTCATGGGAGCAACGCGAAAAAGTGAGATCCTCGTGAAAAGAGCTCTTGAGGCAGGGGGAGCAGGGGGAGCAGGGGGAGTGAAGAGAAAACTTTAGTACTTTTTACGACCTTTATAGCTATAAATACACTTATTTCTTTCTCTTCCCCTGCCTCCCCTGCATCCCCTGCTCCCCCTGCTCACAAAATCGCATTGCTCCCATTCCTCATTAGCCAGATCAACTTTTTAGGATCATCAGTTTCATTATGCCCAGTTCCAAAATCTTAGCCCAATCTTTCGACTATTATGGAGTTTACCCCTGCCCAGTCTGTCGGATAGGTAAGATTTCTCACATGCCGTTGATGGAAGCTATGGCTTGTGACTTTTGTCAAGAGATTTTTACAGTCAACTTAGAAATACAGCAAATCAAGATGCCATCTAGGCAACCACCCTTAACTTGGCGTTGGAATGGGTTTAGTTGGACAGAAGGCCAGTTAGAAGGGGTGGAATTAGGTTGGGGTTATGGATTAGCAGCAGCAGTTTTTGTAATTCTTCCCACTACTCTAATTGGCATAGTAGCTTACTATTTTCCTGCTAATCTCAAAGAACCCATTACCTGGATGCCCTATATTTGGACTATATTAACTTTCCTATCACATTTATCAATTGTTGTTTGGATTGTGATTGAAATTTATCAGATTCCAGTTGCAGCATATTTGAGAGCGATCGCTCGATGGAGAAATGGGGAGATGGGAAGATGAGAAAGTAGGAAGGTAGAGTATTAGCAAAGAAATATCCAATGCCCAATCCCCCACGATCGATGACATAATGATGCAGCGAATAAATAGCTCCATCACTGATAATTAAGTTGATTGTCCACCAAAATATCGTATGAGCGATCTGGAGCGGTACTATAGAATTTTGGAATTAGAGCCTGGAGCAACACTTGAGGAAGTGAACCAGGCTTACAAAGATTTAGTCTTTGTTTGGCATCCCGATCGCATTCCCAAAGACAATCTCCGTTTACAGCAGAAAGCACAAGACAAGCTGAAAGCCATAAATGAAGCTCGTGAAAAATTGCGTTCTCTAAAAACCAAACATCAAACCACATCTAATTCACCTTCACCTCCACCTCAACAGCAACCACCATCTCAAACAATCCAGCCACCACCAAAGCAAAACTCAGATTTGAGTGGCAAAGACTACAGTCGGGCAAATTTGAGCAACAAAGACTTATCTGGCAGAAATTTGAGTTATGCCAATTTGAGTGGTGCTAATCTCAGTGACACTTTTATGCACAAAGTAAACCTCAGAGGTGCGAATTTATCAGAAGCAAACTTATTTCGAGCAAACCTCCTTTTAGCGGATCTTCGGGAGGCGAATTTACGCGCGGCTAATTTGATTGGAGCGGATCTCAGTGGAGCCGACTTGCGAGGAGCCGATTTGACGGGAGCGCGAATTCGCTCTGGTGAGCGCCTTTTGGTTAAACTAGTTGGTACTAATTTAGCAGGGGCAATTATGCCTGATGGTTCAATTTTTCAATAACCGAGGTTGCGCTACGACATTGAGTAAGGTAGCACAGATGTGCTACCCAGTTTTTTTAGTGGAAGTACCTAAGTTGGAACGCATAAGTAATACTGTGCGCCTGTTTTGCGGTTAAGTCATCAATTGCGATCGCCTAGTTAGTTTTACGGGAACACAACATAAAATCTTTAGTCATTAAGCAAGTACAGATTAAATACCCAAGGCTTGACTAAAAAGTTAGAAGTTAAAAACTAGAATTAATTAAAGGAAAAATATCGCTAATTGTATACTGCTAAATATTTTATTTAGTGAGGTAAACTCTTGTTTTTTCTTCAGCAGTAATACATAAATTGCGTATTTATTCTGACTCACGATACTGATTTTTGTTTAGATACTTCTATCAGGAATTCAGTTTAATTCTAGTTACCTAAACTTCAATATCCAGATGTAGCTTCGGTAGGTTAAACAGCTAACCTTTCGATAGTTTTGAGTTGTTACTAATAGCTTTGATAGTCTATCTTTAGGCTTTTTGAAGCGAATTAGTCCATTCTGCCAATTGATCTTGCCCTATTGATGCGTTGATTATTTCACCGGAAACAAGTTTATTGTAGATTCTTTATCCATATCAAAAATCTAGCCGCTCGTTATAAGTTATACATGGGTTTGTCTGCCCATTTAAATATGGTTGATACTGATTTTTTAACGATCAGTTTTTCGGAATCAGCCGCAACAAATTTGGAACTAATACTGTCCAAAACATTTCAAACAGGTGAGTTATGAATAATCAAAATTTCAAGGCAACATCTATCAACTGTGTTAAAGCTTTTCTGGCTGCGGCTACATTGATAACAGCTTCTGTCGGCCCTGCTTTTGCTAACGACAAAGTGGAAATTGTAAGCGCAGAATATGGTGGTAATGGCTGCCCTGAAGGATCTGCTAGTGTGAGTGTCAGTCCCGATGGTCAAGAGCTAAGTATTCTATTTGATAAGTTTATAGCTCTAGGCAATAAGGCAGAAGAAAGACGCAAAAGCTGTAACTTAAGCATTCCAATAAAAATCCCCCAAGGCTTTCAAATTTCCCTCTACGATGCTGATTATCGGGGCTATGTTGCTCCTGCCACAACTGCCAGACTCAGAGCAGAGTACTTTTTTGCTGGTCAGCGTGGCCCTGTTTTTTCTCGGACATTTAAAGGCGAAAATGATTACAACGTTCGCGATCAATTAGTAACTGTGGCTGATGTTTGGTCACGCTGTGGCGACAGTGTAAATATGCGGGTGAATGCTGCAATGACTGCCAGTGGTCAAGGGATGGCGACTGTTGACTCCTTTGACCTCGCCCACCGAGGGTTAGTTTATCACGTCAAATATCGTCAGTGTCGTTAAGTCTTTTCAAAGCTGTGAGCAACAAACTTTTAGGTAAATAGACCACGCCGTAAGGGCACAGCTTGCTGTGCCCTTACGGCAGATGTAGTTCAAATATATGAAAGCTAATGTAATAGAACTCAGGCAAAAAGGCTGTAAAAGCCTTGATTATTTCGTAGGGGCAATTCATGTACGCGCAAGGTGGCTTCCCCCTACATTTCGTACTTGATGCGTAAGTCCTAATTTAAGTTTATGCACTCACTATTTTGGTAGTATTCAAGCTTTCAAATTTGTTAATATTAAATATTTTGCAGTCGGGAATCTAAGCTAGCCTTATCCATTCCTACAACCTACCTGTAAAATTGAATATGACACATCAAAACTTTAGGCACTGTGAACTTTTTTATTGGTTGTGCTGTTTGGGCATATAAAGGTTGGGTAGGCGAACTCTATCCCCAAGGTACTCGCACTACCGATTTTCTCCATCTTTACAGTCGTCGCTTCACCACTGTAGAAGGTAACACCACCTTTTATGCAGCGCCTAACCAAGAAACTGTAACTCGTTGGGCTGCCGAAACCCCAGCAGGTTTTGAATTTTGCTTGAAATTACCGCGAGATATTACTCATCAAGGGTTGCTACAACCTTATATTCCAACGGCTTTAAAATTTCTGGAGGGGATGCGCCCTTTAGAAAAGCGTCTTGGCCCGATGTTTGCCCAGTTACCACCGAGTTATGCACCTACATTGCTTGAAGATTTGACTAACTTTTTGGAAGCTTGGCCGCGTACAGACGCACCCCTAGCGCTGGAAGTTCGTCATCCTGACTGGTTCAGAGAACCCCATGCTAGTAATTTGACGGCGCTTTTAGAAAAGCTAGGTGTAGGACGGGTATTGTTAGACTCACGTCCCATTTATAGTGGAGATGATGACCCCCAGTTGCAATCGGAACGGCGGAAACCAAAATTACCGTTGCAATTGAGTGTGACAGCACCTTTTACACTGATTCGATTTATTTCCCATCCAAATTTATCAGTGAATCAGCCCTTTATGGAAGAATGGCTAAAGCAGATTCAGCAATGGTTACAGACGGGAGTGCGAGTTTATTTCTTTGTTCATTGTCCAATAGAAGCGCGATCGCCTAACATAGCGCGTCACTTCCAACAGCTATTAGAACAGAGTAATGTACCAGTTCCACCCTTACCTTGGAATAATCTTGAGCATCCTCCCAATCAGCTGAGTTTATGGTCTACATAACACGGTGTGTTAGGTTAAAGCCTTAACACACCGACTTAAATATTTACTTTATAAATAGTTTCTTACTTAATCTACTTTCATGACGAAGTTTTGCAGTGAAAAAATAACAAACTATGTTTTTGTTGTAAAATATTAGTTTTAAGTACTTTTATAAAATACCCAAAAGTATCTAACTACACAAATTTGCTTTTTGATGAATTGCAATTCTCAGTTCTATGCCAAACCCAAAGAGGGTTAGAGGTTTCAATTCCTAATAGGGATTTTGATGAATTGCAATGGTACAAACCGTGAGCCAGTCACTACTTTTTACCGGGTTTCAATCCCTAATAGGGATTTTGATGAATTGCAATTTGCTTTTGGAGTAGCATCCGCTAATATCTCTCGTTTCAATCCCTAATAGGGATTTTGATGAATTGCAATGTAATACTGTAACGGTATCTTGTACATTGGATATGTTTCAATCCCTAATAGGGATTTTGATGAATTGCAATAACCGCAGACGATGCGATCGCCTTCCATCTTTTGTGCAGTTTCAATCCCTAATAGGGATTTTGATGAATTGCAATTCAGTACCTCCTTAAACTTTTCCCGATAAGCATCAAATGAGTTTCAATCCCTAATAGGGATTTTGATGAATTGCAATAAACCTCACAAATTAATCAATGGCTGATGCTCCTGTTTCAATCCCTAATAGGGATTTTGATGAATTGCAATATTAGCAGAGTATTCATGGCGGCCAATTGTGCAACCGTTTCAATCCCTAATAGGGATTTTGATGAATTGCAATAATTGAGCCTAGAAAAGCTGTTCAGCTTGGCTCTGTTTCAATCCCTAATAGGGATTTTGATGAATTGCAATTTGATCGATCCAAAATGAAACGCCATGCATCTCAATGTTTCAATCCCTAATAGGGATTTTGATGAATTGCAATGGCAGGAGGCTGAAACTTAAGCTGTATTTAGTTTTCAAGGTGCAGTTTCGCGGTTCAAGGGCAATCATAGCATTAGAGAATTCGTTTGAAAAGAGCGCCAGGAAAATTTAAAGGCTGAAATCGTTTTTTGATAAGCATTTCAGAGATTGCGCGGATGAGTATTAAGTGACTAATGGGTTGAAAGCCTTACTGGAGTTGGGATAGAAGCACTTTTTTATGGCTGTGGAATTTGTACACCTACCCCTCCGCGCATTTGAGATGCAGAAACCTAGCTAGAAGGAGACTCAGCAAAGAAAATTGTTTCGTCTCGTGGCTGTTCTCCGCCAATACGTTCGATTTTTCCCTGACAACAGCCACAGAGAAAATAAAAGCGCACGCTGTCGGTGTCAGGTTTAATCAATTTGGCTAAACGCGATCGCAGTTTAGCATACTGAGTGGGAGTGATATCGCACTCAAACACACTCAGTTGCATCCATTGTCCGTAAGACTTGAGAATCGAATGGATTTTAGTTCGACGCTTATCTTCTGGAATGTCGTAGCTGACAACAATATACATGGGAAAGTTATTTGAGAACTAAGGGGGGATATTTATCGATTTCGTTCATCAGGTATTTACTCAACAACCTCGCTTGAATTTCAAAGGATTTTTGGTAGGTGCATTTGTTTCCCATGACTGGATGTTTGAACTCTGATTGTTTCTTTTGTTCGTAGGTGCGAAGAAATGTATGCAGTCCTTCTTTGGTTAAAGACACAGCACCACTGAGCGGTTCGGTGGTAAAATCAGTTAAAGTTAGCGATCGCTTGTTAATCAGCGACAACACTACAGCATCCACTATTAAAGGACGAAATTCTTCCATCAAGTCCAAAGCTAAGGAAGGTCTACCATAACGCTCAACGTGTAAGTATCCTAGATAAGGATCGAAGCCAACAATATTTAAAGCGCTTTGCACATCATGACGTAGCAATGAATACCCAAAACTCAGTAGAGCATTAACAGGATCGGTTGGTGGACGGCGTTTTCTGGATTCAAATTGGAATTCTGGGGTTTTGATTAGCTGTTGAAAGCAACCGAAATAGGCTGCACTACCAGCACCTTCTAAGCCTCTGAGGGAATCAATACTGCTAGTTTTTTCGATTGGTGCGATCGCGTTTTCTAATCGAGTGATGTTATTATTCAGGTCAGTATCAGGATGTTCTCGCTGAGTGCGAAGTAAGCTATGGCGGTAATTTTTTAATTTACCCCGCACAAATCCTCTAACTAAATGTATTGCTGGTTCTGATTCTCCCACAGCTTGCCATTGGGCTTTCCGAACAAAGATATTTTTGGTAACTTCTGGTTCTAAACGTCCTAAATATCGTCCATTTTGTGTGAGAAATGTTAAACAGATGTGACGATCTAACAGTTCACTGACGACGGCGGGAGAAATAGTAGCCCGCCCTAGTACTACAATCCCTTCTAGTTTAATTAAAGGGATATCCATGATAGTTTTTTGTTCAGCTTTGACGGTGAGACGTTCGTCAACTTTGCCGATAAAAGCATCGGCTTGTGTTACGTAAAGTGTTCCCATTTTTGATTTTTCCTAGTAATAATTATTGCTTGCGTGAATTCTATTTGCAAGGGTATGATTTAACTTACTTCTTGATAACTTTTAACCTTATCAGTTGCTTTGGGCAAACATTGCGAATAAAGACTGCATCCTTGGCAGCGCTTGCTGTAATATGGTTTTGGCATTGCTCCTGTTTCTAGAAGATTTGTCACAGATTCAATAGTAGCGATCGCACTTTGCCGTAACTCTACATTAATCTCTACTAATTGCCGTTGATGGGAGTGGGCATAATAAATATATCCAGTGTTAACAGGTTGTCCTGTCATCTCTTCTAAACACAAAGCTTGGGCGCAAACTTGCAACTCATCGTTATCCCATTCGCCTTTGCGTCCTCTTTTGTATTCGACTGGGTAAACTTGACCAGATTCGCTTTCAATTAAATCAGATTTACCGATGAGTTTATATTGCTCAGACTTCAGCCAAATTGCCCGAACTTGCCAAGTTTCTCCTCGCTGTACATCGCTTGTCGTGTGGACGCGATCGTGTAAAGTTGTGCCTTCAATTGTGTATTGATTATCAGTAAACTCGCCTGCACAAAACATCCGCCAACAGCGATGCGGACAATAGGCATATTGATTCAATGCCGCAATTGAAATATATTCAGTTTGATTCATAACTTAGGTGGTTTTTAAATGATGATTGAAATTATGGAGAATACAGCCGTCGCATCATTCCCATACCCATTGTTGTTTTTCTTCCGACACCAGTATATAAAGCAAAGTCAGCTAAAGTGTTCATTTGCTTAATTTGTATTGGTTCAACTGCCCCTAAAATCTTGTAGGTAACTTCGCCAATAATGCCAATAAATTTGCTGCGAGAATCAGCTAATATTTCTGTGTGAATATTGACAAATGAGGGAAAGATTGACTCGATCGCAATCTGATTCAATTCTATGCCACTGTATTTATTCCACCGCGAAAGTAGGGAATTAAACACAGATTCTCTGGTAGGAAGAGTAGTATCATACTGTCCTTGACGGAAGGCGGTGGGTGTGGAGAAGGTAAGGTTAATGGAAGAATTGCGATCGCTAGCTTCTTCGTATAATTGAGCATAAGTAGTGGCATTTGCCCAAGGTTGAATAGATTGGGGTGTGCCTTGAATACTGGTAATATACAAGTCAGCCGGGCCAAGATGCCAAGGGCGATTGGGATTAAGATTTAGCCAGAGTTGGGTAAGTTTGCCAAATAGAGTGTCATCTAACAAAGAGATGCGCCACCAACAAGGTGTCCCGGCGGGAATGGGTTGTTGATGTGAGTACTGCAATTTAGATCCCCCCCTACCCCCCTTCAAAAGGGGGGAGTTAGTTTGGAGGGGAGAGAGGGTGAAAGCTTTGTCTGCGGTGGAATCGTGTAAGCGATCGCCCAATGTGGTATCTACAGAACTAACGAGAGTTAAAAATAAGGCGTGGAGATGTCTACCTGTGAGATATTGTGGTGGAATGGGCGATTGAGGTAGCAAATTCAACACTAAACTATGAGGCATACTTTCTCTTTTTGGTTGTAGACTGAGTGCTTCTTGACTCTACAGTGAACTCAGGGATTTCCTGTAGTTCAGCATCACTCAAACTATATTGTTCACAAACCAGACTAAGCCGATTTCCTGGGGTTTTGACAGCGTTAACCGAATGGGTTAAATCACCTTGAAAGTAAACTAAAGTATTGAATTGGGGCTTAATTTGCCCAAGTTGGCGTTTGTGCGATCGCAATACCAGTTCTCCCCCTTCCATATCCGCAGGGACTCGCACATAAAGCACACTGACAACCGCAGGTGGTTCAATGGTTTTGGAGTAGGAACGCAAGGAGCGATCGATATGCGGATCGACGCGGGAGCCTTCCTTTAGCTGCAAAGGATTGAGGTAAAAAGCATTACAACTTGGTTGGAGAGCCAAATCTAGGTAAGGCTTGAAGTAGGGAAACTGCTGTTCTACTTTTGCTAATCCAGAACGCTGAAATACTACAGAAAATCCTTTAGTGGCGACAAAATCGCGGTTGAGGTTGTTGATAGCAAAGTAAGGACAAGCTTGGATTTCTCCCCACAAGTTGTTTAGGTAATCGCTGGCGAAGGCGTTGGTTTGTTGTTGATAGTGTTTCACAGTGGATGTAGGGAGCGTACAGAACTAACAGGGGTTAAAGATTGTAGCGTAATTTGTGACTAGGGAAAAGGTTAAAGACTATAGTAAAATCCTTTTGAACTGAAATAAAGAGCTAAAGCGATGAAAATTGATGATTACAATGCAGCAAAGGCACTTACTGAAAAACTAAAAGAGAATTTACCAATTAAAACACGGGCTGGAAAGGAGTTTTTGAAGACATTAAAGCAAAAAGGAGTAAACGCCGATCCAGAAAGAGAATTTGAAATTGATTTCGTTGGCTATTCAGGAGATGAAGGTGAGATTATGTGCGGACTAAAAGAGCCAAATAACCCCGAAAGTGAAGAAAAATATGTTTCTTCTATCACTCACCTAAAAATTGACCCTAATCATTCCCTAGCTGCTGAGGTACAGGCTTACCAACGCCAGCGAATTCGTAAGTTAATGTTGCAGCAAGATTCCAGAGGTTTTAAAGCAGAGCTACTGACAATAGAACCTCGAAAATTTAAAAAACATGGTAAAGGCTTTGGAAGTTAGTTAACTCCGAAAACGATATTCCATCTTAACCGGAATTTTTAAACTTTGAATGCCATCAAATTGATAGTGTTGTCCTCGGATTTGGACATTCTGAATTAAGCTAACTGGAGGCATATTTACCACGTCATAGCTCATCACTTGATTAGTGAACATCACATCTAATGGATTTAATGGATGTGTATAAGTGAATATCCCTTCAGTAATTTTAGGTTTCGGTAATTGTTCAACCGTGACTTCAGCCTTGCTCATCCATTTACCCAAGCGAATCCACTTTGGTAGTTTGAGTTCTTTTTGGGAGATGAGAAAAAACTCAAATTTACTTTCTGCTGCTATTTCTTTCGCTCTCCCAAAACTAGGGATATTTTTCTGGGTTTTTTCCATTTCAACGTGGTAGTTGTTGTTAGCATACTTCCAGGTGTTGAGGATAGACGAATGAGTGAGCGATCGCGCCGGAGTTACGTAAATTTCCTGTTGATTGAGTGGCGTTAAATGCTCCTCATATTTTGGCACTTGTTCAGGGCAATAATAGCGATAAGAATGTTCTTCAGCAACGGTAGTAAAGTAGATTTTGCTATCAACTAAACCCAGTGCATAACAGAGAGCGTAGTTGTGAATTATTGGCTCTGTTTCATACAATCGCCCAATTTCACGAGTTGCATAATAAAGGCTGTCATGTAGTTCTATTTGACAGCGATAAATAAACACCATTACTCTTTCCCCGCTTTAGCAGCAGTTTTCTTCTTGCTGATATGCTTCTTGGCATAATCTTTAGCTTCTGCATCAGCCTTCTGCAAAATTGCCTGAATACCTTTCTCACTTCCTGTTAAAGTTTTGACTTCATTAATTAGGGATATAAAAGCATCACCAATTAAATCTGTATGAACAATAAATTCATCAGCCATTAACCCCTCAATCGCATTTTTAGCAGCAGTGATTACATCATTTTCATCTAGTGGATCGGGAGGATTTATAGTATTATTAGATTTTATTTGGTCATATATTGCCTGAGTCCAACGCAGGTTACTAGTGATTTCTCCATCCGCAAATACAACACCAATTAACTCATTTCTGACGCGACCTGTACGGGTAGTTTGCGCTCCATAATGACGAGTTCGCAGAATATTATTAAAAACGTAAAGGAAGCTAGCTTCAGTGGGGTCTTTCAAGGTGACAATGCTAGGAAAGAAAACTTGAGGTCTAATATGGTCTTGCTGATTAATTCGACTGGTAACTTCACCAGGTTTAGAACCATTTTCACCCTTGGAAGCCATCGTCCCATTTTCATAAGGAGCGTTGAGGGTGAATGTTTCGTGTGATTCATCAAAAGCTGTAATTGAAAATGCCGTGTCTACTAAAACTTTCGATTTTTCAGAGCCAGAGTCACCAATAGCAAATCCGTAAATAATGCAATCAGGGTTATCCATTGCAAAATTCACGTTGTATTCGCATTCTTCAGCCGTCATCAAGCCATAGTTACGCAGCAATTCCCGACCAACTAAACGCTCTGGAGTAGACTGTTTGCGCTTGAACATTGATAAACGGCTAATTGTAGTTTTGTCTTTAACTCCTGCTCTTACCCGTGCTTTATTCAGTTCTGCATCTGTCTGGAATAAAGGATAAGATTCAGTAATGCGAATGGTCAAGAAATGAACATATTTCCCCATTGGTTTGTAAGGAATCTCAGTTTGAAAGAATTTGGATTCAACAGTTTTTAAAATTGCCATGATTTTCTCCAAAGAATTATTCACTACTTGTTTACGTTTCCAGCAAAAATGCTAAGGGTAAATCCCTAATCATTCTCATTATCTATTTCCACAGACTTTTCATTTTTACCTAGACTTCATAGATTATCAATACATTCTTGCATCAGCTCGTTATCTATTTCCACAGACTTTTCATTTCTTTCTGCATTTTCTTTGTCATCTTCAAGACGATAAAGAAATTCACAGGTATCTCGAATTAAGTTGAGTTGACGACCTGCCAAACGAGCGCGATCGCCTGAAAAAGAGTTATTAAATACCTCCACTACAAAATACTTGGCAAAATCTAGAACAGCTTGCCGTTCTTCTTCTCGTTTGCTCATAATCCAGCGTCCTTCAGCACTAGAAGAATGAACACGATCCATGAGTTTAAAAACTTCTGCTGCAACAGCCACAACTAATGTTTCTCCCTGAAACACACTTGACTCAGCTTTGAGTATAGTTTCAGCCGCAATATCAACTGGTTTCAACACAGCATTAGACTTAGGATTATAACGCTTATTAGCTCGGTAAAATCTGCGGTATAAATCTGTTAATTTCTTAGGATGATTCAGACTTGATGCTTTTCCCACAATTAATTGCTCCATATTCTTGTCATATTTCACACAAGGGTCAAAACAAGGGTAAAAATGATAGGCATAAAGCCTGATTTTTTCAATTCGCGCTGTTTCCATCCCCTGATTACGTACCCAGCGATTGAGATAAGAAAAGACGTACAGAGAACTGGTTTCAAAATCTTTAGCGAGTTCTGTAAATCTCCCCCAATTGGCATCGTAACCAGACTTACCCTGTCGCGCATTCACATCTAAATGAATGGCATAAGCGGCGGTAAGCACATTTAAAGGTGCTGGGTATTGGATGCCGTTTTCATTCCAACCTTCGAGGATATAATCAAGACGGAAGCGATCGCGCCTTACTAAAGCACGGAAAGCATGAGGCGCACTATCAAGGAAAACGCTTTCCTCAAATTCAGCCCCATCATTAAAAGGTGGAATCGGCGACTCGGAAATCACAGTTTTAACATCTAAAATCATCGGGAAAGCAAATGCTAACCAAGTTGGCATTACCCAAGATTCAGTATCGGTGCTATCTCTTCCCGGCGGAAGCGCCATGAAGTAAAATGTTAAAGGCTGGTCTTCAGGATAGGAAAGCTTAAAGGTGCGGTCTTTTTCACGCTGAAGATTTTCATCAATTAAGAAACTATCTACACTTTGGTAGCGATCGCGCCCCAAATCCGCCTGTAAATCTTTACTGATAAAATGATTGCGAACGCTGGTATCAAAGCGAGTTTGAGCAATACCATTGTAAGCTTTCTGCAAAAACTTGTTAGTCTCTGGAGTAAAGTAATAAGTAGGATAAAAATAGAGATAGCGATATTTACCATCTTCAAATCTCTTACCTACAGCTTGAGTTTGATTCATCAATATTTGCCTTAGCATCATCTCCACACTTGCAATACTAGAGATATTGCGTTTAGCGTTAGAACCTCCTAACATTTGCTTGTTTGTATAAACTTGCGGTGTAAATAAAACTGCTGATTCCATTTGCTCAGTAACCGTGTAAGCAGAATGAGAAATTGAGCAGACTAATTGTTTCCCTCGCCCTGCTTTTTTCGCAGCATTGTAATTACCTAACTCATCTAAGAATGTTTTAACTTGAGCTTTAACGGATGGCTCTTGATTAGTGCCTGGTAACATCACAACTCGTTTTACCCAGAGCCTTAAATCATCCCAACCATCAGGTAATTTATATTGAGAAATTATCGGAGAAATTAAGCTTGTCAAGTAATCAATGACTTTCTGACAAGTTTCGCGTACATCTTCAATTCCTGGATGATGCTCTAAATATTTAGCCGCCAGATAATACCATTCATAAGGTACTCCTCCGGTATTCCCCTTTAGCTTATTTTCTTTGAGGCTTTCATTAATGCGTTGAATTTCTCTAATTTGCGGTAAACATTCTGTTAAATTCCAAAATTCTGCAACCTTGTGAGTTAAATCAAAATCGGGAACTGCTGGCAGCTTTTTATCTTTCTTCCGAGCCGAATCAACGCGATTAACTGTCTCTTCCCAAATCTTCCGGCTAACTAAATCACCAAATTCTGCTATTTGGTCAATACGGATATCGTCTTCAAATTTGAAGTCATAATCAGCAGATAAAACATTTTGTTGCTGAAACTTATTCAGATTTTCGCTGCGACTTTTGGCAACAGAATCTTTGTTAGGGTTTAAGATGCGTAATGTAGCATCTAAGGCTACTTTCATTAAGCCTATGTCATCAAAAAATAAGTTGTAATAGTCGGCATATTTCATGCCTTTGCCATCTCTACCAAATCCTGTCTGTCTGAGGCGTAATTGACCTGCACAAAGCGATTTAATACTGTTAACTACACGATCTGGTAAATCTTCCGGCGAGATAGCTGGAGCATTGCGCGAAGCCAAGTAAATCACGCCTGTTGGTAGATATAACAAAGGTTCATAGTAAATATCTGTATCAGTATTCAGACTTATATGAGCCTGAATTAAAGCATTATTCACCACATTAGTTAAAACACCACGATTTTCAGCAATGCTGTGATAGGTAAATTTCAACTGTCCATCACTGAGGCTGTGGATGATATCTTTGAGTCTAGGATGTTCTGCATCCTGGGGATGTTTAACAATTGAGGCGAGAGAATCAGCTAAACAAGTTAAATCAGATAAACTGCGAAGGGTACGGTCTTTGAGAAGAGGATTCAACCCAAATTCCGAAAAATTCCAGTTAGTATCCCAACGGCGTTCAGCATTATAAGCCATGCACAAAAAATCATCTAGATACTCGCGATAAGCTTCAGGATTTTCTGGATTTATAAAGTTATCTAGTCCCAATTGGTGAACTTTTTCATCAATAATTTCACGATGTTCTGCTAACGGTAGCTTGCGGCAGTTTTCAGGTACATCAGGAAACTTTTCAAAATCATGTAAAATAAATCCAGCAATTACTAATCTACGCTCTTGCTCTTTCACCACTCGTTGCACTGTGGTATTAAGTTTTTCTAAACGTTTCTCAATTAAATTAGCTGGGAATAATCCATTGAGTAAGTGAGTATTCAGTGATTGGTCAGCAGCGTTATCTCGTCTGACTTTAGTTTTTCCTTCAGCTTCTCGCTGTTGGTCAATTTCATCAAAAAACTTACCGCCTTTCGCGGTTACACCAATGGCTATCCTCAACAGATTTGGTAAGACATACTCGGCAAAGTCTGCCATTACCTTATCATCTGGATTTTGAGATTGAATAGCTTCACGCAATAGTTTAAGTGTTAATAATTCACCTTCAGTTTCAATAGTACGGTCTGAAGAATCACCATCAAAACCAAAATCACCTGATAACCAATCATCATTAGTCATTTTATAACTCCAATTTTTTACTCCACGCCTTCTAGCAACTTGGCAACTTGCTCTGGAGCCGGAAGTTGATTTTTTAATTCTTGAGGTAATGTTGAAACTATTTGATAAGTCGCTACACCAATTGGTTTATTAGATTTTTTTAAGGCATATTCAACGGTAGTTTTATTCTTGTATTTACAAAGGATAATTCCAATAGAAGCATTTTCATCAGGTAGCTTTACTTTGTCATCTAAAACAGCTAAATAAAACTGCATTTTACCAACATATTCAGGTAAAAACTTACCAATTTTAAGTTCTATCGCCACCAAACACTTTAAGTTGCGATGATATAATAAAATATCTATAAAATATTCTTCATCATCAATTTCTAGCCGATATTGACTACCGAGAAAAGCAAATATTCCGCCCATCTCTTGTAGAAAGAGTTCAACTCTTGTTAAAATTGCTTGTTCTAGCTGTCGTTCACTGTGTTCATCTGCCTTCAGACTTTGGATCTCTAAAATCCCTATCAGGGATTGAAACCTTAGACCACCCATATCTCATCTCCTTTGCTTTTAAATGTGTACGCCAGCGTATCCAGCAGTAGTGCAGAGTGACCAAAAGCGATCGCATAGGGTGCAGTAGCATCATGAAAGCTATACTGATCGCTGATGCCATAAATCTGAAAATTCATCGGTAGCCTTAGCCGCATCCGCACCTCAGCAAGAGGACGGCGAATCAAGTAACAAACCAAACCTTCCTTTTTTAGGCGTTTGTTAATTTCCCCTACCCAATAGTTGTCAGGTTGCCAAATTTCGACACTAGTCAAAACCTGAACTTTCCAAGCGTCAGCAATTGGCTGCAAGTTTCCGAGATAGGTAAACTTCCAATTCAGCCGTTCCTCTCGGTAGGAACGCAACTTCATAAATGCCAGACAATGAGCAAATCTACCTTTGGCAATGGGTTGTCCGGTGCGTTCTGCGGTTTCTTTGAGTGTCCGTATAAATGCCGCTTCTGTCCACATTTCAATTTCTAAATTTCCCAAAATACCCGGTAAATCGTAGGTTTTAAACCTATCTGCCTCGTTTTCTTCCGTTAAGTCGTATAAACCACATTGCAAAGGACTTGAACCTCGAAAACTAGCAGCATCCTCAGCAATGGGATTTGCTGATTTACCTGAAAGCGCTTGCCAATCTTTCGCCCATCCTTGAATACGTCCAGCTTGTGACTTCAGACTTGTTTCAAATAATTGTTCACAGGCTTCTTGAAACTTGTCTCGGCTTTGGGCATACTGTTGTTTAATTGTGCGATCGCCTAACTTATAAAACAGCCAAAATGATTGCACAGCCCCCCAGCGACGATAATAACCACGAAAATCGTTGATTTGTCGATAATTCTCAGTAATTGTATTGTGAAAAAAGGGGCGATCGCAAATACTATTCACTTCTAATGGTGGCGTATCTCCCTTAAACAAGCGCTCTACCAAAAAGTTAGGAACTAGAGCAAAAGCTGTAAAATTATCAAACTTTATTTCCTGACCATCTTTTTCATATCCATCATGTCTTCCTAATCGTCCTAAACGTTGGATAAAGTTACCTGCATCGGATGATTCAAAAATTAGGAAATTGATTTTGAAATCAACCCCAACATCAATAGTGCTAGTACCAATAACCAAGTCAGCAGCAAGACTTCGCTCCTTTTCTCCTTTTCCTGATAGCCCTGTATTCTCTCCAACTTTCAATCCGTAAGGCTGTAGGATTTCCCGAAAAAATTGAGTTAGACGTTTGACTGCTGCAATTGAGTTAAGGATGATTGCACCTTTACTTCCCGGATACTGCTGAAACTGAGCCAAAATTAACTCACTATTTTCTTTTAGCCAGGTTTCCGAAGCTTTAAAGGATGGTTCCAAAGGAATAAAATTCAATGTAATTGTCCGTGCTACCTGCCGCCATCCCTGTGCTTGTAGCTGCTGCCCTTGTTCTGGTGTATCGGGAAATTGATATTTATTTTGTTTGAGAGGATCAATTTCTTTACAACGAAATCCTACTTTTTCTAATCGCCCAATTAAGTTTGTATCTGGTGTAGCTGAGAGAAACAGAAATTTTTTACGGCGGTTTGTACAGCGAATTAACAACATTGTATTAATCACGCTAGCAATTTGGGGAGCAGCGAAAACGTGAAATTCATCAAAAATAAATAAGTCAAAATCTTTATCAATTCTGCCCCATAACTTATCTGGACTATCGCCACGAATTATGTAAGCACCTCTATGCAGGTAGTGAAAAATATCAGGGTTAGTTAATAATGCTTCTCTCTGGTTAGTGAGAGTTGCGATCGCAGCCCCTTTTCTCAATCCTTCATTTTCAGCATAAATCTCTAAATCAGCCCCACTGAGTCGCATTACACGCGGCTGATTTTCTGGCTGGAATTTCTCAACATATCCTCTAATCTGCGTTTCTTGATCGCGGGCGAGTTCATTGGTTGGGTAAAGTCCAATCGCAGAAAATTCGCCCTGAAGCACTTCTAGATAAGCCGCGAGACTTTTACCATCGCCAGTCATCGCGGTGTTGAACACTACGTCAATATTTGGATCGCGTAACGCTTCTAAAGTTACGGCTTGATGCCAAGAAAGCAACCAATCTTTAGGTAATTTCACCCCGTCAGGTGTGGGGACGGTTTGTGAGTAAACAGGCTTGAGAGTAATTCTGTAATTTTCGGACATACACTTAAATAGTGTCCGTAACTGGTTGTTAAAAACTATATTGGCACGCAAAATAGAAGTTGACAAGAGATTACAAGTATAAAGTATACGGACATTTTGATGAGTCGGAAAGGTCAATCTATTACACTGTCGATATCAGAACGTGATAAAGCCGAGCTAGAAGCGATCGCTCGTGAATTCGGTATGATGTGGGGAGAGGAACCTAACATCTCCAAGTTAATTAAAGCGATCGCTCAACGTCAGTTACTTATTGGTAACAATAACGATTGGAAAGAACCACGTATCAGGGCATTACATCGCTGTATCAATGCTTTGACAGACATCGGGCAAATTGAACAAGCCCAAATCATTGCAAACTTACTTCTCGAACGCAGCGAACTATCATTACCGTTGCGAGGCGAAATCGAACGTTTTCTAGAGAATTTGCCCCCACCTTGGCGCTTAGAAATAGACCGCTATATATTGCGCGAACAGCCCTTTCAGCTTTCCTATCAAGATGCAGCAGAGCGTGTGTTTAATTTTACTGTTCACTATGCTAAAGTTGCACCCCACGAAAAGCGGCTATATCTTGATTGCTGGTGCGAAGAGACAGAAGGAAACTTTGATATACCAGAACTGGTTCACAACTGGAGTTTACGATTAGATCGGATTACTGAAGCTGCTGTCATGCCAATTTCTGGTGATTGGCGAAGTTTAGCTGAGATAGAAGTGGAAATGCATCTATTTGCTGGCTTAGCTTTTGCCTATCAAGCTAAACTAGAAGACAATATTAATGAGTGGCTACCAGATAAAACGCGAGTCCGGCGAGTTGTTAGGCGAGTATCTAGTACATTTTGGTTTAGCCGCGAAGTTATGCAGTATGCGCCAGATTGTGTAGTGATATTACCAGAGAATGTGCGCGATCGCCTTAAACAAAAACTCCTCACCCTCTGCAATTTATACGATATCGAAACCAGGTCTTAACTCTTTCCCTCTCCAAGTCGGAGAGGGACGGTTTTACATAGTAAAACCAGGGAGAGGTCTTTTCATCCTTGACAAAAGTACACTTCCATAAGGTGTACTCATGTAGCCGTTATCTGCGATCGCCTCTAGTCATGTACACTACGTAAGTAAGACAAATGACGTAATAACAAGGCTTACAGACATCAATTTTGAAAATTAAAGAAAAAAATAATTACTAATTGCCTAAAAATTCCGGTTTTTTTGACTTTGGGATGATAAATAAAAATAATAGCGTTGAATGTCATGCTTCCCTCTGCGAAGGATTACTGAAATTCTTCGCCGCCTTCAGGATGACTACTCACCACGAAATAACATCTGCCGCCAATCAGTTTTTTGCTGGATATTCTGCTACATCAAAAGGCTCTACCACAAAACTTGCTCTAGATGTATCTAAGTAACTATGCTGATAAAGTTTAAAGATGTCACCGGATCTAGGAGTGAATTTTAAAGCAATTGTAAAGGAATTTGTACCATTTTGGCAGGTTTTTATCGGAAAGATGGGATATTAGTAGATTGTACAAATCTTTATTGTTATTCACTATCTACCGACAACTGCTAAGTACAAGCAAATACCAACACAGATAAGTTTAAGTAATTTAATGAAGTAGGAAATAATACATGGTATTATCACTGTCTTCTCATAACGTTATCCAGTATCTGCAAGAAGCGGGGCTGTGTAGCTCAGAAGATGACGCATCAGATAAATCTGAGTTGCCAGGAAATAGTAAGAACAATTTCGATTTACTCGTGACTCTAGGAAATAATCGTAAACTGCTCGTTAAACAAGAACGTAACGTTAAAAACAATGACGTAGCTCCTCGTGAATTGTTTCAGGAGTGGCTATTTCATCAGTTGCTCCAGCAGTTTCCCGTTCTCGGCAACATTTCCGCGATCGCACCTTTAGTAGTTCATTTTGATGAAAAAAATTCCATCCTTGTCCGCAATTACTTAAGCGAATATCGGGAACTTGCGACATTATACCACAATAATGAGATTTGTCCACAAGAAATTGCCACTGCCATCGGCACTACTTTAGCGGGACTCCATCGCGCAACCTATAACCGCCGAGAATATAAGGATTTCATGGCAACTGCTCCCCAAGGAGAGTTTCGCTATGGATTTTACAATCCGGCGCAAGGGGTAGAGTCAATTGGGCCGGAGATTTTTGGGACGGTTCCCACCGATGCGCTGAAATTCTATCTACTTTACCAGCAATCAGAGAGTTTGGAATCTGCGATCGCAGATTTGGCATACAACTGGAATCCTTGCTGCTTGACTCACAACGATCTGAAATTGAACAACATTTTGGTTCATTCCAGGTGGGATAAATTAGACAATTGCCTAGTAAAACTAATTAATTGGGAAGCTTGTTCTTGGGGAGATCCAGCCTTTGATTTAGGAACTTTACTAGCAAGCTATTTAAGAATTTGGCTCAATAGCCTGGTAGTAGATCCCACAATTGAGTTACAAGAATCTCTAAATCTGGCGTTAACACCGTTAGAGAGTTTGCAACCTTCAATTATTGCTTTAATTAGGGCTTATCTAAATGCTTTCCCCATGATTTTGGAATACCGTACTGACTTTATTGTGCGCGTTATTCAATTTGCAGGACTGGCACTTATTCATCAAATTCAGGATATGATTACCTGCCGGAAATCCTTTAATAATACTGATATTTGTATGCTCCAAGTGGCTAAAAGTTTACTGACGATGCCGCAGCAAGGCTTACTAACGATTTTCGGGATATCAGAATCAGAAATCCTTAACCCTGTAGGAAAAATTCATAAACTTCCTCAGCCTGTAAAGGAGCCACAGCTACTTCGTCTATATTACGAAAAAACCCGGCTTCGGGGTTGCTAATAGCAGGGAGTAGAACAATTCTGTTAGCGGATAGCTAAGGTTTAGCCCATTCTGACTCCTGAATTCTGTTTTTTAAAGTTTGAATTCTAAATGGATTAATGCTAAATTACTCTATCAATCAACCACTAACTTCTCTATTCGACATTGCTAAAAATATTCAGATTGAGTCAAATTTTTGTATTTATCATCCCAATTATCAACCTTTTGCTCTACCAACGAAAGTAGCAGATAGATTTCAGCAAAATTCTGTAGACTTACAACAGAAATATCTCAGCTTATTGCTGCGAAACTTTCTTTATGGAATCTATTACAATGGCTCTCTACAAAGTACTTTAGCAGTCAATAGTGATAGTAATAATTGCCCGCCAAAGCAGAATTTAGCAGAGAATTCCGTCTTAGAAATTGATTGGAACTTTTACGAGCATCTACACGCCAGTAATCACGGCATAGGTTACTTTGACCCTCGATGGGAGGTTCTGCGGAAAGAACCTGATGGTACTATGGCCGTGACTAAAGGCGGTTTAACACTTTATATTGAGCCAGACTGCCATCTAAAATCCAGCAAGAAATCTACCAAAGTGGGTGATATGGTGGCAATTTGGATGCCCAAGAATCGATTGCAAAATGGCTGTTACTTAGCAGTTAGTAATGTTGGACAGGAACAGCAAAGCAATCCTGATACTGATTTGGGAGCAGGGCGAATTTACTTTAACTTTACGCCATCTGGTGCGATCGCTCTCATGGAAAGCCTGACTCTGCAATTAAATGTAGCCTCGATTCCCTTTAGCTTTCAGGTTCTTCACAATCCCAGTGCATACGGACGCTATGATTCGGGGCTACTTTACTTTGAACTCCCCGACTATCCAGCAATCCGCACAATCCTTCAGACTGTTTATATCGAAAATCAATCCCATTTCCAGCCCGAAATCCCTTTGTTTACAAAGTTTTTAGCCCCAGGTTTAGGTTTAGCCGAAGAACCAACCCAAAAGTTTGCTGCACAAGAAAGTTTTGGGATGAACCGTTGCCAAATCGTCGCTAATGCTTTGTTGGAAGCTTGGCAGAAAGGCAAGAATGCGATGGAGGAACGGATGAGAGTTATTGACCAACACTTTGCGCGACACCTAATAGATTTACAGCGTCCTTATCTCAATCCCAGTTCTGAGGATATATATAAGCCGTTAAATTGATGGGGAATGGGGGAGAAGGGGCAGGGGAGCAGGGGAGCAGGGGAGCAGGGGAGCAAGGAAAATAACTATACTCAATTCCCATTTCCCAATTCCCAATTCCCAATTCCCAAATTCAAAATTCCACAATTACCGGCGTATGGTCGCTGGGTTGGGTTAATTTTCTGGGTGCGGCATCAATGATACAACTTGTAGCACGCTCGTACAGCACGGGTGTGAGATAGTGATGGTCAATCCGCCAACCTAAGTTGCGACGAAAGGCGGCGGCGCGATAATCCCACCAGCTATAATTTCCGCCTTCTGTGGTGAATTTGCGAAAAGCATCGGCAAACCCTAGTTGCAGAATCTCGCGCAAGGCTTGGCGTTCTGTTTCTGTTGCCATAATGTGATTTTCTGTACTCACTTGCTCGTGAATATCCTTGTCTTCTAGGGCGATGTTGAAGTCACCGCATACACATATTGCAGGTTCTGACAGCGCAAGCAACCGCAAATACTCGTGTAGCGCTGTCAACCAGCTCAGTTTGTATTCGTATTTTTCAGTTCCGACCGCTGCACCATTAGGAACATATAAGTTTACAATCCGAACACCATCAATAACACCTGTAATTACCCGCTTTTGCTCGTCCCATTCGTGATGTAAATCTGGCAAAATTGCCCTAAATCCGCTAGTTACGTTTAAAAGTGGCTGGCGGCTAATCAGGGCTACGCCGTTATAAGATTTTTGTCCTGATATATAAAGGTTATAGCCCAACTGCTCAAAAGGCGATCGCGGAAACTCAGCATCCGCAACTTTGGTTTCTTGCAAGCAGAGAACATCAACAGGATTATTAGTTAACCAATCAGTAACCTGTTCGAGGCGAGTGCGAATTGAGTTGACGTTCCAAGTAGCGATTTTCATTAGTTATCAGAATTTTTTGTAAATTAATAATTACAAATTATGTAATTATTGTACAATTACTTAATATTTATAATTTCTTTTCCATTTGCCAATTACGTTTAAATAAACCTTTAATCATTTGATCCCATTGAATATTTTAGTATTGTCAGCTACCAAATATTCAATTTTGTAAGTTCTGCTACAAAATATTCTACTTCATTATGATCCCCAAGACAGATGCAACAAGTAATTGATTGGCTATAGGTTATAAATGTAGGCCAGGGTTGACTTTTGCCGATAGTTCTTTAGATTTTTCGGGAAAAGATTTGCGAGACGGTTAACCCTTATTGCGCTTTTAGTAGCCTGTTAGGTTAATTTAAATTTCAAAATAGTGAGTAGAAATGCTCTGTTCTCATACAATAATGATGCAACTCATCATATTAAGGATAATTTCATAGACTGAACCAAAAAACTTATGAAAATCGCTCAAGTTGCCCCCTTATGGGAAAGAGTTCCACCTCTTAGTTATGGAGGGATAGAACTGGTAGTGAGTCGCTTGACTGATGAACTTGTTAGTCGCGGTCATGAGGTAACTTTATTTGCCTCTGGTGATTCTCAAACTTTGGCTCATTTAGAAGCAGTTTATCCACGTGCATTACGCTTAGACCCAAATGTTAAAGAGTATGCAGTGTACGAAATGCTAGAACTAAGCCGAGTTTACCAACGTGCTAGCGAATTCGATCTTATTCATTCTCATGTAGGGATTTCGGCACTACCTTTAGCGAGTTTCATAACAGCAACTTCTACAGTGCATACCCTGCACAATAATTTTACAAACGACACCCGTCACGCATTTAGCTACTACCAGAAGCAACCTTATGTCAGTATTAGTAACTCGCAACGTCAAGTCGATCTAAATTATGTTGGCACTGTTTATAACGGAATTGAGCTAGCAGATTATCCATTTGTAGCCCAACCATCAGAACCTCTATATTTAGCATTTTTAGGTCGTTTTTCGCCAGAAAAAGGGCCACAACATGCGATCGCTATTGCCAAGCAGAATGGTTGGCGTTTGAAGATGGCAGGAAAAGTTGATGTCGGAGACTCTGAGTTTTTTGAACAAGAGATTGCTCCCCACATTGATGGTCAGCAGATTGAATATCTAGGCGAAATTAACCACGCCGAAAAAACTGAACTTCTTGGGAATGCAGCCATAACTCTTTTCCCCATTAACTGGCAAGAACCTTTTGGGTTAGTAATGACTGAATCAATGGCAACTGGTACACCAGTGATTGCCATGAATTTTGGCTCCGTACCTGAAGTGATTGCCCATGGGAAAACAGGTTTTATCTGCAAAAGCTATGCAAAAATGGCGGCAATGATTCCATTAGCTTTGGAACTGAATCGTCAAACCTGTCGAAAATACGTAGAAGACAACTTTAGCGTTAGCCAAATGGTTAACGGATATGAAGCTGTTTACAGACAAATTATTAAAGACCGCATAGAATCGAATGGTCGCATTCATGCCGCTAAAATCCACTTTTAATTAACTGTATTTTTTTGCTGAGTTTAAAACAACAAATTTTTTTAAGGAGAATATTGGTATGAGTCCGAGAGCCAACACCTGCCCATGCTGCGGTGGTTCCCTCCTGCGTCATGCCCGTCATGGTGAACTATATTGGTTTTGCCTGTCGTGCCGACAAGAAGTGCCACTGTTAACTGCTACTCGCTTGCCTAATGTGGAAACCCGGAACACTGTAGTGCTTCCCCAGCCAGTGGTAAATACCTAGTTTTTGCAATTTGTTTAAGTAAGTTTGCAAGGGCTGTCATTTGTCCTTGGTCATTGGTCATTAGTAAGGGCTTTAAGCCTGTTTACGTTTCGTAATATAATTTGGTTTATTTCTACCAAGTTACCAAGATTAATAAAATTTGACTAAAAATCAAGACTGATTTGTTGATACCTATCAATTAGCTCAAACTGGTAAAATCGGATGGAGCTAATTGATAGGTTTTAAATTTTGTTAGCAGCGTTACTTTATGGGCAAGAAGATTTACGCTTAGAAAAAGTTGCTGACCCCACTCCTGCGGCTGGCGAAGTTGTGATGCAAGTCGAGACAGCAACAACTTGCGGTACAGATTTGAAAGTTTGGCGGCGTGGTGGTCATGCCAAAATGTTGAAACCACCGACGCTGTTCGGTCACGAAGCTGCTGGGCGAATTGTTGCCTTGGGTGCAGGGGTTACAAATTGGCAAGTGGGCGATCGCATCGTCGCTAATAATTCCGCCCCATGCATGAAATGCTTTTTTTGTCAACGGCAAGAGTATTCATTATGTCCAAATCTGACCTGGAATAACGGGACTTTTGCGGAATACTTGAAAATTCCTGCACCGATAGTACAGCACAATTTATTGCAGATACCCGATGAGTTGCCGTGGGAATTGGCAGCCATGACGGAACCTTTAGCTTGTGTATTGCATGGTGTAGCCCGTTCTAATATTAAGCCCAAAGATAAAGTAGTCGTCTTAGGAGATGGGGCGATTGGGCTGATGTTTGTGGCGGCGTTGAGCGAGAAAGCCGAGGTGTTGCTGTGGGGAGGTAATCACCATCGGCTAGAAATTGGTCAGAAATTGGGTGCAACCCAGACCTTTAATTATCATCAAATCTCGGATATTCCCAGTGTGGTGAAAGAACTTACCCAAGGATGGGGCGCAGATGTAGTTATTGAAGCCACTGGTGTACCAAGTGTTTGGGAAACTGCGATCGCCTGCGCCCGTCCTGGTGCAACAGTTAACTTATTCGGTGGATGTCCACGGGATACCAGCATTACCGTCAATACAGAACAGCTACACTACAGCGAACTGACCATTAAAGGCGTGTTTCATAATACACCTGAGTATGTGCGGGAGGCGTTGGCATTGATCGCTAGTCGCAAAATTTCCTTTGAGTTACTTATTAGTGAACAGCGGCCATTAAAAGATTTAGAACAGGTGTTTTGTGAGATGAAGGCGCGACAGGTAATTAAGGTAGCGATGATTCCTTAATTTTTTGC
Organism: Nostoc sp.; assembly: GCF_036917455.1. Taxonomy (GTDB): domain Bacteria; phylum Cyanobacteriota; class Cyanobacteriia; order Cyanobacteriales; family Nostocaceae; genus Nostoc. The sequence goes on along the minus strand of NZ_JBALDK010000051.1, from coordinate 18,550 downwards.
AGAATTGTAGTAGATGCTCTAAGTCTAGCCAAACAATACCCATTAGACTCGAATCCACATCAGGGTGAAGAGGGCAGAAGGGAAATAAGCTGTTCCCGCATTTCTCACAAGCTTGAGGGGAAGGATGGGCAGGGGAGGCAGGGGAGGCAGGGGAGGCAGGGGAGGCAGGGGAAGAAAAAACTAATACTCGCATTTCTCACAAGCTTGAGGCGAAGGAGGGGCAGAGGGAAAGAACTTGGTATTTGAACTCTCCTCTGCTCCCCTGCTCCCCTGCTCCCCTGCTCAAGCGCAGGCTTAATCGACATGTGGTGAGAAATCCGGGTGTTGTGTTTTTAATTTGCACATTGAGACAGCAGGGGTGCAGAGGAGCAGAGGAGCAGGGGAGAAAGAAGAAGTTTTAGGTATTGCGTTCGGATATTTAAAAATTCCCCTCTGCACCCTTGCCACTCTGCAATCCTTACGCTGCATACTCTTCAGCTTAACTTAGTGCCATTCGGGATAGACCAACGATCAATGCCCAAAACTTAAAGACGATTAATTTCTTTTGTAACTAACTTCCAGCCTTCAGCTTGATCAATTAGCTTCATTGAGTCTAGCTGGAGATTGTTTAAAGCAGATGCATGAAGCAGGAAGTAAGGTTGTCCGTTGTAGTGCCAATAATATTCTAATTCGCCAACAGAAGCGGGAATGATGGTGCGATCGCTATAATAATCCAACGAGGGACGATGGTAGGGAAAAGACGTGTAAATCTTCCTCGTAGCTGGATTTGCCCGCGCAATCATAGCGGCGACTGGTTTAACTGGATAGGCTTCAGATAATTCCCAAACCCAGTAGTTAGATTTCATTAACAGCAGCAGCGAAAGATAACTTCCCCAAAATAAAATCTTCAGAAATTGCCCGTCGCCTCGTTCTGCCAAAATAGCGGCTAAGGTCATAGTTAAAGCGACTGCTGCAAAAATCAGTTGTAAGTCTGTTTGTGATGTTGTACCCCAACTGAAATAAATGCTCCCAGCAGAAGCGACTACTGCAAGTATTGCTAAACCAGCAACCCAAGCGCGGGGATAGGATGAGAGTAAAGGCGAATTTTCTGTATCTGCTAATTGGATACCAAAAGCTAAAGCTAAACTAGGGTAAATCGGGAATAAATACCAGGGAACTTTGGCAATCATGAAAGAAATTACCAAGAGATAAACACCACTCCACGCCATTACTAGTTTTGCCCAACTAAGGTTGCGATTTTCCCAGGTTAAGCGGACAGTTTGTGGTAAGAATAATAACCAGGGCCATGTGTATTTGAGAAGTTCAACAACATAGTACCAAGGTGGTTCAGGATTACCCTCTACAAATGAGCCAATTCGACCTAGTGATGGGTTTACAAGCCCAACTTGGGCGAAAGTGTAACCATAGTGAATTAGTTGGGCGCTATACCAACCAGCTACAGGCAGAATGCCAATGAAGATTGCTAACCACAGATAGTAACAAGTGAGCAGTCGTGGCGTATCCCAAAAGAGAAATACGATCGCGATCGCCCCTAGTAATATGCCTAGCAATCCTTGAGTTAGGCAAATCAACCCAAAACTCACACCAACACCAAGACAATAACGTAAATCTCGGCGCGATCGCAGCACGCACAACATCATCACCATCAAAAAACTTACCATCGCCCCATCCAACATTGCCAGCCGCCCATGACGTACCACAGGTAGCATTGTTAGATAAATCAAGGCGCTATAAATAGCAGCCCAACGTTGGCGAAATATCTCTCTAGCAATGCAATACAGTAAAGGGACAGATGTCGCTGTTAAAATTGCTCCAGGTAGACGTGTTGTAAATTCATTTTCGCCTCCTAGAGAATAAGCCCAGGCAATGAGCAAATGCATCAAAGGCGGCTTGTTATGATATGGTTCACCTCCTAGCGTTGGGTAAAGCCAACGCATTGAACCTGCTGGAGCGTGCCAAATTTCACGAGCAACCTGTGCCACAGTCCCTTCATCCCAATCTCGCAACGGCAATCCTCCCAGATTGATGCTAAACAGTAACAGTGCTGCCAACAGCAATACTATTAGCCATACCCAATCAATCCATTTGCCAACCGTGCGATGCTGTTTTTCTAGATGACTCCAAATAAAGCTTCCTTCTTGCATATTCTATGTTAATCATTTTACTTGCTGGTTTGATTACATAGAGACATCTAGCGAATCTCCAATGCTGCCACCCAGTAGCAACGTATATTCTTAACAATTGCTAGTTTCCAAGATTAACTCAACTTTATCTAATTAGCGCTGTTTTTTGAAAAATTTATCTTAGTTAGTGAAAGAACATATAATCAGAGAAATGATAAAAAGAATACAATCAAAAAATTATTTATTACCTGGTTATTAGTCCGTAAATTAACTTGTAATTTATTTTTAATGTAACGCTTAGTTTAATTCTTATCTACTTAGCTGGAAACTAGCTATATTTAGCAAAACAGGAATTAATTGCTACAGGTTGTAAATTATGTGCTGAACAAATTATCAGAATCTGCTTTGATTTTTAAATTTTCTTTCTTGGCTTGTTCTTTCTTTATGTCCTTGGTGATTTGTTCGTTATCTAGTTTGGCGCATTTTTATAGATAAATTGGTGCCAATAGAAGATTTTAGCCTCTCAAGAACAATTCATGACTATTGTATAGACGATCGTTAACTAAAACTATTCCAATTTAGGAAGTTTTGGCATTTTAAATTTAATTAAGCGATTATGGCATTAAAATATCTGTGTTATACAATTTTGTCAAAGGATTTTTTACAAAAATAACAGCTAAAAAATTATTGGAGCCTGTCAATGAATTTACCTGTCGTTGTGGATATTACTCTTGGCTTAGTTTTTATTTACTTGATTTTGAGCTTGCTAGCTTCTGAAATTCAGGAGTTAATTGCCACATTATTACAATGGAGAGCTAAACATTTAAAAAACTCAATTGAATTACTTTTAGCAGGTGGTAGCGAAAGTGAAGATTCAGATATTATCAGAGCAAAAAACTTGGTACAGCAACTTTATAGCGATCCTTTGATTAATACATTAAATCAAGAAGCCAAAAATAAAGTAGAAAAACAGTTACGGGAAGGTAGGAAAAATATTGGCAAAAGCAAAGCACTAGGAGAAAAACAAAGTGGCCCTTCCTATCTTCCTTCGGAAACATTTGCAATTAGCTTATTAGATGCCTTAAAAATTCCTCAGTTAATTAATTATGTGAAACATCCTAGTGAGGAATCTCAAACTAACTTGTACATGATATTAGCATCTTACAAAGAACTTAAAACAGGAATTAACGATCCTGATAGTGAAAGTTACAAAAAGATTAAACAAGTTTATGGAGATTTTGACCAAAGCTTTATAGATTTTGTTAATAATGATTTACCTGATTACGTACCTAATAATTTAATTACGAGTCTTGGTGTGATTGCTAAACGTAGCAGGATAAAGATTAACGACCTCACAGAAGAAGCGAATCAGTTTAAAAATGAAGTCGAAACATGGTTTGATCGCTCTATGGATCGAGCTAGTGGTGTTTATAAGCGCAATGCCAAAGGAACTGCAATTTTAATTGGAATATCAGTTGCGATATTAACTAATACTGATACGTTTCACCTGCTAAAAAGACTGTCGCAGGATTCGGTTATCCGCTCTGCCATTACTCAAAGTGCAAGTCAACAAACCAATTTTATCAAAGATCCAGATGCCACAAGCAAAATTGAAAAAGTTTTAGGAAATGCTTCTGTACCTATTGGATGGCAAAATATCAATCAACAGTTTGAGCCATTAGATAATAAAGATCCGAATAGGGTTTACATCAGAATTTGGCAGGGTTTTAAATTAATTTGCGGTTGGATACTGAGTGGTTTAGCTATTGCTATGGGTGCGCCTTTTTGGTTTGATATCCTCAATAAAATTATCAATGTGCGGAATGCAGGGCCAAAACCTCCTGCGTATACTAAGGATCAACCGTCTCAGAAATAGTCAAATTAAGCTTGGGCGAATGGAATAGAGCCTCCGGCACGCTGACGCGAACGCGGCTACACAAACTCTCGTCCGCCTCCGCAAACTAAAACAAAATCAAGGTTTTGAAACCAACAGAGGTGGGTAAAGCTTCGTGTAGACGCGGTTTCTAACGGCCCCTTTAACTTAAAAAATAAAAATAACTTGTAATTTTAATTCTTTATTTTGAAGAGTAATTTCAATTTGCCTGATAAATTCTCGAAAGTAAAATCGTCGCTCTGTTTCCGACAAATCTAACCAAAATTGTGGTATGGAAACAGCTTGAGCAACAGAACGCAAGTTAACTGGGGGAAGCGTCGCCAACTTTGCTTCGAGTGTAGAAATTTCTGTGCGGAGTTTGTAAGCCCTTAGCTTTGCTGTTTCAATATCTAAAATTCCAGTTGCAATTAAAGCAGGTAACTGAGCAAGTATTTCTTGCTGACGAGCGATCGCTTGTCCTAAACTATTCTTGACTGCATCCAATTGCGGAAAATTCATCCCTGCGACAGCTAAGGGTAAGTCACGACAAACGGTTTCAATTGTATGTTCCAACACCTCTTGGTAGGGAATAGCCTTACACTTGGGACGTTGAGGACAGCTAGTAGAACGTAAATAAAGATACTCCTTATCTTGGTTGCGTTGGGTGACACGAGTAACTGTGAGATGTGACTGACACTCAGCACAGACAACCAACCCAGCTAAAGAACGCCTAGCACTAGCAGTTCGGGATGGTAAACGGCTGTTGCGGCGTAAAAGTCGGTCAACTTGGGCTGCTTCTTCTTGAGAAATTATCGGAATATGAGTATTGGAGATAATTTCACCATTTTGGTAAGCTGTATTACCGCGATAAACTGCATTAGTCAGCCAGCGTCTTCCTGTGGTTACAGAGATTTTTTTGCCGTATTTTTTTGCCAAGTAGCGAACTGAACCTCGCAAGGAACCATAGAGTAAAAAGTGTTCAAAAAAATCTTTGACTACTGGTGAAGTACTGCGATCGATAGTATATTTTCCCTTACCTCTGCGATAACCGTAGGGAACTTTGCCGGGTGGCGGTGCAACCTCAAGACGACTACGGGCGTGTCCTTGACGGATGCGACGACTGCGTTGTTGACGTTGAATTGCATTGAGCAAATTTAGCAAGTCAGCGCCGAGAGGGTAATTTTCGGAAGTGTAGGGTTGTTCTGTGGCAATTATCGCTACTCCCATAGCTTCGAGTTGATGCAAGCGATCGCTAATTTCCTCTACAGTATCCCCTAATTCTTCCAGCCGTCGAATCAAAAGATAATCTGCTGGTTCAGTTTTGCAATCGGTAAATAATTGTTGTAATTGCGTTCGCGTAGCGTGTCCGTAGGACTCTCGCTTGCCAAAATCTTCATAAACCTGATCCACCTCCCATCCCCAATCGGCTTGATCGGGAACAGATTCTAATAGCGGATTGGTATAAGAGTAGGCAATTATTTTCATTTGTCATTTGTCATTGGGTATGTTTATTCTCCTTGTCCCTAAACTCGACTTTATCCAAAATTAAGAACTCGCTTTCTTTATCCGGCAAAAACCCTGGTTTTTTGGCAAATACTTTTTCTATATCACAGATTATCGCTCAAGTACAAAAACTAAAACTAGCTTTATACAAGGGTTTCAGAGCTAGGTTTTGGGTTTTGTAAAAATGGATAAAGTCGAGCTAAAAGGATGTCTGAAAAGTATCAAATATTTGTTGATCCCCCCCTAACCCCCTTAAAAAAGGGGGGAATAAGAGTCTTAAAGTCCCCCTTTTGAAGGGGGATTTAGGGGGATCTCCAACTGTTAGGTGTATACAAAAAAACTTTTCAGACATCCTCTAATCCTCTCACTGCTGACTCAACTCGATAATATTTCCATCAGGATCTTGAGTGAATAGAGCAGGACGGCCGGAAGCGCTGGGTTGAATGAGATAATTGTGATTGAGCAACTCTTGTTTGGCAGCGTCCAAGTTAGCGACTGAGAAAGCGACGTGGGGATTGCGTCCCCATTTTTCGTTAGGGTTTTCGGTGGGGACAGTAGGTGCAACTATCAGGTGAATTTGATAGTTGCCGACTTGATACCATGCACCAGCGTATTTTAGGGAACGATCTATTTTAGATAATCCCAATACTTTGCCATAAAAGTGTTCAGAGCGTTCTAAGTCAGTTACGAGAATTGCTGTATGGAGACTTTGGGTAATCTGCATTGTCGGTAAGTGCGATCGCGTTTACTTAAATTTTGACGTAGTTTGACACTTACGGGGAGTAGGGGAGATGAAGGGGATAATGGAGATGGGGGAGAATAACTAATGACAAATGACAAACTAAAAAATGATGAATGCTCAATTAAGTCTTAAAGAAATGAATGTTGCACGGGAGATTTTACAAGATTACAATCCTGCACAACACGCATTGAATCACTTGGAAAAACACAATGGCAAAGTTGAAACCGCTTTTGAGGATTTGTGGATTGAGAAAAATGGGCAGCCGTTGATGCAGCAAGGTAAATCACTTTGGCAAGTAACACTAAAGGTTTTGCGTGAAGAACTCTGTGGTGATGATGGTTTTCGCGGTCAACTTAAAGATTACACCAAGAATCCAGGGAGTTCGCCCTTGCTGACAGGGTTGATTATCTCCCTTGTTGGTGTAGGGACGGCACACGGCTTACCAATTGATCCAGCGATCGCAACTGTTATTGTTTTATATATCCTTAAAATTGGCTTGAATATTTTTTGCGAATATACCGAACCACCCGTTGGCACTTCTGGAACTTTAGCGCCAGGAAACTGATGTGCTATTTTGCAAATCATTGCATTTTTCTGGATGCTTTTTGTATAAGGTATAGTCTAATCTCACTTCCATTCCTCTCTATTTTTAGAAGAGAGGCTTTGAATCTTACTCCCCAACGCTAGTAGGGAAGGGGTTGGGGGTTAGGTCTATATTGGACTCAACACAGAAGCGCTATTGTATTGATGCGATCGCGCTACTTGCCAATGAGTACCGTCTTGCGGTTGAGTATTTGCATCGCCGTGTTATCTTAATGCAACCTATTACAATTTGATTGTATTGGGTAACAATGCCATTCTATCGGGTAACAATGTCATTGTATTGGGTGACAATGCCATTGTATCGACTAACAATGCAATTGTATTGGGTGACAATGCCATTGTATTGGGTAACAATGCCATTGCATCGACTTGTTACGCCTGCCTAATCACTCCATCACTCTGATAATCTCTTTAACACCTTCCGTGCGATCGTCCCCCAATATTCTTCCTTATATTCAATATATATCTCCAACGCTGTCTGCAAATTAACCCTCGCTTCTGGGTAGTTTTCTTCTGCTTCTGCAAGCATTCCTAAAGCGTGGTAAGTGATTGCTTGAGAATAGCGATCGCCAAATTCGATGTAAATTGCTAAAGCTTGTTGGTAATTGCGCCGCGACTCCTCAAATTCCTGCAATTCTTGGGCAACTGTTCCCAAATGGTGGTAAATCACAGCTTGGTAATTGCGATCGCCAAATTCGATGTAAATTGCCAAAGCTTGTTGGTAATTGCGCCGCGACTCCTCAAATTCCTGCAAATCTTGGGCAACTGTTCCCAAATGGTGGTAAATCACAGCTTGGTAATTGCGATCGCCAAATTCAATTTTGAGCGCCAAAGCTTGTTTGTAATAGCGCCGCGCTTCCTCAAATTCCTGCAAATCTTGGGCAACATATCCCAACTGGTGGTGTGTGCTAGCTGAAGAATTGCGATCGCCAAATTCAATTTTGAGCGCTAAAGCTTGTTGGTAATAGCGCCGCGCTTCCTCAAATTCTCGCAAATTTTGGGCAACATATCCCAACTGGTGGTAGATGCTGGCATAAGAGATGTTTATATGGTAGTTGGTGGCTTACCTACACGCCGCTTAAATCATGCTCAAGCGATCGCTAAAATGGCACTCCAGATGCAAACTGCGATCGCTCTATTAAATACTGAGAACAACCAAAACCTCAACCTCTGTATCGGCATTCATAGCGGTTCTGTGGTGGCGGGAGTAATTGACCTCAACAAATTTACTTACGATCTTTGGGGAGACACGATAAACATCGCTAGCTGCATGGAATCCCAAGGTATTGTTGGTAAAATTCAGGTTACAGAAAATACTTATAAGTCTTTGCGTAATGAATTTTTATTTGAAAAGCGAGGCGAAATCGAAGTTAAAGCCAAAGGAAAAATGACAACTTATTTTTTGATTGGACAAAAGGGATGAGGGGCATGGGGCATGAGGCATTAGTTAAGCTGTTGTGTTTTTAATTTGCACATTGAGACAGCAAGGGAGCAGAGGAGCAAAGGGGCAGAGGAGAGGGTTTACAGGTTTTACCTAAAAGATTATGAGGCAACTTGTAGGCGCGACAGCTTATTTCTCCTCTGCTCCCCCTGCCTCCCCTGCCTCCCCTGCTCCTGCTCCCTGTGCTCCCTACTCCCTAATTAGCATTCGGAATCAGCCGACCGCAGGGATAAGTCGCTGTCTGCTGTGAAGCACTTTCAGCCACTGCTGCGGGAATCCGATCTGATGGTTGGTTTTTGGCTGCTAGATAGTCTTTTTGCAGTTTATCCAAAATGGCTTCTCGCTTGTCGTACACCCGCTTTAAGGGACGAGGCTGGCACTTATTCAAGACGTATGCTGTTACCAGTGGTAGAGCGATCGTGCTATCTGTATAACAAACAATTGTGTTAGGTAACTCTTCTGGGTCAATCTTACCCCAACTGACAGCTTCCGATGGGGTTGCTCCAGACAAACCGCCTGTATCTGGACGTGCATCGGTAAACTGGATAAAGTAATCGTGTCCTCGTTCTTCTAGTCCTAATACTTCGTGAAGTTGCGGTTGAGTTTGGAGTAAAAAGTTCTTAGGACTACCGCCACCGAGAATTACAGCTGCACTTTTACCTCCTGACTCACGGGCATTATATGCGATCGCAGCCGTTTCATTTACGTCAATTGATGGATCTAACACCAACTGCGAACCTTCCAAAGCCAAAGCCGCCACGTTCATTCCAATAGAGCTATCTCCAGGAGAAGACGTATATATAGGCACACCATACTCATAAGCAGTAGCCAGTAAGCAGGAATGCTGCACACCCAGTTGCTTTTCTACTTCCCGAACATACTTACCCAGCAAATAGTGAAACTCAGCAGTTCCCATCCGCTTCTGAAAGGCTTCCCCTTGCAGAATCTTGCGGATGAACGCATCAGTTTCTAGTAGCACATCGTAACCAAAGATAATGTCATAAATGCGAATCGTCCCTTCCTGGCGCAGTTTCACATCATCCAAAAACGGATTACCAGCAAAGAGTTCAAAACCCAAACCGTAGTGCATATCGTGGTAAAGATTTGCACCAGTGCTAATCATCCAGTCAATAAAGCCATTGCGAATTAAGGGTGCAAGCGCTGAAACCCCAAATCCTGCTGGTGTCATCGCACCGGAAAGGCTAACTCCCACCGTGACACCTTCCGTTAGCACATCACGACTCAGAAGTTGGCAGATTTCCCGCAACCGCGCTGAGTTGTAAGCGGTGAAGTATTGATCGATCAAATCCACTACATTGATATCATTTGATATAGGTGTAGGTGCAATTTTTTGACCCAGTTGCTTAGACATTTTGGCACTCTCGAACAGTAAACACGCCGAATCTAATGTTATCTAGCTTTCAACTAAAGTGACAGCAATTTAACAGGCCCATTTCATTAAAAAACAGTAAGACAACAATTAGTACCAATAACCAATGACCAAATCGGCGACTATCCCGGACACCCCTTGAAGGGATAGCCACCCACCGATTTTTTGAGTTTCCGAAAATATTAAATTTAATGGAAGATTTAATAAATCGAGAGAGGTGTACGCTACCTAGAGGTGAACGCGTCAACAGAGGACTCAACCAATGGGATATGTAATTGCTACTGCAAATATGAAAGGTGGCGTTGGTAAAACCACCCTTACCGTAAACTTAGCTACCTGTTTAGCTAAAAATTATGGCAAGCGGGTGCTTGTCCTTGATTTAGATAGCCAAATTAGCGCCACACTCAGTTTGATGTCGCCTTTAGATTTTGCCAAGCGTCGTAAACAAAGCAAGACATTTAGGTATCTGATCGATGAAGTAATCAATCCAGATCCACAAGCAAAACTAACAATTCAAGATATCATTCAATCCCAGGTTTGTAATCTTCCCGGACTGGATTTATTACCCGGAGACATCGATTTGTATGATGAATTCGTTGTTTCCGAAATGCTACATCAACAAGCAACTGCATTAGGTGAACAGGACTTTGAAACGATTTGGAATCGCTTTGAAAGAGTTTTGATTAATAACATTTTAAAACCAGTCCGTCAAGAATATGATTTTATCCTTCTCGATTGTGCCCCTGGATATAATTTATTGACTCGTAGCGCTTTAGCTGCTAGCGATTTCTACATCCTTCCTGCAAAACCAGAACCTTTGTCTGTAGTGGGGATTCAACTGCTAGAAAGACGCATTGCCCAATTGAAAGACAGTCATGGACATGAAACCAAAATAGATATAAAAATGCTGGGAATTGTATTCAGCATGTCCAGCGCTAACCTGCTCACTGGTAGATACTATAAACAAGTGATGCACCGCGTTGTGGAAGATTTTGGAGTAGAGAAAATTTGTAAAGTACAAATACCTGTTGATGTCAATGTTGCTAAGGCTGTTGATAGTTTTATGCCAGCTGTTTTAAATGCTCCTCAATCAGCTGGTTCAAAAGCGTTTTTTCAGTTAACTCAGGAGTTGTTGCAAAAGCTATAAAGACCTAGCCAGTATACTAATCAGGGTAATATAGCAGTCTAAATGATTCGTAAAAAGTTAGATCCCCGACTCCTTAAAAAAGTCGGGGATCTAGACAGTGCGAATTGTCATAAATCAGATAGTATTGCTACAAGTAAGTTATCTTTTCTTATAAGTTCAGCAGTTATACGGAAGCTATATACAGCGAGATTCGGCTATTGAGTGAAAAGGTCAGTAAATCTCGCTAATAAACAATGCTTACTAACAATTTTATACAGGCAGAGAAAAATCAGAATTTGGTAATCCGCCTACCACGGACTCTGAGTTATCTCGAAACCTGGGGCTTTGGCTTAACGGGTCATGTGGGATGGATTGGTACTGCTCCCATTATTCATGCAGCGTTAGGGTCTAAAGCAATCTTAGTTTGGTTTGTTGGCACGATCGTTTCCTTTTTATTGAACTTGCAAGTACAAAGTCTAGGTAGACGCTGGCCAGATGTCGCTGGAGGGACACCAAACTATACTACAAGGCTATTAAAAAATTTTCCTGGCTTAGGTCGTTACGTAGCATTAGGATACTTTTTTAGCTGGGCAGCAGCACCAGCACTATATGCGATTATTCTCACAGACCTAATTAAAGTCAATTTTGAAACATTAGGTCTTTCTTGTCCAGAAACTTTATTAAAAGTTGTATTTACAGCAATTCCTTTTATTGTGGCATTCAGTGGTAGCCGTGCTTTAGCACTCCTGCATTTATTTTTTGTATTCCCAGCGATTTTATTACTGCTTTTGTTTTCTATTCAAGGTGTCCTATGGTTAGGCTTCTCAACTGCTAGTTTTAAACTTATCCCAACTAGCACACATACCCTGAGCTTTGAAGAATGGGCAAAGTGGTTTTTTCTAGCTAGCTATTCAATTTATGCTTGTGAAACCACTTCTTCTTTTGTTGCTGATAGCCACCATCCGTATAAAACTTTAAAGTTTTTGACCGTAGCTGCTTGGCTAATTCCTCCAGTATTTTTAGGTGGCTCTTGGGTATTAATGTGTTCGACTCCCAATCCAACAATAGGTGACGATACATTCTTAAATATAGTCGCGGCTTCTAAACCTTTTTGGGGTGAATATGCACCCTTTCTAGTAACACTTTTGATTACTGTATCTTGCCTTCTAAGTTCTGCTACGGCAGTTTCTAACTCTCCTCGAATACTATATCAACTTGCCTTAGATAGACAGCTTTCTCCCATATTTGCATTGGTTTCTCATCAAGGTGTCCTTGCGCCTGCTATTTTAGTTACCTTTATAATCAGTTTGCTTTGTCTCAATTTAGGAAATGTATCTCAACTTGTCACAGTCGCAGGCACTTCTTATCTCATGTCCATTATGGGACTACATCTGGGATTATGGCTGTGTCGAGGCGAACCACAAGTCTTATGGCCTTGGTGGTCACTTAGTTTTTTCTTTCTAGAAACAGTAGTTCTAATAGTGGGAGGTTTGGCTTGGAATTGGAGAGATTTTTCAGTGGGATTACTATTACCCATTGTTCTGATGATAGGAGATGTAGCGTTAAGTCGCTTAAGATTTGCGCCATTACATCCGGAATGGTGGACACAGCGTTACTACATTAGGTCTAGTAAAAACAACTCAGATTTTGTAGTACTACAGGTAATTGTCTTAGTATCATTAATTTGTATTACTACTACAAGTAGTTGGGTTATCCGCGATTTATTAGACAGAGTTTCTACTAATCCTCAAAACTCTTTACTAGCTATTTTGTTAGTGACGCTTTCTTTTATTGGGGTAGCGATCGCTTGCTGGACAACTCTGCCACAAATTGTTGCTATTGACGAGGCACGTAAACAAGCAAGAAACCTATTTATTACTACTCTCGATACCGTTCCAGATACTGTTTTAGTCTTAGATGAAAATGGTACTATTTGTCAGACAAATGCTGCTGCTGAAGAATTATTTCAAACAAGTGTTGAGCAGTTACTTGGAAAAAAGTTGAATAAACTATTAAGATACTATCGGGGCAAACCAAAACAGTGGTCTATTAGGAGCGAGCAAACCTTAAGAGTAAATCAATGTCTACGAATTGTTGAATCAACTATTTCACAGCCCTTTAATTCCCAAGTAAGAGACTATGTTGTTATTGTTCGTGATATCACTAAGCGAAAATTAGTAGAAGAAGAATTAATTCAATATCGTTATCAACTTGAACAACTTGTTCTAGAACGCACTATTGAACTTATTAAAGTAAATCAACAACTTCAACAAGATATTATTAAGCGGCAACAAGCACAAGAGCAATTACTGCACAATAGTCATCATGATGAGCTAACTGGATTACCTAACCAAAGATTATTTATGGAGCGAGTGCAGCGAGCAATAGAACGTACTCAACAGCAAAGTAATTATTTATTTGCCGTACTATTTTTAGACTTAGACCGCTTTAAAGTTGTCAATGATAGTTTGGGACATCTAATGGGAAATCAACTTTTGATTGCAATTTCTCATCGCTTAAAGTCAGTTCTACGAGGTAGAGACATAGTTGCTCGTTTTGGCGGCGATGAGTTCACAATCTTAATTGAAGAAATTGAGGATATCAATATCGCTACACAGGTAGCCGAGCGAATTAAAAACATACTAGCTTTGCCATTTCAATTAAATGAGCATCTCGTGTTTACTAATGCTAGTATTGGCATCGCTTTAAGTAAACCAGATTATGAACAATCAGCGCAGATTCTACGCGATGCTGATGTAGCAATGTATCGTGCAAAATCACTTGGTAAGGCACGCTATGAGGTCTTTGACCAAAAAATGCATGAGAGTGCATCTTTACTATTAGAGTTAGAAACTGCTCTGCGAAATGCGTTGCTCAAGCAAGAAGAATTTCGGCTTGATTACCAGCCAATTATTTCACTAACAACTGGTAAAATTATTGGATTTGAGGCGCTGATACGTTGGTATCATCCAGAACGAGGTTTTATTTCGCCTCAAGATTTTATTCCCCTGGCCGAAGAAACTGGAATGATTGTTAGTATCGGGGAATGGGTACTTTTTGAAGCCTGTCAGCAAATGCATAGATGGCATAAACAATTTCCTAGCTCACTACCCTTGACAATTAGCGTAAATTTTTCTGGGAAACAAATTACGCAAGCTGATGTGTTTAAACAAGTTAAACATATTTTACAGGAAACTGGACTGGAGCCATGCTGTTTGAAATTGGAGATTACTGAAACCCTGTTGATGGATAATTTTGAATTAGCTACTACTGTGCTTTCCCAGTTAACAGAGCTAAATGTCGAGATGCACATGGATGATTTTGGAACTGGTTATTCATCCTTGAGTTATCTACACCGCCTACCAATCAAAACCCTTAAGATTGACCGCTCTTTTGTGACTAACATCGGTAGTCAAGGAGAAAACTTAGAAATTGTGAGAGCAATTGTGACATTAGCTCATAATCTAAATATGTCTGTAACAGCAGAAGGGATAGAAACTATAGAACAGCTAGCACAACTGAAGGCATTACAATGTGATTATGGACAAGGGTATTTTTTCTTCCCACCTATGGAAGGTGCAGAAGTAGAAAAATTACTTGCTGATAATTTGTATTGCAAGAACTTTTTAAATAGATAAAATTTTATTTAAAAAAACACATTATAAAATTGGGTAATTAATTAAAATTGATAGTCTATACCAGTGTTAAACTGTCTGTAAGTTAAAATTATCTACATTATTAATTAACCCTTCTTCTAGCAAAAGTTCATTAATAAAATTATCGATTTTATCCCGACTAATATTCTGCATGACTATAATATGTGCCCAATTTTCAAACACGGCTAACTGCCACTTTTTAATTAACTTTTGGCAAGGCTTTTGAAACACTACGGTGTTGGAAAAATTATTTAACATACATGGATATTCTCTGATTTGAAGTTGTTGGAAAAAGTATTGGGCATTATCAATACAAGTATTTGCTTCTCTTGCTAATCCATCATAACCTCTGGTTTGTACTGCATACCAGAGAATTAGGGGAGTATGACCGTTTCTAGAACCCAGAATTGTTGTATCTTTTGAACCAATATATTCAATTTCTGTTTCAACTTTTTCTACCCATTTCTTCTTTGTTAAAACTACACCACAAGGTAAGGGAGAACCAATGAATTTAGCAGAAATAGCTACACTATCTATAGGCTTTTGAAAATTAACTTGCGGAGCGCCATCTAAAAATGGTAATATTAATCCTGAAAGCGCAGCATCACAATGAATATAGTAATTTTTAATCTGATTGCGATCTAAAATTTCTAGAACTTTGTCTAAGTTATCAATTGCACCTTTGACAGTAGTCCCAATATTTAAATTTATGATAGCTGGATAACTACGATTTTCGCTAAGGAGTTGTTCAAAATGGTCATAATTGATTTCTCCATTAGTTTGCGAATTAACAACATTATGTTGAATGCGGAATAATTTCGCGGCTTTGGGAATTGAGTAGTGAGAGTCTTGTGATGAGTAAAGAATCCCATTCGGGTAGATTTCTCTTGCTAAGAACATTCCATATAAATTACCTTCAGTCCCCCCAGCAGTAATATAACCCCAAAACTGACTTTCTGGAATTTTATAAAGGTGAGCAAAAAAAGATAATACTTCTTGCTCAAACTTCCGAGAATGAAGACCAAAATCTGGTTCAATATATGGATCTCCAGCATTATTTAACAGATGATTGAAAAATTTGCCGATCGCACTGTAATCACAACTTAAATTATATGGGTAGCCTGCATGAAACTGCGATCGCTGTTTTATTTGCAGCAAAAAATCTGCCAATTCTTTAGCAACTTTATCTGACATATCTTTTTCTCTCTTGAATTTTGAGTTTATGGATGTTTTAGTCTAAATTATACGTATTAATCCATACTTTCATATTTTCTTAATCATTTAACAGTTCCCCTTTATTTAAAGAAGATACAGTTAAAACACGTAGCCATCTTCAGTAAAAATACTCGATTTTTTTGTTCCAAATTATATTATCCTTAGGATTTACGTACTGGACAAAAGGACTATAATGTGTATTACGCAAAATATCTATTTCATACGCTGACTCAAAAAACTTCTCCCTCGTTTTACTACGTAAAACAAGCCCTCTCCGATTTGGAGAGGGAAAGACTTGAAATTTAGTTAAAAATAGGGATAAGTTCGTCGAATTAGCGTATATTTACTAGAACTCTCCAGCTAAGGCTGCAATGCAATGATCGCAAATTAAGGGATGTTCTGCTGATTCTCGCATACGAGTAGAGTTGTTCCAACAGCGAATACACTTCGTGTAGGCTTTGCCAACGCATTATTTTGCCGTCACCATTCACTACACCAATTACCCATTCTTCTATTTGTGCTGTATATTTTAATTTTTGTAGTGCATCAGTAGAATCTAATAATTCCACTCAACTAATTGTTTTCTACACTCTCAATTGCACAAAACCAATATTTTAATTACGAATTAATTTTTTAAAAAATCGCCATATCCTGTTATTTGCGCCACTTCATTCACAGTTTTTCCTGTGGCTAATAACTATATTATTTGGTAATGGCTGCGTTCTGTTGCTTCTGTCGCCTGACGATAGCGAACCAGCAGATCCTCTGTACTAATGTGGTTAACGATCGCAATTCGTTTCGGCATAAGACTTAGATAGATGTACAGCAACTGTTCTACTCTTATTATAAGTATTCATCCGAACTTGATATAACCCTCTCCTCAGCCCCAAGCAAATACTGTTTCTTAGGAAAGGGATAAAAGGAGAAAATACCAGATTACGTTTGAGGGTTCTGGCTGTTTATGCAGCTTAAATGGATAAAGTCGAGCTTAGTATGGAAGTAATAACCTGTGAGGCTGTTATATGCCTGAAGTGAATTCTCAACAACCCATAAATACTGCCGCTACTCTTGTGGAGAGTTATGCAGCAGGAAAACGGGACTTTAGTAAAGCGGAATTAGGTGATGCCGATTTGCAAGCCATGAACTTGAAAGGTTCTGATTTCAGTTATGCAGACTTTAGTGGAGCTAACCTAAGCGGCGCTAATCTTAGAGGAAGTGACCTGAGTTTCGCCGATCTGGGTCAAGCTAACCTAAGGGATGCCGATCTTAGGGGAGCATTATTGATGTCAGCGAATCTCCGCCAAGCCGATCTCAAAGGAGCAAAGCTGGAAAAAGCAGACTACGATCGCAGTACCCATTTTCCCCAAGATTTCGACCCAATAAAAGTAGGTATGCAGATTAAATTTGAAGATTGATTAATTTAAGTTGAACAATCGTACTTGCCTCAAGATAGAGATTTTTCTTTCAAAAGAGTTGTATTTTTGAAAGAAAGCCTATCTATGAGGTTGACAATGGAGGCGAAAAACGAAACCCTCAATCGACGCACACCACTAATTACCTCTGGAATTTTTCTTGGCGTGGGTCTTGGAGGGTTTATTGATGGAATTTTACTGCATCAGATCCTCCAGTGGCATCACATGCTTAGTAACATTCGACCTTTGACAAACATGGCGAATATAGATTTGAACATGGTATGGGATGGGTTATTTCATACCTTGAATTGGGTATTCACCGTGATAGGACTTGTGTTGCTATGGCGTGCCGGAGGGCGTGATGATGTTCCTTGGTCATCACAGACTTTTATTGGATCAATATTGATTGGGATTGGGTTGTTCGACTTGGTTGAAGGTTTAATTGACCACCAAATTCTTGGTGTCCATCATGTGAAACCAGGCCCAAATCAGTTAGCTTGGGATCTAGGATTTCTTGCATTGGGTGCGCTACTTGTTGTTATCGGCTGGATAATGATAAAAAAAGAGTCAAGAGTCAAGAGTCATTAGTCAATAGTTTTGGGCATAGGGCATAAGTTATTCTCCCTTGTGCCCCTTGTCTCCCACTTATCTACTCCTCTACCCCTCTCTATGCCGTACAGATACTTTTGAAAAAACTAGCTTAAGTTGGTAGTTATCTCAATTGCAACAACAAGCAGAAGAATGGTGGGAATATCTACCAGTTTTACAGCTTTGAACGGGCTTTACCAGAATTACCTACTGGATGGTCGATTAGCCTAAGGCTTGGTAAGTTGCTGAAATTCCTGTTTTGGCTGGTAATAGCCTTATTTATAGTTTGGATAGGTTGGCGATCGTGGCGAGAATTTAGTCATTACCTATATTCTTGGCTGAATAAAAGTGGCAATATCACTGATTTTCGCGTAAAAACTCACTTTAGTGAGTCATCCATAGACATTTTGTTGGAGCGAGCGCAAAAATTTTACCGTCAGAGAAACTACCGTGAAGCTTGCCGTTGTGTTTATTTCGCTATGTTGCAGCAGTTACATCGAAAAGAAATCGCACCCCACAAACTCAGAGGTACAGATGGAGAATATTTGCAATTAATGCGATCGTCCGCGATCCCATACAGCCGTATGAAACTTTAATTACCACTCGTGAGCAATTATGTTTTGGTAATGCTGAGATTTTAGCAGACAATTATGAGCAGTGTCAGCAAGCTTATGAGGAAATTTCTCAAGGATGAATAAAAAGCGGGGATAAGGATATTCGATAACTACAAAGATATCCTTATTCTGTCACTCTCCGAGTATCGTTTTATTCATAATACCCAGAAAGTGAGAACCGCTATAAATAGAAGAAAGTGTGAAAGTCAAAAGAAAGAATGAAAAAATAAAAGCCTTCTCATTTGGAATTTGAGGAGGCTTTTA
>NZ_JBALDK010000050.1:0-7620 GCF_036917455.1 Nostoc sp. | reverse complement strand
TTTGGCTATGCTTTAGGATCTTCGTTTACAACATACACAATTTCTGGTTTTTGTCAAAGCTTTTGTTAAGAAAGATGTTTATAATGGATAGCTTAAAAAGGGGGGCAAAAGCCCTTCACAGTCCCCCTTTTTAAGGGGAGCCACTGCGGTCTTGGGGTCTCCCCAAGTGGAGCATGTGGCGTGGATTTAGGGGGATCTCCAACGATTTTGGTTTTATACAAAGATGTGTGTACACCATAGCCAATACATCGGGGGGATTAAGGGGGGTAATTCAACTACCACCTTAAGTGGGAGCAACGCGAAAAAGTGAGATCCTCGTGAAATAGGCAGGGGAGGCAGGGGAAGCAGGAGGAGCAGGGGGAGTAAAGAGGCATTTTTAGTATTTTTTACTACCGAAACAGACTGCTTCTACACTTATTTATTTCTCTTCCCCTGCCTCCCCTGCCTCCCCTGCCTCCCCTGCCTCCCCTGCTTACCCATCTCACTGTTAGAGCATTGCTCCCCCTTAAGTTGACTACCTATGAGCATTGTCGTGCCCTTACCACGTAGTCTATTTACCTGAAAATAGCTGTAAAATTATTTGTTGAGTCTACTTTGTTTCTGCAATTGGCTGGACGCGCAAACCCTCGGTCTCATCAACCGTAGGATTGGCAATCAGCGATTCATTTCCTGTCAGACCGGATGTAATTTCTACTTCGGTACCATAATCTCGCCCAACGGCAACTTTTTGATAATGCACTGTTTGGTTTTTAGTTATAGTTGCTACCTGTGTACCTTTGGCATCAATGACTAAAACACTATCAGGCACAACAAAGGGAGGATTAGTGCGGTTAATGGCAAATTTTACACTGGCATACATCCCAGGTCGCAGCGCCCCGTCCAAATTATCGATTTTTAGTTGTGTTAGCAAAGTACGAGTATTTGGATCTATGGCGTTGCTTGTACGTACTACTTTACCCGTAAATACTCGTTGTGGTAACTCTCTAACTGTAATTTGTGCTGTTTGTCCAGTGTTAAGTAAAGCTGATGAACTCTGTGGGACATTCACGTTCACATTTAGGGCATCGTAAGCAGCAATTGTATAAAGGCTGGTATTTCCAGTATTTGTACTGCCACTACCTGCTGTAATCAGAACACCTGTATTTACGTTACGTGCTGTGACTACTCCTGCGAAGGGAGCAGTGACTTTTTTATAAGACTGCAATATGGTATTACGCTGAAAGTTTGCTTGAATGGCGTAGGCGTTAGCTTGGGCTACCTTCACATTGGCAGAGTCAGAACTGACAGTATTTTGTGCGGCTTCAACGTTGGCCAGGTTCGCCTGATATGTGGCATACTTTGTATCTGCGTCTTGTTGAGCTACTGCACCTTGCTTAACAAGAACTTGCCAGCGCTCCCAGCTTTGACGGGCGATTAATAAATTAGCGCGGGCTTGCTTCAAATCAGAAACACCTTTAGCTAAACTAGCACGACTTTGAAGCACGTTAGCTTGTGCTTGGATTAACTCTGCCTTTGCTTGCAAAACTTGCTGATCTATATCTGGTGAATCGATTTCTGCTAACAACTGACCAGCGCGGACGCGATCGCCAATATCAGCATACCATCGCCGCAAATACCCAGTACTGCGAGCATAGACGGTGGTTTGATTAAGGGCTACAACACTCCCAGGTAGTTCCAAATTGCTAACACCAGTAGCGCGACGGGGAGTCATAACGTTAACTGAGGGGATAGTGCTAGCTTCCTTCACTGCTGCTTGTAATTCTGACTTTTGGGTTAACCGAGGCAAAATACCTATGGTTAAGAGAGTACCAAAAAAAACAACACCAATTACAGCCCAACCAATTCCACCGATGCCGCGTCTTTGTTTTCTAGAAGTCGTTTCTTGTTCAGAATCAGGAGATGGAGGATGTTGAGAATCCATAGTTTAGCTGTCCCATATTATCTAATTTGCATCCATTCAGCAGCTAGAGTCATTACCAATGATGGTAATGACTATTTTGTGAGTTGCTTATGATTTGTCTTGGGATGATGACAAGGAGTATGCGGTGTGTGGATCGGAGAAATTTAAATCGTCATCATCCTCAATCGGACGAGGTTGTTGACGGCGGAATATGCTATACACAACAGGTACAAAAATCAGAGTAGCAACTGTTGCAGCTGACAAACCGCCAATTACAGCGCGACCCAAAGGTGCATTCTGCTCGCCACCTTCACCAAGACCAAGAGACATTGGCACCATCCCGATGAGCATGGCTAAGGCAGTCATTAACACCGGACGCAACCGCGTATATCCCGCCGCTTGTGCTGCTTGATAGGCATTTTGTCCTTCTAGACGCTGTTCATTAGCAAAAGTAATCATCAGAATACTGTTTGATGTCGCCACACCTATACTCATAATTGCACCCATTAAGGAAGGAACGCTGAAGGTCGTGCCGGTGACAAATAGCATCCAGACAATACCAGCCAAGGCACTTGGCAGTGCCATCATGATAATTAGGGGATCGAGCCAAGATTGGAAATTTACCACCATTAAGCAGTAAACCAGCACGATTGCAAACACAAGTCCTAAACCGAGTCCCAGAAAGGAAGAGTTCATCGTTTGCACTTGCCCACGAATATTAATCTGACTACCGCGAGGCAATTTTTTCTGATAATCAGCGATAATTCGATTCACATCGCGAGCAACTCCCCCCAAGTCACGACCGGAGGAGTTAGCGTAGATATCGAAAACCGGCTGAATATTGTAGTGATTAACAACTTGCATTACTCTGTCGCGTCTGACAGTAGCCAAATTACCCAAAAGTTGGGGTGCAGTTTGACCGTTGCCAACGGGCATATTCTTGAGGCTGTCAATAGAGTCAATTTTGTACTGGGGAACTTGGACAGCAAGGGTGTAACTCACGCCTTTTTTGGGATCGAGCCATTGGTTGATTGCGGCTTGACCGCTTGAACTTAAGGAAGTGAGGACGCTATTAGCAACATCACGCTGCGTCATTCCCAGTTGTTGAGCCTCGGTGCGGTCTACATCCAGGTGTAACTCTGGAGCATCGACAACTTGCTGCATGTGTACATCTACAGCCCCAGGAACGCGCGTCATCCGGGCTTCGATTTGTTTGGCTATTTCAAAATTGCCCTTTGAGTTTTTTAGAGGCCCAGATATTTGCACGTCAACAGCAGCAGGTAAACCGAAATTCAGAATTTGAGTAACAATATCAGCCGGCTCAAAAAAGAAGGTGTAGTTGGGAAATGTCGTTTTTAATTTCTGGCGGAGTTGCTTGACGTAAGAAAAAGTTGAACCAGATTCTTTTAGGGATACAAGAATATCAGCATCAGCCGGGCCAATTGTAGCTCCGTTGTAGCCATAAGTAAGGTTAATGCCACTGTTGGGTAAGCCGATGTTATCCAGAATTATTGAGAGATTTTCTTTCGGTACTGTCTTGCGGATAACATTTTCGACTTGGCTGACAATTCTTTCTGTCTCTTCTAAACGAGTGCCAGGTAAGGCACGAACATGGAGACTAAACTGACCACCATCGACTTGAGGGAAAAAGTCTTGACCGACGAAGGGTAGCAAAACTCCGGCACTGACTATAAAAGCACCAAATAGCACAAAAACTATCCGGCGGTAATTTAATGCTGAGGTCAGAACATCGTAGTACCAACTGCGGAATTTCTCAAATACTCGGTTAAACTTTTCGTGTTGCTCCCATATCCAATCTTTTTTATTTGTGGTTGCAGCTGTAGTTTGGTGGTTTTCATGACCATTACCATTATGGTCTAAGACTTCGGTGTGGCGATCGCTATGACCATTCCCATTATGGTCTAAGGCTTCGGTGTGGCGATCGCTATGACCATTACGATCCTCGCTCTCTCTGTGCAAGTGAGCTTCATAAGGTAGCAGATAGCTGGCCATTGTCGGGACTACAGTCCGAGATAGCACATAAGAAGCAAGCATACCAAATACTACCGCCATCGCTAGCGGCACAAATAGGTACTTTGCCACTCCACTGAGAAACACCACCGGCACAAAGACTATACAAATACACAATGTGGCGACGAATGCCGGTGTGGCGATTTGCTGCGCCCCATCTAAGATTGCTCGCTTGATTGCTTTACCTTGTCCGAGATTTCGGTGGATATTTTCAATTTCTACTGTGGCATCATCGACAAGAATACCGACAGCTAAGGACAAACCACCCAAAGTCATAATGTTGAAAGTTTGTCCCAAACGACTCATTACAATAATCGAAACCAGCATCGAGAGGGGAATCGATACGGCGACAATTACAGTGCTGCGCCAACTTCCCAGAAAAATCAAAATCATCAGCGCGGTGAGAGCTGCTGCAATCAATCCTTCTTTGAGAACGCCTTGAATGGAAGCTTTCACAAATAGAGATTGATCGAACAAAAACGCTAAATTCAGTTCTGGGGGTAAGGTGGATTGGATGCGAGGCAAAGCTTTTTTCACCCGATCGATGATCTCAATGGTTGAGGCACTGCCACTCTTAAGGATACTAAGTAAACTCGATCGTCTCCCATTTTGACGGACAATGTTCGTTTGCACGCCAAAGCCATCTCTTACTTGCGCGACATCACGAATGTAAGTCACATTGCCATTAACTTGCTTAATTGGCAAGTCGTTGAGCGCTTCCACCACGTCTGGACTATTATTGATTTGCACGGCGAACTCACGAGTGCCTATCTTCATCCCGCCCGCCGGCAAGACTAAGTTTTGGGCACTAACAGCGTTAGTCACATCTTGGGCAGAAATACCTTTAGCTAACATCGCTTGGGGATCGATATCAACCATTATTTGCCGAGGTTTACCACCATAAGGCAGAGGTATACTCGCTCCTTGCACTGTTGCTAGTTGGGTGCGGACGAAGTTGGTAGCATAGTCGTTGAGGGCTTGTTCTGGCAAGCTTTTGCTACTGACACTCATCTGGATAATCGGCACGCTGGAAGCGTTGTATTGAATGATGAATGGCGGTGTAATACCGGGTGGCAAAGGGCGGAGAATTGTTTGGCTGACAGAGGTAATTTGAGCGACTGCTGAGGCTATATTGACGCTCGGTTGGAAAAAAACTTTGACGACGCTAACACCACTTAAGGATTGAGATTCGATGTGTTCGATGTCACTAACGGTTGTTGTCATGGCGCGTTCGCTAATTGTCACGATTCGCTCTGCCATTTCTTGAGATGTTGTGCCCGTATAAGTCCAAACTATACTGACAACCGGAATATTGATTGCGGGAAAAATGTCAACCGCCGTGCCAAATATTGTTATTACACCCAAGATCACAATCATCAAGGCAGCGATCGCGAATGTATAGGGAAGACGTAAAGCAATTTTTACGATCCACATGCAATTTCCTTTTAAATGGGTTTAGCGCTCTACTGTTGCGAAAAAATAATTTAGGATCTTTATTTTTACAGGTAACTTTTCTCAAGATATTGTATATGACAATTCTCTGCCTCGCAAAAATCACAAGCTAAATTGAGCCTCTTCTTGTGGAGTTTTAGGGGCGGGGATCGTCAAAGTTAAACCAATAAAGTGATATTTAAACCACCGCCAACCCCGGAAAAACCAAAGTTTATTCATCGTTATCTGCTCAATGCTGACATCGCTAGAATCTTTGTGTTACAACTTGGCAGATCAATTTGATACATGGAGTGAGTGAATCAGATTTTGGGAATAATCCTCATAGTGTTTGAAAGCATCGTTTTAGTTAGGCTGACGCTATGAGAGCGCTATTTATAGGAAAAAAGCAGATTTTTAGCGGTTTATTTATTGGATTTTGCTGCATTTTGTGGATATGTTCGGTATTAATTCCAGCCTACGCAACGTCTACCGGTTCTATTGATACTCTGCGACAACAGCAGCAACAAATGAACCAGCAACATCAGAGTGTGGTTAACGAGCGCGAGCGCTTAACAAATCTTCAACAAGAGGCTCAAAAAAACCTCACTGGTTTAAAGCAAAATGTGCAAACCACAGATAGCTATATTCAAGAGAGCGAATCTCGATTACAACTCGCTACCCAACGCCTCCAGCAGTTAGAAACCGATTTAGCTGTAGCACAAGGTTCCTACGAGGAGCGGCAAATAGCAACAGTAGCACGATTGCGTTATCTCCAGCGATCGCCAGCATCTGTGGGATGGGCAGTTTTGCTCCAAAGTCAAAATATCAGCGATTTTATCAGTCGCCGTCATCAGTTGAAGTTAGTGTATCAGGCAGACGAACAAATTTTGGTAAAACTCAATGCCCAAGCAATCCTGCTCAATAAACAAAAAACGGATGTAGAACAGCAAAAAAATGAAATTGCTTTAATTCGTGAGCAAATGCTGGCACAAAAAGCCGATTATCAAACTCAGGCGCAGTCACAATCAGAAATGATTCAACGCCTCAATAGCGATCGCCTCGCCTTAGAAGCAGCGCAAAATCAGCTAGAAAGAGATTCCAAAAATCTGGAAGTCTTGATTCAACAAAAGGTAGCAGAAACAGAAGAGGCGCAAACAAAAACTAACAGCCGGACAAGCATCATCATTCGGGGAACTGGTGTAATGGCATATCCTAGCGATGCTGCTACTAGCAGTCCCTTCGGTTGGCGGATACACCCAATCCTTGGCTATCGTCGCTTTCATGCCGGGTTAGATTTTGCCGCCAGCTATGGTAGTAAAATTCGAGCAGCCGATTCGGGCAGAGTAATTTTTGCTGGGTGGTATGGTGGTTATGGCAGAGCAATAATTATCGATCATGGTAATGGCATGACTACACTCTACGGTCATACCAGCGAGTTGTATGTTTCTGAGGGACAAGCAGTTGAACGCGGACAAGCGATCGGTGCTGTCGGTTCCACAGGTTTCTCAACTGGCCCCCACCTCCACTTTGAAGTTCGTCGGAATGGTACACCCGTAGATCCAGCTAATTATCTGTGAACCGAATGGCACGCTTGTAAAGGGAAAATCGTTGAGACTCTTGGGTGCAGAGGAGTAGAGGAGCAGGGGTGCAGGGGTGCAGGGGTGCAGAGGAGTAGGGGAGAAAGAAGAAGTTTTAGGTATTGCGTTCGGATATTTAGAAATTTCCCTCTGCACCCTTGCCCCCTGCCCCTCTGTAATCCTTACGCTGCATACTCTTCAGCTTAACTTAATGCCATTCATCTGTGAACAAAAAAACCAAGTTTCTCTTGGCTGCAAATTTTATCACAGACATGCTATAATATGTAAGACTAAGGGCGCGTAGCTCAGTGGATAGAGCAACAGATTCCGGTTCTGTGGGTCGGGGGTTCAAATCCCTCCGCGCTCGTTACTATACATTAACTAATTATTTGTCACTGCTAACAAAATATTGTCATTTTTGATTAATGAATGTAACTGTTAACATTTTACTAGTTAATGACGATACCCTCTTTAATCCTTTGCATATTGCTGACGGTGAACTAATCCGCTTTGACAGAGTAGTCAGTAATCCACCTTTTTCCCAAAACTATAGCCGTGAGGGAATGCAATTCTCTGGACGCTTTACACATCAGTAAACCAAAAAGTTTTTTCCCAAGAGCGATCGCTAATCAAGATTACGTACTTTAAAGTACTATATACTACAAAATATATAATTAATGC
>NZ_JBALDK010000049.1:0-28793 GCF_036917455.1 Nostoc sp. | reverse complement strand
AAATTTTTAAAAGAATCGTAATTGTTTTAATTTAAGATTCTACCAATAATTTATACAAATTTGTTGAGTAAAAAATTTACGTAAGAATATAATTTTAATTTATGATTAAAGTTGCTTTATTGCATTTTTGCTTTGAAGATTACACAATAGAATTAGCAAATAATTTAGTTAAATATGTTGATCTAACGCTAATTCATCCAGAAAAAGTCTCCAAAGTCTGTAGCAATGTTCTTGATCCCAATATTCGTGTCATTAGCTTTCAAAAACCACGGATTCGTGACCCGCGCAACCTATTGTCTATGAGCAGTATGATGCGGATCATTAAAGATATAGAGCCAGATATTTTGCATGTACAAGAAACTAACGATCCTTGGTACGATTGGACTTTGTTACTCAACAAGATGCCACCATTGGTGACAACTATCCATGATATATTTCGTCACCCAGGTGATAATATAACTGTATTTGGTTCCGAGTATAGCAGACGTATTGGCTTCTACCGTTCCCAACAATTGATTGTTCATACTCATCAACTCAAAAAAATTCTCATTGAGCAATTTCGTATACCTCAAAACCGAGTTAATATTATACCTCATGGAGAACTTGGTAGTTTATATCAGCGTCGCGGTAGTCAAAATATTCAAGTCCGTGAACCATATACTTTGCTATTCTTTGGTCGTATATTGCCTTACAAGGGATTGAAATATTTGCTTGAGGCTATGCCATTAATTGCTGAATCCATACCTGAAGTAAAGCTGATTATTGCTGGAAGAGGAGAAAATATAAGGCACTATTTCCCAAATGGTTATGATGAAAAACGCTATGAAATTATCAATGATTTTATCTCCCTTGAAGAAGTAGGTAATCTATTCCAACGCAGCACATTAACAGTTCTGCCATACATTGAAGCATCTCAAAGTGGTGTAGCAGCTTTATCTTATGGAATGGGAACGCTAGTTGTAGCTTCTGATGTAGGAGGATTGAGTGAGATAGTTCAGCATAAAAAAGATGGGTTGTTAGTTCCACCCTGTGATGCTCGCTCACTAGCTGATGCGATAATTTGTTTGCTAAACGATCGCGATTTGCAAAAACAGATGCAAACTGCGGCACTTGCTCGTTGCCAGCAAGATTTAAATTGGTCAAATATTGCCGCTCAAACAGCCCAAATTTATCAAAGAGAAATAAATATGCAAAATAAATATTAGTTAATTTATGAAAAAACTACTAATTTTTGCCGAACAAGGATTCACAGTTGCAGCCTTGCTGATGTATTCAGGGGCAATCTTTGCAGTCTTGCTGTCAGGAGGAGCAGGACAAAATGAATCGGTAGAATATGATAGCTCCCTGGTTCGGATTATTTTTTTCTTATTATACGCAGTTACCTTCTTACTACTAGTTTTACGTTGGAAGAAAACTCTTTATTTCCTAGTCTTGCAAAAAGACCTTTTTATTTATTCTTTAATAATATTGGCAGCAATTTCTATTACTTGGTCTTTTGCACCGTCAGCAACATTAAAAAATAGTTTTACCCTGATTAATTCAAGTTTATTTGGTGTTTATTTTGCTTCTCGATATAGTTTAAAACAACAATTAAATTTACTTGCTTTAACTTTTGGAATTGTTATAGTACTGAGTTTTGTTTTTGCTTTAGCCCTGCCTAAATACGGGATACAAAGCGATCTTGGTAGCCCAAAGTGGCGTGGAGTATTCACACACAAAAACGGACTTGGAGCTAGGATGGTTACCAGTAGTATAATATTTTTTATCCTTGGCTATGAAACTAAAAGACGTAGTTGGCTTTTCTGGGGTGGGTTTAGCTTATCAATACTACTTTTAATACTTGCCGCTTCTACCTCATCTCTAGTTAATCTATTAATTATAATATTGGCATTTTTTGCTTTTCAAATTTGGCGTTGGTCATATAGATTCATGATACCAACCCTAATACTTATGGCAACTATCAGCCAAAGTTTATATTTTTGGTTGTCTAATGATGCCGATGTCCTATTTAGCTCGATTGGGAAAGATGCGACACTGACTGGTCGAACAGACTTATGGCCATTAGTAATGGATATGATTTGGAAACATCCTTGGCTTGGTTATGGTTATGGCGGATTCTGGCAAGGATGGGATGGTGAATCTGCTTATATTTGGCGTATAGTTGGATGGATGCCAGGGCATCCACATAACGGTTATCTAGCTCTTTGGCTTGATTTAGGGCTTTTAGGGTTAGGGTTATTCTTTTTAGGGTTTTGGCGCAGTTATCTCCAAGGATTAGCATGGGTACGTAGTAGTAAAACAGCCGTAGACATGTGGCCCATTATACACATGACATATATAGCTTTAGCTAGCCTTACAGAATCTTCCTTGCTGGAATCTAATAGTTTGACTTGGATGCTCTATGTGGCAGCATGTTTATCAGTGAAAACGACACATAAAATAAAAATAAAATCATTAAAAAATGCATTGAGAGCATAGAATTTACCAAAATGCTCTAAAGCCATTGTTTTTGTGGTAGTTGTTTAAAATATACCAATTTTGGTATCACAGGTTTATGAGCGGTGCAAAGGTATTATCTGACAACAATAGTTCAACATCAGGAGATGTAAAAATAATCATATTTTGATAAGATTTCATGGGATTATTTTAATTATAGAAGAAGATGAAAATGAGCAACTCTAATTTTTTGGTTGATATATTAACTAAGGATAGGCCGGTTTTTGTCTTGACTTCTTACAATGAGGGTCTCCCACTAGCAATGCTTAAAGCAATGGCTTGGGAATTACCACTCATAGTTACACCAGTGGGAGGTATCCCTGAGATAGTTAGTGAATCTGAAAATGGATTATATAGTTAACACAGGAAATATTGAGGAATTATCAGATCCTATGAAGTCTTTAATTGAAAATGAGTCTTTGAGACTTTATTTAGGAACGAAGGCGAGAACAAGTGTTATTCCTCTAGATATAAAAAAACATTGGGTTGATTGGATGGATTTATATTACTAAGTATTAAATTTAATGAGCTAGAAGAAAAGCGTCTTATGGGCTTGCTTTTTTTGTAATTCATGCAAAGAATAACAACTGGATAGAACTGGATAGATATGAAAATTAGCATTTTTGGCTTGGGATATGTCGGTGCAGTAACAGCAGCTTGCTTGGCACGAGACGGACATGAAGTAATTGGCGTAGATGTAAATCCGGATAAAGTAGATTTGATTGCCAAAGGAGAGTCGCCCATTGTAGAGCCAGGGTTGAGTCAATTGCTGATTGATGGAGTTGCAGCTAAATTAATCACAGCTACTATAGATACTGAAGCGGCGGTGCTAGCATCAAATGTTTCTCTGATTAGTGTTGGTACGCCTCCAATAGAAAGAGGAGAACCCGATCTTACTTATGTTTGGAATGTGTGCAAACAAATTGCCAAAGCAGCTAGCCATAAAACTGAAAGCCATGTAGTTGTTTTGCGTAGCACTGTTCCCCCAGGAACTTTAGAAAAGTGTCAGAATCTTATAGATAGTATTACAGGTAATAACTCTATACATCTGGCATTTAACCCAGAGTTTTTACGCGAAGGTTCGGCTATCAAAGATTACGATCAACCACCTTACACTATTATTGGTACTGAATCTCCTGTGGCCGAAGCAGCAGTACGACAGATGTATGCGACAGTAGATGCACCGTTTACTGTAGTCAAACCATCTGTGGCTGAAATGGTTAAATATGTAGCCAATTGCTGGCACGCAGCTAAAGTGGGCTTTGCTAATGAAATCGGACGAGTAGCCAAAGCTTTTGGTGTAGATGGACGGGAAGTAATGAACATCATTGTACAGGACACAAAGTTAAATATTTCTCCTGTGTACATGCGTCCTGGATTTGCCTACGGGGGTTCCTGTCTGCCCAAAGATTTGAGTGCTTTGCTTTACCACGCACGAAATATGGATGTACCAGTCCCTCTCTTAAATGCCCTCCCAACCACTAACAGCGTTCAAGTCGATTTAGCTGCCCAGCAGGTATTACGCCTGGGAGTAAGACAGATTGCTGTTTTGGGATTGGCATTCAAACCAGGTACAGATGATTTAAGAGAAAGTCCCGCAGTACTGCTAGTCAAACGGTTGATTGGAGAAGGCTGCCAGGTAAAAATCTATGACCCGGCTGTGTATGAAGCTCGATTAATGGGAACCAACCTTGCTTATATACAGAGTAATCTCCCTCATTTTGAAGGTTTGCTAGTGCCAAATTCACAGCAAGCTTTGGAGGGAGCAGAGCTTGCGGTAGTTACCCATGCTACACCCGAGTTTCACCAAGTACTACTTGATGCCCCGAAAGAAATGCAAATTTTGGATCTAGCCGGGGTCTTTAATCAAACATCTAAGGAGTTAGGTTATCATGGCATCGCATGGTAGTAAGGTACTGATTATTGTCGAGAACCTCCCACTTCCCTTTGATAGACGTGTATGGATGGAAGCCACCACCCTAATAAAAGCTGGGTATGAAGTTTCGGTGATTTGTCCTAAAGGTAAAGGCTTTGAACAAGAATACGAGGTAATCGATGGCGTTCATATTTATCGCCACGACATGCCACCAGATATAAGTTCGGTTTCAGGATATTTACGGGAGTATGCTACAGCCGTTTTTTGGGAGTTTCGCCTTGCTCATCGGGTGTGGCAAGAGCGGGGTTTTGATATTGTCCACATTTGCAATCCTCCAGATTTACTGTTTTTGGTGGCAGGATGGTTCAAGTTTTTCAAGGGTGTAAGAGTCATATTTGACCACCATGATATTAATCTGGAGATGTACGAAGCTAAGTATGGAAGGCGAGACATTTTTTATTATGGACTCTCATTAGTTGAGCGATTGACCTTTGCCACAGCAGACGTAGTTATCTCAACGAATGAATCTTACCTCTCAGTTGCACTTACCCGTGGAGGCAAGAGTCCAGAGGATGTCTTTGTTGTTCGTAGTGGGCCTGACCTTTCCCGTTTTCAACCTGTACCACCCAACCCAGACTACCGTAAAGGTCGAAAGTATCTGGTCGGCTATGTTGGTGTTATGGGAGAACCAGAGGGAATCGATTATCTGCTGCAATCGGTACGCTACATTGTCTATGAAAAGAAATGCCAGGATATTCACTTTATGCTCATCGGTAGTGGACCGATGTTTGAGAAGCTTCAGGCACTATCTGAAGAGTTAGAAGTTAAGGAGTTTGTAGAATTTACCGGGCGTATTCCTGATAAAGAACTTTTGGCACGACTTTCTAGCTGTGATATATGTGCCAATCCAGATAAAAAAATGCCCTACAACGATCGCTCGACTATGAATAAGATCATGGAGTACATGGCAATGGGAAAACCCATTGTTCAGTTTGATCTTTTGGAAGGAAGGCGATCGGCGGAAGGAGCCTCTGTTTATGCTAAAGGCAATGATATAGTGGATTTTGCCGAGAATATTCTTGAACTTCTAGAGGATACTGAACGCCGACAAAAAATGGGAGAGCTAGGTAGACAAAGAATGGAGGATAAACTAGAGTGGCGACATCAAGTACCTAAGCTCTTAGAGGCTTATGAGAAAGCCTGGCAACATAAGTAGCAACACGGCAGATGGAAATATCGTGAAAATACACTTGGAACAAGGTTTTAAATGTTTATCTGACGATAGTAATAGAAGACCACTAAGTATATCGGCGTAAATATTTGTAGTTGCAATCAGGAAGAAAGAGGATTTTAGCCAAGTTTATCTTTCTTCATATAATTTTATATTGTGCCAACTTACTTAGATTACAGGTTTTTTCCTGAAATTTGTTTGGATTGGTACTCTTTTATTACTATCGTTAGATAATCTTGAAAGCCTTGTTTATCTATGCTTGATTCCAAACAAGAATTTTGAGAATACAGCCAAGAAGACTCAATATCTCACCATACTTTGATGAAAGAGAGTTAATGGAAGCAAAAATCAGCATTAACTAGTATTGTATGTACTTTTAATTATGCTCCTCAAGGCTCCTAAGTATTAGCTATCAGAGTCCCGAAACCGAAGCCTGGAAACGATTTCAGGTTTTTAGAGTTAAATAGTCTATACTATATGTCATATTGTAAAATAGTATCACTCTTAGTTAATAGGTGTGCTTTGTCGCTACTCTAAGTAGAGCAATATTGAGTTTCTTGCTTAAAACCTGTACTTTTGAAGATTTATCTCAGAAAAATCTATGGAATCTAGAGAATCTATTGATTTAGACCTTAATCGTTACCTATTGATATTGAAACGATGGTGGATACCGGCTGTCGGTATCTTTGTGGGTACAGTTATGCTGAGTGCTATATCCACAATATTGATGAAGCCATCTTATGAAGCCGAAGGAAAACTTTTATTCAGAGTTCCCTCTTTTAAAGTAGCAGGAAGTAATCTTTCCCCTGGTTCCTCTGAAGGAGGAGACTCAGGAGATTTAAAAGCTTTAGTCGCAACTCAAAATCCTGTAAGCACTCAGATAGAAGTTATTACTTCTCCTAGCTTATTGCAGCGGGCAATAGACAAACTAAAACTCAAAGATAAAGAAGATCAACCTCTGGAAGTAAAAGCGCTACAAAAATCCCTAACTCTAAAAATTGTTGGTGGGACAGATGTATTGCGAATTGCCTATAGCAGCCATGACCCAGAAGAAGCAGCAGCAGTGGTCAACACAGTTATGAATTTGTATTTAGAAAATGATATTCTGACAAATCGCTCTGAGGCAGCAGCAACTCGTCAATTTATGGCCAAGCAGCTTCCTAAAACTCAAGCTGCTGTTAACAATGCGGAAGTAGCGCTACGTATATTTAAACAAAAGCATCAGATTGCAGATTTATCCGAGGAGACAAAGTCAGCTGTTGCAACTATTGGAAATTTAGACAATGAAATGAATACTGTCAGGGCTCAACTAGATGAGATAAACGCCCAAACCAATGAACTGCGCCAAAAAGTAGAGCTAAATTCTCAGCAAGCGATCGCTGTCAGTGCCTTAAGTCAGTCACCTGCTGTACAGGGAGTTCTTGTACAACTTCAAGAAACCGATCGGCAGTTAGCGATTGAGCGCAGCCGTTTCTTAGATGACAATCCTGTAGTTATTAACCTAGAAGCAAAAAAAGCTAATTTAAAATCTCTCTTGCAACAGCAAATTGGTCAGACTATTGGCAATCAAACACGAATTCCCCAGAGCTTATTGCAGATTGGAGAACTTAGACAAGGTTTGATACAAAACTTTTTGCAGTCAGAAATACAGCGATTTGGGTTAACAAAAAGACTCTCCTCTCTATATAATTCCCGTTCTAGCTACGAACAAAGGGTGAAACTCATACCCCAGTTGGCACAAAACCAGCGGGAGTTAGAACGGAAAGTAGAAGTTGCAGAATCGACCTATCAAACTCTGTTGAAAAAGGTTCAAGAATTACAATTAGTTGAGAACACCAATACAGCCAGTTCTCGGATTATTGCTCAGGCTTTAGTGCCCAAAGATCCGATACTAGTTAAGAAAATAATTGTTTTGGTGCTAGGAGTTATGTTCGGTTTGTTTTTTGCCACCACAACTGTGCTATTCCTAGCTATGAGAGATAAATCTCTAAAAACACTTAGAGAAGTTAGAGATGTATTTGGATACACTTTGCTGGGAATTATTCCTTTGTCTGTTAAAAAGGTTCGCTCCCGTTACTCTAATTTAGAATTACCAACTCAAACAGTTGCCGTCAGAGATACGCCTTACTCTTTAACGAGCGAAATGTACCGGATGATTCAAGCCAATCTGAAATTTCTGAGTTCAGATAAAGCACTCAAAACTATCGTGGTAACTAGCGCAGTTCCTAAAGAAGGAAAGTCTACAGTTTCAGCTAATTTGGCTGCTGCGATCGCTCAACTAGGACGACAAGTTTTACTAATTGATGCAGATATGCGAGTTCCTTCTCAGCATCATTTCTGGCAACTAAGCAATGCAGTCGGTTTAAGCGAGGTTCTTGTAGGTCAAGTTGAATTTAATATGGCTATATCTAAGGTAATGGATAACCTTGATGTTTTAACTGCTGGAGTCAGACCTCCTAACCCACTTGCTTTGCTTGACTCGAAACGGATGGCATCACTAATTGAAAATTCTTCATCTCAACATAACTATGATGTTGTAATTATTGATGCTCCTCCACTCCTTTTGGCAGCTGATGCTTTGACTTTAAGTCAAATGACTGATGGGATTTTATTAGTAGCTAGACCTGGGGTGATTGATTCTAACAGTGCTGCTGCTGCCCAAGAAATGCTAGAGAGATCCAGTTACAACGTTTTAGGTTTAGTTGTGAATGGTATCATTGATAAAAATGAATCTAGTAGTTATTTCAACTATGCTAAAGAATACTTCACTCATCAAGATTTGACAAAAGAGGTAAAGCCACAAAAACGTATTCCTGACAAAAGCTCTGTATAAATTAGAGTTTTGTCTCAAAAGTTAACTTAACAGCATAACTGCTATATCATGTCTGTTTAATTAGCTACAAAAAAATAAGCCTGCCTTAGCAGGCTTATTTTTTGTGTAACCCTAACTTCAGTCTGACGGAAGTATGAGCAGTTAGCAATAGATATTATGCTTACTGCTGGTATTCGTATGCTCCAATATCATATCCATCACCAGCAGGACGGGGTTTGTCTGCATAATCAGTTTTTAAAGCATTCCAATAGTAACCCCTGTCGATCGCTGGACTCGTTGCTTTGAGTCTAAAGTCACCACTTGAAGCATCTACAAACTGTGGGTCTCCTATAACATCGTTAGGCCCCATCGCACCAACCACTGCACCGTTAGTGTACAGATTATAGTTATAGGTAGCATTGGTATTCATGTAGCTGCTGTTAGCATTTTTTCCAGCAACACCATAAATAATGTTATTGAAAATTTTGACATCAGATGAATAGCCAGCATAGAGTTGCCCTTTCTTCGATAGCTCTGGGCTTTGCTGATTTAAATAAACCGTGTTGTTGACAATATCGACATGCTCACTCGCATGAGCATGAATACCCGAACCACCATTTTTGTATGAGATATTGTTTGCAACTAAAGTCCGTCCTTTATATGAACCATTAGGACCACTTTTTAACTCATCCATAATAATGCCATTCCCGTCTGTGATCTTACCGACTTCAATCCAGGGAACGTACATACGATTATTGTAGACCTTGTTGTTGGTCACAAACATTTTGTATCCTTGGTTATTGTCAGTATTCCGATTCTTCAAGAACGAAATGCCACTGCCACCATAGACACCATACCAGGCGTTATTATACACAGTGTTACCATCCACTTTCACATAATCAGCCGCGATTACTGAGATACCTCCTCCTCCACAGTCATGCACTTTGTTGTTCAAAATATTTATGTGATGAACATTACTACTGCGTCCCTCAATGCTTATGCAGGTTCCATTTGTAAGGCGATTTGATGTGTTAGTCTTCTGACTTAACGCATAAGCAAGGGTGATATTGGCATTGTTTCCAACGACCTCCAGACCGTCGATCTCAATATATGAAACTCCATTTGAA
The DNA here is from genome assembly GCF_036917455.1 of Nostoc sp. Classification (GTDB taxonomy): domain Bacteria; phylum Cyanobacteriota; class Cyanobacteriia; order Cyanobacteriales; family Nostocaceae; genus Nostoc. The sequence continues at coordinate 19,251 of NZ_JBALDK010000049.1, read as the reverse complement.
AAACCGATACCACTCCATGTGTTATGTTGAATCTTTGGAAAATGTCCAGGATATGCTTTATACGTAATCCAGGCATTAGCAGTTCCAGAACGTTTAATACTTAAGGCACTACCCGCTTGTCCTGCATTTGTGTACACTCCATTCATAATTAATACTGTGTCGCCAGGGTCAGTTAGGTTTGCTGCCCTTTGAATCGTCCTAAACGCGGATGAGGTAGTGAGTCCGCTATTTTTGTCGTTTCCGGTACCGCTAACATAGTATGTTGTCGCAGGAGCCGCGCTGATTAACTTGCGGCTGGGCAGTGATGTTTCTGGAACAGGCGATGACTGACGAACGTCTTTAAATAAATACTCTGTTATCTTCTCTCCTTGAGCCAGACCCGTTAAGGCCCAGGGAAGTACAAGAGATGCGCTCAAACTGAGAAAACCGAAACCATGAATCATCATAGGGAAAATAGGGAAAATAGGGTATGTTGCAAAAACTGAATCGTCAACGGTCAGTAGCTCTAGCCTTAGTAAGTAACTCAGTATTGGAAACAGTCGTATAACTGCCATTTGTAAGTTTATACACGGTTTCTCAGGTTTACACCTGAGAATTTCCACGCAAATATGGCGGAAACGCCTTTTGAGCTTGTGTTCCAAAAATGTGCATATATCTAGTAAAAATACTGAATAAAAATTATCAGTATCCAGAGTCACTCCATTAATGGACACCAAGCAACCGTACAAATGGCATCATTTCCAATTCGACATCATTCTACTGTGTATACGCAGTATCTGCGGTTAAGATAGTATATCTGTCACCAATTAGTTGATTTACTTAAATAATTCTTATGATAATAAGAATCATAAAATGACAATAAATGAGGTATAGACTATAAATTATCCCCTGCAACTTGTAAACTATTCTCATTATCATAATAATCAGAATAGCCAAAACAAAGTTTGAAAAAGCCTCTCAATAACAGATTATGAATTTCCAGTAAAATTATTATGTGTATAGCACTTGTTAATTAGTAATATTACTGATAAACATTATAAAATTAATACAGTAATGACTATTTTAAGTAAGTGAGCGCCCAAACTAAGCCACTTATGTAGTTCTCTACCCTAATATTGTCTTATCCTGTGGTCGAGCGATGTCTAGCTTGCTTGTCCGTAAGAGTACGAGAACTACTTAGAATTTTTTTGGAACAAGAGACGGCTTCGTGTAGTTTGCTTCTCTGTAAAAATATAACTTTACACATTCAGTAAACCACAAACTTTTAAAAACCAACGTAAAAATAAGGGTTTCAGCCATTGAGAATCTGGAGTATCCACCATTGGTTTTAGAGGGATCTTAGAGCGATCGCTTAAAGGTAACTTGAGGTATAGTCTGAAATACTGAACAAAACGTTGTTTTGTGATCTCGCTAGATTTAGCTGAAATGTTTGCTTGGTAAAGCTTCTAAAAAACTTTTTGGTTTACTGACATTTATAAACGCATCATTATTTATTCTTGCCCTCAAAAGGCAGTACAAAAGTGAATTTAATAATGCCATTTATCATTATTTATATAGGAATCATATTTGATTTTTGAACAAAATTAGGTATTGTATGGAAGCCAGTGCGTTACGCTGAATCCAGCGCTGTAGGAGGGTTTACCGCCCACACGACTGGCTCTCCTACGTATCTTTTCTCTAAATAAAACCGGATTCATATAGTTGTTTCTTATAGCAATCCGAATTAAATCGTGAGGAGATGCAGAGAGCAAAAGTACGTAGTTATAAGTTTTTCAGCTTTTTTATTTCTAATCAATAATTAAATAGGGCTATAAGCTGTCGGGTATCTAAATTGTACTTTTTGGAGTTTGAAAACCTTACAATAAGGTTTTCAGCTTGAAAAATTAAATGTGTGTTTGCTTATTAAGTCTTGACTATTAAGCTTTGATTTATAGATAGTGTAATTTTGGGGACGGAAAGGGTTTATCAACGCCCCCAATATTCACATCTGTATTTTAAACTAGAGTCCGAACAAGTTCAGGAGATTGAGGATAATCCCTAAAGGCCCAGTTATAGTGTTAACGGTATCACCAGTTTTAGCGGCACCAGAGCGGTTGACTACCACAACATCATTATTACGAAGTATAGGATTAGTTTGCTCATTAATCCCAGCTGAGAAATCTATTTTTACTATACGTTTAGTGACAGAACCGTTAGGGTTGAGGCGAATCAAATCGACAGCACTGCTGCTAGCTCTGGCATCATTAAATCCGCCAGCTGCGAGTATAGCTTGATTTAAAGAGCTATTCGGCTGAACGTCTGTTAATCCTGGTTTTTTAACTTCACCTACTACACCAACTTGAATGCGTGTAGGAGACAAAGTGGTAGTAGCTAATTGAGTAGCTTCTGCGGGGTTAATTTCAGTTGCTGTCGGAATAACAATCGTATCTCCGTCTTGCACAATGATGTCTTGATTAGCATCACCACTCTGCAATAATTGCCAAAGGTTAATATCTATAGATTGTTCTGAGCCAGTTCTTGTAGGTCGGCGTAACTTAAGACTACGAACATCAGCCTGTGATGTAATTCCCCCAGCTAGTTGAATTACCCGCGTCACATTTGGCAGACCTGTGGGACTGGAAGTGCCACTATTTGCGCCTCCCTGCGTATCTGTGTTGCCTGCGGTGACAAGATACGAGCCAGGACGGTTAACTTCACCAATAATTGTTACTGTGCGGGGTGTGGTTTGGCTAGCAGCAAAGTTAGATGCAAATATATTTCGGGATTCTGCGACGTTGAAGTTGGTAGCAGTTGGCACAACTATGGTGTCTCCATCGCGCAAGGTAATATCTTGTGTTAACCTGCCTGTTTGGATGAGTTCCTTCAAATTAACAGTAACGGTTTGCTCTGAAGAAGGTCCTATTTTACGCCGTAATTGAACTTGGCTAACATCCGCAGCTAGGGTTACTCCCTGCGCTGTTGTCAATGCGGCTAATACAGTTGGGTATTGTACACCTGGATTGTTCCCTGCACCTCCGCTCAAGTTCAGGGTGTAAGCTCCTGGACGTGTCACCTCTCCAGCAACGAATATGTTAATGGGACGAGGCGATAACAAATTGACTGAGATTAAGGGACGTTTAAGGAAGCGAGCATATCTTTTGGCAACTTCATCGGAAGCCTGTTCAGTTGTTAGTCCTAGAACTGATACACTGCCAATTAAAGGTAGGTTTATTGCTCCACCTGGAGGAACTTGATATTCACCTGTATATTCGGGTACTTCAAATACATTTACACGGATGAGATCCCCGCCTCCTAATAAATAATTAGTATCTAATTGTGTTTGTGTGCTTGGTGATTGTGTAGTTGGTGGTAGTGATTGTCCTTGAACTAAACTCACAAATGGCACAACGACATTGACAGCACTTAAGAAAGCTACACTCACAACTGGCTGAGTTAAAAATTTAAACAAACTTGTGTTAAGCATATTTACCTGATATTTTGAAACTACGATCAATAAAGTACTGTCTAAACATTTTTATTTTGACTATACCTAAGTATTCAAGTTCCCCGACACTCTTATTTTCCTCGAAAAGTGTAATTTTCCGGAGGAAATTTATTTATATAATTTGAATTTTTAGTGAAGTTAATTTAAAGTTAAGCAAACTTGAATATAGGAATTATTACAAAACATTAGTAATTACGCAAAGAAACGTAGTTTATACAAGAAATTCTCCGTTAACCAATAAAGTATTTACTAATAAAATTTGTTTGTCAATGTCAATTTGAGGACATTTAAACTATAGATTAGAATTTGCTACTAATATCAATATTATGAGCAAGTTCATTAAATAAATACAAATAATATTAAAAATATATTGGAATTTGGTTTTTTGTAGGTTTACTTGAAAAAGTAAACTCAAAAATGCAAACAATTTGGATTTTTTTGCTCAACCGAGCTTACAACTTACTGATTGAGAACGAAATTAATTAACTAAGTTATTGTTATTTTTTCTTTCGATTTGTTGAATAAAAAACTCTTCTAGGGAGTAACGCGACAAGTTCATGGCAATAATTTTACCTTCCATAAGACGAACACTAGCGAGGAAATCATAGTAATCGTCCTGTAGTGTACCTTGCCAGGAACCATCACGTTCAAATTTGAGAGTGGGTATCCATTTTTTAAGAATTTCCCAGTCACCACCTTGACCTTTTACGTGATATGTGTCGTTTACGCCTAAAAGTTCATTCAGGGAACCAGAGCAAATTAATTCACCTTGAGCGAGAATGGCAATGCGATCGCAAATCTGTTCTACTTCACTAAGAACATGGCTATTGAAAAAAATCGTCTTTCCAGCAGCTTTGAGCGCCAGGATAATTTCCCGCATTTGGTAGCGTCCCACCGGATCGAGACCAGACATCGGTTCATCCAGAAAAACCAAATCTGGCTCGTTAATTAGCGCCTGTGCCATCCCGACACGCTGTAGCATTCCTTTTGAGTAGCGGCGTAGCAGCTTTTTACGAGCATCAGCTTGGGATAAACCTACTAATTCCAGTAGTTGGGGAATGCGTTGGCGTTGGACACTTTGGGGAATTTGAAATAGTCCAGCAGCAAGCTGTAAAAATTCCCACCCAGTGAGATAGTCATACAAATAGGGATTTTCTGGCAGATAGCCGATATGTTGTTTAACACTGCGATCGCCTATTGGCTTATCCAATAATAATCCTCGTCCAGAGGTGGGATTAATAATTCCTAGCAACAATTTTAAAAGGGTGGTTTTACCAGCACCGTTTGGCCCTAGCAAACCAAAGGTTTCACCTTTATAAACCGTTAAAGAACAGTTTTTGAGAGATACGATTTTTTGATTTAACCAAAAACCAGTGCGATAGACTTTTCGCAACTCAGAAGTTAGGACTACTGGCGGAGTGTCTGCCGTATTAAGTTGAGAATCAGGGTCATCTGCAACAGACTTCATCTCGGTTCAACCACTAATTACCAGCTTAGTATTAATTACAAGTTACCCAGTAGCCTGATAATAACCATCACCGAGCGGTGTGTCAATTATTGGGGATTGGGGGAATAACGAATGCACCATACTCAATGCCCCATTTGACTCATTTTATAGAACGCCTTTAGAGCTGGGAATTAAGCCAGCACGACGAGGGTCAATTTCCACTGCTAGCCGTGTTGCCCTTGCAAAGGCTTTAAATGTCGCCTCAATGATGTGATGGGAATTAATGCCATCCAATTGTCGAACATGCAGTGTCATTTGGCTATGATTCACGATCGCCACAAAGAATTCGCGCACGAGTTGGGTGTCATAAGTTCCTACACGCTGGGTAGGAATTTGCAAGCCGTAGCTGAGGTGAGGTCGTCCAGAAAAGTCTAGCGCTACCTGAACTAAGGCTTCATCCAATGGTGCGAGAAAGTTACCAAAGCGGACAATACCTTTTCTGTCGCCTAGTGCTTGGTTCAAAGCTTGACCCAAGGTAATGCCTACATCTTCGTTAGTGTGATGGTCATCAATTTCCAAGTCTCCCTTGGCTTGGACATCTATATCAATCAGTCCGTGTGAGGCAATTTGATGCAACATGTGATCCAAAAACGGAATGCCTGTTGCTGCTGTGCAAGTTCCTCTACCATCGAGGTTGATGGTAACTTGCACATCAGTTTCACCAGTGGTGCGGTGAACAGTGGCAATCCGAGGGGTTTTTATTAACTGGTCGTAATTTGAATTAATTTGACGATTGGTTGTTTGCATTGGGAATGGTGAATGGGGAGAATGGGCAATGGGGAATTGGGAATGGGAAAAAGCAATTAGCAATTCCCAATTAGCAATTTCCAAATTATCTTACATTCCCATAATTTCATATCCTGCATCTACATATAGAACTTGTCCGGTAATACCACTGGACAAATCACTACATAAGAAAGCGGCAGCATTGCCCACTTCTAGCTGAGTGACGGTACGGCGTAAGGGAGCTACTTCTTCTACATGATGAATCGCATCCAAAATCCCACCCACCGCTGAAGATGCCAAGGTGCGGATGGGGCCTGCGGAGATGGCATTAACGCGGATATTTTGCGACCCTAGTTCAGCAGCTAGGTAACGCACACTCATTTCTAATCCTGCCTTGGCAACTCCCATAACGTTGTAGTTAGGAATTGCTCTGACACCACCTAAATATGTCAATGTGACGATACTACCTCCCTCTGTCATCAAAGGTTTAGCTGCACCACTTAACTGCACCAGCGAGTAGGTACTGATTTCTAAGGCAGTGTTGAACCCAGAACGAGAGGTTTGGCTAAAATCTCCACTCAAATCGTCTTTGCTGGCAAAAGCCAAACAATGGATAAGGATGTCTAACTTTCCCCACTGTTCGCGGATTGTCTCAAAGGTAGATTGAATCTGCTCCTCATTTTGAACATTACAGGGAAGAAATAAGCTTGGGTTGAGGGATTCTACCAACTCCGCAACTTTTTTCTCCATTTTGCCGCGTTCATCCGGCAGATAGGTAATACCCAGGTTTGCTCCGGCTTTATGCAGCTGTTGGGCGATGCCCCAAGCGATCGAGCGGTTATTGGCAATACCTGTAACAAGAGCATTTTTTCCAGTCAGATTCAGCATAGAAATTGTTAATGCGATCGATCATTAGGAGCATACTAGAATCTGAGGCACGTTTTGTCTTTCTTTTATACAGGATTTGCAAAAATGAATATTGAGAAGGGTGTTTGCTGTGACAAAATTCTTGATTTTTCCTAAAGATTTTATCAAGATATCTTTATTTGTTCTTTAAAAAACCCTTTTTAATACAGCTATTGGAACTACTTATCAACAATTAGTAGCTGAAAGGATCAACAATTATGTATCATTATAAACAAAGAGTTATGAAGTGATTTTTTTGAGTATAGGAAAGTACAGAAAGGTTGACGGTGCTTTATTCATTTTTCAGGTGTATTCTTAGGTAATCAGTTTTTGTTTTTCCGGCATTGGGTAGGGGAAGGGAGATGATCGTGACACAAGATAAAGCCCTAGCAAATGTATTTCGTCAGATGGCGACCGGGGCGTTTCCGCCAGTTGTGGAAACGTTTGAACGCAATAAAACGATCTTTTTTCCTGGCGATCCTGCCGAACGAGTTTATTTTCTTTTGAAAGGTGCTGTTAAACTTTCTAGGGTGTACGAGGCAGGAGAGGAAATAACAGTAGCATTGCTTCGGGAAAATAGTGTTTTTGGTGTTTTGTCATTGCTGACAGGAAATAAGTCGGATAGGTTTTACCATTCGGTTGCATTTACGCCTGTGGAATTACTGTCAGCCCCAATTGAACAAGTAGAGCAAGCACTCAAGGAAAATCCAGAATTATCAATGTTAATGCTGCGGGGTCTGTCTTCGCGCATTTTACAAACAGAGATGATGATTGAAACTCTCGCTCACCGAGATATGGGTTCCAGATTGGTGAGTTTTTTGTTAATTCTTTGTCGAGATTTTGGCGTTCCTTGTGCTGATGGGATCACTATCGATCTGAAGTTATCTCATCAAGCGATCGCAGAAGCAATTGGTTCAACTCGTGTTACCGTTACTAGGCTACTAGGGGATTTGCGTGAAAAGAAGATGATTTCTATCCACAAAAAGAAGATTACTGTGCATAAACCTGTTACCTTAAGTAGGCAATTCACATAAAATCAATTGGAGAGAGGGGAATCGGCGCGTGTTCTATTTTGAAAGATGACACTAATAGCTAGAGGTAAATCTAAAATTGAGTAATTTCAGCTATTGCCAATTTCCACTTCTTTCCAGACAATGCTTAAAAGTAGTAGGCTGTATCTGGAAGGATTTCGGTAGCTAAAGATGACCACCGGATACATCCTCATCGCAGCAATTTTAATCTTGGGAGGCGTAATTGCCACCGTGGGCGATCGCATCGGCACACGAGTTGGCAAAGCTCGCCTCTCACTTTTTAAGCTTCGTCCGAAAAATACTGCTGTAGTAGTAACTATTTTTACGGGCGGTTTGATTTCAGCATCAACGTTAGGAATTTTATTCGCTGCCGACGAAGGCTTGCGAAAAGGAGTCTTTGAATTAGAAGATATTCAAACAGACCTCAGACAGAAGCGGGAACAGCTAAAAACCGCAGAAACTCAGAAAAGTCAGGTAGAAAGCGAACTAAACCAAGCAAGAATTGCCCAAACGAAAGCACAACAAGACTTGCAGGTAATTAATCAATCCTTGCAGGCGGTGAATGCTAAACAACGCCAAACACAAGCTCAGTTGAACCGCACCATTAGTCAACAAGCCCTAACTCAAACTCAACTCCAACGCACTCAGGGTCAGCTAGGACAAGTTGTAACTCGATACCAAAAAGCCATAGCTGAGTTGCAAAGCGTTTCCACTCAGAGAAAAGAGCTACAGTCCGCAGTTGAACTACTAAAGACAGAACGACAACGACTGTACGCTGAAGCAAAAAAAGCGATTGACGAAGCCAAAACAGCTATTGAAAAACGCGATCTCGAACTTGCTAACCGTCAAGAAGCCATAGAAGTGCGCGATCAAAAAATTGGCCAACTCGATCAATTGATTCAAAAGCGGAATGTAGAAGTTGCATCCCGAGAGGAAGTGATTGCCAAACGGGAATCGCGCCTGAAAGAATTGGAAGCACAACAGGAGCAACTAGAACTGGAAGTTGCAAAGTTAGAAAAATATTATCAGTCTTACCGTGACCTGCGTTTAGGTAAGCTGGCCTTAGTTCGCGGTCAAGTTCTATCTGCTGCTGTAATTCGTGTTACCCAACCTGCTGCTGCTCGTCAGGCTGTGGTACAACTTTTACAAGAAGCCAATCGCAACGCCAACCTGGAATTAAGTGAGCCTGGGGCAAATCCTGCAAATGTAGAGCTACTGCGCGTGACTCAGGATAGAGTTGACCAATTGAGCAAGCAGATTAGCGATGGTCAAGAATATGTGGTGCGAATTTTCTCGGCTGGGAACTACGTCAGGGGAGAAAAGCAGATAGAGTTTTTCGCTGATACAGCTCGAAATCAATTAGTTTTTTCGGGAGGTGCAGTGCTAGCCACAACCACTGCCGATTCCAAAACCATGACATCCTATCAGTTACAGCAACGGCTGGAAATACTAATTTCTGCTTCCCAATTTCGGGCCCGTAATGCCGGAATTGTCGAAAATGTGCAAGTAGAAGGGACTTTCTTGCGTTTTATCGCCCAATTAAGACAGTATAATCAGCCGTTAGAGATCAAAGCGATCGCAGCAGAGGACACTTATACAGCTGGCCCTTTGAGAGTAAAATTAGTGGCAATAGTCAACGGACAAATAATTTTTAGTACTTAAAACATTATTTGCACACTGTTATTAGTAAGATTTAAACATATTCAACAGCAGTCAAAATAATTGCTGTAGTTGTATTTATTGATTTCTAATTCTTAATTTTAATTTTGAATTACTTATGACTTTCCGCGAATTTTCACCAACGCAACCAGTCATATTGGGCTTTGATCCAGGTCGAGATAAGTGTGGTTTAGCGGTGATGGGACTGGATCGGCAATTGTATTATCATCAGGTCGTGCTAGCAAAAGAAGCGATCGCTACCATTGAGACCCTACGTCAAAGGTTTCCGATCTCCTTGATGGTGATGGGAGATCAAACTACAGCCAAAGAGTGGAGACAGAAATTATATCAGGAATTGACAGAACCTCTGAGTATTATTTTAGTGGATGAGCGCTATACAACCTTAGAAGCCCGCGATCGCTATTGGCAAATGTTCCCACCCAAAGGGCTAATAAAACTATTGCCACAAGGTCTGCGACAGCCACCAAGACCGATAGATGACATTGTTGCCATCCTCTTAATTGAAAGATACTTAAATCGGCTTACTGAATCAGCAGTGAGGAGTTATGAGTGAGGAGTTACGCCTAATGTGAATTAAATAGGTTGAGACTCGAAAGTGAGAAGATCAATATCAAATTTCCTAGCGATCGCTGCGATTATTTCTTGCTCAAGTGGTGTAGTTTTATTGTCAAGCTGGGCAATTTTGTTACACTGAGCCAGCAAGGGTATGGCAAAATCGCGATTCAGCTGATTGAGCAGTATATCTAAAGACTTTGGTGATTTGATATTTTGGGCAATGGCATCCAACGAGGTAGGACTGAGTTTTACAGCTTGTAATTCCGGCAAAATTTCTTCCAAAGTCTTGTCTGGATGGCTAGCAAGGATCATATGAACTAAAATTTGATCCATAATGGCTTCTTGAGCGATCGCACTTTCTAAATACTTTTCGCTTTCTGCTTTTAATGTTTCTAGAGTCTGTGGGGATGCGAGGGAAATTGATTCATCTAGCTTGGCTTCGTAAAATCGACAAGCAGCATAGCCCAATGAATAGATCATCGTCGCATTTGAACTAGCTGCGATCGCAGCACCCGCCAAGGGCACATTTCGTAACAAGCCTAATCCCGCAGCTTTCAAAAGACGACCTCCACCCAAAGCCAGACCAAAAATTGCCAAAATTTCACCTTTACGGGCAGGATCTTTTAAATCTAGCCCGTAGACTGATGCAATTTGATAAAGCATTTCTGACTGCAATTTGGTTGTCGCTGTTAAATCAATTGCCAACAATGCAATTGCTATTCCTGGCAAAATACTAGTTGCTAGTCCAACTGTACCTGCTTGAGTGGCTTTTTCCACCATGATTCGGTGAGCAATCTGGCTAGGTAATTCATTCGGATAGTTTTGCTTAAGCTTGTTTACCTCCGCTTCTGCTTTTTCCAAATCAACAAGGTTGTTATCAGTGATTAGCCAATTTAGATTTAACACTCCAGATAGTTTTCTAATTAGCCAATTTTCGCTGAGGCGATCCACCACCTGACCGCTGGTTTTAGTTGTTTCCTCAATGAATTTATGTGTTTGTTTTCCTGTTGCTTCTCCCACTTCTATTGCTGTGTCTAAAACTGCTTTGCCAGTCTGAGCAACAGTTGTAACAAAAGACTCTAATATAGAGGGTTCATTTTCTACTGATGATTGAGCCTGAATTTTTATTTCTGAAGTTTCTTCGAGTGAATTAACTGATTTATTCACTACTATTTCTTGTTGCGGTTTATCTGACATGAATTGACACCATCTTCTAGAGCCTCTTTAAATTTTTAGCGAATTATAAGCGGCTATACATCTCTCTACAAACGTAAATTTCAGCGAAGTGTCTCCGGTTTTCCTACTTCTAAACGGTTGCATTCCTTCCCAAGCAGCAAGTCTTCAATCACCATTGACCTTATTTTTGTGGCTCTACTGTACTTGTTATGCAAAATTCACAGTCTTCAAGAGGGAACAGAGCAGGGGAGCAGAGGAGAGTTCAAATACCAAGTTCTTTCCCCTCTGCTCCTCTGCCCCTCTGCCCCTCTGCCCCTCTGCCCCTCTGCCCCTCCCCCCTCTTCCCCTCAAGCTTGTGAGAAATGCGGAATAAGGGGTAGAGAAGAGAATAATCAATACCCCATTACCCAATTTCATGCTTTCTTAAGCGCTGGTTTCTGATACTTACCTGGATACTTGCGCTGAAAATATTCTTCCATAATTTGTAATATCATTGGTGCAGCAACGCTCCCACCGCCACCGCCAGAATGTTCAGCAAAAGCCACGATCGCAATTTCTGGTTGTTCAGCAGGTGCATAAGCACCAAACCAAGCGTGATTTTGCTTAACACGACCTTTCCAGGCTTCAGCTGTACCACTCTTCCCAGCGACTGAGGGAACTGTTGGCTGCTTCAAAGCTTTGCCAGTACCTTCAGCTACTACTTTCCGCAGTCCCTGACGGAGAATACTTATGGTTGTTGGTTTTATATTTAAAGATTCTCGCCAGCTTTTTGCTTCTTCGTTGTCTTTAAGCAAATGCGGCTGGACTCGGTAGCCACCATTAGCGGGTACGGCAAACATGACGGCGACTTGTAAAGGTGTTGTTTGTAAAGCACCTTGACCAATTGACATATTAATGCTGTCGCCTACAGTCCAAGGTATCTTCCAAGCTTTCTGCTTCCATGCTTCATCTGGCACTAAACCTGTTGCTTCTTCGTTGGCAAACTCAAAACCGGTTTTTTTACCAAATCCATATTTGCGAGTCCATTCAATTAAAGTTGGGCCGCCGACTCCGCGACCAATTTGATAGAAAAAGGTATCACTACTCCACTGTAATGCACCGACAAAGCCCAATGGACCGAATCCAGCGTGATTCCATTCACCAAATCGAGTCCCGCCAAAACTTAAGGAACCATAGGTTTGCAAGACTGTGCTTGGAGAAAATTTACCTGATTCTAGACCGGCAGTGGTGGTGACAATTTTGAAGGTGCTAGCGGGTGGAAAGGCGCTGAGGGCGCGATTTACTAAGGGATGATCTGCACCTTGCACTATTTTCCAATCTTTTTGGGTGAGTTTCTGTTTTGAGAAAATATTGGGGTCAAAGGTAGGGTGAGACACCATTGCTAAAACGGCACCATTCTTTGGATCGAGTGCCACGATCGCACCATCGCGATCGCCTAAAGCTTTTTTGGCTGTCTTTTGCATATTTAAATCTAGGGTCAAGTGCAAATCTTTACCAGGTTTCGCCTGTTTCTCACCCAAAACCCGGAGCGGTCGACCTGCACCATCCACTTCTACCTGCTGACCACCCCATTCGCCCCGCAGAGTTTTCTCATAAGCTTTTTCAACTCCCATTTGACCAATTACATCACCTAATCGGTAGCCTTCCTGCTTTTTTTCTTTTAACTGGTCGGCGGTCAGTTCTCGCGTATACCCTAATACATGTGCTAATTCCTTGCCGTGGGGGTAGTAGCGAACGGCTTCTGTATGAATTTCTACGTCTTTGAGTTCGGTTTGATACTCCTTCAATGCCGTAATTTGCGCTTCATTCAAGTCACGGGCAATTCGGATCAGTGAAGAAGAGTTAGCGCCTGCCTCTTCTAATTTCTTTTCCATCTCTTGTTGAGAAACTTCCAGAATTTCAGATAGACGCGCCCCCACGACTGACCACGCAGGTTTGGTATGTGCCATCGGCCATAAGTATATAGAACGAGGATAGCGAGTACTGGCTAAAAGTTTACCATTGCGGTCAAAAATGTTGCCCCGTTCTGGTTGTTTAGGAATCATCCGAATTCGATTTGACTCGGCTCGTTTTCGGTGGTTCGTTCCTTCAGTAATTTGCAAATATGCCAAACGAACGCTGATTCCCGTCATCATCAATAGAGTAAATATAATTAAAAATATTGGCTGGAAACTCTGTCCAACTGTACGTGTATTTTTTCTCCCACCAAGTAGAGATGGTTTTAATATAGCCATAAGACAAAGAAGATTTCAAAATTAAGATTATCTGTAAACAACTCTGCTGAATTCTTAGCAAGTATTTAACCACAAACTAATCGGCAGTGATTAATTATTTTCAATTGATCCCATAGGTCTAAAACCCTTATGCAATCCTAATTACGTTAGCGACACGAAAAAGCAAGTCCGCGTTCGCTTTTAGCGTCTCGTAGAGAGCGGCATTACGAATTACGTTAGCGAAGGGGGGCGTAGCCCATTACGAATTCCGCTACTAGTCTCCAGTGCCATGTCCTGAATTTTGAGTTTTTGCTTCTGATGGATCGGGTTGAGGTTTTTTATACTTACCTGGATACTTATGCTGAAAATAAGCTTCTAGCACTTGTAAAACCATCGGTCCGCAAATAGTACCGCCATGTTCGCCAGAGTTTTCACCAAAGGCCACAACCACAATTTCCGGCTTATTACTTGGGGCATAAGCACCAAACCAAGTATGATTTGGGCGACCTGCACCAGCTTCAGCAGTGCCACTTTTTCCAGAGGCTGGGGCAATTGTGGGCACATTCAAGTGTTTGCCAGTCCCCTCACTCACCACCCTCCGCAGTCCATCGCGGAGAACTTTGATCGTTTCTGGCTTCATATTTAAAGATTCTCGCCAACTTTTTGCTTCTTCGTTGTCTTTGAGCAAATGCGGCTGAACTCGATACCCGCCATTAGCCGGGACAGAAAACATAATCGCCGATTGTAGCGGTGTTACTTGTAAAGCACCTTGACCAATTGACATATTAATGGTGTCGCCCACAGTCCAAGGTGTCCTCAAAACTTTCTGCTTCCATATTTCATCTGGAACCAAGCCTATTGATTCTTCGTTAGGAAATTCAATGCCAGTTCTTTGACCAAATCCGTATTTACGGCTCCATTTGATTAAAGTTGGGCCACCGACTTTTCTACCAACTTGATAGAAGAAAGTATCACTACTCATAGCTAGCGCTCTGGGAAATCCTAATGGTCCGAATCCGGCGTGGTTCCACTCACCAAAAGTCACCCCACCAACGGTAAGGGAACCAAAGGTTTGTAATATTGAGCCAGGAGAGAATTCACCTGATTCTAAACCAGCTGTGGTGGTGACAATTTTGAAAGTACTGGCGGGTGGAAAGGCACTTAAAGCCCGATTGACTAGGGGATGATCTTTACCTTGCAAGCTTTCCCAATCTTTTTGGGAGAGTTTTTGTTTGGAGAAAATATTCGGGTCAAAGGTGGGGTAAGATACCAATGCTAAAACAGCACCGTTGTTTGGATCGAGTGCTGCGATCGCACCTCGTTGATTTCCCAAAGCTTTTTCTGCTGCCTTTTGCACATCCAAATCTAGAGTTAAGTGCAAATCGTTACCAGCCTTTGCCTGTTTCTCCCCCACAACTCGGATTGGTCTACCCGCACCATCTACTTCCACTTGCTGACCGCCCCATTCGCCCCGTAGCACTTTCTCATAAGCCTTTTCCACCCCCATCTGACCGATGACATCTCCTAATCGGTAGCCTTCCTGTTTCTTGCCTTTTAGCTGGTCGGCGGTCAACTCTCGCGTATAACCTAATACGTGCGCTAATTCTTTACCGTGAGGATAATAACGTACCGAATCTGTATTAATTTCCACTTCTGGGAGTTCATTTTTATACTCCTTTATTGCCGTAATTTCTGCTTCATTGAGATCGCGGGCAATTCGGATGAGTGAAGAAGAATTAGCACCTGCTTGTTCTAATTTCTTTTCCATTTCATCTTGCGGGATGTTGAGAATTTGCGCTAGACGCGGACCGACTACAGACCAGGAAGGCTTAGTATGTGCCATCGGCCACAAATATACAGAGCTAGGATAGCGAGTACTCGCTAAAAGTTTACCGTTGCGGTCAAAAATATTGCCCCGTTCCGGTTGTTTAAGAATCATCCGAATTCGGTTCGCTTCGGCTCGTTCCCGGAGTTTTGGCCCTTCAACAATTTGCAAATATGCTAAACGCGACCCAATCCCAGCGATCATTAATAGGGTAAATACGATTAAAAATATTGATTGCAAACCATGTCCAACTGTACGTGTATCTTTTTTGCTGCCAATTGATGGGAATAAAGACATAAGACAAAGAATGATTATTAAGAGCGGTATTATTTGTACACAATTACCCTAAACTCATCCCCAGTAATGGGTATGAAATAATCGGGCGAGTATATTCTTGAACAATTGTTTTTGGCGGATACAATAAACCAAAGTGTCAAATCTAGTCTGCCCAATAGACTACTGACAAAATTACGTAATATCACGGCATTCTACTAAGGATTATGGCTCAACTTTTCATTCAGAATCAGAGGGGGATAACAACTTTTCAGCCACTTGATGTTGAACTACGTAACGTGTTCAAGTTTTTTAACCAAGAACCAGCAGTACATGGAATAGATTTGGATGTCAGACAGGGAGAATTTTTTAGTATTTTAGGCCCCTCCGGTTGTGGCAAAACAACAACACTGCGCTTAATTGCTGGCTTTGAAATCGCTGATGCTGGCAAAGTGTTGATTCAGGGTCAGTCTATGACTAATGTGCCGCCTTACCGCCGACCCGTCAATACTGTATTTCAAAGTTACGCTCTATTCAACCACCTGAATGTCTGGGATAACATCGCCTTTGGACTGCGGTTAAAAAAAATCCCCAAATCGGAAATTGAAATTAGAGTTCAAGAAGCTTTAAAAAGAGTGAAAATGGAAAGTTTGCGATCGCGTTTTCCCAGTCAACTTTCTGGCGGTCAACAGCAGCGAGTCGCCTTAGCAAGGGCCTTAGTCAACCGTCCCACCGTCGTCCTACTGGATGAACCTTTAGGGGCATTAGATTTAAAACTCCGTAAAGAAATGCAGGTCGAGTTATCAAATTTACACAAAGACTTGGGAGTAACCTTTGTGATGGTGACACACGATCAAGAAGAAGCATTATCTTTGAGCGATCGCATTGCTGTCATGAACCAAGGTAAAATTGAACAAGTTGGCACTCCCAGTCAAATTTACGAACGTCCCCAAACATCTTTTGTTGCTGATTTTATTGGCGATACTAATTTATTCAGTGGTGAAATCGTCACGATAGATTCCTTTAATATTAAAATTTCAACAAAAACAGGACTCTCAATTATCATTAGCCGCACTGAAGATACGCCATCTGAATTATCACAAGCCGTAGTAGTGAGTGTGCGCCCAGAAAAAATCCAGCTTTCCCTTTATCCACCAGATTTGCCAGCTAACTCCTTTGAAGGACGGCTTGTCAATGTTATGTATTTGGGTACACACGTTAATTACGTTGTGGAATTAACAAATGGTATTAGGATAAATGTATTGCAACCTAATACTTTTGGCGCTTTACCAGATCGTGATACCCCTATATACGCTTGGTGGGCAGAAAATGATTGTTTAGCTATTAGTCAATAGTTATAATAATTTGCCTTCAAGAAGACTTATATTTGATTGCGTGAAAAAATTCATTACAACTCAAAGAGCCTTTTTTCCCGTTGCCTTTTACCTGTTAAGCCAAGTAATTTCAGAGACCTTGTACTAGGAATATTAACCCATGTCAATTTTGAAAAGAGTTCCTTGGGTATCCCTGGCACTAGTACTGCTTAGTTACAGTACCTTGGGCTGGGTAATATCTGAAACACACGCGCCTCGCTCTGTGTGGGTTCTAACTGTGGTTGGTATTTTGCTTTTAATAGTGACGTTGACCACACCTTGGCCGAAAATGACATATTACCTCAATACTTTGCTTAAATCAAATATTAAGTCTTTCGGTGTTGCCGTTTTAGCAGCTTTCTTGTTTTTTATTATGATTGCCTGGTTTGGAGTTTTTCTTGATACTTTACTGATTATTTCGGCAACTATATTAGTCAAAATAGACTTTCAAAAAGCAGGTCTTAAGCAAAAGCTGGCTTTTTTGACTACATCTATTTTTTCATTGTCAGGTTTAGCTTTGGGTGCGCTAATCTACAAGTTAGTATATTCCCAAATGCCGCTAAGATGATGAAGTATACTAAAAAAGCTAGTGATGCCTGCGGCAGGTTACGCCAACATTTAATAACTGAATATTGCTTGTCTAAATATTTATTTTTACTGAAGATTCCCAACTTTTTCACGAGGTTGAGAATCTTGTTTTCTACTTACTTAGATTTAAAATGCAGGTTGTTCAAATAGTAATAGAGAAAGGAAAAAATCCATAATAAAAATGGAGACCCAACTAGTAACAACTGCTTTTGTTGCCGATTCTCCTACTTCTTTAGCTCCACCCTTAGTAGTTAAACCCCAACTACAACCAATCACAGCAACCAGCACTCCAAAAATAAACCCTTTTAGCAAAATAATAAACAAATCTGATGGTTGTAAAAAATTTCTGACTGATTCTAAAAATGTTTCAGGAATAATTTTGTAAAACTGGAATGCAGCAAAAATTCCGCCGAAGATACCAGTTACTAAAGCCAAAATCGTCATCAAAGGCACCATCAAACTACAAGCAATTACTCTAGGAAGTACTAGATAATCAATTGGATCGGTTTTCAGCATATAAAGTGCATCGATTTGCTCTGTTACCCTCATTGCACCTATTTCTGCTGCAAAAGCAGAACCGACTTGTCCCGCCATAATACTAGCGGTTAAAATTGGAGCCAATTCTCTACAAAAAGCTAAGGCAAAAGCACCTCCCACAGCATTTTCAGCCCCAAATCGGACTAATTCTCTCGCTGTCTGAATAGTAAAAATCATCCCTGCAAAACCGCTAACAAGGAGAACCGGAGAGATAGAACCTGGCCCAGCAGTCACCAAATGTTGCAGAATTTTGCGGTAGTAAGTTCTTCCCTGGAGTAAATGTAGCCACACTTGACCGAAAAGCAGCACTGCCGCACAACAGCGTGCAATCTCAGATTGCTCAAAATTTGTTTTTAGTCGCAATTTTATCGTCCTTAAGACTGGCTTTTTTTTGGGAAATATTGTTATTTATATCAATTCTCCAAAATAAGACTACAGATACAAATGGTGGAAACCCAGCCAGATGTAATCTGACTTTCTCAATTACGTAGACGCACGAAGTGCGGCTTCCCGCAGGATATTACGAATTGGTATTAGGGTATGGTACATGAACACAATCAAGTTTGAGACTTTTCTGCTAAATACAAAGTGTCTAACTGGTATTTTATTTTTACGTGAGTCCCTAAATTTTGTTAAATAATTTTTTATGAACTGGATAAGAATAGTAACATTGGTGTTATTTTTGATACTTAATCTATCCGCAGCATATCCAGCTTTTGCATCTGTATGCCGCAATTACGATATTGATGACAGACTACACCAACACTACCAGATTTGCATTATCAGCATAAACCGAAGTGCTAAAAATTATTGGGAATACAGAGCAGCCGTTAGTGTCGATGGGGTAAAAAGACCGACTGAGGTTTACAATTGTCGTGAACGAGTTAGGGTTCAAAATAATGGGACTATTTTGCCCTTTGAGCAAAAAGATCCTGGTGAGATGATATGTAGCTTTTTTAATTCTTCTCGGCGGTAAACACTCGCCAGATAATAAAGACAGTGAAACCTAGATAGGCGAATACTGTTAGCCATTCTTGCCAGCTATCAAATGTATTATTCATCAGCAAAAGCCGGAAAATTAATATTTTTCAATCCTACACGCTGATGCTACCAGTGGCTTGCTATATTTTGAAATATAAAGGAAGACTACTCAAAAATTCTTAGCTAATTTTCAGGAATCGATAACAGCCAAGTGGTATCACTTGTTAGAGCATCGATATTATACTGAACCTCTATAACTAACCTTCGGGGAATATAGCCCTATTGTTTCCACTCAAAAACCCAGTCCCGAATGGCACTAAGAAAAGCTCTAAGCTATGCGGGATAGGCACTACAGATTTTAAAGCTATTGAACAGTGAAGGTTGAGATATGGGATT
>NZ_JBALDK010000048.1:0-3805 GCF_036917455.1 Nostoc sp. | reverse complement strand
TTTATCCCTTGATGACCAAACCCCGGAATGAATTACGTAAACAATTGCAAACTGCTTAAACCACAAGTGTTTCAGCTTTTCTTAGTGCCATTCGATAATGGACTCCTAGATACAAACGTGTCCAACCAATTATTAAGACAAACAGGGTTCCGATAATCACAACAAACCAACGCCAACGGGTTTTCCAACTCAAAATAATTAAAACTGCCACCAAAGTCATACTAGCCATCGCATGACCACTCGGAAAGCCATAATCAAATTCTGGAGCAGGTGTTACCCACAGATGAGGACGTGCCCGGTGTAGCAACCGCTTCACTGTCTGATTAATGATTATACTGCCCACCGAGGCTGTGAGTAAGAATTCTATTGCACGCCACTTTTGTCGAATCAGCAACAGCAGTGAAATCATGACTGCTGCTGGGAATACCCCCCAAAACACTCCAAGCTTTGTCAAGTATGAGACAAAAACATCTAGTTTCGGTTGGGCAGTGCTGTGAATAGCTAATAATAGGGGAACATCGAAGGGAAATCCACCTTGTTTCCAAACATCCTCTGCTAAGTCCCCAAATATCAGTAAGGGAATAAATCCGCCAAGCAGTAGGAGCGGTACTGCCCTCCGGCTGATGGTGAGGCGCATTAACTTGCTCCTGCATTAATTAATCTTTCTCTAATCCTAGCGGCATAAGTAGTTAAACAGAATTAATTACATAGCAATTCAAGACATGGCAAGATTCACGATTTTTGACAAAATTCTTGGTAATCTAGTTCTACTTGCAAAGAGTAGGTGATTGCATACTCAAGAATTTGATTACGCCAATCAGACAAGTGAGCAAACTTGATTAAATCATCTGCTCCCGCAGAACCTTGTCTACCACCACTACGTAATTGATCCCACGCTGTCACTTCACCCATTGTCTGCATCAACTTATTTAAGCGTTCCAGCTTTCCATCCCACGCCTGTAAACTCACTTGGTCTTGTACTGGCTGCAACTCTCGTAAAACATAAGATTTATTCCCGTCAACTATCACCCCCAAAAGAGCAGGTGGCGTTCCTTGCATCCGTTGTTGGATAGCTACTACCCGTGCAGATTCACTCGACCAATCCGGCTGAGATAGTGTTAAATAGGGTTGTAATGAGGAAGTTTTTGTTTGCTTCAAATCTAATAGATAATTGCCATCAGGAGAACCAAAACCTTCTACTAAAACTGCATAACGTTCTAACCCTAAACTACCTGTACCAGCGATTCGTTGTTGCACATCTAAAACTTGATAAAAATTCGCATTTTTTTGTGTATATTTTTGCCAAGCCGAGATGAGTTGTCTGATTTTTTGCTGTTCTGATTCTGTGGCTTCAATAATGTGTTTATTGTCAATAATTAAGTGCCGCTTACCTTTCCTTCTCTTGGTGTGCTGCTCTAAAAATTCTGGACGAAGGCGGTTTTTTAAACTTTTTAATAAATCTTTAACTAAGCCGGAAGCGGTTTCCTTTTCCACACTTCTAGCAGTACCTTTAGCTAAAGCATTGCTGTAAGCATCAAGAAAGTAATTGCTCAAATGCAATGCTTCTGATTCACTCACCTTCAGCGTGTGAGAGCCAACTATCACACTGGTAATAAACCTCACCACATCCCAGGTGCAAGGAGCAAGACAGGCTTCATCAAAATCATTAATATCAAAGTAAACTAATCGATTATCACCTTTATAACTACCAAAGTTTTCCAGGTGTAAGTCACCACAAATCCATACTGGCGGGGCTGCATTCAGTGGGAAATTTTTAGGGAAGTCTTCGTAAAATAAATGACACGTCCCGCGATAAAAAGTAAAAACATCAGAACGCATTGCCTTGTATTTTAATTCAAGTAGTTTTGGGTTGCGTCCAAGGTTAAAGCGATGAATTCTGTCAATGATATTGTTTGTCATAATTTTTGGCTCTTGAAATGAATGGTCTAGTGACTTATCATTACCCATTGATAGCAGAGTCATGCAATGAGCGTGTAAGCTTGCTGATAATTAGCGCGTAGCTTGCTTAAGAGCAGGGGTACGCCACAACTGGCTAGTAATCTACTAGAAAATAAATAGTAAATGTGCGATGGCGTACCCGCCATGAGCCGGTGGCATCGCATCGGTGGTTCTTGAAGTTTTTCGTGAAAGCAGTAAAGTGGGTACACGCACCCCGACTGTCTGCTAAACTCTGCTTCTAGGAAACCCAGATATCCAAATATTGAGAATGTCGTTAATTCCAAATACATTAGCAACCTTTGTGGCTCTTTTCCCAATCGCCAATCCAATAGGTGCAGTTCCGGTTTTTTACAGCTTAACAGCGATGGAAACATCATCTGAACGCCATCGGCAGGCGATACAAACTGCTATAAATGTAGTCTTAGTTTTAGCTGTGTTTTTACTAGCTGGCAGGTGGATTCTAGAATTTTTTGGAATCTCATTAAATGTGCTACGGCTGGCAGGGGGATTACTTGTTGCTCATACAGCCTGGGAAATGGTTACAGCCCGTCAACGACTAACTCCATCAGAAAATGATGAGGCTCTAGATAAAGAAGATATTTCTTTTACACCAATGGCAGTGCCATTAATCAGTGGGCCTGGAGCAATTGGGGTAGTAACGAGTTTATCGATTAGCTTTAAGCATTGGGTAGACTATCTTGAGTCTTTAGTGGGAATTGCTTTAATAGGTATAAGCCTTTACCTGTGCCTGGCCTTAGGAGAACCACTTATTAAGAAGTTAGGAAAAAATGGTGTGGGAGCCTTAAATCGAGTTTTTGGTTTTTTCATCCTAGCAATTGGTGTGCGGTTTATTGCCGATGGCTCCATTTCTTTGTTGAAAGAGGCGTTCCATATTCAAGTTAAATAATCTTTAACTTATAAAAAGCTCAGAATTTATGTAGTTGAATAAATGTGATGAAAAAAACCAGATGGCGTTGCAACTTAATTGCTAGACTTTTCAATTATGAAGTTGCTCTGTTTTCCTGATTCGTACAAGAGGAATTATCAGCAATCACTCCTGGCTTTCTTAATATTGTTAGCCATTATACTTGTTGTAAACAAAATGTGGTACATGGCGATCGCTTAACACCTAAAATACTGCTATGGTCAATCACTACCAGATTGCCTTACAGGAAAAGTTAGATTGAATATGAATGAGACTTTAGCAGCCACACTAGGGGAATTACAAGCACAAATATATTGGTTACATGATGCTCTTGAGTTTACAGAATTGGCATCAGCAGCAGCTACTATATATATGAAACTTGGTTATACTCAATACTCAGCAGAAACGGCGGGTAACTTAATTAGTGAAGCTTATCAATTATCTGATGATGCTGCTAATGCTCAACAAGCAGGTGATTTTGATAAAGAAATGCAGTTTTATCATCAAGTTAAAGATAAATTAACCCAAGTAGAAACTATATTAGGTTATCCAACTAGTATTGCTATACATCAAATGAAATGGTGGATGTATTTTCGTCATAAACAAAAATTACAAACTATTATTCACTTATTTTTACAACATTTGAAAGCGGCGGGATTCATTAACCTACTTACTGCTATAAAACTCACATATTTTCTAATGAAAATAGGCAGAGTTCACAAATCGCGTGACACCGAAACCACCAAACATAATGCTATACGATACTGGACAGAATTATTGAAAATTAAACCGCCACAATATCCTTATCTTGGTTAAATTGCCTATTTTCAGTAAACCAAAAAGTTTTTTCCCAAGAGCGATCGCTAATCAAGATTACGTACTTTAAAGTACTATATACTACAAAATATATAATTAATGCTT
>NZ_JBALDK010000047.1:0-18832 GCF_036917455.1 Nostoc sp. | reverse complement strand
TCCCCTCTGCCCATCCTTCGCCTCAAGCTTGTGAGAAATGCGAGTATTAGTTTTTTCTTCCCTTGCTTCCCCTGCCTCCCCTGCCTCCCCTGCCCCTCTGCCCCCCTGCTGTCTCAATGTGCAAATTAAAAACACAACAGCTTACTTCTAGGCGTTGCTGATGACTGCGAAATAGAAACGCAATCTAAGAATATGACTGCGGCAAAACTTGTGTGTGTACTGTAGGCGAATTGGAGAGAGGCTTTGAATCTTCTTATCCAATGCTACAAGGCTGTATTCCATAGGATTGAGAACCGCTATATGTTGATGACTTGTAATATATTTTTGGGGATTTAGCCTGATACAGATAGGGAAAACACGTATATATAACCAGTACGAGTAGTACTGACTCAAGCAATTGAGTCCGAGTACTTGCCCAAAAAGGAAATTTGCAAGGAGTTAAGACCATTGCAGCACATTTTGGAACTAGGAGACAAAGAAGTAGTAGAAGGGTTTAGAGTAATCTGTTTTTTAAGGTATGTGAATATATGGAGCGATCGCTCATGAAACACCTTATCTTTTTATTCTACGAAAACCCCTGCGGGTAACGCAAAATGCAAAAAACCTCATTTGCATGTTCTTGAGGTTGGCGAAATGGTATCTTTATTAATGCCTTTGTATACTAGTCAACTTAGTCTGCGATCGCCCAGATGCTTAGAAAAAGAGACTTATTTTGTAGCTTGCGGCGAATTCTCATCCTTTTTCAGCAACAAACTATCTATGCAATTCTAGTCTCTCAAGTATATAAAACAGCAATGTAAAAATATACTTTAAAGTAGCCAATGAATTAGTTAAATCATGAAAATTATATTTTTTTTCATGAAAAAAATATAATTTTATTGAAAAACAACCTCTAAATAATCATCAGACGGAATGCAATATGTTTTATTATATATATGCCTAGTCACTAATTTCTAGTTTATTAATACAAGAGAAAAAGCATGATAGCTATGCGGTTCAGTCTGAATTAATCGCAGCTTTCTGTGTAAAATTATCAACAAAAAAGATAAATCAGACTTAGGCTTAAGAGTCAAAATAGAAATATCATCAAACCTTGATTTAGTCATAATATAAAATATTTAAATTTCAATTATTTATAAACTTTAAAATACATATTTTCATTCCAAAACCAAAAAATGATGGTATGATAAAAGACGACATTTGAAAGAAGAACAGGTATTTTGAAATTGGAATTAATTGCTCTACTTGATGTCTACTATCTTCCCTCAAGCCAACGGCTCACACTGCCGAGACATCACAGGAGGTTATGAATAAAATGATGGTTCCCAAGGAGCCGTTTGGCTCAACCTCTGAATGTTGCTACACCTGGTAAGCAGTTTCTTTTGAGATTACTCCCAAGGATCTCCAGCCACCTGTGTACTACAAATAATTCACCAAAGCTGAATAAAAACCATCTTTTTTGAGTAACAAATACCCCAGATGAACCGCGCAACCTAGTTTTTACTCCGAGTCGGTATAGTACCATAATTAGGTGTAAGCAGCTTGACGTTCTTGCTCTTGAAAGATGAGAAAAACCCCGAAAAAGTTAAAAGCTTTGTAGATTATTTGCAACACAGTTGACTTTTGAGAAGTAAACCGCCGACAAGCTGGACTTGATAATATCTGTAATTTTCCAGGCAGATGCAAAGACAGTTATAGTAACAACGACTGAATCTGCTTGTGTACTAGAAAATATGCGAAAATGGTAGTTTGGGCTACTACCAGTTTTATGGTTATCGCATACTAATATAGTCTGAAGTGAAAAAATCGCTTTCAGCCAGGTGTATACTACCTATTTTCACTCGATTAAAAACTTTGTAAACGTGCTATTCAATTGTCTGTAATATGAGTAACGACATAGATCTGATCAAACGTCTTGACCCCAGTGCGATGGATCAGATCATGCTTTATCTGGCTTTTAGTGCCATGCGGACGAGTGGGCACAGGCATGGGGCATTTTTAGACGCAGCCGCAACAGCAGCAAAGTGTGCAATTTATATGACCTATCTAGAGCAGGGGCAAAACCTGCGAATGACAGGGCATCTGCACCACCTAGAGCCAAAACGCGTAAAAATTATTGTAGAAGAAGTCAGACAGGCGTTAACAGAAGGCAAACTGTTAAAAATGTTGGGTTCTCAAGAACCTCGATATTTGATTCAATTGCCTTACGTCTGGTTAGAAAAGTATCCTTGGCAACCAGGGCGATCGCGCGTACCAGGTACGAGTCTGACAAGTGAAGAGAAAAGACAAATTGAGCAGAAACTGCCAAGTAACTTACCAGATGCCCAGTTAGTTAGCTCTTTTGAGTTTCTAGATTTGATCGAGTTTTTGCATAGGCGATCGCAAGAAGACTTGCCAACCGAACACCAAATGCCTTTGAGTGAAGCTTTGGGTGAGCATATCAAGCGCCGTCTACTCTACTCAGGTACGGTAACACGCATAGATTCTCCTTGGGGAATGCCCTTCTACGCACTTACCCGTCCTTTTTATGCTCCAGCAGACGATCAAGAACGCACTTACATCATGGTAGAAGATACCGCTCGGTATTTCCGCATGATGAAAAATTGGGCAGAACGGCGACGAAATGCCATGCGTTTACTGGAAGAACTTGATATCCTGCCAGAAAAAATGGAGCAAGCTATGGAAGAATTGGATGAAGTTATCCGGGCTTGGGCAGATAAATATCATCAAGACGGTGGTATTGCAGTGGTTTTACAGACGGCTTTTGGTGAAAGAGAAGACTAATAGCACTACGCACAACTCAAAAAGCTTACTTTATAAGCTTTTCACCCCTTTTTTCCCTTGCTTTAAAGTAGGGGGATGGTCGGTCTGTTTACATTGTAATCCTGTATTAATAGTACAAAAGTCACAACCAGTTTTGTGACTTTTGTCTTGCAAGTTTTTAGCTTGCATACTTTGCAAGCAGAAGGCAATTATAGCGGATTTTATATAGATATTTTATTTAAGTCATAGTAGTCTATCGCATTAAATATGATATGTGAATTAGTATTTTAAATTTCTTTTATTACCTCTTAATTTGGCGCTCTTTGTGCGCTTTGCGGTTCGTTCTCTTAACCCTCAAAACTAATGACATAGACCACTAGTTTTGAGGATTAAGTCCTTATACCATTTCGCTATGAGTATGCACTTAATATTTATTAAACGAATCACCAAGTACGCCAAGGGAGAAGGAGCAATCATTAACCCGGATTTATCACCATATCTCGATTAAGCCTGCGCTTGAGCAGGGGAGCAGGGGAGCAGGGGAGAGTTCAAATACCAAGTTCTTTCCCCTCTACCCTTCTGCCCCTCTGCCTCTCTGCCCCTCTGCCCCTCTGCCCATCCTTCCCCTCAAGCTTGTGAGAAATGCGGGATTAAGTGCAAGTTTACAGAGAATTGGTATTATTACGAACTTGCTTACCCATAAATTAAAACTTGACAGACTAATAGGGTGGGCATCAAAACGCCCACCCTATTAATTAACCTATATTCTCAATCAATTACAAAGCACTGAAATTTAATTAGTGCCGGGTTGTGTTGGAACAATCGGTTGCGTTGGAATAGTCGGTTGTGTTGGAAATGGTATGGTGTCGGTACTTGGACTCGATCCCGCAGGAATTATAACCGGCGGTGCAGACGAAGATGAAGCGCCAACAATACTATCACTAGCACTGATACAAGTATCTAACGCCTGAGCAGGGGGGAAATCGATTTGACTACGCAAGCCAACCACACACTGCCCAAAACGCACGGGTAACAAACTACGTCCACAGTAATCTAAAACTGCCGGATTAGCTTCTTCCTTAGTACTTAAGCTCACGCCAACTACACAGGTAGCTAACTCTTCAGGTCGCCGGACCTTGCCACAAGTATAAAGTGCATCTGTCGCGGCAATTTGGGTTTCCTTCTTGATTTTAACCACACAAGCAGCCAAATCCCTTGGACGCAGTGCTGCTGCACAACCTTGTGATGCCCCTTGTGCTGTTACACCTACGCTCAAAAGGCGACCTGCACAGACACTATAATCATTGCTGTAGGAAGCAGCGATCGCTGGATTGGGTAAAATTGTTGTCAACCATCCAGCTATAGCCAAAACTGGGACTATGAAATTCCTGGAGGTGGAACTGGCTTGTTTGTTCTGACCTCTATTAACCGCTTTATTGCTCATTGATATTGCCATTCTCCAAACACCCAAGGTTATGTTAACTCAAATATTTTAAAAATCCTCTGTAATTCAAGAATTTCAGCGTGAGCAAGGTATAGACATAATTAATTATGCCGGAAATTGTGTTAATATAACTGTTTGAAAGATAAGTAGACAACGCAAAAAGTATTTCAGAGTAAGAATACTGCGTAAACCAATCTGATGATTGAGTAGCCTACGAAACTAAATAAACACAAAAAACTTATGGGCAGGAGTACGGCGTGACAGGTCGGAATTCAGGCTTGGAGGCTAGTTTGTCGGGTTTACCGATTAAAAGCAACTGGCGCAAAAATCGATGCGTCTACCTTGGTGAGATACGTCTTACCTCGGTAAGCAGCTTCAAAAAACCAAGAATCCCCTGATTAAAAATTAGGGGAGTGTCAAAATGGAATGTTTCGGTAAAGTTTAAACAGGATTAGATTAAGGAAACTCATGTCCCGATATAGAGGGCCCCGCCTCAGAATTGTCCGTCGCTTAGGCGACCTACCAGGATTGACTCGTAAAAGCGCTAGACGCGCTTACCCACCTGGTATGCATGGTCAGAACCGCAAAAAACGCTCTGAATATGCTATCCGTTTAGAAGAAAAGCAAAAGCTCCGCTTCAACTACGGTTTGACTGAAAAACAATTGCTCCGCTATGTGCGGAAAGCCAGACGTGTTACTGGTTCTACTGGACAAGTATTGCTGCAATTGCTAGAAATGCGCTTGGATAATACCGTTTTCCGCTTGGGTATAGCCCCGACTATCCCAGCCGCTCGTCAACTGGTAAATCACGGTCACGTAACTGTTAACGGTCGTGTGGTGAATATTGCCAGCTATCAATGCCGTCCTGGTGAAACAATTGCAGTCAGGGATCGCGCACAATCACGGAAGTTAGTAGAAGCTAACTTGCAATATCCCGGTTTGGCAAACCTCCCTAGTCATTTGGAGTTTGACAAAAATAAGTTGGTTGGTAAAGTCAACAGTGTTATTGAGCGCGAATGGGTGGCACTACAAGTTAATGAACTACTTGTGGTGGAATACTACTCACGACAAGCGTAATAGTCATTTGTCCTTAGTCATCTCTTACAAAGTCTGATCGGAGAAAACCTCCGATCGGACTTTGCGCTTTGTCCCTAGTGATTTGCAAAGGACAAATGACAAATGACCAATGACTAACCACCAATTTGCGACATAGTGCGAGTATATGTACCGACAATGCCAGAATCACGCCCTTTAAAGTTAATTTCTGGCTTGATTCCCAGCAAATACCTCACCTGCTCTTGTAATTGAGCGGTGCTAGTGCCAGAACGCAAAGCAGTTTTTAAATCTATTTGACCAGTTTCATTCAATAAACAAGGACGCAGCCAGCCATCAGCACTCAGGCGCATCCGATTACAACGATCGCAAAAACATTCCGACATTTGACTGATAAATCCTATTGTCCCCTTCGCACCAGGAATTTGAAAGACATCAGCCGGGCCAGCACCACTAACTTGTGATTCTGTCAAGCCCCAGCGATCGCGGATTTGTAGCCGTAAATCGGCTGAAGAGACCCAACCGCGATCGCCAAATAAATCCACATTACCAATGGGCATAAATTCGATAAATCGAACGTGCCACTGTTTATCAATTGTTAGGGCGGCTAAATCTAGAACTTCGTGGTCATTAACGCCAGGAATCACCACTACATTTAGCTTCAAAGGGTCGAATCCCACCTGATGGGCAGCTTGAATACCCTGCCAAACTTGTTGCCAACGAGAACGCCCCTGATTACCGATAATTTGGTCAAAAATGTCAGTATCAAGAGAGTCCAGACTAATATTAATTCTTCGCAAACCAGCATTGTAGAGGTTTTGTGCCATCGGAGCTAGCAAAAAACCGTTGGTGGTCATTGAAATGTCTTGAGTTTGGGGAAAAGATGCGATCGCGCTGACCAAATCCACCACCCGCGGACGCAATAATGGTTCGCCCCCAGTCAAACGAAATCGGGTAAACCCGACTGGAATAAATACCTCTTGAATTAAGGTCAGCAGTTCCCGATCGGTTAATAGCTGTTGCTTGAGAATATAATCCAGTTCTACTCCCTCTGGCATACAGTATTGACAACGAAAATTGCAGCGATCGATTAAGCTAATGCGGAGGTAGTCTACCTGGTTCATCGTTTTATTTTTATTGTCTCTGATTAATTAAAGACTTTACAAAAGTGGTTTATGAAGGAGGACAAGGGAAAGAAGAAAAACCCATTGTCCAGATGGTTTCAGCAGCCCATGAATTCATTTTTTATGGAATAATAATAAAACTTGTTCCCTTGATAGCTTGCAACAAAGAACTGGACATCAAATTTTTCAGCAGCTTACAGATTTATCTATAGGGTTTTTTTTCCCCTCGTCCCCCAATCCCCTTGTCCCCTTCCTACTATTATTTGTTGTAACTCAAAATACCGTACTCCCCCTTAAGTGAGAGACCACAGATTGTGGCATAATAAGCCGATCGCATCCACTAGTTAGTCATCAATCGTGCAAGACACCGACTCCATCAACGACCTTGCTGCGGCTTTACTACAGCCAGCAGATATCAGCTTTGAACTGCCCGATCCAGAAGATGAACAGATTCTAGAGTCAGATTTTCAACAGCAGCTAGAAATAGCTTGGCAGGTATGCGATCGCTTTGATTTGCAAACTGAAATCTGGCGGGGGCGAATTTTACGGGCGATCCGCGACAGAGAAAAAGTCGGTGGTGACGGACGCGGTACTGGCTTTTTGCGATGGCTAAAAGAGCGGGAAATCAGCAAAAGTCAAGCTTATGCCTGGATTCAACTGGCTAATAGTGCCGATACTCTCATCGAAGACGGTAAACTCGATCCGGCTTCTGTGAACAACTTCAGTAAACGAGCATTTGTTGAAACTTCCAAAGCATCGCCAGAAGTGCAACAAATGGTAAGTGAAGCGGCCCAAAAAGGCGATCGCATCACCAGACGCGAAGTGCGTCAACTCAGCGATGAATGGACAGCCATGTCCTCAGATTTATTACCTGAATCAGTCAGAGAAAAAGCAGCAGATAACACCCTTCCCCCGCGCTACATTGCCCCATTGGTGAAGGAAATGGAAAAACTGCCAGAATCGCACCAAAAGTTTATCCAGAAGGAAATTGCTGCTAATCCTGATGTGGATACTCTGAAACAGGTAACTAGCGAAGCGCGTAACTTGGCCAAATATCTCAAAGGGGCGGCTCAAGTCCAGGCGCTGACGCAGGAAAATGTTGATATTGAAACAGCCTTAGAAGAAGCGCAAAGAGTCGGCTGTTTGAGCATTGCTGCTGATTTAGTCAATCAAGCATCGCAAATTGAACAAACGATCGCTAAATTGTACATGACTTGGAAACGGATTGGTAATTTAGCAGATCGATTATATGTAGATACTGGCGCAAGTACACCCAATTTGCGATCGCTTCTGACTTGCTTGGAACCTCTTGGTGGTGAAATTATGGAATTGCAACTTAGTGGTACGACTGAACACACTGTACGTTTGCAAATTCAGGAGACGAGTTAGGGAGGATAGAAGCGATTAATCGCTTCTATACATGAGTTAGGAGTTATTATTACCCCAACTCCCCTCACTGGCCTTATGTTAGAACGAAGTTCATAACGCACCATTATCAAGGGTTTGGTGTCGTACTCTCCGTGCTAACGCATCCTACGGATATTTTAAAAAATCAAATACTCATCCTATATAAGGCTACTGGCAATGAAATCACAAGTTCGGGACAGTAATTGCGATCGCAATTACTGCAAGGTTACGGGAATTGAAGGTTAATTCAGAGACTATTTAACTTATAGCAAAAGCCTTGGTGGTTAGGACATCAACAGATGATGAAACTTAGACACAAAAAGATTTTTCACCCAGTCCCCAGTCCCCAGTCCCCAGTCCCCAGTCCCCAGTCCCCAGTCCCCAGTCCCCAGTCCCCAGTCCCTTGCTATATCTCAAATTCTAAGGAGCAGCGCAAGATGTAGCGGTAAGCGAGGAGTTATGAGGCGATGCAGTGGGAACTTGAGCAACTAAAACCACATTACCATTGGCATCTGTAACCCATCCTTGGGCTTCTACAATTTGAGTAGGTTCGTTCGCAGAATCAACCTTCTGTGATTTTTCTTCTGTGTTTCGCTGCGCCTGAAGAACCGCTCTTTTCTGAATACTGCCAGCACGATTTTTACTCTCTGGCTGTAGTGCTATCCAATCTGCCAGCACCGCATCATCAGCTATCAATGGCTGGGTGGGATCGGCTACTAGTCCTCCCCGCCCAGTGGTAATAAATGAACTCCTGGCTATTTTTCCACCGGAACCACAACCAGCAGCAATTTGCTGGGAAGCATCAACCAGATTTACAGGCAATTCCACTAATCCTTTGCTGGGGTCAGCATCTGGTGAGTTGATTTGGACTGTGCCATTTAATGAAGGGTTTTGCTGAGAAAACGCCGTGATGTCACTTGTTCGCAGGTTCTTTGGGTTGATTTCACCTGTTGGGTCAAGTCTCTCTACGTCTGCACGGGTGCGGGGCACAAAACCAAAGATGTTTTTAGTGGTGATTGCAATCTTACCACCAGAGCCAGAAAAGGCATTGGCGGTGATATCGTTATTTCCGAAGGGAGTGGCGATAAGGAAGCCATTAGGTACTTTGATGGTGATGTTGCCGCCATCTCCATCACCCTCTGCATTAGTAGATATTTGACTATTGCGGAGCATCAGTAATAAGTCCCGCACCTGTAGCGAAATATTTCCGCCTTTACCTGATTCACTATTAGATGTGAGTATTCCTTTATTGTCTAAAAATATAGACCGAGCATTTACATTTAGTTCGCCTGCTGCTCCTAGATTGTTTACATTCCCCTGATAGATTACACCCTGTGAAAGTTCTGGAAGTTCGCTACTCACAGTTATTGTAGCCCCATCCCGGATAACTAATGTATTTGTATTTATTGTCACTTTCCCTGCATCCCCAGGGCCGTTAGTCAAAGCAGACAAACCGCTGGGTGTAGTACCATTAGGTGAAATTCCAGTGATTTCTACAGATTTGGAGGCGTTTACAGTCAAATTTCCTCCTTTTCCTGTAGCTGGGAAATATTTGTTAGGATCTGATGATGATAACGTTCCTGAAGACTCTGTTGTTACTCTTGCGCCACCCTGGATACGTAACTTCCCAGTGTTGATCGTTATATCGTCAGCATTTCCAACATCGGAAGTTGCACTAAACAATCCACTGAAGAAAAAATTACTCCCAAAGGAGAAACCACCAATCAAGTCTACCGAATCTGAGGCGTTTACGGTCAATTTTCCTCCTGAACCCAAGCCTCGTAGTCCATTCCCGACTTGCGATCCGTTTCGCACTTGTGCTCCATTCCTGACAATCAACTTCCCTGTTGTAATCGTTAAGTCTCCAGCGTCTCCTGCACCAAAAGTCACAGCCGTCAACGGTGTACCAGGACCAATTAATTCCACAGACTCTGAGCTAGTGAGCGTTAAATTTCCTCCCGATTGGGAACCCAAGGTATTAGCTAAAATCTGCGATAAACCAGTTAACAGAATGCGCTTACCCTGTACTTGGATATCGCCACTACCTTCACCACTAACATCTACCTGAGATGGCTTTGTAGATCCGTTAGCAGTTCGCTGTATTAGTTGAATGTTCTGAAAATTCTCAACACCTTCATAACCTAAAACCAAACCTTGGTTCGTTGGCTTGAGACCGACCAGACTATTGCCAGCAACGCTTCCTAGCTCAATTCGTCCCCCTTTTGCCGTTAAATTTCCACCCGCCAAGGTTATATCACCGCCTACAAGTGCCAAGGTTTTACCTGGCTGTACTTGTAGACCAACGGGAGCTTTTAAGCGATTGGTTGCTTGATTTGGACTAGCTTGGGATTCATTGCGGATGAAACCCGCATTTGCTCCGAATTGTAAACCAGTGGGAACACTTACTGTTAGCAGAGGTATGGTTTTGGGATCTGTAGCACTAAATTTAGTCCCATTAGCAAAGTTCACACTACTCGCTGTACTTGCAACAAATGAACCATTGATGTTTAAGGAAGCATTGGGTCCAAAAATAATCCCGTTAGGATTAATCAAAAACAGATTAGCTTGATTATTAGCTTTAAGGATTCCATCAATATTTGAAATAGATTTACCTGTTACGCGGGTAATAATGTTCTCAATATTTGCGGCGTTATTGAAATAAGCTACGCTTCCAGTGCGAACAGAAAACTGCTCAAAGCTGTGGAAAAGGTTCGTACCGCGAGTTGCTCCACCATCGATCTGGTCAGTAGGGATGCTACCGATCGGTTTGGGTGTAACAACTGAATTTTCAGATCCCAAGGTGCGATCCGGTGTAATTTGAGACAAAGCACATCTTCCAGAAAAAGTAATTGCTCCAGTAAATGCTAAAACACTCACTAGCTTTAATTTCCAGTACCAACTGCTTCGGCTCTGATACATCATAGAATTTGCACCTTAATCAATTTACACCGGATATGAAATAAGAAAAAATGTGGGGCAAGCTAAGAAAATAAAAGTTACCAGCTTTGCAATTCAGATTTCCCCGATCGCTAGTATAGACTTGATAAGAGGTTTATCTCATCCGATGGGCAAGTTGCAATTGCAAAGCTTCTATGCCTAAATCTTTATCAATAAGTAGGGATTAATAGGATACTGGTAAACTTGTTTAAATTTTGATGTTTCTATTGACACAATGCGTTGCCCCCGATGGATCTCTTAGCAGTCTGACCAGCAACCATCAGGATTGTTGTCATACGGGCAAGGCTTACGCAATACCATGCATAATTTATGCAGTTTTAGGTCTGGAAATGCTTGCAAAAAGCTCTTGGTTTGCTCATGTACACCAACGTCATTAGATTGAAGTTGATTTAGGTCGAGTGTACACTCAAATTTAAGAACATCTTGTGCTGGTATACCGTATTTTTCGAGTAAGTTTCTCAAGTTAGAGTTACTCACTATATTTTGCATTTCTTGCTTAATTTCGTCTTTTAACTCCTGTAATGTGCGATCGTCTATGATTGTTGACTGTACTGTTGGAGATTCCATAAATTTTGCTCTTCTTGCAGACTGGTAAATGTGTAAATTTATCTTGTGATGTACTAAATTAACCTGAGTTTAATTAGTACAATTTGACAACGAACGAATCAAGGATACAGAGTCTAGAGTGGCGCGAAAGCATTAAATTTCTAAGGCTCTTGCAAACTACGATAATTATGACTTCAGCTTGGCTAGTTATAATTACGCATTGCGTAACAAAGCTTCATATATTTTTGCCGGATTTCCTTAAAGCATTCATGAATCTGGCTACTGACCTGAGGAAGAAGCGATACTTTCTCTACGAGATGCTACGTAAACGCCGGGTTACGCCAATACACCCACAGATGAGTCGAGTCCAAGAGGTGGGGCGATCGCTTGTCTGAAGTTCATAACAAAATTTTTAGTAGCGATCGCGCTCCCCCCTTGCATAAAAAACTACCCCTCTCCACTACCGGAAAGGGGTTAATTACTGCTGAAACTCAGGATTCTTTAATAAGCGTCTTGCAACTCGTAGAAATCAGGCGAGATGTAATCCTTCCGCAAAGGCCAACCTACCCAATCTTCCGGCATCAAAATCCGCTTGAGATTTGGGTGTCCTTCGTAGATAATGCCGTACATATCGTAAGACTCACGCTCTTGCCAATCCGCGGTTTTCCAAATCCAGTACACAGAAGGCACTACGGGGTTTTCTCGTGGTAAAAACACCTTAACTCGGACTTCTTCGGGGCGATCGCTATTATCACCGACTTTAATCAAGTGATACATACTCACTAATTCTTGTCCTGGACCAAGGTCAATACCACCTTGACACTGGAGATAATTAAACCCGTAGGCATAAAGGGCTGTAGCGGTGGGAAGCAAGAAATCTGCCGACACCTTAATTATCTCTACACCATTCTTGTCTGGTGCTAAAAACTCATGGTCAAAACCATTTTCCGTCAACCACTGGGAAACTTTACCCGCTTGTACCAATGCCTCTTCTTTCGCTGCTGGTACTGGTTTAGATTCTTCTTCAGCCACGGGTTTGTTCCTCCTTTTGCGCCTTTTCTTTCAGCAGTGCAGGTGGTATTGGCATACCGATCGCTTCTGCCAATTCTTTTGGTGGTGCAGAACGAGTATCTGACTGCAAATACTTACCAGTTAAGATTTCCTCTACTGGCTTCAAGTTATGAGTCGTGCTGTAGTAGCGGTGGGTTTGCTTAATTTTACCCCGCTCTTGCATCGATTCATTGGAGATTTTCTTCCGCAGCTTAATAATTGCGTCGATAATTGCTTCTGGACGGGGAGGACAACCAGGCAAATACACATCCACAGGAATCAGTTTATCGACTCCGCGTACTGCCGTGGGGGAATCAACGCTGAACATCCCGCCAGTAATTGTGCAAGCACCCATCGCAATTACATACTTCGGCTCTGGCATTTGTTCATAAAGACGCACCAGTTGAGGAGCCATCTTCATCGTAATAGTCCCTGCCGTAATAATTAAATCGGCTTGGCGGGGGCTAGAACGGGGAATTAGCCCAAAACGGTCAAAGTCAAATCGGGAACCAATTAAAGCTGCAAACTCAATGAAGCAGCAAGCAGTACCAAATAACAACGGCCACAGACTAGAAAGCCGCGCCCAGTCGTAGAGGTCATCAACCGTCGTCAAAATGACGTTTTCTGAAAGGTCTTGAGTGACATTGGTACGCTCAATGGGGTTGATGATTCGTTCTTTGTCCTGGGTTGTTAAGTTAGAATTCAAGACCATTCCAAAGCTCCTTTACGCCATGCGTAAACTAAAGCGACTACAAGAATTGCAATAAAGACTAGCGCTTCAATAAATGCTAATAGCCCCAAACGGTGGAAAGCTACCGCCCAAGGATACAAGAAAACAGTCTCCACATCAAAGACGACGAAGACCAGAGCAAACATGTAGTAGCGGATGTTGAACTGAATCCAGGCTCCCCCGATGGGTTCCATGCCAGATTCATAAGTGGTGCGACGTTCTGGGCTGTAACCACTGGGTCGTAGGAGTTTGGAAGCTGAGAGCGCTAAGGCAGGTACTAGGCTACAGATAATGAAGAAGCCTAGAAGGTACTCGTAACCGCTGAGGACAAACACAATGAGTATCTACCGCTTATGGAGTATTTTAAGTAGTGACTGGGGATTGGGGACTGGCGATTGGCGATTGGGGACTGGGACTGGGAAATTCTTTTGAATTGACAATCCCTTATCTCTAATACGAAATTATTGATTTTTAATTCCCAATCCTCAATCCCTAGTCCCCAATCCCTTCAATTACGTTACTTTCTTTTACATTATATCTGTTTGGTTTTTCTGAAATCTGGGAAACAGATACACTTCAAGTATTTAATTAGCTTTTGATAGTGATAGAAAAGCCAAACAATTATGTCATAATTTTTAACGTATATTTAAGAATTCTCCTCTGCGAGGCCCTAGCCATGAGCGAACCAGCTGTTGAGACTCCGGTATTAGACCGCTACGAGTGTCGCGCCTGCGGTTATGTTTACGAACCCGAAAAGGGAGATGACAAAGATGATATTCCTTCTGGGACACTCTTTGCAGACCTGCCTGTAAGTTGGCGTTGCCCAGTTTGTAGTGCTAAAAAAACCGCTTTTGCCAACATCGGGCCGGCGGGTACTGCATCCGGCTTCAAAGAAAATCTCGGTTACGGTTTGGGTGTCAACAACCTAACGCCAACCCAAAAGAATATCCTAATTTTTGGCGCTTTGGCTCTCGGCTTCTTGTTTTTTATCAGTCTCTACGGCTTACAGTGACAGCCGTTAAGCAATTAAAAATTCAAAATGAAAAACCCAGGATTGCCTAGCATCCTGACTGACGACTTCTACAAAAATTTAGAAACAACTAAGAAATACTGATGCATTCAATTGTAAAAAGCTGGCAACGAATAGCTGCCTTATTCATAGTAGTCGTCATGTGCATAGGTTGTAGCAAAATCCCCTCTGTTAGCTACAATCCCTGGAAAATCATTTCTGTGCCAACAGACTCGAATCTATTGGATATTGCTTTTACTAATAACCCTGAGCATGGCTACTTAGTAGGTAGCAATGCCACCCTATTAGAAACCAATGATGGTGGTAATACCTGGAAACCAATAATTCTGCAACTGGATGAGCAAAAGTATCGTTTTGACTCAGTAAGTTTTACAGGTAAAGAAGGCTGGATTGCCGGAGAACCAGGATTATTACTGCATACTAGCGATGAAGGTGCTTCTTGGTCGCGTATTCCCCTGAGCGAAAAGCTACCAGGTAGCCCGATCGCAATTAAGGCACTAGCAGACAATACAGCTGAAATGGCTACTGATGTGGGAGCCATATATAAGACCACAGACGGCGGCAAAAACTGGAAAGCTCAGGTGGAATCAGCAGTCGGTGTGGTGCGTAATATAGAACGTTCTGCTGATGGTAAATATGTAGCGGTTTCGGCTAAGGGTAGTTTCTACTCAACTTGGGAACCGGGACAAGATGCTTGGGTTCCCCATAACCGCAATAGTTCTCGGCGGGTAGAAAACATGGGCTTTGGTGACAATGGGCAATTGTGGTTGCTAGCTAGAGGAGGTCAAATTCAGTTTAGCGACCCAACTAAACCTGAAGAATGGCAAAAGGCAAAATATCCAGAGTTATCCACCAGTTGGGGTTTACTGGATTTGGCATATCGGACACCTGAGGAAATTTGGATCGGTGGCGGTAGCGGTAATTTGCTACG
Source organism: Nostoc sp. (assembly GCF_036917455.1). Taxonomy (GTDB): domain Bacteria; phylum Cyanobacteriota; class Cyanobacteriia; order Cyanobacteriales; family Nostocaceae; genus Nostoc. The sequence goes on along the minus strand of NZ_JBALDK010000047.1, from coordinate 3,796 downwards.
GAGTGGTGACGGTGGCCAAACCTGGGAAAAAGACCGTGAGGTAGAAGAAGTTGCTGCTAATTTGTACAAGATTGTGTTCTTAGAGCCAGAACGCGGATTTATAATTGGCGATCGCGGCGTTTTGCTCAAATATCTCCCAAACCCTGAAGCAGCTTAATGGGGATTGGGGACTGGGGACTGGGGACTGGGGAAGAGTTTTCTTAATCTCTAATCCCTAATACCCAATCCCCGATCCCCATCCCCAATACCTATTTCTGAGAAGAACTTTGCAACTTGTAACTCTTTCTTAACTTTGTAGGATAATAAACTCAATAACACTCTATGTATAAGGTAGGGATCTAAATGTCAGGTACCACTGGAGAACGTCCGTTTTCGGACATCATTACTAGCGTTCGTTACTGGGTAATTCACAGCATCACCATTCCAGCGTTGTTTATTGCTGGTTGGCTATTTGTCAGCACTGGCTTGGCTTATGATGCTTTTGGAACACCTCGTCCCAATGAGTATTTCACACCAGCGCGGCAAGAAGTGCCAATTGTGAAGAACCGTTTTGAAGCTAAAAAACAAGTTGAACAATTTATTGGAAAGTAGTTTTAGATCATGACTAGCGGCAATAACATCAATCAACCAGTTACCTATCCCATTTTTACCGTTAGATGGCTGGCAGTACACACATTAGGTGTACCAACTGTATTCTTTTTAGGCGCGATCGCCGCAATGCAATTTATTCACCGTTAGGAGCAATTATGGTAGAAAGATCGCCCAATCCCAATAATCAGCCGGTTGAACTAAATCGGACTTCGCTATACCTGGGATTACTAATGATTTTCGTTTTGGGGATTCTGTTTTCCAGTTACTTCTTTAACTAACTGGGAGTCCTGTTGTTAGTCTTTGTTTATTGAGCATGTATTGATTTGTTGTTAAGGGAGGAGAGAAGCTGTGTCTGGAAGTGGGAGAATTCCCCTGTGGGTCGTCGCTACGATCGCAGGTTTAGGTATAATTACAGTCTTGGGTATTTTCTTTTATGGTGCCTACGCCGGGATCGGTTCTTCGATTTAACATTCGTTAGTTTGAACCGAACACTATAAGTTAGGATTTTCTAGCATTTGTTGAGAAATCAACCTTAAAAAAACCGCCTGTCTCTATGAGATAGGCGGTATTAATTTTCGTCAGTAGTCATTTGTCCTTTATCCTTTGTCATTTGTTTTTCGCAAATGACTAATGACTAATGACTCATGACTAAATCAGCTGATATCGTCGCTTTCAATGTATAAAAACAGAAATGCGAAGGTTATAGCTGGCAAAACCCAACCAATGATGGGAACGAAGATAGAAGGCAAAAAGGAAGCTGCCATAGTAAAAGTTCCTGCTAAATAACACTACAATTCAAAATGAGCTTACTGCAAATCCTGCCAGATTTTTGAAATTATTTCATATTTTTAACACAGCTAACTTTGGGGGATAAGGGAAGCACGGGAGCAGGGGGAGAAAAACTATTAATTATTGCCCAATTCCCAATCTCCTAAATTACATCCCCAGTAGTTCATCTAGCTGCAAGTTTGGCAAGTCTGGAGGAATCACAGTTCGTACTATTGTGACTTTGTGGCTTTCTTCTAGGGTTGTCAGATCGAGTGCGATCGCTTCTATGCGAATTTCCAAACAGCCAAAGGGAATCTTTAATTGGGTCATTACTTCCAATTCTCCCAATACATTAGGCTGTAAATTTGTCAATAAATGGGGGCCATTTAGTAGCCAGCGAGTTTGACAGTCTTCAACCCATAACTTCACAACTACTTGGGGAGGTACTTCAGGCAGTACTACGCGCACTATGATAAATTTATCGGCTATTAGTTCACCTTCTGGTACATGTAGTTGCGGAATTGGCAAAGGCTCAATGGCTGCCGCACTTATGGGTAGAGAAGGGGATAAACCTAATAGTGGCTGCTTCTCTTCTTCCAAGGAGTAACTATTCGTCGCATCGGCTTCCAGTTCACTATCTGTATCATCTACAACGATTTCTTGCGCCAACCAAGCTGACGCTATATTTACTTTTATCGGAGGAGGGGGAGGTGGTAATTGTCTTACCAGAGCCGTTGAAAGTGTTGGTTCAGATACTTTTTCTACTACAGTATCTTCTACTGCCTCTAGATCGGTTTCCTTTGCTGTGTCTGCGTCTTCCTCAAAATTGCCAAGCTCAAAAACCGACTCTTGGCTTTCTTCCAACGTCCCTGGGGCATCATTGAGGCTTAATGGTAAGTTGACATCAACATTGGGAGCTCCAGCACTCAGAAAAAGCTGAGTCTGCTGGACTGGAACATAGCGATCGTATTCTTTAGGTTCTGGTTCATTGATGGATTCAGGTAAAGAGTATCCTTGGCTCTGCATCCACTTCCTGAGTAGGGGAGATGAGTAAAGGTTGCCTGTTGTAATGAATTGTGCATTTGACTGGGTTTCTACCTCAGCAACAGGTTCTTCCTGGAATTGTTGATTTAACTGGGTTTCTACCTCAGCAACAGGTTCTTCCTCAGATGGTGCATCATCTAGTACTAATTCTGGCATATTTTCATCTTCAGCTACAATTGTGTCCAACGGCAAAAAGTCTTCAGCCGCTTGAACTTCCAATACATCTGAAGCGACATTATTTTTTACTTCTTCTGCATCACCCGGCAAAGCTTTTACCCGTCTCAAATATGGAAAAGTAGTATCGAGTTTTGGCATTCGACGTTGCTTGATGACCAACTGCTCCAAATTGATGGCAGCTATAGTACTATCTTTTTCTAGAAGCTCCTCTTCTGTAGTGGGTTCTGCAACAACGTCTGTGGAAGGATTGGCATTAATTTGAATCGGAGGCAGTTTCGGCAATTGAGGCGAAGTACCTGAATTTTTTAAATTAGATGTCCGCAGGGTGGTTTCTCGCAGAACTTGTAGGTTAATTTGCGGTGGTAGGGGTGTATTTGGAGATGGATTGAGTATCTGAGACTGATCTGTTTTTGGAATCTTGACCAGATTGAATAGTTTTAAATCGATCCTCACAGCGGTCTCCGGCTCGGTGAAAGCATCAGGTGAGTCTGATGGTATGGGGTCATTTAAGGATGTACTCGGTTTTGCTGCGGCTGTGATTGCCAGTAATTCTGTTACATCTGCTGTAATAGTGAAGGACTGGCTGGCTAACCGGATGATTTCACCAACATCGGCGAATAGACCATACAGACTAATATCTGCCAAAATTAATTTCGATTCAAAGTCAGCAGGAATATTAATTGAGGTATTGATGGTGAAGGGCAATTCCTGGTCTGGTAAGGGTTGCCGTACCTTGGTAAAGATTTTCGACTCAAGGGGCGATCGCAGTTCAATTACTAGTTCAAGCGCCTGCAAGCTTTTTGGAGATGATGTTTCAGCCCGATCTAGATTTTTCTTTTCTTTAAGTTCTATGTGCCCATTGATTGTCAGAGCTTGTCCCCAAGCAGCAATGTAAGTATCTCGATCTAAAGTTAACAATAATGGTGGTTCTGTTACTAGAGAATCTTCTTCTATTTCATCTTTCAAAAACGATTCAGAAGTGGGTAAAGCTAAATCTATTAAATTTTGTAAAATTTGCTCTGCTGTCTCACCTTTAAGCCATACAGGACTCACAGGCTCATCGATAACTATATTTTCATCTTCTTCCGTTTTATCTGGAACAACTGTTGTAACTGCCAATACCGAAACTGCGATCGCATTATCTAGCGTAATTACAGGTTCTGCTGGGATAACATCCAAGTTTCCTTCATCTGGAACAACTGTTGTAACTGCCAAT
>NZ_JBALDK010000046.1:0-21456 GCF_036917455.1 Nostoc sp. | reverse complement strand
GTTAAATGAAGGAGGCCTTATTATTAAATGGGAGCGCAAGATTAAAAATAAAGGTAATGCTGTTTATTAAATTTAGCTGCGTAGCAGCTTAACACTATTACAGGAGAAATAAAAATGTCTCAATACGCCCATCCATCCGTTATCGTTGATACCCAATGGTTGGAAAATCATCTCAACGATCCAAACGTCCGCATTATTGAAGTGAATATGAGTCCAGAACTGTACAAAAATGCTCACATACCTGGTACTGTTTTCTGGAACATCTTTACAGACTTACTATTGCCCGATTTAAAGATGAATTTAGATGCGATCGCTTTTGAGAAGCTGATGGCACGTTCAGGCATCACCAATAACACAACAGTAGTTGCTTATGGCACTTATCCTGGAACCGGAGCCTGGATTTTTTGGTTTTTGCAAGTCTTTGGGCATGAAAATGTCCGAGTTCTCAATGGCGGCTACCAGAAATGGAAGTCAGAAGGTCGTCCACTAGCAACTGAGTTTTCCACGTTTCCTGTCACTGATTACCGTGCCAAAGCTACTGATGCTAGTCTTAGGGTATTACATGATGAAGTTAAAGCATCAATTGCTAAAAGTAATGTCTACGACGGGCTAAACCTACGTGTGTTGTTAGATGTCCGAACACTTCAAGAATACTCTGGTGAGTGGTTTTTCGATCAGCCACCAAAAGCAGGTGAAATTACTGGACATATTCCAGGTGCAGTACATCTTGAGCATATCTTAACTCTCAATGAGGATGGAACTTTCAAATCATTCAACGAATTGAAAAATCTTTATCACAGTAAGGGCATTACGCCTGATAAGGAAGTATTTCCCTACTGTACGATCGGTGGGCGTTCGGGATATATATGGTTTGTCTTGAAGTATTTATTGGGCTATCCAAACGTTCGGAATTACGATGGCTCTTGGAATGAGTGGAGTCGTCTACCTAATATAACTGAGAAACTAAAGTAACGTGAGTCTCCAACGGAGGCGCACGTTAAAGTATTGTGCGAATAGAGTTTGCTAGTACACAAATGTCTAGCTACGCGGAAAATATGGAAAATCAATCCACGTTACCCGCATTTCTCACAAGCTTGAGGGGAAGGATGGGCAGAGGGGCAGGGGGGCAGAGGGGAAAGGGAGCAATGCGATTTTGTGAGGTGAGTAAGCAGGGGAGGCAGGGGAGGCAGGGGGAGAAAAATAATTTAAGTATATTTTTTAGTTTTTTAGTAGTAAAACATACTATGATTTTTTCTTTACTCCCCCTGCTCCCCCTGCCTCCCCTGCTCCCCCTGCTCATTAGACGATGATCTCACTTTTTCGCGTTGCTCCCGAGGGGAAAGAACTTGGTATTTGAACTCTCCCCTGCTCCCCTGCTCCCCTGCTCAAGCGCAGGTTTAATCGAGATGTGGTGAGAAATCCGGGGTTTAACAATGCTATCTCCCCAACGCCCTGCTTTGATTATAAAAAAGGCAAAAAGAAGAAATTAGACAAGGCTAGGACTACTGAAAAAACTACTAATTCAGCAAAGGCAAAAATTGGCGAATTAACCCAATTGTGACTGCTGGTACTTCCAACTGTGGTGTTAACCCGACATCTTCCAACTCTTGAAAAAATTGGATTGCTTGGGGATTCATTTCGGCAAGGCGGCGACCAATTGATGGCCCGGTAAATTCTGATTTTTGTCCCCAAATCATGGCGGTGGGCGTGGTCAACTGTTGAATGTAAAGGGATAAATCAAAGCATAAATCACCACGGACAAAGGAGAGTGCCGCATACTCAGCATTAGGCTGTTGGGCGGATTGTAAATAAGCATCTACAATTTCTTCGTACACTCGATTAGCCTTAGCAAATTGCCGTTGCTCTAAGAAACTGCGAATACCCCCACTGGTTGCCACCCCAGTGCTATAAATTAAACGGTCAACAATGGGAACGCTGACTAACTGAGCAAAAAAACTACGCGAATAGTTTTCACCAAAGTCGGAAAGTCCGGCGGGGGTAGTGAAAATTAAAGACTTGAACAAATCAGGATGAGCTGCTGCTACTCGAATTGTAAAGGCTGCGGTCAACGAAGAAGCGATCGCAGTTACTGGCCCAGTACAGGTCTGCTCGATAAACTCCCGAATCGTGGTCAAATAATCGTCAATATTATAATTCCGTTCTGGATGCTCAGACCTACCCCAACCGAGCAAATCGGGCGCAATAACCCGATATTCAGCAGCAAAAGCCGGATAAACTTTTGACCACTCATAAGCAGAAGAACCGCCACCAAAACCGTGCAGGAACACCAAAGTTTCCCGGTCGTCTTTGGCTGTTATATTGTCCTGCCAAAGTGAGCCAGAGGCAGTGTAATATACCATTCTACCTAGTGAGGTATTTATGGAGCGTTGTTCAAAACCTAAGGGTTGAAACATAAGTATTTTTTGTTGATTGTAGTAATTAATTGGATGAGTAACAGAATAGACCTGTGAATGCGGAGACACTGAGAAAGTATTTGATAATTTCTTTACGTTGCCGCCTCTTCTTTGGTCATTTCAGAATACTTACCTATTTAGTTCAAACTCCTCACTCATTGTTATTATCGGTCAACCAATCACTTTAAGACTTCTCGCTACCGTTAGATTAAGTAGATATAAAATTACTGAATTACCTGTAAAGATTCGATGATTTTTTTCACAAGAAAAAGTAACTAAACGTTGTAACTACTGTTATAGAAGGGTTTGCCGTGGTAGCAAGGATGGCTCAAGCAGTAATTAAGCATAAGTTTTTATGGTAGTCTATCAAAAAAGTCATAAATAATTTTGAGCATTAACAAGACTCAAAATGCTCATTTTTACAAGCTATTAATTCTAGTTATACATGTAGAAACAGTAGCTTTTGATATATTACTAAATCTGATTATTCTTTAAGCAATTGTAAGGCGGGATGTCATGGTAAACCAGGCTACTCTTCAATCAAATAAACTACCAGCGATTGAAGACGCTAAATTTGCGCTTGACAAGTTTAATATACAAAATGAAATTAAAGCTGAGGCCTGGGGGGATCGAGGCGAATCAAGCATTAATGCCGCCAGTATTACCGTACCTACTTGTATATGTTTAGACTTAGAAGAATTAAAGTGTTTTGAAGCAGTAGAGCGTCAGTATGAAGACTGGGGAGTAATTTTTCACAATTCTCTCGCAATACAACCATCAAATCCAGCATTTCCAAGCTATTTAGGGCTAACAGTTTTAATGGGAGCGCCCAAAAGCGGATTTTTAGAAGCTACTTTTTTACATCCAGTCAACTCGGTTAGCGCCTTAGTGACTAGTTCGCAACGGCTAGTGCTTTCTGCCTACGATCGCGATCGCCAACTCCTCGGTCAAACTGTACTCCCAAGCGCTAATCTTGCCAATTCAGACTCCGCAATTTCCCCCAATACCTTATTATCTATAAATGTGAATAACATCTACAGCGTTACCTTCTGTGCTTTTGATGGTCAATTCACCCTTGATAACTTTCGTTTTTGTCTGTAAAAACCCTTTATGCCCTTGCTCTGAACCATTTAAAATGGTATCTTTATTTCCGCCATGCTGTACTAGTCTACTATCTCTCAATAAAAATCGGATATTTTGTAGTTTGGGTCTTTACCCTTTCTTCATTTCTAGTAAAACTTATACAATAAGTAATTTCGTAATCAAGTAGGTAAACACTTTGGCACAGGCTTCATCTTCTTGGCAGCAATTGATCGACCGGATTCCCAACTGGAAATGGTCGCATCCATTGTTCAAGACAAAGGGAGCTACAAAGCAGCAAACATTTAAGCGTTTCTCTGGCCCCGGGGGCTTTCTTGGGTTCCTGACAATCATTGTTGCTATGTTGTTATGGAACTGGAAACTGCTATTAGCTCTTTTTATCGGCGTTGGGGTAATGGTATTGGTTTACTCAATGCAGGAGTGGGACTGGCAATTGCACTGGTCTAAGATCCGTAAGTTCTTAAACAGTTCAAATCGTCGGTTAGCTTTAGCAGTCATTAGTGGTGGTCTTGCTACTGTCAGCACTTACATGGCTGCGGCAATTTGGGTTGAATCTCACAGTTCCTGGATTGCGGCTGGTGCTATTGTCCAAGGCGTGGGAACCTTGTTAACTTTAATTTTATTGGTATGGCAATTTGTCAACTTTTATGAAAATCGAGAAGAAGACCACCTCGAGCAGTTGTTGGTCAATTTAACAGACAAAGATCCATTGAAACGCTTGATTGCCCTACGTCAACTAACTAAATTCATCAGCCGTCAGCGAGTTGATTCTTCAGTGCAGCAAGATGTTGCCGAATGCTTACAACTCTTACTTAGTCGAGAGGAAGAAGTTGCAATCCGAGAGGCAGCTTTTAAGATTTTACAAGTTTGCGATGACCTCCGGTCGGTCGGAGACCATCGCCTACAAGTTCTACCCCCTAAAACAGCAGCAACTTTCATACCCATATCAGCAAAAGCCAAGCATCAGGTTTATTAGTTATTTATCCTTTCTCCTTTGTCCTTTGCAAATAACCAATGACCAATGACCAATGACAAATTAATGACAAATAACTATTTTCGAGACAGTTGTCCATTGCGAACTTGCACTACCGGATGATTGCACCGCCGCACCAATTGTTCATCATGGGTGGTAACAATTACCGTCGCGCCAAAGGAGTTTAATTTCTGGAGAATTTGGATTACTTGCCAGGAATTATCTGGATCGAGATTTCCAGTAGGCTCATCTGCCAATAGTAGTGGTGGTGTTCCAACGATCGCACGGGCAATACTCACTCGCTGTTGTTCTCCTCCAGATAGTTGATCTGGAAAGCAGTCAGCTTTACTGAGTAAACCCACCAACTTTAAAGTTGGTTCTAAACGTCGTTGAATTTCTTTACGGGTATACCCTTGAGCTTGCAGTACAAAAGTCACATTTTCTGCTACTGTTCGTTGGCTAATTAGTTTGTAGTCTTGAAAGACAATGCCAATCTGTCGCCGGAATAATGACAAGCGATCGCCCCTTAAACTCGCTATATTACACTCATCAACAATTACCTCTCCCTGTGTAGGCAACTCCTGGGCATACAACATTTTCAAGAGCGTTGATTTACCAGAACCACTTGGCCCTGTGATAAACAGAAATTCTCCCTTTTTTACCTCAAGGCTCGCATTCAGCAAGGCGTGAGTGCCGTTAGCATAAGTCTTACTTACAGATTGCAATGCCACCTTTGCAGTAGTCTTGCTAACGTACTGTTGACTTTCACAATCCTCTATATGAACGGATTTATCTGTCTTAACTTGAGTTGTTAATACTGGCATTGTTAAATTTTCCTCATACCCACAACTAAACAGCTTGCCGGCTTAGATGTGACATTCCTCTCAAAAATAAGGATTCCCAGGTTTCGCCTGGGAATTTAAAATTCAACAAAGAAAATTTAAAATTTTTTGAAGACCTCAGTAATAACACTGGCTAAACTATAGCTATCCGCTAGCTTAACTCTTAACTAATTGCACCTTTTGCTGTCAAACGATAAACAAACGATTTCATTGCAAACGCTGGCAAAGCCAACATTCGCCGCCAACGCCAAGGCTCTTGATAAAGCCGATACAACCATTCCAAATTATTATTTCCTAACCAGGCGGGAGCGCGAGTTTTAGTTCCTGACCAAATATCAAAACTACCACCAACGCCAATCCAAATTGCTTGAGGACACAAATGGCGGTTTTCGGCAATCCATAACTCTTGACGTGGTACTCCCAAACCGACAAAAATTACTTGTGGCTGCAATTGAGCAAGAGTTTGTTTCAATTGTGCTTCTTCTTCTGGGGAATGGTAGCCTGAGTGAGTTCCGACTATACTCAAATCGGGAATTTGCTGCTGCCAAAAGTCTGCCGCATTTGAGGCTACTCCAGGCGCTGCTCCATAGAAAAATACCTTTGTTCCTGTCTGCTGTTTCCCAAGTTCTTGCAAAAGTGTTTCTGCTAATTCAATCCCCGGAAAACGCCGCACTTTTTGCCATAATAGCCACCGCAAATACAGAACAACCCCGGCTCCATCTGGAATTACTAGTTCAGCATTTTTAATGACCTGAGCGAGGAATTGATTCTGCTCTGCTTGCATAGTCATTTCTGCATTGAGCGTTACTACATGAATTCCTCTGCCTTGTTGTAGACATTCTAATAACCAGCCTGGATAGTTGGCCATCACATGAACTGGGATTCCCAATACTGAAAACGCTCGATCGCCTTTAGACATAGCCTATTCTTGAGTAATTCTCACACCAGATTTCCTTAAATGTTAAGTTTATCAAATTTTTTATATTAGAACTTCAGCAGCAAAGATTTCCAGAGCCTTGCAATAATAGAAAACTTGACATTCTCGCCACTTTAAAAGTTGGCTCCACCAACCGATGGTCTTAAAAGTGGGGATTCCTAAGAGTGCTTGTACTTGGGCTAAACCAGTGCAAATTTTATTGTTAAGGTGTAATATTCACTCAGTATAAAAAGCTAAACTCGCAACTCTGGTTCCGGGAACAGAAGCCCCCCACTACACGGGAGCAACGCGAAAAAGTGAGATCCTCGTGAAAAGAGCTCTTGAGGCAGGGGGAGCAGGGGGAGTGAAGAGAAAACTTTAGTATTTTTTACGACCTTTATAGCTATAAATACACTTATTTCTTTCTCTTCCCCTGCATCCCCTGCTCCCCCTGCTCCCCCTGCTCCCCCTGCCTCCCCTGCCTCCCCTGCCTCAAGAGCATCCCCTGCTCCCCCTGCTCCCCCTGCTCCCCCTGCATCCCCTGCTCACAAAATCGCATTGCTCCCCACTATACTGCTTGTAGTTAGTGTGGGAGGATGTCACGAAACTCGACTTTATGGTTAAGGTATTGTAACGGGCTGAAGTTGGCTATGAGTAAAATTCGTATCGCTCTGATTGAAGATCACGATCTAACTCGTGTAGGTATTCGGACAGCGCTTATCCAAAAGGATGAAATTGAAGTTGTCGGTGAAGCTGCCAATGCTGCCGAGGGGCTAAAAATGTTAAAAATGGTACAACCTGATATTGCCATCGTGGATATTGGTTTACCAGACAAAGATGGCATTGAGCTAACACGGGAGGTAAAATCTACTGCTAATGGACAGCAACTAGCCACAAAAGTGTTAATTTTGACGCTGCGGGATAACAAAGAAGCTGTGTTGGCAGCTTTTGCCGCTGGTGCAGACTCTTACTGTATGAAAGATATCAAATTTGATAATTTGCTGGAAGCTGTGAGAGTAACTTACAATGGCAACGCCTGGATCGATCCAGCGATCGCTCGAATTGTATTACAACAAGCGCAACAAAATCCTCAAAAGTTGGAATCGGCTTTTGTAGATACTAAGACTATTGCCTCTAACCCTGATTATGTCGAGAATCTGGAAGGAATTCAACCTTACACCCTGACAGAAAGGGAGTTAGAAGTGTTACAGTTGATTGTCGAAGGTTGTAGTAATGCACTAATTGCGGAAAGACTTTACATCACTGTTGGGACTGTAAAAACTCACGTTCGCAATATTTTGAATAAGCTATGTGCCGATGACCGTACCCAAGCAGCAGTCCGCGCCTTGCGCTCTGGGTTAGTTGGGTAAAGGTCTTTTTGATCTAGAGCAATTGAGAACCATTAAGGAGAACTCACGACTTTGAGAAAGTGATATTTTCAAAGTTAATGACTTCTCTGATTTTCTGTGATTTCCCAGGTGGTATAAACATCACATTATATCGCCATTCAAATATCGGAAAAATAAAGTCAAATATGGCTGAGACAGGGGTGGAAAAACTTAAGCTCATGGTGGTAGATGATGAGCCAGATAACCTAGATTTACTCTACCGCACTTTTAGGCGAGATTTTCAAGTATATAAAGCCAATCATGCCTTTAGCGCTCTGGAAATCTTGGATCAATTTGGCGAAATGGCGGTGATTATTTCTGACCAACGAATGCCAGAAATGAATGGCACCGAATTTTTTAGCCGCACCGTAGAACGCTTTCCAGACACGATAAGAATTTTGTTAACTGGTTTTACTGATGTCGAAGATTTGGTAGATGCCATTAACTCTGGTCAGGTATTCAAGTACATTACCAAACCTTGGAATCCAGATAAACTGCGGGCATTAGTTGAGCAAGCCACTGATACATATCGCGTAGTTAAGAAGCGCACCCAAGAGTTGCGTCGGGCCTTACAGCGAGAATCTTTGTTTAATGCGGTAACAACTGCAATTCGGGAGTCTTTAGACTACGATAGTATGCTGCAAAAAATTGTAGCAACCATTGGACAAACATTTGACGCTACCAGTTGCTTGCTCAGACCTGTAGAGGGCGATCGCCTCATCCAAGACCAGTTTTTATACCACGATCCCAAATCTAATGTATTAGATTGCTTCTTCGACTCCAGTGTTTTAATCGAAAAAGTGCTGGAAACCCGTCATTATCAACTTACTCAAGAAACATACCAGGGCAACCCCTGTCACCATCTAGTTGTGCCACTTAGCTACCAACAGCATTTGTTGGCTGTGCTGGCCCTGCACCAATGGGGACGCGATCGCCCCTGGCAAGATGAGGACATCCTACTAATTGCAGGTGTTGCGGAACAAGCAGCCTTAGCCCTCTCTCAAGCAAAACTCTACCAACGTCTCCAAGAAAAGCAACAGCAGATTCATAATGAGTTGGAGGTGGCTCGCCAAATTCAATACAACTTGCTACGTCAAAGTTTACCTGATATCAAAGGTGTGAAAGTGCAAGCTTGCTGTTACCCAGCACGGGAAGTAGGAGGCGATTTCTTTGAAGTATTTGTTCATCCCAAAGGCGATTTATGGTTAGCAGTAGGTGATGTCTCTGGTAAGGGCGTACCAGCAGCTTTATTTATGGCTAGTATTATTTCAGTTTTGCGCCGGGAATTATCTCAAGAAACACCAGCCGAGCCGAATGTGGTCATGCAAAACCTCAATCACGCTCTGAGTGAAGATTTAATTAGCAATAATTATTTTGTCACTCTTGTGTTAGCTTGTTATACCCCTAGTACTAAGGAACTGGTTTACACGAATGCTGGTCATATTTATCCACTGCTATGGTCACGCCAAGATGCTTTAGCCAACAATCCTAATTACCTCAAAGTCCGCAGCGTGCCTTTGGGAATTTTACCCAAGTGGCAGGCACAGTCTGGTCGTTTGGTTCTTGCTGCTGGAGACACATTGTTACTAGCCAGTGATGGAATTACAGAAGCAATGATTTCAAATAATTCTGATTTAACAGTAAAAACCGAGTCTGATGTTGAGGTAATTAACCGTTCGATGCTAAACCAAGATGGTCTTTGGCAACTGTTACAACAAGAGGAACAACCGCTTTCTCTCAACCATTTACTAGCTCGCATCCAGGCAGATAACAACGTTCAAGAAGACGATCAAACTATACTTTCGCTGGAGATTTTGTAAGTTGTGAAAAGTGAGCTTCATGTACCAAGTGACTTGAATTTTCTGAATATTGTCGAAAACTGGTTGCTGGGATGTTTGAAAATTCAGTTAGGAGAATCTGTAGATTGGTCGCGGCAATCAAGTCGTTTAAGATTGGCTTTGGTGGAAGCTTACTCAAATGCAGTCCGTCATGCCCACAAAGACAAACCAAATCTACCGATTTTATTGCGTTTAGAAGTCCAGGATCGGGATCTTGCCCTAGAAATTTGGGACTACGGCGAAGGATTTGATATGTCTAACTATTACGCTCCAAACCCATTGGAAAAACAAGAAGGTGGTTATGGTTGGCTGATTATGAATCGTCTGATGGATAAAGTAGATTACCAGTTGCAGATTGATGGTGCTAACTGTCTCAAGTTGGAGGCGACCTTACCCGAATTAGTCAAATAGCCAAAACTTATTTATCGGAATTTTTGATACCTAGATTTTGTTTTGGGTAATATCAAACATTCCCAAAGACATTATAGATATTTACTACTTTTCACGACGTAAAGAAAGTAACTCTTGGGGAGAAGCTAAAAGTTTGATTCGAGTATATAAAATTTGCCGTTGTTGGTTGAGGATAAATAACCACAAAACATTTACACTACACCACGAAGTTTGAGCTTTCCCTGTCACCTGGACTTGGATCTCTCCGGTTTCTAAAGTCTCGGCTATTCCTGTGTTGGGGTAAGCTTTAACGTTTTGTCCTTCTTTTTTTAAATAGGCTGCGATCGCATCTGTCCCCACAATATCAGATTCAAATGGCGGATGCATCACACCCTCAACCGCAAATAAGGCAGCAGTTGCCTCAAATTCTCCTGCATTTAAGGTTTCAAAATAACGCAGTACACTTGTTTCTGTAATTCCCTCAATCTGGAATTCTTCTTTCAACTGTGCTGGGGATATAAATTCAGCAGAGGTCATAAAATTAGCTGTATTATGCTGGCTAAATATTCATTTCAATACAAAAATAGGTAAAAAGAAAGCTGCTTTTGAGATAGATTTTCACATCTGTACAAATCTTCCTCACGATGGAAGTAGAGAAAGCAACAAATATTAATCCAAGGTATTGACTACGTAATGTATAATTTATTTGCCTTTGTTTAGGCAAAATCCAGATAAAAAAAATGAGTCAGTATTCCGTAACAAGCAGTAGTGTAGTGAAAAAAAAGGCCAGCGAGTTGGGCTTTCACAAAGTTGGAATTGCTGCTGTAGATAGGGTAGATGCCACAGAAGCGCAGAGGTTACAAGCATGGATTGAACTGGGTTATCACGCCGATATGGAATGGATGGCTAACCCAAAACGTCAGGATATCCGGTTAGTAATGCCAGAAGCGCGATCGCTAGTGTGTTTGGCGCTAAATTACTACACACCACATCAACGTCCCGAAGGCAAGGAATTCGCCAAAATTTCCCGTTATGGTTGGGGAAGGGATTATCACAAAGTGATGCATAAGAAACTCAAGCAGCTATCTACATGGTTAGAGTCACTGGGTGAAAGTGTAAGAGTTCGTTATTACGCAGACACTGGGCCAGTGCAAGATAAAGTGTTGGCTCAACTTGCCGGAATTGGTTGGATTGCCAAGAATGGTAATGTGATTACACGAGAATATGGCTCTTGGGTATTTTTGGGAGAAGTGTTAACGAATTTGGAATTAGAGAGCGATCGGCCGCATACAGAACACTGCGGTAGCTGTACTCGTTGTCTTCAAGCTTGTCCTACGGGTGCAATTACTAAACCTTTTGTTGTGGATGCTAATCGCTGCATCGCTTATCATACAATTGAAAATCGGGACGACAAACTGCCACAGACACTCACACCTCATTTGCAAGGCTGGGTTGCTGGTTGTGATATTTGCCAAGATGTTTGTCCTTGGAATCAACGTTTTGCTAATACAACTGATATTGAAGAGTTTCAGCCCTATCCTGGGAATATTGCTCCCCAACTGCTAGAATTAGCCAACATCTCAGATCGGGAGTGGGATAAACAATTTCCAGCATCTGCCTTGCGGCGGATTAAGCCAGAAATGTTACGACGCAACGCCCTAGCTAATCTTGACGCATCCAGGCAAATAATGACCCCGAAAGTAATTATTTTTGATTTTGATGGCACTATTGCTGATACAGTAGATGCCCTTGTAAGTATTGCTAATCGTCTAGCTGTAGACTTTGGTTTTATACACATAAATCCAGAGCAATTGGCCCTCCTTAAAAACTTAACATCGAGGGAAATTATTAAGTACTCAGGAGTTTCTCTATTTAAAATACCTTTTTTAGTGAAAAAAGTTAAAGGAGAATTAAAAAACAAAATCCCAGAATTAAAACCAATTCCAGGAATTAAAGAAGCATTAATAGAACTGCAAAATCAAGGATATAAACTGGGCATTATCACTTCTAACTCTAAAGAGAATGTTACACAATTTCTCACAATCAATGATTTAAATCACCTATTTGATTTCATCTACTCAGGAATTACAATTTTTGGCAAAACAACCATAATCAATAATGTCTTGAAGCAAAAGCAACTCCAACCTGAAGAAGTTATTTATGTCGGAGATGAAACCAGAGATATAGAAGCATCAAAGAAAGCAAACATCCAAGTTATTGCAGTAACTTGGGGTTTTAACTCGCCGGAAGTACTGGCCAAACAAAATCCAGATTATTTAATTCAGCAACCTAGCGAACTTTTAGAAGTGATGAATGGTTGTTAGTTAATAAACAATCTCTATAAATTAAATATGAATTATCCATAAGCATTTTCGAGACGTAGTACAGCTACGTCTCTACATTCTTTTCCAGCAGATGTCTAAAGGTTGGGTTATGAAAAGTTATTTTTTCGGTTGACCCTTTTCTAAAGCTTTTTGTACTAGTTCATCACTGACACTAGCTACACCCTCAGTATTAGAATTGCCAACTTCCTTTGCTAACTCTAGATAATCGTCAGGATTACCAGTTGACTGCGTTTGAGTTTTTGTTTCTTGTGGTGTAGAGGTTTGATATTGAGGTGCAGTTGCTGCTTCGGCTGCTGCTGCACCTTTACCAGTGCGATCGACTTCACTAACGCTGAATTTTTGTGCAGCTGCATAATCAGCATCAAAATTGACCTTTGGTGCTTCTTCTTCACCACTAGCTATGCTATCAGCAGCTAATTGGGCATCATGGGTGGAAGTTTCATTTAAATTGGGCTTTACTTCATCTAAATTGGGCTTTGCTTTATCAGACATAACTAAAAACCTTAAGGTAAATTTTTATTGCTGTAACAATAGTAACAAGTTAATGTGCCACTTCATTGCTTCCTTCAGAGAGACTTTTACCTCTATTAAAAGGTAGATTAAAGCTAGATTTTTAAAGTAATTTAACTCTTTCTATCGGTACTAGAATCTGACACTCAAACTCTGGTAACACTTAGTTTGGTGTATTAAATTTCGCTGAAGACAAAATTATGGCTGCAAGTTACGACAAAACTATTTCTCAAGCCCAGAGTGATGAAACTCAAAAATTGGTGGACGCATTTAACGCCTTAGATACCGATGCCAAATTAGCTTGGTTCTATCTTGTTTATAAAAAGATGGGTGATTCAATTACGCCAGCTGCTCCTGCTGCGGCTGAACCAGAATTAGCACCACTTTTGCTAGGAGATTATTTTGAATTCTCCGATGAGCAGCAGCTAGATATTATGCGGGATATTGTTAACCGCAAAGATACAGAATATTCTCGTGCTTATGGGGCGATCAAAGAAAACAACCAGTTGTTAGTTTGGTATGCTTGGGCAGTAGCTATGGGAGATAAGGTGGTTGGATTACCAGCTAGCTACCAGCCGGCTAAGGCGATTAATGATTTGGTTTCCCAAATTGAAGGACTAGATTTTGAAGAACAAATGTCAGTGTTTCGGACAATAGCTGGTGAATTTGGTTACACCGATGTTAAGCCGATCGCAACGCAAGCAGAAACTGGGAAAACGCCGAGTTTGTAATCAAATCAAAACCGCATTTATCATTTCTGGTGACTATAAGTTGCGGCTACACAAACTTTCCACCACATACCCTGCGGGAAACCCAAGGGCGAATTCAGCCTTAACTAAATTATGACACAGAAAGGTTACTCAAGTCGGCTGGGGTGAGGTTGGAGTGTACCACTTCACCATCGCGGAACCAGACGATGCGCTGGGTTTGGCGGGCAACTTCTGGCTCATGAGTTACCATAACAACGGTGATTCCACTGGCATTGAGTTCGCTAAAAATATCTAAGACTTCTTGGGTTGTACGCGAATCAAGTGCGCCTGTGGGTTCATCGGCTAGGAGTACTACAGGGCGATTGACGATCGCCCGAGCGATCGCTACTCTTTGTTGTTGTCCACCAGATAGTTGAGTTGGTTTGTTGTTGAGGCGATTTGCTAAACCTACCCGCGTCAATGCAACCGTTGCGCGATCGCTTCTTTCTTTGGGATTCACACCAGCATACAACATTGGCAGGATCACATTTTCTAATGCTGTGAGTTGGGGCAATAAATGGAATTGTTGGAAGACAAACCCCAGCTTTTTGTTGCGAATGTGCGCTAAAGAGCGATCGTCCATCTGCGCTACATCAATATTATCTAAGTAATAATGTCCGCCTGTGGGTCGGTCTAGACAGCCAATAATATTCATAGCTGTGGATTTACCTGAACCAGAAGGCCCCATAATTGAACAATATTCACCCTCATTGATAGTCAAATTGACTTTGTTGAGTGCTTTAACCTCAGTTTCCCCACTGCCATATATTTTATAAATATTCTCCAAACGGATAATTATCGATTTTGGCATGGGATTGTGAACTAGAGAATCTGTAGTTGAAATAATGTTTCGCATAATAATTTACTTATTAGTCAATACTGGAGTTCCATTTTTTGATACAGTGATGCTTTGTCGAACGCTCTCATCTCCATGTCGTCCCAGGTATCGCTCCCCCAATCGCTCCATCCATACCTACCTCTCACCGCTCTAGCACCCATGCAGGACGTGACAAACCTCTGGTTTATGAAGGTCATTGCCCAGTACGGTAGCCCTGACTACTTCTTCACCGAGTATTTCCGCGTCAATGATACCTCACGGCTTAATCGTAGCATTCTGACAGCAATCACCGAAAACGACACGGGTCGCCCCGTTTTTGCTCAAATGATCGGCGAAAGTATTCCAGACTTAGTAAGAACAGCAATTGATCTCTGCCGCTATAACATTGCTGGAGTTGACTTGAACATGGGCTGTCCAGCACCTAGAATCTATCGCAAAAATGTTGGGGGTGGATTGCTTCTATTACCAGAAAAAGTGGATCGGATTTTGGCAGAATTGCGGCAAGCAGTCAACGATCGACCTTTGACCGTCAAGATGCGCCTCGGCTTTGAAAATACAGATACCTTTTATGAAATTCTAGATAGCATCAATCGCCACAGCATAGATTTGCTGAGTTTGCATGGTCGCACGGTGAAAGATATGTACCACGGGGCAGTGAAATATGATTTGATTGCTGAGGCAGTCAGACGAGTCAATTGTCCAGTGCTTGCCAATGGCAATATTTCCTCGGCGACAACTGCGATTGAAGTGCTTTCTCAAACGGGCGCGGCGGGTGTGATGGTGGGGCGCTGGGCAATCGGCAATCCTTGGATTTTTAGTCAAATTCGGCAGGCTTTACGTTTTGAGCCGATCGCGCCTGTTCCTTTAATAGAGGTACGCAACTATATCGATCGTTTATGGCAAACCCCAAACGCAGCCAACATGCCAGAGCGATCGCGCGCCGGCTACCTGAAAATGTTCCTCAACTACATTGCCCTGAGTGTTGACGCTGAAGGGCATTTCCTGCGACTGATGCGACAGACCTCTACTGAGTTAGAACTGTTGAACCTGTGCGATCGCCTTCTCCTTGCTGATAGTACCAAAACTTTAGCCCTGGCACCCTACTTAGGTGTGTAGGTAACTATTGCCGGCTATCTACATCTTCTAAGGTTCTATTTGGTTTTTTTCAATTCTAGCCAGTTGTAGAGCGGGAACTGAACTCGGTTGAATGCTGTATCAATCATGTAGAGCGGTTCTACAGCACTCAATTAACAACTGGCATAGGTCGGGACACTAGAAGCGGAAAGTTTTATCTTATCCCTCGTACAACTTCTTTACTGTCCCGTTGTGTTGATATCTCCATTAAACCTGTAACCCCAAAACATTGGATGCCAATTTGCCAAATTTGAATTAAAGCTGCTTCTGTTGCTTGAGATGTCGTTTTCTCAGATTCATTCATAGAGTAATAATTACGAATTATTAATTTCCAATAACCCAGGCGGTGGCGTAATTTCAATGCGATTAGATTTCAAGTCTACTACTGGTGCGATCGCTTCCACAAATGGAATCAAAACAGTCTTTTGTTTTTTGTCATTTGTCATTTGTCCTTTGTCATTCGCAAAGGATTCATGGAACTTGACTTCTAACAAATCATTCCCGGCGGGTATGATATCTACTACTGTACCCACGAGTTCGCCAGATGCTTGCATGAAAACTTCTAAGCCAATCAAATCGAGGACATGATATTCATCTTCGCCTAATTGGGGGCGATCGCTTGCTGGTACCATCAACTTACAACCGCGCAACGCCTCCGCCTGATCGCAATTTTCTACACCAGCTAATTTGATTACATACAAGTTTTTGTTACTGATATAACGTCCTGTCAATAATTCAATTGGTTGTGGTTCTGTGCCATCTAAACGCAACAACCAACGTTTTCCTGGCACCTCAAATCTTTCGGGAAAGTCAGATACAGGATAAACCCGTAATTCCCCAGATAATCCTTGAGGGGCAACAATTTTACCAATTTCTAACCAATCATCTAAATTTGTCATTTGTCATTTGTCATTTGTCATTTGTCTTCTTCCCCTGCTCCCCCTGCTCCCCCTGCTCCCCCTGCTCCTCTGCTCCTCTGCTCCCCTGCTCCCCTGCCCTTAATCAGGCAGTCACCGCCGCACCTTTATAAGCTTCTTCAGCCACTTTTGCTAAACGTTCCATAGCAGTGGCTATCTCTTCATCCGTACCTGTGAGGCTGATGCGGAAACATTGGTGCTTGTGTGCCCACTCTTCCTCTAAACCGGGGAAGAAGGTACTTCCAGGGACAATAATCACACCTACTTGCTTTAATTGCTGGTAAAATTCCCAGTCAGTGATGGGTAAATCCTCTAACCACAACCAAGCAAAAATTGCTCCTTCACCACGATGGAGGAACCAAGGTAAATTCTTGGGCATCGCTTGTTCTAAGCTAGTTTCTAAAACGGTAAATTTATTTTGGTAAAAGGGACGGATGACAGTATGAGAAATTTCTACTAATGCACCAGAATTGATTGCAAGAGCTGCGATCGCTTGGCCATAACGTGAAGAGTGGAGACTCATATTTGCCTGGAAACACTCCAGTACTTCAATCCACTTTTCATCGCCAATAGCAATCCCAATCCTTTCTCCTGGTAATCCTGCTTTCGATAAACTCATGCAGTGTAAAATATTATCACCAAACACTGGTGTCATTTCGGTAAAGTTCAATGCTGGGAAGGGAGGCGCATAAGCCGAGTCAATTAACACGGGCAAATTATAAGGCGCAGCCAGGGCAGCAATTTTCTTCACCTCATCATCAGTGAGGACATTGCCAGTAGGATTACAGGGGCGAGAGAAGAGGACACAACCAGTATTTTCTGTAATCGACAGTTGGCTGAAGTCGGGGCGATATTTAAATCGGTGCGCGGCTGCATCAATATCAAGAGTTGGTTTGTAGGCAGTTAAGGCTTTAGGAACTAAGCAGATGCCGCCGTAACCTGTGTAGTCAGGACTGAGGGGTAAAACGATTTGTTTTAACTCGCCGCTAGAGGTGTAGCCACCAAAGCTATTAACAGCGTAGAAGTAGAGGCTTTGACTACCGGGAGTGATGAGGATATTGCGATCGCTTAAGTTTAACCCGTAGCGTTTGTTAAAATCATTGGCGATCGCTTCAATTAATGGTGCATAGCCCTGACTTGAGCCGTAGCGACAAACTACCTCACCATAGTCTGGGCTAGCCAAAAGCTGTGCAGTACAATCTCGCCATAACTGCTCTACTTCTGGCAAAATCAACGGATTACCAGCACTCAAATTAATAAACTGCTGCCCTGCACCCCCTCGTAAAGTCTCGATAATATCCTTCATGATTGCTCTTACGCCAGTCAGGTTGGACATTTGAGCGCCAATTTGAGTTAGGGCAGGGTTCATAAGCTGTGACAAAATGTATTAATCGAAGGGTGGACAAAATATTTGGGGGTTGCTGCTGACATCAAGTTTACATCGTTGCTAAAACAGCTGTTGCCAACTTTTACTAATCTAGCTAGAGAATAAAATTTTAACAGAGTGATATTTATGGTTAATAGCGGCGATCGTCCTGATTAAATACGATGAAGTGATACAAAAGTGTATCATGCGCTCAATGTGTGCAAGTAAAATAATCCTCGTGTTTCAGCACTAGGGAGAACGTCAAATAAATATATAGGAGGGGCTGATGTTGCAAGTTAAAGCAGCAGTAGCTTACGGTGCAGGTAAGCCATTAACAATTGAAACCGTTCAACTATCGGGGCCACAAGCTGGGGAAGTGTTAGTTGAGGTAAAAGCCAGTGGGGTTTGCCATACCGATGCTTTTACCCTATCTGGTGACGATCCCGAAGGTTTGTTTCCGGCAATTTTGGGACATGAAGGTGCTGGCGTGGTAGTGGAAGTAGGCGCTGGTGTCACTAGTCTCAAACCAGGGGATCGTGTAATTCCCTTATACACTCCCGAATGCCGCCAGTGCGAATATTGTTTGAGTTTCAAAACTAATCTTTGTCAAGCTATTCGCCTAACTCAAGCACGCGGTGTTATGCCCAATGGCACGAGTCGTTTCAGCATCGATGGGCAGATGATTCATCATTATATGGGTACATCCACTTTTGCCAACTATACGGTGTTACCGGAAATCGCTCTGGCAAAAATTCGGGAAGATGCGCCCTTTGATAAGGTTTGTTACATTGGCTGTGGTGTGACTACTGGTGTTGGCGCAGTCATCAATACTGCCAAAGTGGAACCGGGAGCAAATGTAGTGGTTTTCGGTTTGGGTGGTATTGGTTTAAATGTTATCCAAGGGGCGCGGATGGTAGGGGCAAATATGATTGTTGGGGTGGATATTAATCCCAGCAAACGCGCCTTGGCAGAAAAGTTTGGGATGACTCACTTTGTCAATCCTCAGGAAGTAGAGGGCGATTTAGTTCCCTATCTGGTTGATTTAACTAAAGGTGGTGCTGATTACAGTTTTGAATGTATCGGTAATGTAAAAATTATGCGCCAAGCATTAGAATGCTGCCATAAAGGTTGGGGCGTTAGTGTGGTTATTGGTGTTGCTGGTGCTGGACAGGAAATCAGTACTCGTCCTTTTCAATTAGTAACCGGGCGCGTTTGGAAAGGTTCAGCATTTGGGGGCGCTAGAGGACGTACAGATGTGCCGAAAATTGTTGATTGGTATATGGAAGGTAAGATAAATATTGATGATTTGATTACTCATGTAATGCCTATTGAGCAAATTAATGATGCTTTTGAATTGATGCACAAAGGTGAATCAATTCGGAGTGTGGTGACTTTCTAGTTCGTAATTCGTAATTCGTAATTATAATGGGTTTGTACCGGATGTTTATGTAGACAGTCCTGTTTCAAATAAGGTTTAAATCTTTATCTGAAACATAATTATGAATTATGAATTTTTAAATTATGTAGACACTACAAACCGGAAAATTGGCAAAAGAACTGATGCAAAACTTCTATGAAGTAGATTTCTACAGTTGTGTCGGTCAAAATCTCAAGCAATTCTATCTCTTCGGGTGTGGCTCGGTGTAGTGTACTCCAGTAGGCTCCGATCGCACCCAATGGATCGGCAATTCGGATGGGAAGCATCACCAAACTTTTGACAAAAGTAACTTTATATGTGTCTATAGGAATTCTTGCATCCTGGTAAATGTCCTCAATCACGGCTGCTTGTTTATTGAGCATTGCCCAACCAGAGATGCAAGACTTGAGGGGAAAACGCATACCTTTCCAAAGTGGCCCGATGGCGTTTTCATCAAGATAGTGGCAACATTCACCATCCCGCAATACAAAGGTTACTCCATCAGCATTAGTGAGATCCCTCGCAGCCAAACGCACAATCTCAATAATTTCCTCAATTGTCCTTACACAAGCCAAATCTTTCACGACCAAAAGCAGCCGATTATAAGACGAAATGCTATTGTCCTGATGTAAATTCTGTTCTTGAGATATGGAGCTTTGTAAGATATTTTTCATAAATAACTCCGAACAAAAGGCCTGTCGTGTAAAAAATCAGGTAAGGCGGGTAAGTTTTAGCAGACACCTATTCTAATCGTAATCTTAACTTTGATGTTAAGAGATAAGAGATATTACCGCATTTTCTCTCCTAGTTTTAGTGTATAAATATTTTGATTTTCCTAAGTAAATATTCTGCATCAAGCCTATGGGCTAATGCAATTTTTGGTGTTTAATCAGATTGAGTCAACCTAGCTACTAAACTCGCTATTTAGGCGTAACAAAATTGAAGATGCCGACATTAATTCCTCAACGCAAACAAATTATTTGGCAATCGATAGATAATACTCAAATCGATTGCGGAGTTGTTGAACCGTTAAATTCTGAGTCCAATACTCCACTAGGGCGTGACCAAATGCCCAGGCATTGCGATCGGGTGAAGTGGAATTTTCCAGCATTAGCGGCCAGAGGGCTAGCAATTCAAAGTTGAGCGGGTTAGAGTTAGCTGTACTCAAGAGCGAGAAAAGCTCGTAAGCCATTTGGAGTTTGCCAATCACAATCGGCAACTGTTCCACAGGAATTTGCTCTGCCAGCATATATGCTAAGGCTGGAGATCCGGTTGAGAGAGTAGAAACAAACTGGAGGACGGGACTTTTGAGCAATGCCGTTAGTCCTTGTGTTGTCGCCATCTGGAAGGTGTAGTGGTCGATGATTTTGGCCGCAGCTACGGTGCGGGCTTCAAGGTTACGCAAAAAGCGGGCGAGACGGAGTTGCTTGGTAGGCGCGATCGCATCTACTAATCCCAGCGATAGCGCCTCCACTCCCCAAGCAACTCGATTTGTTTTGCTGTCACCTGTAACCACGGGTAGAACTAGATTACAGAAGGTTCCCAGCAATTTGGCGCGATATTCAGTAGCTTCCCGAATGGAAATTTCTTTTGAGCGATTGCCCCATTCCCAATTATAAGGCGGTTGCCATTCGCGAATGGGACGCAGCCGATCTACTTGAGTGACGATCGCGATCGCAGGTAAATCTGCAACTTCTGCTTTGATGTCTTGCAGAAAGTCTACATCCATTTGCAGGGCAGGATCGAGGGCAGGGGTGACTAATAGCAGCAAATCTGCATTGATAGCATAATCAAGCACCAAGTCTCTTAGATCGGCACGGTTGACTTGTTCGTAACCAGGCGTATCCCAAAGCGTCAGGGTTTCCCCACCTTGAGTCTGCCATTGATAATTTTGAATGCGATCGCTACTGGGCAAAACATCAACGGCTGCGAGATCGGACTGAAATAGCGTGTTAATTAGGCTACTTTTGCCCGACCCCGTGCGCCCCACCAGCAGAATATTCACGGGTTTTTGCTCAACTACTTCGGCTGGTTGAGCTTGAGTCAAGATTTCTCGGAGTGTTTGGGTTTTTGCCTTGGGTAAAGTCGTGGATACTACAGTTGCTGAAACTGGTAATATGCTACGTCCGTAGAGTGCGATCGCCTGCCGACATAAGTTTCTTAAGGCAGCTTCCCGGAATAACTGACTCAAATTCCCCAATAATTGCTGAGTTGCCTGGTTACTAGAACCCTGACTGGCTTGTTTTGCCACCGCAGCCACCGGATTTAAGATCCACTGTGCCCAATTCCAAGCTTTCCAAAATTTCCGAGCCGATGGT